>JADBJK010000047.1 GCA_014874485.1 Chloroflexota bacterium
CCAGGAGCAGGTTGTGCTGGGAGGCTTGGGGATTGGTCGTTCACAGGATATCCTAACTATTTAGCGAGAGGACCACTAAAGGGGCCAAGCCCTGCGGGCTATTCCAGCCCCAAGGGGGCTTCGTTCTTTCAGCGCGGGGGTTCAGCCCCGCGCGTGTCCGCCGTCGCCCGAGGCCAAAGCCGTCGGGCTAAAGGGGCCAAGCCCTGCGGGCTACCAGCCCCAACGGGGGCTTGGCTGTTTCAGCGCGGGGGTTCAGCCCCGCGCGTGTCCGCCGTTGCCCGAGGCTGAAGCCGTCGGGCTGAAAGGGCGAAGCCCTGCGGGCTATTCCAGCCCCAAGGGGGCTTCGTTCTTTCAGCGCGGGGGTTCAGCCCCGCGCGTGTCCGCCGTCGCCCGAGGCCAAAGCCGTCGGGCTAAAGGGGCCAAGCCCTGCGGGCTATTCCAGCCCCAACGGGGCTTGGCCCGTTCAGCGCGGGGGTTTGGCCCCGCGCGTGTCCGCCGTTGCCCGAGGCTGAAGCCGTCGGGCTGAAAGGGCGAAGCCCTGCGGGCTACCAGCCCCAACGGGGCTTGGCCCGTTCAGCGCGGGGGGTTTAGCCCCGCGCGTGTCCGCCGTCGCCCGAGGCCAAAGCCGTCGGGCTAAAGGGGCAAAGCCCTGCGGGCTATTCCAGCCCCAAGGGGGCTTCGTTCTTTCAGCGCGGGGGTTCAGCCCCGCGCGTGTCCGCCGTCGCCCGAGGCCAAAGCCGTCGGGCTAAAGGGGCCAAGCCCTGCGGGCTACCAGCCCCAACGGGGCTTCGTTCTTTCAGCGCGGGGGTTCAGCCCCGCGCGGCGGCCTCGCCCGACCTATCGCGCCTTTCGCGCCCTTTCGCGGGTTTCGCGCGTTTCGCGATCCAAACGCCCCGCCCTAGCACCTCCCGTGGGGGCGAGGGAACGCGCGGCCTTCAGCCCGCTTGGGAAGCCGATATCCGACGCTTGACACGCGCTCCGAAACGTGCTAGGCTTTGCTCAAGTTGCGGGAAAGAATGCATCGCGCGCTTGCGCAAAGGAGGCAGGGAAATGAGAGATAGAGCACCATCGCCCGCCTGGGAATCTATTCGCGTTTCGGGACGGGTTAGGCAGGTTGCCATGATTGCGATTGGCCTGGCGCTTGTGGCGGTCTTGGCCTTCTCCCTTGCCGCGTGCGGGGGGCGCGTATCTCTGACCACTGCCACCATCAAGAGCGCCGAGCTCGCCGAGGACGTGGATGCCGACTACAACCCAGTTGGGGTTACCGACCGCTACTCACCGGACGCACCCAGTTTTCACTGCGTGGTAAGCGTTGCCAATGCTCCAGAGGACACCGCTGTGCGGGCCGTCTGGATCGCAGTGGATGCCACGAGTACGCCCAACTACGTGATTGATGAGGCCACAATCCGCGTCTCCGGGACGCGCAGGGTGCATTTCCATCTGGACAGAGGAGAGCCGCCCTGGCCCGAAGGCGCGTACAAGGTGGAAATTTACCTGAACGGCAAACTGGACAGGACGCTGGATTTCCGGGTGAAGGCTCCAGTGGTGCTGGCGTCGCCGACGCCCGTGCCCACCGACACGCCGACGCCGACACCTACCTCCACCGCTGAGCCAACCGCGACGCCGACGCCCGTGCCCACCGACACGCCGACGCCGACGGCTACGCTCACCCCTGAGCCAACCCACACGCCCAAGCCAACCCCGCGCCCTGTTGCGAAGGGTAAGGTCAGTTATGCGATATGGGTGGAGGGTTGGCACTACCAGGTGTGGATCATGAACCTGGACGGGACCGACAAGAAGATGATCGTGGATTATGCCAGTGAGCCGAGTTTCTCGCCAGACGGGAAGCAAATCGTGTACTACGACTGGCGAGCAGGCGGCTTTGCCATCGTCAACACCGACGGGACCGACAAGCGCGTGATCTACCGGGATGACATCGCGGCATTCCCCACCTGGTCGCCCGACGGGAAGACCATCCTGTTTCAGGCCGGCGATTTTGTGAACTGGCGGTTCAACATCTACGCCATCAACGCGGACGGGTCCGGGTACCGACTGGTGGTGGATGGAGAGCAGCCAGCATGGTCGCCTGACAGCAGCCAGATCATCTACAAGGGCTGCGTAGGCGGCGACTGCGGGATCATGATTGCCAACGCCGACGGCTCCGGCAAGCGGCGCATCACGATGGATCCCAACGACATGAACCCGTCCTGGTCCCCCGACGGTCGCAGAATCGCCTTTGCAGGCAATCGCACCGGCAACTGGGAAATCTACGTCGCCAACGTGGACGGCAGCGGGATCACGCAACTGACCAACCACGAGCGCACCGACGCGCATCCGACGTGGACGGCCGACGGCCGACAGATCGTGTTCCGTTCAGACAGAGAGGGCACATGGGCGATCTGGATCATGAACGCCGACGGGACCGGGCTTCGCAAACTGACCGACGCGAGCACGTCGCAACGCTGGCTCTGGGAGAAGATCTCGGTCAGCAAGTAGGTAGCGCGGGCATTTGGCGGCCCAGGGCAGGAGTCCGGCGTGTACACCGCCGCCGCGGCGCCACACGCCCGAGGCTGTCGGGTTGCGGGTGGGAGGTAGGGGCCCAGCGTGCTGCGCCCCTACACACTGCGGGGGTTTAGCCCCGCGCGACCCCGCCTTCGCCCGAGGCTGAAGCCGTCGGGCTGAAAGGGCAAAGCCCTGCGGGCGGCCAGCCCCAAGGGGGCTTCGCCCGTTCAGCGCGGGGGTTCAGCCCCGCGCGTGTCCGCCTCATTCGCACCTTTCGCGCCCTTTCGTGGATTTCGCGATTCAGATGCCCCCTCACCAGTGATCCGCAGCCGATTGCTTGCCCGGCCTTCGGCGAGAGGGCCGCGTGAGTTCGGCCTGCGCACCCTCATCAGCCAGCGGGGCAACGAGCGCCCGTCCCGTTACGTCCAGTTGCTGGGCAGCGCGGGCCATGGCGTTGGCCACCCCCTGCGCATCCTCGCGGCACAGGGCGATGATGGTGGAGCCTGCGCCGCTGAGGAACACGCCCAGCGCCCCCGCCTCCCGCGCCGCCGCAAACAGCGCAGGCATGGCCGGGAAGATGGCCTCGCGGTACGGCTGGTGCAAGCGGTCGCGCGTGGCCACATCCAGCAGGTCGTAGCGGCGGCGGGCGATGGCGGCGACCAGCAACGCTACCCGCCCCATGTTGAACACGGCGTCGGCACGGGACACCTGGGCCGGCAGCACGCGGCGCGCCTCGGCAGTGGGCATGGGGAAGTCGGGCACGAACAGCGCAGCCGTCAGGTCCGGCGGGACGTCCAGCCGCTCGCAGATGAGCCCGCGCTCGTCCTGCACGGCGATGACCAGCCCGCCCAGCAGCGCGGGCGCCACGTTGTCCGGATGGCCCTCCAACTGGGTGGCCAGGGCCAGCAGGCGGTCGGTGGACAGCGGGTTGCCGCACAGGGCGTTGCCCGCCACCAGCCCACCCACGGTGGCCGCAGCGCTGGACCCCAGGCCACGCCCCAGGGGAATCTCGTTCCGCAGTTCAATGGACAGGCCGGGCAGGCGCTCGCCCGCTTCCTGGAACGCCAGACGCATGGCCCGCAGCACGCGGTTCTCCTCGCCCCAGCGCAGGTCTTCGGCCCCCTCGCCCTCAATCCGCACGCTCAGCCCGCCCGTGGTGGCATGCACCGTAACCGTGTTGTACAGCGCCAGGGCCATGCCCAGGCAGTCAAACCCAGGGCCCAGGTTGGCCGTGGTGGCCGGAACCCGCACGACGACCTTGCTCCCTACCATCCCAGCACCCCCTCAATCTCGGCCAGGTCGGGTGCGACCTCGGTGGGCCTGGGCGCGGCGGCGAGGGCGGTGTCGGGGTCCTTCAGCCCGCTGCCCGTGAGGACGCACACGATGCGCGTGCGTGGCGGGACCTTCCCCTGCCCGGCGAGTTTCAGCACGCCGGCCACCGACGCAGCGGATGCCGGCTCGCAGAAGAGGCCCTCGGTCTGGGCCAGCAGGCGCTGGGCCGCGAGGATTTCGTCGTCGGACACGGTGTCTATGAGGCCGCCGGACTCGTCGCGGGCGGCGATAGCCCCCTGCCACGACGCCGGGTTGCCGATGCGGATGGCCGTCGCTACCGTGCGCGGTTCGGCGATCGGCTCGCCCCGGACGAGAGGCGCGGCGCCCTCGGCCTGGAACCCCCACATGCGCGGCAGCGCGCGGATGTGCCCGGCCTCGCGCCATTGGCGGAACCCGCGCCAGTAGGCCGTGATGTTGCCCGCGTTGCCCACGGGAATCGCCAGGATGTCGGGGGCCTTGCCCATGGCCTCGCAAATCTCAAAGGCGGCGGTCTTCTGTCCCTCTATGCGGTACGGGTTCACCGAGTTGACCAGCGCCACCGGGTGCCGCTCCACCAGTTGCCGCACGAGGGCCAGCGCCTGGTCAAAGTTGCCGCGCACCGCCAGCACCTGTGCCCCGTGCATCAGGGCCTGGGCCAGTTTGCCCAGCGCGATGTTGCCCGCGGGCACGATGACGATGGCTCGAAGGCCCGCGCGGGCGGCGTAGGCAGCGGCCGATGCGGCGGTGTTGCCCGTGGACGCGCAGATGACCGCCTTCGCCCCCTCCTCCGCCGCTTTGGACACGGCCACCACCATCCCGCGATCCTTGAACGAGCCGGTGGGGTTGCATCCCTCCACCTTGAGCCAGATGTCGGCGCGGGTGGCCTCGCTGAGGGCGGGGGCGGGGACCAGCGGCGTGTCGCCCTCACCCAGCGACAGCGGCGGCGTGAGGCGGGTGAACGGTAGGTAGTCGCGGTAGCGCAGCAGGATGCCGGATTTCATGGGTTCCTCCTTGCGGCACATTGTACCCGCGGCATTGGCGAACCGTCAAGGCGACGTCTGCGTTCGCTGCCGCGTGGCGAAGGCGCAGGCGGTGGTGGAATGAGCACGCGAGGCGTGTGGCCCGGAGCGGCTTCCTGCGGCCGTGCGACGCGCCGCACGTGTTGACCTGTGGCCGTTCTGTGGTATCCTATGGCCTGCATCCTTTCGCCCAGAGGCGCATCCAAAGGAGTGTAACCCGTGCCCGACGAAGCGGCGCTCGTGCAGAGACTGCGTCAAGGCGACCCCCAGGCGTACCGCGAACTCGTGGACGCCTACTCGCCTCGCGTGTACCGGCTGGCCCTGGGCATGCTGGGCGACCCCGCCGAGGCCGAAGATGTCTTGCAGGAGACGTTTCTGAGCGTGTACCGGAACATCGGCGGGTTCCGAGGGGATTCGGGGCTGGGGACGTGGATTTACCGCATCGCGGCCAACGCCAGCCTGATGCGCCTGCGCCGCCACAAGGACGCGGCGTCGTTGGACGAGACGACCGAGGACGGCGCGGAGCCGAAGGTGGCCCCGTCGGGCGGGTTCTGGTTCTGGGATCCCGAAGCGGCAGCCCTGAGCGGCGAGGTGCGCCGGGTCATGACCGAGGCCATCGCCGCGCTGCCCGAGGCGCTGCGCATCGTATTCCTGATGCGCGACGTGGAGGACATGCCCGCGGCAGAGGTGGCCGACGCGCTGGGCCTCACGGTGGCGGCGGTGAAGTCCCGGCTCCACCGGGCGCGGATGTTCCTGCGCGACCGCCTGTACCCGTACCTCGTCGCGGGCGAGGAGACACGATGAGAGACGACGCTCACTGCCAGCAACTGCTGCATCGCATCTGCGAGTACATGGACGGCGAGTTGGACACCGGCACGTGCGCCGAACTGGAAGCGCACCTGGCCGAGTGCTCCGACTGCCGCTCGCTCTTGGACAGTTTGCGCAAGACCGTTTCGCTGTACCGCCGGTGCGTGCCCGACGACCTGCCCCCTGACGTCCGCGCGCGGCTCCTTGCGGCGCTGAACCTGCCCCCGCCCGACGCGCAGTGACCCGCGCGTCTAGAAGTCCCAGTCGGGGTGCGGCTCCGGCAGGCGCAGCACCGCGTCCAGGTCGCGCAGCAAGCCCTCAGGCCCCGACAGGGCATCGGTAACAGCCAAGCCGGTGGCAGGCCGTACCCCCAGCCACAGGCGCGTGAAGGCGTTGACCGTCGCGGTCAGGGTCGGCAGCGACGAATCCGTGCCCCGCTCCGCGCCCGAATTGGGCCCCAGCGTTACCACGTACTCGCCACCCACACCCCGCCAGCCGGCCCCATCGCCCAAATACCGTTCTATCGGATCCGACAGGCGCAGGTTGAACCGAACCTCGCCCCAGGGCAGGCGCGTGCGCGCCAGGCAGCCGGGCAGGTCGCAGATGCGCGCCTGATAGTAGGCTGTGGCCGTTATGGTGTTCTCCATGTCCGAGCCGCGAGTGGCCCGCCGGCTGCGGAAGGGGTGTTCCAGCAGGTCCTGAAGTTGGATTCCGGCCGGTTCGCGCAGTTGCACCAGGAGCACCTGGTCGCCCCAACTCCGCACCAGCGCCATGAGTTCCAGGAACTGCGCGGGCGTCTGGTAGGCCAGCCACAGGATGCGATAGGGGCCGATTTCGCGGTTGGCGGGCACGCACCACAGATGATGGGTCAACGCGCCGTCAGGCCCGTCGGCATAGCCCAGGCCGAACCCGTCGTGCTCAATCATCTCGCCCAGGCTCATGCCCAGCGGCGGGAGGTTGACGCTGCCGTGCCCCCGGCCCCGCGCCAGGCGGCAGGCGTGAATCGCAGGCGCATCGTCCAGCCCCAGGCGGCGCGGGACGCGGGGCCGCACGCTCACCTTCACGTCGGCCGGGTTGAAGCGGGCGATGCGCTCGTACGCGCCCGTGCCGAAGCCGAGCGTGTCGTAGAATCCCTGGTCAAACATTCCCAGGCCGGCGACAAGTGCGCCATCGGCGGCGGCCCGGGCCAGGGCGTGGGCCGTAACGCGCCGGGCGAGGCCCTGCTTGCGGGCGACGAAACTGGTGGCGACGGCGGCCACACCGCAGAACGGCAGGTCTTCGTCCAGGTAGCGCATGGAACCGGGCGCGGTGGCCACGGCGCACTCGGGGCGGCCGTGGAGGTCGGCGACGTGCGTCTGGCCGGCCAGCAGGATGGCGTCCACGGCCTGCTCCTTGCCCTCTTTGAGCCAGCCGGTCTCCCACCAGATGCGGAGCACGGCATCGCGGTCTCTGGTCGGGTCGTAGCGGCGGATGTTCATGCGAGCACCTCTCAGGCGGAATGTGCGGTTCGGGGTCGGCTGACCGGGAACGCAGCGGGGATTGTACGCCCGGCGGCGCGGCGGGGCAAATGGGACCGGGACGCGCGCCCCCGCCCGCGGCCGGAGGCGCCGGTTGGGGGGTGTAGGGACGCAGCGCGCTGCGTCCCTACACACGGCGGGGGTTTAGCCCCGCGCGGCCCCCCTCACCCTAGCCCTCTCCCAGCGGGAGAGGGAACGTGCGGCCCCGCCCCCTTTCGCGTCTTTCGCGCCCTTTCGCGGATTTCGTGATCCGAACGCCACCGCCCGCGGCTGAAGCCGTCGGGCTAAATGGGCGAAGCCCTGCGGGCTGCCAGCCCCAACGGGGCTTGGCCCGTTCAGCGCGGGGGTCCAGCCCCGCGCAGGCTTTCGCGTCTTTCGCGTCCTTTCGCGGGTTTCGTGATCCAAGCGTCCCCGCCGCGCATCGCAACGGGCGCACTACGTTCCGGACAGGCGCTTCCTGTACCAGGCCAGAAAGTCGCCTGGCGTGCCGATGGGGAAGGGCAATTGCCCTGCGCGTGGATTCCCAACCAGGTGCCTCTTGTCCAGCGACACGAAGTAGTCCATGCCCGCGGCCAGCGCCTCGGCCAGAACCTGGGCGTCGGGGAGATAGTCCACAACGGAGCACGCCTGCGACAGCACGTCGGGGGTTGCCGGCGGGCCCACCTGGACGTTGGCCTGGTGCAGCAGCAGGGCAAAGCGCGCCTTGCTCCCGGGCGACTTGCGGGTGAGCACGGCGTCGGCCTCGGCCAGCACCAGCGGCCCAACCCACAGCGACACCGCCCCCGCCTCGCCGAGTTTCAGGATCATGCGCGCGCCGCCCTCGTCCGAGGCAATGGCGGCGAACAGCACGCTCGTGTCCAGGAAGACGCGCGGCTCACCGTCCACGGCTGTCGCGCTCCTCGCGAAGGGCCGCCAGCATGTCCTGGAGCGTCAGGCCGTCCTCGCCCCACTGGGCGGCGATGCTGTCGGCGATGGCGTCAATCTCGGAGCGCCGGGGGCTGAGCACGAAGACGCCGCCGAGGTCCAGCAGCGTGAACGTGTCGCCCGGCCGCAACCCGTAGGAATCGCGCACGGCCTTGGGGATGGAAATGACCCCCCGCTGCGCCATTTGCACCGTGATGGACCTCATGGCATCGCCTCCTGCGTTTCAGATTATCTGATTGTCAGTATAGCAGAAGAGCAGAGGGATGTCAAGTGTGGCGATTCGGAGCGCGAAGGGCACGAAACGACGCGAAATCCGCGGAAACCCCCTTCGCGTCTTTCGCGCCCTTTCGCGGATTTCGTGATCCAAACGCCTCCGCCCGCGGCCGAAGGCGCCGGTTGGGGGGCGGCGCGGCCCCGCGGTCGCCCGAGGCTGAAGCCGTCGGGCTGAGGGAGCGAAGCCCTGCGGGCTGCCAGCCCCCACGGGGCTTGGCCCGTTCAGCGCGGGGGTTCAGCCCCGCGCGGCACGCCCGCGGCCGAAGGCGCCGGTTGGGGGTCGTAGGGACGCAGGGGCGCCGCCGGTGTCGCACCAGGGTTTGGAGCACGGTCTGGGGCTACTTCGTTACTTTGTTGTGGTCGCCAGTGATGATGGTGCTGCCTGTGATGCCCCCCACATTGCTGAAACTGCGATTGCCCACGGAGATGGCCACCCCGTCAGCCTTCGCCACATCCAGGAGCCGGGCGACCTCGCCTGCCAGTTCCGGGTCTTCGCTGAGAATCTTTCTCAATTGCACGCGCAAGGCGGCCTGGGAATCCGCATCGTCAGGGTGGGTGGCCACATCCTGGGCGGCTTCCAGAGCGGCAGGGCTGGCCTCCACCTTGGGGCGAAGCGCATGCCACAGGTTGTTGGCGTGTTCCCACGCTTTCTTGCCGACTTTCTTGATCGCCTCCTGCACCGCGGTGTCCCTGGCCTTGGTCAAGAGGTAGGGAAGGACGGGAGCAAGAAGAGCCGTCGCTTGCTGCGCGATCTGATTGACATCCATTTCTCATCCTCCATTCGCGGAACGGGATTTGTCGCAGCCCAGGCGCTCAAGGGCCCGACGGATGTTTTCCCGCTCCCTGGGCTTCTGCGGCCGAAGTCGCAATGCCTCGCTGTAGTGCTCGCAGGCTTCTTGCAAGCGGTTCTGGCGCTCCAACAGTTCACTCGCGTAGAAGTAGTGGATGTGGCTATTACCCGAGTCCAACTTCAAGGACTGTTGAAACGCCGCGTCCGCCACCTGAAAGCGCTTAAGGCGAGCCAAGGCTCTCCCTTGTATGCAGTACAAAGCCGCGAGAGCCTTGTCGCCGCGAGCCTGTTGCAACGCTCGCTCGGTCATTTCAACGGCGCCTGCGGGGCCCAACTGCAATTCCATGAGGGCCCAGGCCTGCCAGGTTGGGGCGTTTGTCGGATCGGCCTGGGTGCCTTTCTGGAAGAGTTCGCGGGCCTTGTCTATGTTGCCGCGTTCTTTTTCCATGAGGGCCCAGGCCTGCCACACTGGAGCATGGCTCGGATCGGCCTGGGTGCCTTTCTGGAAGAGTTCGCGGGCCTTGTCTATGTTGCCGCGTTCTTTTTCCATGAGGGCCCAGGCCTGCCACACTGGAGCATGGCTCGGATCGGCCTGGGTGCCTTTCTGGAAGAGTTCGCGGGCCTTGTCTATGTTGCCGCGTTCTTTTTCCATGAGGGCCCAGGCCTGCCAGGTTGGGGCGTTTGTCGGATCGGCCTGGGTGCCTTTCTGGAAGAGTTCGCGGGCCTTGTCTATGTTGCCGCGTTCTTTTTCCATGAGGGCCCAGGCCTGCCAGGTTGGGGCGTTTGTCGGATCGGCCTGGGTGCCTTTCTGGAAGAGTTCGCGGGCCTTGTCTATGTTGCCGCGTTCTTTTTCCATGAGGGCCCAGGCCTGCCAGGTTGGGGCGTTTGTCGGATCGGCCTGGGTGCCTTTCTGGAAGAGTTCGCGGGCCTTGTCTATGTTGCCGCGTTCTTTTTCCATGAGGGCCCAGGCCTGCCACACTGGAGCATGGCTCGGATCGGCCTGGGTGCCTTTCTGGAAGAGTTCGCGGGCCTTGTCTATGTTGCCGCGTTCTTTTTCCATGAGGGCCCAGGCCTGCCACACTGGAGCATGGCTCGGATCGGCCTGGGTGCCTTTCTGGAAGAGTTCGCGGGCCGCGGCAAAATCGCCCACCCGCTTCAAGGCGAGCGGCAGCAGGGTCAGCAACTTGCACTCGGGCAAGTGCGGGTTCTCGCGGAGGCAAACCCCCAGTGTGTCAAACAGCGCGGCATACAGGTACCGGGATTCCCGCACCCAGCCGTTTCGCTCGGCCAGGGCGAGGACGCGCTCCGCGATGACCGGGTGGCGCGTGTACAGGCGCTCCCCGTAGGCCTCCGTCATCTCCAGCAGTTCGCCCTCCAGTGGCCTCAGAATGCGGGGGCCAACGTCGGCCGGGTCCATGCCGAGCGCGCGCGCATACAGCGAGCGAGACAGCCAGTAGCCAAAGCGGTGAACCGATGCGAGCACTGCGTATGCCTCAACCAGAAAGGATCCGTTATCAAAGCGTTCACGAACCTTCTTGAGGACGCTCTCCACAATGGCCTCAAAACTGGTTGCGCCGTGTCGTGCCGTCAGCAAGGCGGGCAGCAATTGTCCGTCGGCTTCCAGACGGTGTAGGAAGTGGCGCACCTGGCGCTCGCGCGGCATGTCCGCCAGCGCGTCAAGTTTCCCCGCAGCATCCAGGCGGTCCAGCAAGTCGTTGACCTCATCGGGTTGCAGCCGCGTGATGGCGAAGGGCTGGAGTCGGTATATCGCGCGGCGCAACTCCGGTTCAAGTCCGGCGTTGCGCCATTCGTGATGCCTGGATGCGGCAAGTATGGTGTAGGGGATGCCGAATTGGGTCAGATCGTTGGCAAGCGCAGGCAGGTCTTTCTCCTCATCCGCCTGGTCAAAGCAGATGATGAGCGGCCGGTCATACTCCGCGAAGTCCACCGCAGGCGTGCTGAAGGCCACACCCGAGTGCCGCCACAAGACAGGGTATCCCGCTTCTGCCAGATCCCAGGCCAGGCGCATCAGAAGGGTGGTCTTGCCCTCGCCCGCAAGTCCCAGGATGAGTGCCATTCGCTGCGCGGGTAGCGAGGGGTCTTCCACGAATCGGCGTATGTCCTGGTACAGGATGCGGCGGGCGTCCTCGGCTCTTGCGATGTTCACCCAGTTGGGCGGGGTGCCGTCGTAGAATGATGCAGGGGCACGGCTTGCCAGCACCTCGCGAACCTTCTGGTCCAACACGTGAAACCAGAACGCATCGCCCCGGTTGAGAGA
The DNA here is from genome assembly GCA_014874485.1 of Chloroflexota bacterium. Taxonomy (GTDB): domain Bacteria; phylum Chloroflexota; class Anaerolineae; order DTLA01; family DTLA01; genus DTLA01. The sequence continues at coordinate 11,422 of JADBJK010000047.1, forward strand.
GATGAAATTGCTGTCGCCTGTAACAATGAGGGTGCCATTGGCATTGCCAGCCAGGGCTGCGGCGCGGCTGCCCGTGGCGAGAGCGAACCGCCTTTGCAATTCGGTCATCATCGCCCGCTCCGACGTTTGCTGCTCACATTGTAGCATATTTGCTATGGGGTTTCAAACGCGGTGGGGACTGCCTTCCGGGATAGCATGGGGGCATTCGGAGCGCGAAGGGCATGAAACGGCGCGAAGTGCGCGAAACCCAATTCGTCCCCTCACCCTAGCCCTCTCCCGCACGCGGGCGAGGGGACGCGCGTCGCACCGCCCGAGGCTGAAGCCGTCGGGCTGAAGGAGCGAAGCCCTGCGGGCTGCCAGCCCCCACGGGGCTTGGCCCGTTCAGCGCGGGGGTTCAGCCCCGCGCAGGCTTTCGCGCCGTTTCGCGGGTTTCGTGATCCAACCTCTCCCTTATCAACGCCCGCGCTGCGTGGTATATCCACCCCGCAATCCGCGTCATCCGCGGGCATTCGCGGAGGTTCGCGGATGAGTCCCGCACAGGAGGCACGCCATGACGCAAATCCGCATCACCAACGCGCTGGACGCGGCGCGGGTCCCGGGCGCCACGCGCGAGGTGGAGGTTACCCTCATCCGCCCGGGCCTCAGCCTCAACGGGTGGCTGTGGACGCCGGAGGTGCTGGCCGAGGCCGCGCCGCTGTTTGAGGGCGCCACCGCCCTCATGGACCACGCCCCGCCCGGCCAGCACCCGTCGGTGCGGCAGGCGGTGGGCGCGTATCACTCGGTGCGCGCCACGCCCGACGGCCTCAAGGCCCGCCTGGCGTTCCTGCCCTCGGCCACGGACGCCTGGCACCTGGCGCGGGATTGCGTCCTAGCCCGCGAGCGCGGCCGACCCGTCCCCAACGTGGGCATCAGCGCCGACGTAACCGTGGAGTCGCGCCCGGTGCGCTACGGCGGACGCCCCGCCCGCCTGGTGGAGCGCATCGCCGCCGTCCATTCCGCCGACATCGTCCTGCATCCCAGCGCCGGCGGCAGTTTGGATCGCATCGCCGAAGCCTACGACGCGGCGCGGCTGGAGTTGCACCGCGGAGACGCGGAGGACACGGATGCAGGAACTGGACATGAGGAGTGGCACTGGAGAGACGCAGAGTATGCAGAGAAAGGAGTGAACGAGATGGAGAACAGGGCAAACGAATCGCTGAACCGGCAAGCCGAAGTGCACCGCGGGGCCGCAGAGAGCGGCGAGGGGACGGCCGTCTTTGACTCCCTGCACCCCGGCGGCGAATCCATGCCGCGCCCGACGGGCCTGGAGACGGCGAAGCCGCTGGCCGCGCGCGAGTGGACGGGGGCCGCGCCGACCGTTGCGATGGGCCTCAGCCCCGACGACGCGGTGCGTGCCGCGTGCTACCGTGCCTTCGGCATCGCGCCCGAGCACTGGGAGCCCGAACTGCGCGCCGCCGAGAGCCGCCTGGGCAACGGGCGCGTGCGGCCGTTCCTGGGCCTGCGCGACCTGTACGTGCACATCACGGGCGACTACGCCATCGCGGGCCGCTTCTGGGCGCGAGCGCAGGAAGCCGCCATGCTCACCACCGACCTGCCCAACCTGCTGGCCGACACGCTGAACAAGAAACTCCAGGTGGAGTACAACCACTATCCCCAGGACTGGCGCAAGTGGTGCAGCGTCGTGTCCATCCCCAGCCTGTCCGAGCAGGACAGCGTGCAGTTGGACGACCTGGGCGCGCTGCCTGAGGTGGCCGAGGGCGACCCGTACACCACCGCCGCGCTGGACGAGTTCAAGGCGTCGTACACCCCCCACAAGTACGGCGAACTCATCACCATCACGCGGGAGATGATCCTGCGGGACGATTTGCGGGGCCTGGCGCGGATTCCGGGGAAGTTGGCCCAGGCTGCGGCGCTGCGCCTGAACGACACGGTGTACGGCCTGGTGGAGGACAACACGACCATCTACGACGGCAAGGCGCTGTTCCTGGGGACGAGCGACCGCGGCGCGGCGGGGAACCTGGCGTCGGGCGCGCTGGACCCCGACTCGCTTGCCGACGCGCTGAGCAAGTTGCGGCGCGTGCGCGGCGGGGCCAACGCCAGCCCCATCGTGTTCCGCAGGGTGTGGCTGGTGGTGCCGCCCGCGCTGGAACTCACCGCCGCGCAACTGTGCGGGAGCGCCTACGCCTGGGGAGGGCAGGAGCCGCCCGCCACCGGCTACAACTTCTTCCGCCAGAGCGGGCTGGACTACATCGTGGCCCCGTGGAACGATTCGCAGGAGAAGTGGTGGATCGTGGGCGACCCCGCCGACTGCGCCGGGCTGGAAATCGGGTTCGTGCAGGGGGTGGACTCGCCGCAGTTGTTCATCCAGGACGACCCACGCGTGGGGAGCGTGTTCACCCACGACCAGATTTCGTACAAGGTGCGGTTTGAGTTCGGCGCGGGCATCGTGAACTGGCGGCCGTTTGTGGGGTACATGGGGGCGTAGTAGGCAAGGGGTGCGGCGCATCTGGTTTCACCGCAGAGACCGCGGAGCGCGCAGAGGGGGACAGGGATTCTCCGCGGTCTCTGCGTCTCTGCCGTTGGTCCTGGGCGAAGGACTTCGCACCGCAGAGATCGCGGAGAGCGCAGAGAGAACGGGAATACCCGCACTCTCTGCGCTCTGCCGTGAGGCTATTCCCGCTGCAACGGCCTGCGAGGGGGGATTTAGGCCCGCCACGGTTCACTCGGCGGCGGAGACCACTTCAGTAGGGCGAGCCGTGAGACAATGACCCATGCGGCCCCAACGCCAGCGGCAGGTACCGCCGCTCCCCAGGGTGCAGATAGCCCACGTGCCGCACGCGGTATGCACCACCCATGGCGTCGTCGCGGTAGGCGTGGAATCGCGTCAGGCCGCCGTCCACGTAGAAAACGAGGAACGTGCTTCGGGCACCTGGGTCGCCCAACCCGCGGGCATGCCCCGCATCAATCTGCCACACGCCGCCGATGCGCGCCGCGCTGAAGTTGTGCGTGTGGCCGCAAACATAGGCCCGCACCCCCGCGCTCGCCAGCAGCGCCCAGAAGCGGTCGCGGTGCGTTGGGTGTGCATTCAGGCTGTCGTCGGCGTGGCGCAGGCGGCCATTGTCCGCGTCGGGTAGCGGATAGGCCGGCTCGTGGCCGAAGACAAAGATATGTTCCTGGCTCGTCGCGGCGAGGTCTGCCGCCAACCAGTTGTACAGGTGGTCGGGAATATCGCCGTCGGTAGCGTGATCGCCCGCCGCGTCGCAGTACTCGTTCAGCACCACGAAGTGAGCATTGCCATAGTCAAACGAGTACGTTGTGGTAGGACAGCCGCCAGGGCCCGGATTGACCAAGCCGTAGTTGTAGGCATTGAGCCAGGCCAGGTTTGCACCCAATGTCGGTTCGCGGCCCAGCCCCGGCAGTTCGTGGTTGCCGACAACGGGGTACCATGGAGTGGCACCGAGCGTGGTCGTGATCGTCCAATACGTGCCCGCCACGGGGTCCATATCACCCGGGGTAACCAGGAACGCGACTCGCAATGGCGCAATGGCCTGTGTGGCACCGCGGAAGTATTGCGGTGTATCGTACAACCCCGGGCCGGCGTAATAGCGCATGTCCGCGGCCACGGCAAAAGCGAATCGCGCGTCGGCGCTGTTGCGAGTTTCCGACAGCGGGGTCGTGCCCGCAAATGCTACAACGGCGAGCAGGAGCAGCGCAGCGCCCAGAAACGCCCCCCAGAGCGCAAAGCGCCCAAGTTTTCGGCGCAGCGTCCCGATCATTCCATGGCTCATATCCTCACCGCCCGCGTGGCAATGGACGTAGGGCGGCACGGGTGTGGGGATGCAGTTCCCTTGCGCCACCCTGGGGGATTCTACACGCAGCCGCGCAGCATGTCAACCGCGTGCGGCGCATCTGGTTTCACCGCAGAGATCGCGGAGCGCGCAGAGGGGAACAGGGATTCTCCGCGGTCTCTGCGCTCTGCCGTTGGTCCTGGGCGAAAGACCCTGCACCGTAGAGGCCGCGGAGGGCGCCGAGAGGAACAAGGGGTTCTCCGCGGTCTCTGCGCTCTGCCGTTGGTTCTGCGCGAAAGACTCCGCACCGCAGAGATCGCGGAGAGCGCAGAGACAATGCAGCATCTCCGCGTTCTCTGCGTCTCGGCGGTGAGGCCCACGCGCGCCCGCAACCTCTGGCCCCCTCGGCGGTTTTCACAGTAGAACGCGCGCGACGCGCGGAACTGTCGGCTCGGGAGGCGGCGATGAGCACACCGGTCTGGTTCGTGAAACTGTTGCAGCGAATCTATCCCTCGCGGTTCGGCCTGGCGAAGGCGACGCGGTTCCGCCCCATTGGACGGCTCACCGACCGCCTGCTGTTCCACGGCGACGACATCGTGTACCTGCCCAAGGACCGCGCCGTCATCGCCGTGAACGCGCCGCTGGATTCGCCCGAGAGCATCGTGCTCCCGTCGCAGGTGGTGGATCACTTCATCCGCCAGGCCCGCGTCCACTGGATCATGAACTTCTGCATCTGCCGCGCGTCGGAGAAGTGCAAGGACTACCCCATAGAGTACGGCTGCCTGTTCCTGGGCGAGGCCGCGCTGGGCATCAACCCGAAACTGGGCCGCCGTGTGTCCCAGGATGAGGCGCTGGACTACGTGCGCCGCTGCCGCGAGGCGGGCCTGGTGCACCTCATCGGCCGCAACAAACTGGACACCATCTGGCTGAACGTCGGCCCTGGGAGCAAACTCCTCACCATCTGCAACTGCTGCCCATGCTGTTGCTTGTGGCGCATCCTGCCACACGTTACGCCCGAAATCGGCGGCAAAGTTACGCGCATGCCTGGGGTGCGAGTGGCTGTCTCCGACCGCTGCGTGGGGTGCGGGGCGTGCGCCCAGGGCGTATGCTTTGTGGACGCCATCCGCATGGTGGACGGGCGCGCGGTCATCGGCGAGGGGTGCCGGGGGTGCGGGCGATGCGCGGAGATGTGCCCCGCCCAGGCCATCGACCTCACCATCACCGACCCGACGTTCGTGGAGCAGACCATCCGCCGCATTGCGCCGCTGGTGGATTTGTCGTAGCGCGGATATGACGCACGTCATGGTGCGCTCGGGCCAGCGGTGGTATGCTGGTTATGTACACACAAGAGGCGTACCCATGGACGAGCGGCAACCGATCACCGAAAAGACGTGCGTGGAAGATATGACGCAGGAGCACCCCGAGACGGCCGTGCTGCTGTTGCGGATGGGCGTGCAGTGCGTAGGGTGCTGGATTTCGCGGTATCACACCGTGGCCGACGTGGCGCACGAGTGGCATCTGGATTTGCCCCGCCTGCTGCGCGATTTGAATGCGCTGGTGGACGAAGAGCGCGAGGAACCGGGCATGGCACGCTGACCTCCCGCATGGCATCTTCTGGCCAAAATGGTCATGTTTGTGCTGGCGACGTGCAGGTCGCCCGTTGCGACATGGGCGAAGCGGGCTTGCCTTCGCCCGAGGCTAAAGCCGTCGGGCTACGTGGGCAAAGCCCTGCGGGCTGGCGCTTCGCTGGGGCGGGAATTGCACCTGCGACGGACCTCCGAGGTGCGTCGCAGGTTTGCCCCTCACCCTGGCTCTCTCCCACGCACGCCCTAACCCTCTCCCAGCGGGAGAGGGAACGTGCGGCCCCGCCCCCTTTCGCGTCTTTTGCGCTCTTTCGCGGATTTCGTGATCCAAACGCCCCCCCGCCCGGGGCTGAAGCCGCCGGGCTAAAGGTACAAAGCCCTGCGGGCTGGCGCTTCGCTGGGGCGGAGATTGCACCTGCGATGCAACTCCGAGGCGCGTCGCAGGTTTGCCCCTCACCCTGGCTCTCTCCCACGCACGCCCTCACCCTAACCCTCTCCCAGCGGGAGAGGGAACGTGCGACCCCGCCCCCGCCCGAGGCTGAAGCCGTCGGGCTGAATGGACAAAGCCCTGCGGGCTGGGCGTAGAGGGCGCAGGGTGATGCGCCCCCGCCCCATCGGGGCTTCGCCCTTTCAGCGCGGGGGTTTAGCCCCGCGCGGCGACCCCGCCCCCTTTCGCGCTCTTTCGCGGATTTCGTGATCCAAACGCCCCCACGCATTGACATCCCCGCGCGGACGCGCTACAATCGCCCCGGCACCCAAGAACGGCATCCCCGCGAAGGAGGCGACCATGAACGACGACGTGTACGAGCGACTGGCCGACGCCCTGAACCGCCTGCCCAACGGTTTCCCCCGCACGGCCACCGGCGTGGAGTTGCGCATCCTGCAGAAGATTTTCTCGCCCGAAGAGGCGGCGCTGGCCTCGCAACTGCGCGGCGAGATGGAGCCGCTGGACTCCATCGCCGAGCGGCTGGGCATGGCCGAGGACCAGGCCCTGGCCGCGCTCAAGGCGATGGCCCGGCGCGGGCTGGTCTGGGGCGACAAGCACGAGGGCAAGCGACGCTACCGCCTGGCCCCCTTCGTCGTGGGCATCTACGAGTCGCACCTGGACCAGATGGATCACGAGTTCGCCCACCTGTTTGAGGAGTACATGGCAGCGGGCGGCACGGCGGGCATCATGGGCATCCAGCCCGCGCTGCACCGCGTCGTGCCGGCGCGCGGGGCCGCCAAGACCGAGTGGATTCTCCCCTACGACGACGTGAAGGCGCTGCTGGTGGGCGCCAAGACGTTCCGCGTGCGCGACTGCATCTGCCGCGTCCAGCAGAAGCTCATCGGCAAGGGGTGCGACAAGCCGCTGCACACCTGCCTGGCGTTCTACGACATCCCCCTGCCGCCGGACCCGAACGACGTGTCGCTGGAGGGCGCGCTGGCTCTGCTGGACATGGCCGAGGAGGCCGCGCTGGTGCACACCGTCAGCAACGTGGCCAAGGGCGTCAACTACGTGTGCAACTGCTGTGGGTGCTGCTGTGGCATCCTGCGGGGCATCACCGAGTACGGCCTGGCCGATTCGGTGGCCGCCGCCAACTACTACGCCGTGGTGGACGCGGACGCCTGCACCGGCTGCGGCATCTGCGAGACCCGCTGCCAGGTGGGGGCCATCGCCGTGGGGGACGCGGTGGCCGTGGTGAATCTGGAGCGGTGCATCGGGTGCGGACTGTGCGCCAGCGGCTGCCCCGAGGGGGCCGTGTCCCTGCACCTGAAGCCGGAGCCGGAGATCGTCCACCCGCCGGAGGACTTCGCCGCGTGGGAACGGGCGCGGCTGCGCAACCGCGGCCTGGCGTGAGGTGGGTCTCCGAACGGACTGACACCGCAGAGAGCGCCGAGTGCGCGGAAATAGCCTTCGCATTCCATCATAAGCAGGGCGTTGTCTCGGCGAAGTCGCGGCCGGCATATGTTCCATCCGTTCGCCCGGCGGGGCAAATCTCGCACCCGCCCTGCCCTGCGACCAGGGTTTTGGGACACTCAGGGGCGAGTTAGGAGGAGCGCGGGAATGAAATTGTCAAAAGAGGATGCCAACCTGTTCTGGGAACTCATGTGGCGACTGCAATTCTACGTGAATCGGCGACTGGGCATCCTGCCGAAAGTGGGTTCGCCTGGGGCGCTGGCGGCTCTGCCCGTGCAGAAGAAACTGAAGGTGCGCGACGCCCTGTGGAAGCATTCGACCCTGATCGCCGACTACGTGCGGGAGAATCCGGACAGCCTGCCACCCGAACATCTGGACATCGTCCGGAAGTGGGAGAAGTTCATCGCGGGGAATTTCTTCATCGTCCGTTTCCTCAAATCGTACGCGGTGTTTCTCAGCAATGACAAGGTCTACGGCGTGCTGGCCCTGCACAGCGATTGGGAGGAGGTCGTCCCCGGTATCAGCCCTCCCGTAGCGGCCGAGGCGGTGTTGCTCCCGTTTCGCGGCAAGATCGTGTACGACGGCATGCTGCAGTTCTATCGCGTCGTGCTCGGGGGTGGCATGCGGCAGGCCATCAATGAGGCATACATGGCCGCGAAACAGAAGAGCGGCATCATCACTTCTTTGGAGGAGTCGCCGGCGGTACAGGCCCCCAAGCGCAAACGCGCACTGGGCAAAGACACCGCCGCCACGATAGATGAAATCGCGGCAACCTGCGAGCGGCTGCGCGGGGGCAACGCGATTCAAAGCGCCACCCTGACCCTGTTGCGCGCCAGCGCGGCCTTGGCCCAGGCGGCCGCGCAGAACCCTGACGACCCAGACCGGCTCGGGGGCCCGATGTCCAAGGTCGTGCAGGCGATCAAGCGGGTATCCCGCGCTTTGGAACGCGCCGAGGAGTAGGCTCACATCGCTAGGAGGAGACACGGCAATGGCTGACAATCCCTATCGCCTGCCCGAAAAGGGCATCCCCAAGGATGAGGTCCTGGCCGCCATGCGGGCGCTCCGCGAGAAGGACGTGAAGTGGCAGGACGGCCGCCTGTTCAGCCTTGTGTACTACGCCGGCGAGGAGATCACCGACGTGCTGAAGGAGGCGGCGCTGCTGTTCTTCTCCGAGAACGGCCTCAACCCGTCGGTGTTCCCCAGCCTGCGCCAGATGGAGACCGAGGTGGTGGCCATCAGCGCCGACCTGCTGGGCGGCGATGCGCAGACCGTGGGCAACATGACTTCGGGCGGGACCGAGAGCATCCTCCTGGCGGTAAAAACGGCGCGGGAATGGGCACGTGCCCACCGGCCCGACATCCGCCAGCCGGAGATGGTCCTGCCGCTGACGGCCCACCCGGCCTTTGAGAAGGCGGCGCACTACTTTGACGTGAAACCCGTGCGCACGGCCATCGGCCCCGACTTCCGCGCCGACGTGGAGGCGGCGCGCGCGGCCATCACGCCCCGCACCATCCTCATGGTCGGCTCCGCGCCGGCCTATCCCTTCGGCGTGGTGGACCCCATCGCGGAGATGGCCGCCATCGCCCAGGAGCGGGGCATCCTGTTTCACGTGGACGCCTGCGTGGGCGGGTTCATGCTGCCCTTCGTCCGCAAGTTGGGCTACCCCGTGCCCGACTTTGACTTCCGCGTGCCGGGCGTTACGTCCATCTCGGCCGATTTGCACAAGTACGGCTACTGCGTCAAGGGGGCGTCGGTCATCCTGTACCGCGACGCGGCCCTGCGCCGCCACCAGTTCTTCGCCTATACCGACTGGCCGGGCGGCATCTACGCCTCGCCGACGATGGCGGGCACGCGCCCGTCGGGGCCGATTGCGGCGGCGTGGGCCATCCTGCACTACCTGGGTGAGGAGGGCTACCTGGCGCTGGCCGCCCTGGTGATGGACACGGTGCACCGAATCCGCGCGGGGGTGGAGGCGATTCCCGGCCTGCGGGTCCTGGGCGAGCCGCACATGAGCATCATGGCGGTGGCGTCGGACACGCTGAACATCTACGAGGTGGGCGACGAGATGGCGCTGCGCGGCTGGCACCTGGACCGCCAGCAGTTCCCGCCCAGTCTGCACGTAACGGTGATGCCGGTGCACGCGGAGGTGGCCGATGGGTTCCTGCGGGACTTGGCCGAGGCAGCGGATGCGGCGCGACGGCTCACGCCCGCCAAGGTGCGCGACCGGCTGCTGGTGGGCCTGGCCGACACGGCCGCGCGCGTGCTGCCCCAGGCGTGGGTGAGTGGCCTCATGGCGCGGGCGTCGGCGCTGCTGGGCAAGAGCGCGGGGTCGGCCTCGGGGCGCTCGGCGGCCATGTACGGGATGCTGGGCACGCTGCCCAACCGTGGCGACCTGCGCGAACTGGTGCTGGATCTGCTGGACGGTCTCACGCGGCCCCGGGGAGAGTCGTGATCCACGAATCACACGAATCTACACGAATAGGGGACGGTTATCCGCGAATCACACGAATCTACACGAATGGAGGAAGGTTATCCGCGAATAGCACGAACTGCACGGGTAGGGGCTACGGACGAATAGCGCGAGTCCATGCGAGTACAGAGGGAGGCCGTATGACTGAACTCTTTCTGAAGGACGAAGTGTACGCCATCGTCGGGGCTGCAATGGAAGTGTACAACGTCTTGGGGCCTGGCTTCCTAGAGCCGGTGTACCAAGAAGCCCTTGCATTGGAGTTCACGGAGCGCGGCATCCCATTTGAGGCGCAGAAGGAACTGCCGATACGCTACAAGAGCCATCTGTTACAGAAGACGTATATTCCCGATTTTGTCGCTTTTGGCAGGATCGTGGTTGAAGTCAAGGCTTTGGGCCAATTGACAGGGAATGAAGAAAGTCAGTTGCTCAACTATCTGAAGGCATCCGGGCTGGAGGTGGGCGTCCTCATCAACTTCGGTTCGTCGCAGAGGCTGGAATGGAGGCGGCGAATCTGGGCACCGGCAAGCCGCCGAGGCATAGCCCAAGCCTTACATCCGTGATGAGTGGATCGTCATCAGGCATTCCGCCTGGCCGTTCAGTAACTCGTTGGTCTGCATGTCCGAGGGCAAGGCTCTAGCATTTGTGTCCATTCGCGTTATTCGTGGATGAATACACCAGGAGGGGAGGAATGGGAGAGACGGCACCGACACAGGAGAAGCCGCTGTCGCGGCTGGTGAAACTGGTCTACGGTTCCGGCGAGTGGAGTTATGCGTCCTTCGGCACCCTGCGGCAGATTTTCTACGCCATCTTCCTGACCGACGTGGTGGGCCTGGACGCGCGGCTGGCGTCCTTCGCGGCGCTCATCGGCATCATCTGGGACGCCGTGAACGACCCACTGGTGGGCGTGCTGACCGACCGCGCGCGGTCGCGCTGGGGGCGGCGCAGGCCGTTCCTGCTGTGGTTCTCCATCCCGTTCGGGCTGGGGTTCCTGGCCCTGTGGTGGGCGCCGCCGTGGCATAGCCAGGCCGCCCTGTTCGTTACCTGCATGTTGGCCTACATGCTCAGCGACACCTTCCAGACGCTGGTGTCGGTGCCGTATGCGGCGCTAACGCCGGAGATCGCACCCGACTATGATGAGCGCACCAGTGTTACCGGCTACCGCATGTTCTTCAACCTGCTGGCGTCGCTGGTAACGGCGGTGGCCGCGCCGATGGTGGTCAAGAGCACGCTGGCAGGCGGCGGCACGCTCCAGCAGGGGTACATCACCGTGGCGGCCATGTTCGGCGGGCTGGCGATTATCCCCTGGCTCCTCATCTTCGCCGTCGTCCGCGAGCGGCCTCGCACCGCTGCCCAACTGGCCGAGCCTATCTCGTTCCGCGAGTCGGTTCGGTCGGCCTGGGCCAATATCCCCTTCCGTTTCGCCACGGGCATCTACGTGCTCAACTGGATCACCTTTGACCTGGTGGCGCTCATGCTGCCTTTCTTTCTCACATACTGGGTCTCGCAGGGCAACCTGGTGGCGTCGCTGAACTTCCTGGGCGGGCCAATGGCCATTGAGTCGGTGGTGCTGGGGTTGCTGCTCATCACGGCGGTGGTGTCGCTGCCGTTCTGGACGTGGTTGGCGCGGAAACTGTCCAAGCGCACGGCGTACATCATCGCCATGGCGTTCTGGGCAGTGGTGCAGTTGGTTACGCTCCTGGTGCGCCCGTTCCAGACCACGTTCGTGCTGGTGCTGGCGGTGCTTGCGGGCATCAGCGTGGGGACGGCCCACGTGCTGCCCGACGCCATCTTCCCCGACGTGCTGGAGTGGGACGAACTGCGCACGGGCAAGCGCCGCGAGGGCATCTACTACGGCGTCAAGAACTTCGCGCGGAAACTGGCGGGGGCGGCGGCCATCTTCCTGGCGCTCCAGGTGCTGGGGTGGTTCGGCTATCAGAGCCCGCCCGAAGGGGTTACCCAGTTCGCGCAGGCACCCTCGGCGCTGGGGGCCATTCGGTTCATGGTAGGGCCGATGGGGACGATTCTGCTGTGCTGCGCCATCGCGATGGCGTGGTTCTACCCGCTGACGCGCGAGCGCCACGCCCGCATTCGCCGCCTGCTGGCCAAGCGCAGGGCGCGGCTGGGCGCGTAGGACCACGGGCGGACGGGCGCGAATCCCGAGCGGTTCCACCGCTTGTTGCGGATTCGCGTGGGTGCTCCCTTCGGCGCCGTTGCGGGCGAAGCAAACTTGCCCCTGCGGGAGGCCGCTTCGGGCGCTCTGCTCTCGCCCAGAGGCGGCCGCCCATGGGCTTCAGACTGGAATCGCACTCGCGCGCTTGTTGTTCGCGGGCCAAGAGCGGTGCTATAATGTGCCCAACAACACAGGAGGCATCGCCATGTCCCAGTTCCCAAGACCGCGAATCGTGGTGAGCAAGTGTCTGGGCTTCGCGCCTTGCCGCTGGAACGGCGTAACCATCCCCGACGAGTTCGTGAGCCGCCTGGAACCGCATGTGGAGTTTGTCCCCGTCTGCGCCGAGGTGGAGATCGGCCTGGGCGTGCCCCGCGATCCCGTGCGCGTTGTGTCGGTGGACGGCGACCTGCGGCTCGTGCAGCCCGCCACAGGCAAGGACTTCACCGACGTCATGCGCCGCTTTGCCAGGGACTACGTGGCCGCTCTGGGCGTGGCCGATGGATTCATCCTCAAGGGCCGTTCGCCATCCTGCGGCATCAGGGACGTGAAGGTGTATCCTGGCGCGGGCAAGATGGCCGTTTCGGGCAAGGGCACGGGGTTCTTCGCGGCGGCGGTGCTGGAGCGTTTCGGCGACCTGCCCGTGGAGGACGAGGGGCGGCTGACCAACTTCGCCATCCGCGAGCATTTCCTGACCCGCATCTTTGCGCTGGCGCGGCTGCGCGAGGCCCTTCAGTCGGGTGCCATGCGCGACCTGGTGGATTTCCACGCCCGCCACAAGTTGCTCCTCATGGCCTACAACCAGACCGAACTGCACGCACTGGGCCGCATCGTCGCCAACCCCCAGAAGCGGCACTTCGCCGACGTCGCCGCCGACTACGAGGCGCATTTCCGCAGGGCGCTCCTTCGCCTGCCGCGGATGGGTGCCATCATCAACGTGCTCATGCACGCCCTGGGCTACTTCTCCGACGGCCTGTCGGCCCGCGAAAAGGCCTTCTTCCTGGACTCGCTGGAACGCTACCGCACGCGGAAGATTCCCCTCAGCGCCGTTACCGCCGTCCTGCGCTCCTGGATCGTGCGGTTTGACAACGCCTACCTGGCCGCGCAGGTCTTCTTTGCCCCGTACCCAGAAGTCCTTGCCGAGGTTACGGATTCGGGAAAAGGTCGGGAGTTGGGGTAATGGCCGAGGGGACGAGCAGGCGCGGGGCCGTCCTTGCTGCCGCGCTGATGGCGTTTGCAGTTACGGCCGCACTGTACCGTCGCGCCGTCGGCCTGCCCTTCTACTCCGATGACCTGCTGCAAATCCTGTGGGTGCGCGCCACGCCCGTGCTGGACTTCTGGCGCTCGGTCAGTCCATACGGCGACTACCGCCCACTCCAATTCTCGCTGTGGAAGGCCCTGCAGGTTTTGGGGCTTCTGCAACCTGCTCCCGCCCACGCGCTGAACCTGCTGGCGCACGCCCTGTGCGGGGCACTGGTGGGTGCGCTGGCAGCCCGCCACGCCGCGCGGCCCGTGGCAGTTGCCGCCCTGTCCGCCGCGCTGTTCGCTGCCTTCCCCTTCGCCGTGGACGCCGTGGCGTGGGCCTCGTCGTTCTCGTATCCGCTGGGCCTGGCGTTGGCCCTGGGCGGCGTGCTGCTGGGCACAAGCGGGCCCGAACCCTCGCGTCGCAACGCCCGCTACGGGGCGAGCCTGGCGCTGGTGGCGCTGGCGGGGTTCGCCCACGAGGCTGGAGTCGCAGCGGGGCTGGCCGCCGCGTTGGGCGCACTGCTGCTGGCGCGACCGCGGAGTTCGGGGCGCGCGCTGGGGTACCTCGCGGCGTCGGTCCTGCCCCTGGCGTGCATCCTGCGCTTCTCGCCCGCAGGGACAGCGTACTCGCTAGCCGGGGCCAACTGGGGCGACAGCGCGGTGGTCGCTCTGCAAGCCCTGGCGTACCCCGTCGCACCCGTGGCCCAGTGGGCGTCGCGCGGCGGCTTGGATGCCCGCCTCGCCATGGCACTGGTGGGCCTTGCCGCAGGCGCTGCGCTGGCTGCCTGCGCCCACCGTCTGGCAGTGGCCGGCGACGGGAAGTCCACGTGGCATCTGTTCGCATTCGGCCTGGCGTGGGCAATCCTGTGGAGCGCCATTCCCCTTGCGACCCAGCGGTTTGACTGGCTGCGCGACCCGCCCCGCGTCCTGTATCCGAGTGCTGCGGGCGCGGCCATGGTCTGGACGGCGGGCCTGGCGGGCTTTGCTATGGGCAGGCGCGCGGCGATGCGCGTGGCCGTTGCCGCTGTGGTGGCGTGCGCGGCGCTCGTGCCGGCGGCGGTGTTCGTCTGGCGCAGCATGGGGCTGTACGCCCGCGCGGGCGATGTCCTGTGGCAGGCGATTCGTGCGGCGGACGGCCCAAGCCCCGTGCTCCTCGTCAACCTGCCGGGCCGCATCACGCCGCCGACGCGCATGTACCCGCTGGGCCACGAGGGGGTCATCCCCATGCCGCCGCCCTCCAACGCCGACCTGCTGGTGCAGGTGCATACGGGCCGCGCAGGGGCAGCCTTTGAGCGCGCAGCCGGGGCAATCCTGCCGCCGCTGCCCTACGGCGTGGAACTGGCCGGTCTCCCCCTGATGGCCGACGACATCCGTGCCGCCCGTCTTGTGCTGGTTACCGCTTACCGCCCCGATGGCACGATGGCGCTGGAGGAGGCGGGCGCGGTCCCGCGCGCGGACACAACGGGCGCGCCGCTGGCTCAATTGGGCGACGCCTTGCTCCTGCTGTCGGCAGACTGCCACAGGGAGGGCGACCGCATCACGCTGACAACCACGTGGCGGCTGAAAGGGCACGTGGACGGAACGCCCACGGTCTTCGCGCACTTGCTGGACGCCGACGGGCGACTCATCGCCCAGGCCGACGGCGACCCGATTCGCGGGTTGGACCCGCTGGCGCAGTGGAATGTGGGCGAGACCGTGCGCGACGTCCGCACCTTTGACGGCGCGCCCCAAGGCCCGCTGACCGTCGCCTTCGGCGTGTGGGATCCGAGGACGGGCACGCGCTGGCCCGCGGTGGACGGGAACGGCGTGCGGCTGGCGGACGATGCGGTGCGGTGTCCGGTTGCACTGCCTGGAGAATGACCGTAGGGACAGTTCACGAATTGCCGCACATTTCGTGAACTGCCCCTGGGGCAATTCGTGAATTGCCCCTACCGGATGGCGTAGGTTACCTGCACGCTCATGGTCATCTCGTACTCGCCGGGCTGGATGGGCGTGGCCCCGCCCATGCCTTCCACCTTCGCGAGCCCGTAGTACACCGGGCTAGGCGTCCCGATGACCTCGCTGATGGAGATGACCTCGCCCACGCTGACGCCGCTCAGGGAGGCCAGGGCCTCGGCGCGCGCCTGAGCATCGGCGACGGCTTTCTCGCGGGCCTGGGCCTCCAACTCCGCCGTGCTCTCCATCCCGAAGTACACGCCGTACACGTTGTTCGCACCGGCCGCTACGGCCTGGTCCAGGATGTCGCCCAACTTGGCAACGTCGCGGATGGTCAGGCTGACCTGGTTGGACACCCGGTAGGAGACGGTGAACTCCTCCTTGCCGGTCGCTGTGGCGACGGGGCGCTGCTCCGTGTAGATGCTGAAGTTGCTGGTCTGGATGTCCTTCTCGGCGATGCCCAGGGCCTTGATCTTCTCCAGGAGCGTGGCCATCCGGGCGCGGTTGGCGTCCATGGCTTCCTGTGCCGACGGTGCCGACGTCTCCACGCCGATGTTGATGTGGGCGACGGTGGGCGCTCCGCTGGCCTTGCCCTGGCCGACGACGGTGATGGTGCGGATGGGCTGCTGGGTGCCGGTCTGGGACGCGGCAGGTGCGCCGCACGCGCTGAACATCAGCACGCCGGCGAGCAGGAGGGTTCCTGCGATGGTCAAACTGCGGTTCTTCATGGTCTTCTCTCCTCGGTCTATCGTCTTGGATGGTTCGGAGTTTAGACGCGAGGAGCCGCCGAAAGGTTCCCCGGCGGCGAAGAAAGAGGGCTCCGCGGGGAGCCCTCCGAGGTTTCGGGGCCTCTCGCCGGCCCGTGGGAGAGGTGGCGGGTTCGCGGGTTGTCCGCTCGCCGGCCGATGAGGCCCGCTGTTCGGTTGGGGGCACCGGTGCGCTGGGTGCCCTGCGGAGGATAGCGATTCCGGACTCGCTGGCCCGGCTGCCACGTGGGTGCTGCGCCTGGCGGAGTGCGTTGGGACGCTGGACGCACTCCAGAACGGGAAAACGGGATAATTCTTGTGAACGATCGGCTATGATACCGCGCTGGTTTCGCTCGCCTTTTCCACGCCCATTATATGACGGGAATGCGGCGGCGGACGTGAAGATTGGGTAAATGTGGGGTGAACGTATCGTGAGCGGCCAGCCCCCGCTAGTGCTTTACCACAGAGAAAATTGCCCTTTGTCATTGCGAGCGAAGCGAAGCAATCCCAGGTCCTACTGTCATGCTGAGCGAAGCGAAGCATCAGCGAAGCGAAGCATCTCGTTGACGAGGTTCTTCGGCGCTTCGCGCCTCAGAATGACAGCCTACCGGGATTGCTTCGGGCGCTCCGCGCCCTCGCAATGACAACGCCTGCCTGTCATTGCGAGCGAAGCGAAGCAATCTCGGTTGGCGAGATTGTTCGGCGCTTCGCGCCTCAGAATGACCGTAGGGACAATTCATGAATTGTCCCTACGGGCGCTCCGCGCCCTCGCAATGACACACCATCAAGCATCCCTGTGGCAGAGTGCTAGCCCGTTACCATGTACCCGTGGCGCGACACCGTGCGGATGTAGATGGGCTCGGCGGGGTCCGGCTCAATCTTCGCCCGGATATTGCGGATGTGGGCGCGAACCAGGTCGGTGCTCCCGGCCCCGGCCGGATAGCCCCATACCTCTTTGAGCAGGCGCTCGGAGGTGAACACGACCCCAGGGTGTTTCATCAGGTGCTGCATCAGTTGGAATTCCACGGGCGTGAGCAACACCTGACGGTCGCCGGCCTCCAGGGTGAACGTGTTCAGATTGAGGGCGAGGCGGCCCACCCGCAGGACGTCGGCCTCTTCGGGGGCGCGGCGGATGCGCCGCAGGAGCGCCCGGATGCGCAGCGAAAGTTCGCGCAGGTCAAAGGGCTTGGGCAGGTAGTCGTCGGCTCCGGCCTCAAACCCACGGATGCGGTCTTCCACCGACTCGCGGCTCGTGAGGAACAGGACGGGGAGCGCGGCCAGATTCGGATGCTCGCGCATCCGGCGGCAGAGTTCCAGCCCGTCCATCTTGGGCATAATGACGTCCAGGATGGCGAGGTCAGGCTCCCATTCAAGGGCGACCTTGAGGGCTTCCTCGCCGTCGCGCGCCGTGATCACCTCGTATCCTTCGGGCTCAAGGCGGCGGCGGATGATGTCCAGAATTGATCGCTCGTCGTCCACCGCCAAGATGCGCGTCCGGCGGAGAGGAGACGGCGTTGTCTGCTGCGATGGCCCTGTCACTGCGGCCTCCTTGTTGAAGCGGCTTCATGGGCTGCGACTTGCTGTGCGCTCCACACCACGCACATTATACACGCAAACCCTGCATTGCGCAACGGTTTTAGACAAATTGGGACTATTTTCCTACTCGGCAAACAAGCGGATGGGGCCGCCGACGAGACGCCTCGCTGGACCGGCGGAGGATTGGGCGGGGGTGAGGATGCGCGGGCGTGTCAACGCCGGGGCAGCCGTTTTTGACATTTCCGCCGATTGTCTCTATAATGTTTTTTCGCGGGTTGCAACGCAGATTGCCACGGCGTGCTACGCAATCCAGATGTCTCGCGGAGGTATTGAGTCGTGTACGCGGTTGTGGAGACCGGCGGGAAACAGTACAAGGTCCAGGTCGGTCAGACGATTGAAGTGGATAAGTTGCCCCTCGCCGTCGGTGAGAAGGTGAGCCTGGACAAGGTTCTTCTCGTGGCGACGGACAAGGGCGTGAAGGTCGGGAATCCGAGCGTGCAAGGCGCCAAGGTTGAGGCAACGGTTACGTTGCAGGACGCCTACCGCAAGGTTCTCGTGTTCAAGTATCGGGCCAAGAAGCGGTATCGGCGGCGGTCGGGCCACCGACAGCAGTTCACCCGGCTCCGCATTGACCGCATCGTGGCGTAACGGCAGGAGGGTTAGGACATGGCTCACAAGAAAGGCGGCGGCTCCAGCCGCAACGGACGCGATAGCCAGGCCAAGCGCCTTGGCGTGAAGCGCTTTGACGGACAGTTGGTCTCGTCCGGGACGATCCTCGTGCGCCAGCGCGGGACGAAGATTCACCCCGGGCAGAATGTGGGTATGGGCGGCGATTACACGCTCTTCGCTACCATTGACGGCTACGTGAAGTTTGAGGACTTCCGCGGCGGTAGGAAGCGCGTGAGCGTGTACCCGGAGAGGCAGTAGGGCTATGAAAAAAGGCATTCATCCGAAATACTATCCGAACGCAAAAGTCATCTGCTCGTGCGGCAACACGTGGACGACCGGCTCCACCAAGCCGGAAATCCACACCGACCTGTGCAACGTGTGCCACCCGTTCTTCACGGGCGAGCAGCGCATCGTGGACACGGCGGGGCAGGTGGACCGGTTCGTGAAGCGCCTTGAGGCCAAGGAAGAGTTTGAGGCCGCGGCCCGGCAGCGCGCCGAAGCGGCCGTCCGCGAGAAGGAAGAACGCAAGCGGCGTCGGCGCATGATCTTCGCGGAGACCGAGGCGGAGACCCCCGCGGGGGAGAGCGCTGAGTCGCAGCCCGCCGAGGAGTAGTTCTCCTCGCGCCGGGACAGGAATCCGCACGTGAGCGCGACATGACACCGATAGGGCAGGCCCGCAAAGGTCTGCCCTATTTATTTGCACGAGGAGGCCAAGATGTTCCACCCCCACACAGGCGGCTGGATTGAAGTGATCTGCGGGAGCATGTTCAGCGGCAAGACCGAGGAACTGATCCGCCGCGTCAAGCGAGCCACCATCGCGCGCCAGAAGGTGCAGGTGTTCAAGCCCGCGCTGGATACGCGGTACAACGCCGAGAAGGTTTCGTCGCACAACGGGATGCACTTTGACGCCCGCGTGGTGAGCACCGCCTCGGACATCCTGGCGCTTGTGGAGGACGACACCGACGTAGTGGCGGTGGATGAAGTGCAGTTCTTTGACTGGGCCATCGCCGACGTGTGCGCGGAACTGGCCGACCGCGGCAAGCGGGTCATCGTGGCCGGGCTGGACATGGACTTCCGCGGCGAACCCTTCGGCCCCATGCCCCTGCTCATGGCCCAGGCCGAGGTGGTGGACAAGTTGCAGGCCATCTGCGTGCGGTGCGGGGGCACGGCGAGCCGTACCCAGCGGCTCATCAACGGCCGCCCCGCGAATTACGACGACCCCGTGATCATGGTGGGCGCGGCGGAGGTGTACGAGGCGCGCTGCCGAGCCTGCCACGAAGTCCCCGGCAAGCCCAAGCCCGACGTGGGCGACCGCTAGGTGTTGGGGCCAACGCTCATGCTGCAACGCTGGGCGCGGGCGGGAATTCGGCTGATTGACTACGTTGTGCGGCGGTCGCTGGGCGTGGTGGAGTTCACCAGCGACCCCGACTGCATCCTGCGCATCGGCCCAGCGCGGGCGGCCCAGGCTCGTACCCTCTCGGACGGCACCGCCATCCGCCCGGGCGACCTCCTGTGCGAAATCCACCTGTGGAACGAGCGACTGCCCAAGATGGGGCTCGACGGCCCGGACCTGCAATGGGGCCTGGCGATGTACCGCGGGATGGTGCGCTCGTTGGAGTTGCTGGCGCAGTTTCTCCAGACCAGCGCCGAGTATGCCGACGCCGTGGCCGTGCACGCCGAGGGCGCGGCCATGCGGGGCCCGGAGGCCGATCAGGTGCAGCGGCTGTTCGCGCGGCTGGGGTTTGACACCGCTCCCCGCCACGCCGTAACCCGCCGCGAGCGGTTCGTGCGCTGGTGGCAGAACCTGTACTCCACGTGGCTCATCTGGACGTTCAACCCGGCGTCGCTGAAGGGGAAGCGGATGTCGGGCTTGACCCACTGCGAGTTCTGGATTTCGCGCCGCGCGCTCATGGAGCGGTACGGGCGCGGGGGTGGGTGAGGAAACCGCACGCAGGGGTGATGGATACGCCGCCCCTGCGTTTTGGTTGGTTCGTTTCGTGCCTTTCGCGCCCTTTCCGCGGGTTTCGCGATCCAAACGCCCGCGGTTGTAGGGGCAGGTCGTAGGAGCAGGTCGTAGGGGCAGGTCTCAGACCTGCCCCTACTATTGCCCTACAACTACGACACCAGCCCCGCCTCGCGCTCGGCCAGCGTCAGCACGTGGTCAAAGATGTCCAGGCCCTCTTCCAGGTGCTCCTTCGTGATGTTGAGCGGCGGCATGAACCGCACGGTGTTGGGGCCGCAGCCCAGGATGAGCAGCCCGTGCTCAAAGGCCTTCATCACCACGTCGTCGCGCAGTTTCGGGGCCATCTCCTTGGTCTCCCGGTTCTTGACCAGTTCCACGCCGACCATCAGCCCCTTGCCACGGATGTCGCCGATGGAGGGGTGCTTGTGGCGGCGCTCCTCCAGGATTTCCATCATCCGCTGGCCCATGACGGCGGCGTTCTGCATGTAGCCGTTCTCAATCAGGCGGATGGTCTCCAGCGCAGCCGCGCACGACACGGGGTTGCCGCCAAAGGTGTTCCCGTGGGAGCCGGGCTTCCACGTCATGAGCGATTCGCGGGCGATCATGGCGCCCAGCGGCATGCCCGACGCGATGCCTTTGGCCACGGCGAGGATGTCCGGGGCGACGCCCCAGTGCTCCACGGCGAACATCTTGCCCGTGCGCCCGAAGCCAGTCTGAATCTCGTCGGCCACCAGGAGTATCCCGTACTTGTCGGCGATTTCGCGCAGCATGGGCAGGAACTCCGGCGGCGGGACGATGTAGCCGCCCTCGCCCTGGATGGGCTCCACGAAAATGGCGGCGACTTCCTCGGGCGGGACCAGGCGCTGGAAGATGACGTCCTCCAGGTAGCGCACGCAGTCTATGCGGCACTTGCCGTAGGTCTTGCCCATGGGGCAGCGGTAGCAGTAGGCGTAGTGCGTGTGGGTTACTTCAGGGACCAGCGGCGCGAACCCCGCCTTGTGCAGCGCCTTGGAGCCGTTCAGGGACAGCGACCCCATGCTCCGGCCATGAAATGCCCCGATGAATGCGATCATGCGCGGGCGGCGCGTGTAGTAGCGCGCCAGTTTCAGCGCGGCCTCAATGGATTCGGTGCCGGAGTTGGTGAAGAAGAGCCGTTTGGGTTCGCTGCCGGGGGCCAGAGCGTTGAGTTTCTCGGCCAGTTCAATCTGCACGGGGTAGTAGAAGTCGGTGCCCGACATGTGGATGAACTTGGCGGCCTGTTCCTGGATGGCTCGGACGACGTCGGGGTGGCTGTGGCCGGTGGCGTTGACGGCGATGCCCGCGTTGAAGTCCAGGTAGCGGTAGCCGTCCACGTCCCAGACTTCGGTGCCCTGGCCGCGTTCCATCACGAACGGGTAGGAGCGCGTGTAGGACGGCGAGACGTTGCGCGCGTCGCGCTCCAGCAGGGCCCGCGACTTGGGGCCTGGAACTGGAAGTTTGAGCACACGCGTTTTGACTGGTGTTGACATAAGAACCTCCTCATGGGAACTTGAATTCGGGCGCGGAAATCGTTGCGAGGGAGACAAAGCGGGCCGAGCGCCCTCGGTCGGCCCGCTGCTCCTGCACGTCAGCCTCCGCCGATGAGCGGAATCAGGATGACGTGGTCTTCCGGTTGGATGATGTAGGTCTTGGGCTGTTGTCGGCCATTGACCATGACGAACGCCACCAGGTCTGCGGGCAGGCCCAGCGCCTGGATCACGTCGGCGACGGGCTTGCCGTCGGCGGGCCCCAGGTCTTCGGGCCGCACCTTTGCCTGCTCGCGCAGGATGCCCAGCAGTTCAACGGTGGCCATCGCGCTAGACCGCGGCGGCGAACTCGGTCAGGCCCAGTTCCTCCAGTTTCTGCGGCGAGGGCCTGCCGTTGGCGTCCCAGCCGCGCTTCTCGTAGTACATGTCCAGCAGGCGCTCCACGTCCTCCAGCGCCATGACCTTGCCCTTGGTGGGGCCGCTCACCACCGGCTCCTTGTAGAAGCGGGCGGGGGGCATGTCCCACGCGCGGCCAAAGCCGGGCACCTCGCGGAACCAGAACAGGCGCGTGAGGTTCCAGATGCGCTCGGAGACCTTCAGCAGGTCATCCCACGAGCGCTCCAGGCCGGTGAGCGCGGCGATGGTGGGCACGTACAGGTTCAGGTCCAGGCTCAACTCCACCCACTGCAGGCGGCACGCGCCCAGGGCGTCAAACAGCGGGCGCACATGCTGCAGGTAGATGACCCGCTCGGCCTTGTCGGGCGTAACGGTGTCGCGGCCGGTCTGGATGTCGTAGGTGATGGCCCACGAGCGGTTGTGGTGCGCGCCCACGTCGCAGGTCATGTACGACAGGAGCATGGACGGCGCGTTGTGAGATTCGTAGCCGCTGAACTCCATGCCCTTAGCCTGAATGGCGAAGACCTCGCTCCCCTTGTTGAAGACCTGGGAAGCGTGCTTGACGCCCTCGGCCAGGACCGCGCCGATGCCCTCCTTGTAGGCAATCTTCTTGAGCATGGCGAAGACGGCCTCGGCGTTGCCGAAGGTGAGTTTGATGCCGTCCGTGTCCTTGTCGGTGAGGATGCCGCGCTCGTAGCACTCCATGGCGAAGGCGATGACGTTGCCCGCCGAGATGGAGTCCAGGCCCAGGTCGTCGGCCAGGTAGTTGGCGTAGGCCACGTCCTCAATGTCGGTCAGGGCGCAGTCGCCGCCCAGGAGCGCGGTGGATTCGTACTCCGGCCCCTCCACGCGGACGCCGTACTTCTTGACGTGGGACCACTTGCCGCAGGGGCTTGGGCAGCCGAAGCAGCCCTTGTCGGTGATAACGATCTTCTCGCGCATGACCTCGCCGCTGAGGTTCTCAAACCCCTCCAGTTGGCCGCTGGAGAAGTTGCGGGTGGGGAATGCGCCGATTTCGTTGGACCAGACGGTAACGCCCGCCGTGCCGTACCGCTGCCAGACCTGCAGGCCAGGGCTGTCCTTGCAGGCTTTGTACATGGCGCGTGCGGCCCTGCGGAAGGCTTGCACGTCGGCGACGGGGATGCTCTTGTTGCCGCGCACGGCGACGGCCTTGACGTTCTTGGAGCCCATGACGGTGCCGACGCCGCCGCGCCCCGCCTGTCGCCCGTAGTCGGTGGTGATGCAGGCGTACTTCACGCCGTTCTCGCCGCCCGGGCCGATGGTGGCGATCTGAAACTCCTCGCCCAGGCGGTCCTTCAGAATCTTCTCGGTCTCCAGCGAGCCTTTGCCCCACAGGTCCGAGGCGTCGCGGATTTCCACCTTGTCGTTGTCAATGAAGATGTACACGGGCTTGGGGGCCTTGCCCTTGAGGATGATGGAATCGTAGCCCGCGTACTTGATTTCGGCGGTCAGGATGCCGCCGACGTTGGAGCCGGCGTACCCGCCGGTGAGGGGCGACTTGCAGGCGATGTCCAGTTTGCCCGCGCCTGGCACCAGCGTGCCCGAAAGGGGGCCAGGGGAGAAGATGAGCAGGTTGTCGGGCCCCAGCGGGTCGGCGCCGCGGGGCATTTCGGTGAACAGGAAGTAGATTCCGAAGCCGCGCCCGCCCAGGAACTTCTCGGCCAGTTTGGGGTCGGTGGGCTCGGTGGTGATGGAGCCGGTGGTCAGGTCAATGCGCAGGATGTTTCCGCCGTATCCGTATAGCATGGCTCACCTCCTACTCAATCCACAGGACGGACATGCCGCAGTGGGCGACGCACTGGCCGCAGCGGATGCACTTAAATGGCGCCTCGCGGTCGGGGTGGACGAAGATGACGCCCTCGGGGCAGGCCTCCACGCAGGCCATGCAGGCGATGCACTTCTCGGGATCAATGTCGTACACCCCCTTCTTGTCCACGGGGATGGCATCCACGGGACACACTTCGGCGCACGTGCCGCACTGGGTGCAGGTCCGGACTTCAAAGACACCGGGGTCGGGGAAATGGGGGTGAATCGCCAGGCGTGCCTTCTTGGGGTTGTTCTCGCCGAAGTTGGCCAGGGAGCAAGCCACCTGGCACGCCCGACAGCCACAACACTTGCTGCTGTCCGCTCTCAGATGCATCTTGTCCTCTCCTTTGAAGGCTTGGTTCTGAAGGCTCGCAGGTGATAACTGCGTTGAGGATACCCGAACTTGGTGGAATTGTCAAAGCGGGCGGGGGCGGGCGTTCGGATCACGAAAGCCGCGAAAGGGCGCGAAAGGCGCGAAATGGGGGCCGCGCGGGGGTGGCGCGCGGGCCGCGCGGGGCTGAACCCCCGCGCTGAAAGGGCGAAGCCCCGCTGGGGCTGGGCGCAGCCCGCAGGGCTTTGCCTATTCAGCCCGATGCTTCAGCGTCGGGCGGGGGCGGGCGTTCGGATCACGAAACTCGCGAAAGGGGGCGAAATGCGCGAAATGGGGGCCGCGCGGGGGCGGCGCGCGGGCCGCGCGGGGCTGAACCCCCGCGCTGAATGAACGAAGCCCCGCTGGGGCTGGGCGCAGCCCGCAGGGCCTTGCCTATTCAGCCCGATGCTTCAGCGTCGGGCGGGGGCGGGCATTTGGATCACGAAATCCGCGAAAGGGCGCGAAAGGCGCGAAATGGGAGCCGCGCGGGGTGGCGCGCGGGGGTGAACCCCCGCGCTGAATGAACGAAGCCCCGCCGGGGCTGGGCGCAGCCCGCAGGGCCTTGCCTATTCAGCCCGATGCTTCAGCGTCGGGCGGGGGCGGGCAGGCGTTCGGATCGCGAAACTCGCGAAAGGGGGCGAAATGCGCGAAATGGGGGCCGCGCGGGGGTGGCGCGCGGGGGTGAACCCCCGCGCTGAATGAACGAAGCCCCGCTGGGGCTGGGGCGTGCGTGGGGGGAGGGCCAGGGTGAGGGGCAAACCTGCGACGCACCTCCGAGGTGCGTCGCAGGTGCAATCTCCGCCCCTACGGGCAGCCCGCAGGCCTTTGTCCCTTCGGCCCGACGGCTTTAGCCGCGGGCGGCGGGACCGCGCGGGGGTGGCGCGCGGGAGGGCTGGCCCCGCCGTCCCCTCTCCCGCCGGGAGAGGGCTAGGGTGAGGGGCGTTCGGATCACGAAATCCGCAAACCTGCGACGCACCCCGTAGGCGCGTTGCAGGGGCACTCCGCTCCGCCGGCATCACCGGCTCAGGCGGGCCGGTCCCCACCGCGCCACGACCACCGCCACCGCGACGGCCAACAGGAGCACCGTGAACCCGATGATTGCCAAGTTGACCTGCATGGCCGGCAGCACGATCCAGATGGACCAGTTCATGGCGGCGTGGAACAGCAAGGCGGCCAGCACGCTGCCTCCTGTGTTGTTGTATATCCACGTGAACAGGATGCTGACCAGGATGATTTCAGGCGCGAGCGCGAGGAACAGCCCCAAGCCGTTCGCCATGAACCTGCCCGGGACGAAGGCCAGCGGCAGGTGCCACAACCACCACAGGACGCCC
The DNA here is from genome assembly GCA_014874485.1 of Chloroflexota bacterium. GTDB lineage: Bacteria > Chloroflexota > Anaerolineae > DTLA01 > DTLA01 > DTLA01. The sequence goes on from JADBJK010000047.1 coordinate 36,853, forward strand.
AGGACGAGGCTCGCGGCCAGTGCGTTGAAGCGCCCTTGCAGGCGGGGCAGGGCGTAGCCGCGCCACCCGAACTCCTCCTGCAGCGGCCCCGCGGTCAGCAGGACCACCACGAAGCCGATGATGGCGAAGGGCGGATTGGACAGCACCGACGTGTCCAGCGGCGTCGCCCCAACGGCCACGGACAGCAGAACGCCGCCCGCGAAGATGACCGGCGGCAGGAGCAGGATGGGCACGAGCCACACCTTGCGAAAGCGCGCGTCCACGCCACGCTTGAGCAGGGCGACCACGGCCTTCCACCCGCCGCCGGCCAACGAGAGAATCAGAGCGGCGACCAGTGGGCCAAACGCGGCGGGGTTGAGCGGCCCAGATAGGAACGCGGCCAGGCCCTGGGGGATGGCGAGGCCATTGGCGGCCAGCGCCTGGGGAATCCAGAACAACCAGGAGAATGCATAGGTGAGCAGGAAGAATCCCACGATGCGATTGGGGGCATGGGCCTTGTCGGTCATAGGCTGCTTACCTCCTTGTGGGTTTTGTGGTTGCCGCGTCGCATTGTAGCGGATTGAGTTCCGGCGCGCAACCCGTGCCGACACGGGTTGCCTCTTTATCGTGGGGTCGGGACATCCGGCCCGTGCAATTCGGTGCCATGCTGGGCGCAGCGGAGCACCACGGGCGGGAACCGCGTCTGGGCGCGCATGTCCGCGAATTCCCCTCCGCGCCGATTGACGCCCGTTCGCGGCTTCTTCTGTCATATTGAGCCGAAGGCGAAGCACCGCGGTTGGCGAGATTCTCCGCAGCGTAGCCGCTCAAAATCACGGTGAGCGACGGACCTCAGAACCGAATCCGCCATGCTCGCGGATTGACGCCGGGGGCGCTTTGGCATATACTGCTCTTGCGGCACAGTGCGGCGAAGGCTCGGACCCGGTCCGGTGACCGTGGCGACCTGCCTTAGCATCCCCTGCTCCGCCCTTCCGCAGAGTGCCGCAGCGGCCTTGCCCGCGCCCGCCGCGTTCCCCAAGGCCCTGATCGCCCGGCCACGCACCTACCCTGCTGGCCTGCGCAGACGAGGAGGTGAAGCCCATGATCACGATTTACCGAACACAAGATGGAATCCTGCAGACCGTAAGCGAGCCAACGCCCGGCTGCTGGATCAATGTGGTAGACCCGACGCCCGACGAAATCGCGCGCCTCCAGGAATGGGGCTTCCCTCAGGACTTCCTCACGCCGCCCCTGGACCTGGACGAGCGGCCGCGCACCGAAAAGGAGGACGGCGAGGTTCTGATCGTCCTGCGCATCCCGTGCTTCCAGGGCGAAACGTCCGACATCCCCTACGCCACGCTGCCTCTGGGCATCGTCCTCACCGACAGATGCGTGGTTACCGTTTGCAAGCGCGAGAATGGCGCGATCCAGGAACTCCTCGCCGGCAGGGTCAAGGGCCTGTCCACTGCCAAGCGTAACCGCCTGGTGCTGCACCTGCTGCTGCGGATCGCCGCGCGCTACCTGAACTACCTGCGGGAAATCAATCGCGCCGTGGAACTCGTGGAGGACAAGTTGCAGGCGTCCATGCGCAACCGCGAGGTGCTGGAACTGCTCAAGTACCAGAAGAGCCTGACCTACTTCACCACCGCGCTCAAGTCCAATGAGTTGGTACTCCAGCGGCTCCAGCGCAGCCAACTGTTTCACATGTACCCGGAGGACGAGGACTTGCTGGAGGACGCCCTGACCGAAACCCAGCAGGCAATTGAAATGACCAACATCTCGGCCAACATCCTCAGCCAGATGATGGATGCCTTCGCGTCCATCATCTCCAACAACCTGAACGTGGTCATGAAGTTCCTGGCGTCGGTTACCATTGTCCTGGCGCTGCCGACCATGATCGCCAGTTACTACGGGATGAATGTGAGCCTGCCGCTGCAGGAACATCCGGCGGCATTTCTTGCCATCCTGGGAGTATCGGCTCTGGTGTCGCTGGTGGTGGTATTGGTTTTCTGGCGGAAGGACTGGTTCTAGCCCGCCCGCGCCGCGCGTTGTTCGCCAACCGTTTCTATGCTACAATGGATGTGCATCCAAAGACCTCGTGAGGCCAGACGAGTATCATGTTGACAAACGAGGAGAAACGGGTTGTGCTCTATGCGGCCGACGTGCCGCCGACCGTCGCCAGCGAAGTAACGCCCGACACGCCACTGGAGTCGCTCAACCTCAACTGGCGCGAGCGGGACCTGCCCGAACGCGAACGTACCAAGCACGTCCATCGGCTGCACCCCTACTTGGGGAAGTTCATCCCGCAGTTGGTGGAAATCTTTCTGCGCAAGTACTTCCGTCCCGGGCAGACTGTGCTGGATCCCTTCTGCGGCTCTGGGACGACGCTGGTCCAGGCCAACGAGTTGGGCATCCATGCGCTGGGCTACGACGTGTCGGCATTCAATGTCTTGCTGTGCCGCGCCAAGACCGCGCGATACGACTACGCGCGGCTGCGCAGGGAGGTTCTGGGCATCCTGGAGCGTGTCCGCCCAGTGGCCCAGCAGGCGAACCGCCAATTGAGCCTCTGGGAAGAAGAAACGGTTCACGACGCCTCGCTGTCTGATACCGACAACGCCTACCTTCGGCTGTGGTTCGCGCCGCAAGCCCTGCGCGAGTTGCTCGCCTATCGGCACTGGATTGAGGCGGGTGGCTACGAGTACAAGGACCTGCTGAGGGTTATCCTGTCGCGATCGGCCCGCTCTGCCCGCCTGACGACCCACTTTGACCTGGACTTCCCGAAGAAGCCCCAGACCGAGCCGTATTACTGCTACAAGCACTCGCGTATCTGCCAGCCGACGACCGAGGCGTTCAAGTTCCTTCACCGCTACAGCCTGGATACGCTCCGCCGCGTGCGGGAGTTTGCGGCGCTGCGCACCGATGCAACGGTAACCGTCGTCCATGCGGACTCGCGTACGGCCGACTTTCCCCCTATAGACGGCGTCATCACCAGCCCGCCCTATGTGGGCCTGATTGACTACCACGAGCAGCACGCCTACGCGTACCATCTGCTGGGCCTGGACGACGCGCGCGAAAAGGAGATCGGCGCCGCGGCCAACGGTTCCAGCCAGCGCGCCAAGAGGCAGTACCAGCAGGACATCGCCGAGGTCTTCCGCCGCTGCCTGGCGGCGATGCCCTCGGGCGGGCGGCTCATCGTCGTGGCGGGCGACCGCGAGAACCTGTACGGGGAGATCGCGGCGATGGTCGGCGTGGAGGTGGAGGCCATCCTCCAGCGCCACGTGAACCGCCGCACGGGACGCCGCGCCAGCGCGTTTTTTGAGTCCGTGTTCATATGGCGGAAGCCGTGAGGGAGATATGCCCAAGAAAGCCATCAGCACCGAGACACGCGCGAAGATCAAGGGCTACCTGGAAGGCTTCATTGAGAACGTGGTGCGCGACTACAAGGGGCGACCCATTCCTGCTCTGGACTCCCCATCTGCATACCTGGCGAAGTCGTCCCCGCGAGGCCAGTTGAAGCCGTTTCATGCCGCCATCATCCCGCCCGAACTGATGCGGGTGAGTGCCTTTGAGCGAGGCTTCAGCACAGCCCTCGGCACTACATTTGAGGAATGCGCCCGCCTGATCGCGCTGGAGCACCACGCCGACGCGCAGCGTGGGCACGCTCTCGTGGGCGAGGTCAGCCTTGCAGCGCTCGGCGAGATAGAGAGTCAGGTGGCAGCGTCAGAGGAGGCTGCGACCCGAGGCGAGCATCCGCCACCTTTGGCGCAGATGATTCAGCGCGTCCTGGACGCCCGCAGGGACGACGACTTGGAAAGGCGCGGCACGCGCGCGGACTTGTATGTTCTGAGCAGAAGCGGCGTGCGCCTGTTCTTTGAGATGAAATCGCCCCAGCCTAACAAGGGCCAATGTCTGGAAGTAACCCAACGCATTCTGCGAATCCACCTCTTGCTGGGCCAGGCCAGGCCGACCGTGCAAGCCTATTATGCCATGGCCTACAACCCTTACGGCCCGACGCGCGCCGAATATCGGTGGTCTTTCGGTCGCATGTACATGCCCTTTGCCGACGCCGTGCTCATCGGACACGAGTTTTGGGACATCATCGGCGGCCCCACTGCCTACGCGGAGTTGCTGGACATCTACCAGGAGGTGGGGCGCGAGAAAGGCAAGTACATGCTGGACACTCTGGCCTTTGGGTTCTAGCCCGCACTTATCAAGCCCTGCGACCTGCGCTACGCTGCCCGCGAAATCCCAGCGGGAGGCCACCATGCTGCGCAGGGCTATCGTCCGCTCGTTTGACGCCGAAGCGCGCGTCGCCGTTGTGGAGTACTGGGGCGACGCCGACCGCCGCACGGAGTCGGTGCGCGCCGCTACCCATCTGGACGCCGACATGCTCGCCCCACGCACGCCGGTGGAGGTCTGGGCCAACCCCGCCGACCCGCCCGACCAGGCCGTCATCGTGGCATCGCGGGCAGCGCCCGCCAGCCCCGACCAGACCATCATGCACGCGCACGACCGGCTGGACAACGCCTTCGGCCCGGCATCGCTGGCCTCCCGCTGGTACAACCGCGTTGCCGCGCCCCTGTCCCCCGATATCCACGACGCCGAGTTCACGACTAGCCCCATCGGCTCCAACGGTTGGGCGTGGGCTGCGGAGCCCGTCGCGGCCACCGGCTCGGGCTGGAACCTGTCCTGGTATCCCCACTGGCTGTACGTGTGGCAGTCCACGACCGCCAACCCCAACCCCGCCGAACTGCGCTGCACCGACCCGGGCAACCTGCCGCGCTACAAGATGACCGTGGTGTTTTTCTACCCCGCCACCAGCGCCAAACTCGTCCTGCGCTCGGTCAAGGATGCCGGCAACTACACCGAGTTTGAAATGTCCAGCGCGGGCATCAAGGCGTACAAGTGCATCGGCGGCGTCCGCACCCAGATTGGGAGCACGGTTCCCATCTACCCGATGTACTACTTCCTCATCCTGGGCAACCACCCATCCACCGACTACCTGACGTGGCAGTGGGGCACGCCCTGGGGTGCGGGGTTCGTCAACTTGCCCGCCGATTCGTCGCCGGGACTGCGTGCCGCCGACATCGCCTACTTCTCGCTCCAGTTCTACCGTGGCACGATAAACTTTGAGACGTTCCTGGTGGACGCGGTGCGGTTCTGGGCGTAGGATGGCTGGTGCTGGACCGCAGGGGTTCTTGATGGTTTGTCATTGCGAGGGTGCGAAGCGCCCGTAGGGACAATTCATGAATTGTCCCTAGTGAGGCGCGAAGCGCCCCGAAGAATCTCGTCAACCGAGATGCTTCGCGCACAATGGCGTGAAAAGGCACGTGCGACGCACCTCCGAGGTGCGTCGCACGTGGGCCGACTGGATTGCTTCGCTTCGCTCGCAATGACAGGTAGGGATTGTCATTGCGAGGGTGCGAAGCACCCGAAGCAATCTCCGGGATGCGAGATTGCTTCGCTTCGCTCGCAATGACAGCCCCCGCCCTGTCATTCTGAGCGGCGAAGCCGCGAAGAATCTCGTCAAGCGAGATGCTTCGCGCACAATGGCGTGAAAAAGCACGTGCGACGCACCTCCGAGGTGCGTCGCACGTGGGCCGACTGGATCGCTTCGCTTCGCTCGCAATCACAGGTAGGGTTTGGACCGCGGAAGCCACGAAAGAACGCGAAAGTCGCGAACCCCTTTGGCGCCCTTCGCGGTCCGAATCTACGGTCGTTTCTCTGCGCACTCTACGCCTCCGCGGTGAAGCGCTAGAAGATGCGGCGCGATTTCCAGAGGAGATAGAACACGCCGCCCAGGGCCACGAGGATGAGCAGCCCGCGCCCGCCTACCCGCTGATACAGTTCCCCCAGCAGCACCAGGACCACAAACCAGGCGACGAAGTGGCGTGCTTGTTGCCAGGGGTCGGAGCGCGGGGCGTTGGGCCTGGCCGGGCGGGACACGGCACGGGCACGGTGCGCGTCGTAGGCGGCGCGCCGAGACGGGTCGCTCAGCACACGGTGCGCCTCGTTGATTTCCTGCATCCGCGCCGTGGCGTCGGGGCTTGGGTTCACGTCGGGGTGGTATTTGGCCGCCAGCCGCCGGTAGGCCGCTTCTATGACTTCCGGCTCGGCGTTCGGGTGCACCTGCAAGATGGCGTAGTAGTCGGGTTCCTGGCTCATGCCGCAAGTATAGCCGGAAGAGGGTGGCCCGACAAACCGAGCCGGTGGGGGAATCCGTCCGCGAATAGCGCGAATGTGCGCGAATTCGCACCGACGTTCAACCCGCGTGCAGGCCCGACGGCTTGCGTCAGCCTCCCTCGGCCATGCGGCGCAGGGCCTCCTCGTCTATCATCGGGATGCCCAACTGCACGGCGCGGTTGTACTTGGTCCCGCCGGGGGACGCGCCCACCACCAGGTAGTCGGTCTTGGCGCTGACCGAGTCGGTAACCTTGCCCCCGTGGGCGCGGATGTACTCGGTGGCCTCCTCGCGGCTCATGGTGGGCAGGGTTCCCGTGATGACGAAGGTTTTGCCCGCCAGCGGCTGAGGTCCCGCAGGTGCTTCGGCCCGCACGTCGGCCAGGCGCACGCCGGCCCGCCGCAGTTTCTCAATCACCGCGCGGTTGCTGGGGCTGGCGAAGAACTCCACCACCGCCCGCGCCGTGTACGGGCCGAGGCCGGGCACCTGCTGCAACTCCTCCTCGGTCGCGGCCATCAGCGCGTCTATGGAGCCGAAGTGGTCGGCCAGGATGCCGGCCACGATGCTCCCCACGTGGCGAATCCCCAGCGCCGTCAGCAGCCGCTGAAGCGGGCGGTTCTTGGACGCCTCAATGGCCGCCAGCAGGTTCTCGGCGCTTTTGTCGGCGAACCCCTCCAGGCTCAGAATCTGCTCCTTGGTCAGGCAGTAGAAGTCGGCCACGTCGTGGAGCAGGCCCGCTTCCACGAACTGCTCGGCCAGGCGCGAGCCGAACCCCACGATGTCCATGGCTCCGCGCGAGGCGAAGTGCTCCACCTTGCGCACCAACTGGGCCGGGCACGAGGCGTTGACGCAGTAGTAGGCTACCTCGTCCTCGGCGCGGTACACTGGCTCGCCGCACACGGGGCAGTGGGTGGGGGGCGTGATGGGCTGCTCGTCGCCGTCGCGCAGCGACTCCACCGGCCCCACCACCTGGGGAATCACGTCGCCGGCGCGCTGGAGGATGACCGTGTCGCCCACGCGGATGTCCTTGCGGGCGATGTCGTCAAAGTTATGGAGCGTGGCCTGCTTGATGGTAACGCCGCCCAGGCGCACGGGCTCCAGGATGGCGTAGGGGTTGAGCGTGCCGGTGCGGCCCACGTTGATGCCCACGGCCAGCAGTTTCGTCGCCGCCTGCCGCGCCGGGAACTTGAACGCCACGGCCCCGCGCGGGTCCTTGCCCACGTACCCCAGGGCGTCCTGAACCCGCAGGTCGTTGATCTTGATGACCACGCCGTCTATCTCGTAGGCAAGCGTGTCCCGCTCCGACTCCCACACGCGGTACATCTTCATGACCGCGTCCAGGTCGGGGCAGAGTTCGCACCCGTCGGCCACGGGGAACCCCATGCGCTTGAGGTACTCCAGCACATCCCACTGGCGGGTGATCTCCACGCCATCGGCGTCCACGATGGCGTAGGTGTAGAGGCGCAGCGGGCGCGAGGCCGTGATGGTGGGGTCCAACTGGCGGAGCGAACCGGCGGCCGCGTTGCGCGGGTTGGCGAAGGTCTTCTCGCCGCGCTCCTCCTGGCGGCGGTTGAACGCCTCAAAGTCGGCCAGTGCCATGTACGCCTCGCCGCGTACCACCAGCCGGGCGGGCGGGGGCTCGGTGCCCGTTACGGGAATCCGCAGGGGGACCTGGCGCACCGTGCGCAGGTTGGCCGTAACGTCCTCGCCCACCTCGCCGTCGCCGCGGGTGGCCCCCTGGGTGAACACGCCGTTGACATAAGTCAGCACCACGGTCAGGCCGTCAATCTTCGGCTCCACCACGTACTCCAGCGGCGTGCCGTCGGGTAGGAGTTTGCGGTTGCGCTCCTCCCACGCCCGCAGTTCCTCCTCCGAGAAGACGTTGGCCAGGCTGAGGATGGGGCGGGGATGGCGCACCTTCTCAAACCGCTCCAGCACCGCCCCGCCGACGCGCTGGGTGGGCGAGTCGGGGGTAATGAGTTCGGGGTGCTCGGCCTCCAGCGCCTTGAGCCGCTGGAACAGGGCGTCGTACTCGGCGTCGGAGATTTCCGGCGCGTCCAGCACATGATAGCGGTAGTTGTGGTATCGGATGAGTTCCCGCAGGCGTTGGATTTCTTCCTGTACGGACATGGTCGCCTCCTGGTGCAGGCGTTGACCGCCTCACTGTGCCAGTCTGCGCACCTCGGTCTGCACGTCGGTGCCGTTGACCGAGACGCGCACGTAGTGGTAGAACCCGCCCTGGTCCGCGCTGCGGGACAGGGGCGCGCCGCCCCCGCCCGAAATGACGTAGATGACGCCGTCGCGCGTGGATTGGTCGTAGGCGCGGATGTGGCCGGCGAAGACGTAACGCACTCCCCGGTGGCGCATGAGGGTCGTGAACGCCTCGTTGCCCATGGTCAGCACCTGGCCGGAGCCACGCGGGTCAAAGGGCGGGTAGTGCAGCGCCACGATTTTCACCGGCTTCTGCGTGGCCGCCAGGTCCGCGTCCAGCCAGGCGGTCTCCTCGGCCACCAGATAGCCGCGCGACGCATCGGCGACGGCGAAGTGCACCTGCCCGATGTCAAAGGAGTAGTGGGGGCCCGGCGCGCCCGTAAAGGCGAGGTAGTTGGCGAGCGAGCCGTCCGGGGCGTCCTGGTTGCCCGGAACGGTGTACACCGGCAGCGGGAAGTCGGCCATGGACTCGCGCCACGCCTGGAACTCGGCCGCCGAGCCTTTGGCCGTCATGTTCCCCAGGTGGATGAGGAAACTGTTGCCGTCGGCTACAATCTGATTGAGCAGCGCCTTGTACACGTCGGGGTTGTCGGCAGACTCGCCGATGACCGCGAAGGAGTAGGTCGTGGCCGAGGGGTCCAGGGTGGGGCGCGCGGCGAGCGGCACGGGCGTCATGGTGGGCAGGGGCGCGGGCGTGGCCGACGGTCCGGCAGTGGGCGCGGCGGTGCGGTTCGCCGTCTGGGCTGCGGGCGGCAGGGTGGGGGCCGGTTGCGGCGCAGGGGCCCCGAGGAACGCATAGCCCAGCGCCATGCTGAGGACCACAACCCCGCTCAGGATGTAGAGAAAAATCTGGCCTGTGCTGCGCCGTCCGCGCCGTCGCGCCATGGATGCCCTCCCATGATGGAAGATATGATGCCTCGCCGGCGAGATTCCCACCGCCCGGAGCGCGAAGAACACAGCGAGAACGCGAGGTGGATTTCGGCGCGCTCTGCGGTGATCCTCTCAGCCCATTCGCGCGGCGCAATTATAGCACCCGCGGCGGGGGCGGGCAAACGCTGGCCGCCGGGTCTCGTTTCAACGCCCGTTGGCGGCACTGTGATTCTGCGCCGCGTCGCAGTGTGCAATCGCGCGGCGGCGCTTGTGCACGGGCGACGCATGCGCCGCCGGTACAGGCCACCAGCGACGCGCCTCAACGTAACAGTCTTCCCGTCCTTGCGAGCGAAGCGAAGCAATCTCACACCCCCGGGGATTGCTTCGGGCGCTACGCGCCCTCGCAATGACACTCCCTCCACCGTCCTTGCGAGCGAAGCGAAGCAATCTCACACCCCCGGGGATTGCTTCGGGCGCTGCGCGCCCTCGCGATGACATTTTGTGCGTGTCGTTGCGAGCGAAGCGAAGCAATCTCACACCCCCGGGGATTGCTTCGGGGGCTGCGATAAGATAGGCAAATGCACCTATTTGGATAAGATATGCAAATAACTTGAGCAGGATACTTGACAATGCGGGGCCGGTGTGGTATACTGTATCCAAGCCTCATCCAGGAGACAGGATTGGAAACCCGTGTTCCTTGAACCAAGGCCCTCGGGGGAACACGCATCAGGCGCTCGCGCAGGAGAGGGTTTCCGCGTTCCGCGCAGCAGGCGGCGACCTTCCCGGCGTGGGCGAGAAAGGAGGTGGTGGTCTAGAGTAGGTTCTTGCCGTTTCTCATCCGTAGCATGGGTGTCAAGCAGCATCACAACGCCGTGAAGCGCGATGCATGTGCTCCTGGTTACATCCCTACCGCTCGTCCGTGCTATGCCAAGCACCGAGCGGATCGCGATGCGCTGCCGAGAGGGTAGCGCGGGGTCGTAACCGTCCATCCCAACCTGGCGGTTGGGGCGGTGGAGACCGGTAACCATGAGCCGCAAGGCGTTCGCCTGCATGAACACCGGCTGCCGTTGCACCTGTCAACCGCTTGTCCCGTCGGTCTGCGGCCCATTGGGGGCCGGAATGCGCCGACGCGGACCGTGTCGTTACCGAGGGCACGCGGGCTTCACCCCTTGGTGCGACGGGGCCACCCGTGTTCGTATGCGGACGCAAACCCAAAACCAATTGCCTAAGGAGGAGGCAAGATGTCCAAGAAACTCATCGCTGCACTAGGGTTCTGCTTTGTCCTGCTGTTGGCCGCAGCGCTGATGGCAGGCTGCGCTGGCCCTCAGGGCCCCGCCGGCCCTCAAGGTCCTGCTGGCCCTCCGGGCCCTGCCGGTCCTCAGGGTCCTGCCGGCCCTACTACCCTCGTTACGCTGCCCAGCCAGCCCGAGACTTGTACCGTCTGCCACAAGCGCGCGGGCGCCACGCACCAGACCTACTATGACCAGTTGTATCAGGATGGCGTCATCAAGGTTTCCGACATCACCTACTCGTTCACGCCGCCCGATACCAGCAAGGTCAGTTTCAAGTTGACCAAGAACGGCGCCCCCTTTGACGTGCGGCAGGCGGACTCGTGGGCCGTGTACTTCGTACCCTACGCCGATTCCAAGTTCCAGTTTGAGCCCGCCCGCGGCCGTCTGTCCCTGAAAGGGAAGACCACCTATGACGGCCAGGGCGTTGCGACGACTGTGGTTACCGGCACCACGAACCTGGCGGCCATGAACGGTCTCATCGTCGTGTACGGCACGGATGAGATCGTCGGCAGGCTGCCCGCCCGCGTCAGCCAGGGCAAGTACCCGTTCGTGGGGATGAAGGAAACCGGCAAGGGTGTGGACTACACGTCCCCGGCCAACGTTGCGGGCTGCGAGAAGTGCCACACGGTGCCCTACCTGAAGCACGGCTACATCTATGCCCAGGTTGATGGCGACCCGGCAACGGACTTCTACACCTGCAAGGTCTGCCACCTGGACAACGGCGAGGGCGGCCACTTTGAGTGGCAACTGCTGGTTACCGATCCGGCCAAGGCAATTCCGGTCCTGGAGAGCGAAGAGAACGTAACGCCTGAGATCAAGGCCCAGTTTGCGTACAAGACCACGGTGATGAACGACGTGCACATGTCGCACGCCATGGAGTTCCCGTATCCGCAGTCTATGGCCAACTGCGTAACCTGCCACGAGGGCAAACTGGACAAGATTCTGGCCGACGCGAACTTCAAGACGGAAGTCTGCAAGAGTTGCCACCCGGTAACGAGCGTTGAGGGTCTGGAGACCCATGCGCCCGCGCTGAAGGGTATCCTGCCGTCGCCCATCCATGACAACCTGGACCTGAACACCGTGGATTGCACCACCTGCCACGGCGAGGGCAAGGCGGCTCGTGGCTTCAGCAAGATCCACACCGGCTACGACAAGGCCATCTACACCGCATCTGGCCAGAAGTACTCGGACGCCATCAAGGTCAGCATTGACAGCGCGTCCTTCGCCGACAACAAACTCACCTTCGCCTTCAGCGCGGCCGAGGATCCCGACCTGGAAGGCGTCAACGCGGCGGACATCGTTCCGACCGTGCTGGTCAGCCTGTACGGGTGGGACACGAAGGACTTCGTCCTCGGCGGTCATGAGCGCCTTGTGGACACCAACGGCGACGGCAAGATTGACCGCAACGACCAGCCGATCCTGGAAGCCGCGCTGGGCGAGGAGCACCCGAACGTCAAGGTAACCTCAACCGGCGCCGGCAAGTGGGAGGCGACGTTTGACCTGTCCCAGTGGGCCGACCTGCTGACCAACGGCTCCGTGAAGCGCGCGGAGGTCGCGGTCATGCCGGCTCTGAAGAACGCGGACGGCGTTATGGTCGCCCTGGTCGCCCCGTCCCGCACCTTTGACTTCGGCGCCAACGCCTTTGACGACAAGTTCAACAAGCCCATCGTCAAGGTGGCCGACGGCTGCGACAACTGCCACGGCGCGCTGGGCACCACGTTCCACACGCCAGATCGCGGCGGCAATGCGGTCGTCTGCCGCATGTGCCACATCACCAAGAGCGGCGCTGCCCATCTGGAGATGCAGTCGCGGTCGCTGGATTCCTACATCCATGCGACCCATGCGATGCAGCCGTACGACGTCGGCAGCATTGACTTCGCCGACCCGGTGCAGGCCATGCACTACGAGCACCACATTGAGTTCCCGTTCCCGACGCATGGTATCACCAACTGCGAGGCCTGCCACGTCAAGGGGACCTACGAGGCTGCGAGCGAGACCAAGTCGCTGCCCGGCCTGCTCTCGGCCAGCGCGACCCTGAAGAATCGGACCCGGAACATCGGTGCTGTTCCGTCGTATGTTACCGGTCCCGGCTCCAGGGCCTGCGGTGGCTGCCACCGGGCCGTCGCGATCAACGAGGATGCCGTTGGCGAACTGGTGGCCTTCAATGTGCACACCCAGAACGGCGGCTACCTCGTGGAAGCGGGCGACAAGCCTGTGGATACCCTCATGAAGGTCATTGACGAGGTCATGGGGGCGTTCAAGTAAGCGACGCCTGCCTCTGGTAAGCGAGAAGGGCCCTTCGGGGCCCTTCTTTTGTTTCGGAGCGGCAAGCGCGCCCTTCGCGGGGAGCGACGGCCCGCGTACAACACTGAGAGCCGAGGTGGGCCGCCTCGGCTCTCTATGTGAAAAGGAGGAGAAGAAGAGATACCCTATGTAGGCATGGTTCCTGACACACGCTTTCGGGGGAAGCTCTGGGTCAGGCCACCAGCCATCCTGACATTATGGCCAAGAACCATGCCTTTGTTCTGCATACAGAATAGCACAACTCCCCGTGTGCTGCTTGACGCTTACCCTACGATTTCCCTACGATTGGCGTGCGGTCGCGGCCCCATGACGCTTGCGCCGCGCAACGTGCCCCAGCGGGGGCGCGGAACGGGGAAGCCCAATCGCAGGCGGGGATCATACGCGGTTCGCGACACGGGGCGAAACCGGTTGCGGCTACGGTTTTCGTTGGCGAGCCGGTACATGCGCCCTGTGTAATCCGCTGTCATGCTGAGCGAAGCGAAGCATCTCGGTTGGCGAGATTCTTCGCGGCTCGGTCAGAATGACACTGCTCCCAACGGAGATTGAGACCGACTGTGGCAGTTACAGAGGCGCTTGCGCAGCGCGGCGGCCCGCGCTATAATGCGCCCAGTTCGCACAGGGAGGTCAACGATGCGAATGCCGCCACGAGCGCCCCGCGCCCGTATTGCCCTCATGCGCGCCGAGCAACTGCTGCGCGCCGGCCAGTACGCCGAAGCCCTGCCCATCTTCACCACGCTCGCCCGCGAAGCCGAGGAGCGTGGCCTGTACGAACCCGCCGCCGACGGATTTCTCCAGGCGGCGCGCTGCCTACTGGAACTCGGCCGCCCCCGCGAGGCCGCCGATGAGACGCTCCACGCGATGAGTCTGCTGGCGCTGGCGGGCCGGCCCGACCGCATCCGCTCGGTGGCCCAGCGCGCCGCGGCGCTCCTGGGCGAACGCGGCTACCCCGAACTGGCGGCCCGCCTGGTGCAGGAAGCCGAGACGCCGCCCGAAGCGCCCGCCGGCCCGCCGCGCCTCACGGAACGGCAGTACCTGCGGGCCGCTGCGTTGGCCGCGCGCCTGCCCGACCGATGCCCGTCCTGCGGCGCGCCGGTCATCCCCAGCGAACTCAAGTGGGTCAGTCCGGGCGTGGGCCAGTGCGCCTACTGCGGCAGCATCATCAAGCCTACCTTGCCGCGCACGGCCCACTAGGGCCGCCAATCAGGGCACAGGCTCCAGCCAGTTGGCCGCAGCCCAGCCGACCACGCCTTGGCTGTCCTGAACCTTCCACCACTGGTACCCGTCGGCGGTCTGCGGGCCTTCCAGCACGGTGAACTCGTGCCCGTCCTCGGCGCGCGCCACGACGGCCGCGCTGGTGCCCGGCGCTTGGCGTATGTTCAGGCGGGCCACGCCGGTGCCGGTTACGCGCACTTTGCCGCCCACCGCGATGGTTCCGCTGGGCGCGCGGGTCGGCTCCGGCGTGTCCGTCGGCGCGGCGGTGGGCATGGACGTGGGTGGGACAGGCGGCAGGCCCGTGGGGATCGCCACCGTGGGCGTGGCGGTCGGCGTGGGCGTGTAGGCCACCACCTGGCCCGCACGCAGCGACGGCGCAACGAACCCGAACCACACGATGACGAACGTCAGCACGGCGGCGAGGATCGCCACCGGCCAGACCCACCACGGGAACAGCGCCCGCCGCGGGTGCAGGTCTATGGCCTGCTTGCTCCACTTGGGATTGGGCAAGTGGTCAATTTCCTTGGGGTCCTCGTTGTACGGCATATCTCCTCCGCAATCACACTGCGCACTCGCCGGCTACTTTGCCCTTGCGCGCTTCAGTTGCGCCCGCATCTCCTCGGCGGGCAGGGTATTCAGGATGTCCTTCGGCTCGGCCCAGCCGCGGCGCGCCGTCGCCACGCCGTAGGTCATGGCGTTCAGCCCCGCCGGATTGTGCGCGTCGCTGTTGATGGCCAGTTTCACGCCCATGCCGATGGCCCGGCGGATGTGGACATCGTCCAGGTCCAGCCGCAGCGGGATGGCGTTCACCTCCAGCGCCGTCCCCGTCTCGGCGGCGACCCGCAGCAGTGCCTCCACGTCTATAGCCGTCTCGTCGCGCTGGCCCAGGATGCGCCCCAGCGGGTGGCCGATGATGTCCACGTACGGGTTCTGCATGGCCCGCACCACCCGCGCCGTGATCTCCTCGCGCGGCTGGCGCAGCCCTGAATGCACCGACGCGATGACCACGTCCAACTCGGCCAGCACGTCATCGGGCAGGTCCAGCATGCCGTCGCCGCGAATCTCCACCTCCACGCCCTGCAGGAGCGTGAAGTCGGCGTACTCACTGTTGAGACGCTGGATTTCGGCCCGCTGTTCCCGCAGGCGCTCGGCGGTCAGCCCGCGGGCGATGCCCAGGCCCTGGGAGTGGTCCGAAATGACGAGGTACCGGTACCCCTTGCGGTGGGCGGCCTCGGCCATGACCTCCAGGCTTGCCGCGCCGTCGCTCCACTCGGTGTGGGCGTGCAGGTCGCCCAGGATGTCGGCCTCCTCCACCAGATGGGGCAGGGTCCCGGCCTGGGCCGCCTCAATCTCGCCGCGGTCCTCGCGCAGTTCCGGCGGAATCCAGGGCAGGCCCAGCGTGCGGTACACGTCCTCCTCGTCGGGGCACAGAATCTCCTCGTCGCCGCGCTTGAACCCGTACTCGCTGAGGCTCAGGCCCATGTCCTGGGCCAGGCCGCGCAGGTGGACGTTGTGCTCCTTGCTGCCGGTGAAATACTGGAGCAGCGAGCCGTACCGTTCCACCGGCAGGACGCGCAGGTCCGCTTGGAGCCCGTTACGCAGGATGACCGAGGTCTTGGTCGGCCCGCTGAGCGAGACCTCGGCGACCATGGGCAGCGCCGCGAAAGCACGCATGACCGGCTCGGGGTCCACGGCAGCCACCAGCAGATCAATGTCGCCGATGGTGGACTTGCGCCGGCGCAGGCTCCCCGCCGCCGACGCCTTGACGACGCCCGGCGTCTCGGCCAGGGCCGCCAGAATCTCATCGGCCACGGGCCAGGCGTCGGCCAGGGGGATGCGCCCGCTCCGCCGCCGCAGCCACTCTATGCCCTCCAGAATCTTCTGCTCGGAGCGCGCGCCCATGCCCGGCAGGACGCGGATGCGGCCCTCGCGGGCGGCCTGCTCGGCCTCGCCGACGCTGGTGATGCCCAGTTTCTCCCACAGGAGTTTCGCCGTCTTGGGGCCGACGTCGGGGATGGCGAGAAGGTCCAGGACGCCCATGGGGACCTTCTCCTTGAGCCGCTCGTAGTATTCCAGGCGGCCCGTGGAGAGGAGTTCGGATATCTTCTTTTCCATCGCCTCGCCGACGCCTGGGATGGTGCGCAACTCGCCGCGCTTCCAGACTTCGGTGATGGGCTCCGGCAGATGGGCGATCTGGTCGGCGGCGCGGCGGTAGGCGACCCCCTTGTAGGGGACCTCGCCGAGGATGTCCAGGATGTCGGCGATGCGCTCCAGGATTTCGGCGACCTCGCGATTGTCCATGCCCTTCCCTCACGGACAGTTCTGGGGGAATTATACACCTCGGGGGGGCAGCGTGCAACCGCCTGTGCGAGGGGGTGCATTTCCATTTTGGGGCGAGAGTAACCGAATGTCGTTAGGTTGTCGCGCAGAATCTACCTCACCTATCCCCACCCCGGCCCTCCCCTTTCCTCTCCGCCCGCGGAGAGGAAAGGGGAGGGTATGGGAGGGGTTAGGTGAGGTCAAGCGGCCCCATCGCCCTATGTCGGGTGGCGAAAAAGACTGCCCATTGCAGCAGCCTTGCCCCCGAACTGAAATGCACCCTGCGAGGGTATCGCACGTCATTCTGGGGCGCGTAGCGACGAACTTCCCTGTTGCCAAGCACTACCGCAGGCGGGCGAGGATCGCTCCGGGGTTGTCCACTTCCCCCAGCAGGTCGCGCGAGAACCGCAGCCGGTTGCCGCGGAGGTCCAGTTTTTTCAGATTCCTCAGGTTGGCCAGTTCGCGCGGCACCCAGTGCATCTGGTTCTCCTGGGCGTTGAGTTCCTCCAGGTTCGCCAGGCGGCCGATCTCCGGCGGCAGCCCGATCAGTTGATTGAACGCGACGACCAGCGTGCGGAGCCGAGACAGTTGGCCGATTTCGGGCGGCAGCGTCATCAGATCGTTGGCGTACAGGTTGAGCACCTCCAGGCTCGCCAGTCGGCCAATCTCCGGCGGCAGGTCCATGAGGATGTTATCCGACACGTCCAGCGTGCGGAGTCGCGACAGGTTCCCGATCTCCGGGGGCAGTTGCCCGAGTCGGTTCTGGCTCAGGTCCAGCGTCTCCAGGTTCGTGAGATGGCCGATTTCCGGGGGCAGGGTGCTCAAATCGCTTCCGCTTAGGCTCAGGTAGCGCAGCCGGGTCAGGCGGCCAATCTCCGGCGGCAATGCCGCGATGTGGTTGGCGGTGAGGTCCAGCGTCTCCAAGTTGGCCAGGTTCCCGATTTCGGGCGGCAAGGCCTTCAGCCGATTCACGGCGACGTCCAGGGTTTTCAGCTGGCCCAGGCGTCCGATTTCCGGCGGCAGCGCGGTGAGGTGGTTGGATACCAGTTTCAGCGTGCGGAGCCGCGACAGTTGGCCGATTTCGGGCGGCAGTGTTTCCAGTGCGCTGGTCATAACGGACAGGGATTCCAAACTGGCCAGTTGGCCGATTTCCGGCGGCAGCGTCGTCAGGGGATTGCCGCCCAGATCAAGCGAGCGGAGTTCTGTGAGCCGCGCGATCTGCGGCGGGAGCGCCGTCAGGTCCTTGTAGCCCAAGTCCAGCGAGGCCCAGCGTTTGTCTGCAGCGCGCTGGAGGAGGGCGAGGAGTTCTTGCTCGTCCATTTCCTCAAACCTCCCGCTGTGGTGGACACAGGATAGCACAAGCCGCGCGGGCTTTCAAGGCGCGAATGGCGATGCGCAGTCCCTTTGCTCTGTCGTGCGGAGCCGAAGGGAAGCCTCTCGGTCGGCGAGATTCTTCGCGGCTCAGTCAGAATGACGGGGAGCGGCGGCTGCCCGGTCCTGTGCGTGCGAGCGAGGGTGCATTTCAGTTTGGGGGCAAGGCTGCTGCAATGGGCAGCCTCTTTCGCCGCCTGACGTAGAGCGATGGGGCTGCTTGACCTCACCTAACCCCTCCCACACCCTCCCCTTTCCTCTCCGCGGGCGGAGAGGAAAGGGGAGGGCCGGGGTGGGGATGGGTGAGGTAGATTCCGCTCGGCAACCTAACGACATTCGGTTACTCTCGCCCCAAAATGGAAATGCCCCCGAGCGAGCGGCCCTTGACGCCGCGCCGGGATGTGCTACACTCGGCGCATTCGGCGCTGGCCGCCAAGGCCGCGCCGAGGAAGGAGGGCACGCGATGCCCAGCCGTTCCATGACCCGCAAGGAGGAGAAGGAGAAGAAGAAAAAGGCGCGCGCGGCCTTCCTCCTGTACCTCAAGCGCCTGCGCGCCGCCTGCAAACTCCTCAACACCGCCGACGAATGGTACAGCCTCATGCGCGACTTGGCCGACCTGCTCCAGGAGTACGCGCCGGTGATTCCCCCCGAGCCCTACGAGCGCATCCAGAGCGCCATGCGGCCCACGGACACGACGCGCAAAGGGCTGAAACAGGCCTGCAAGGTGCTGGACATGGAGATTGAGCGCCTGCTGAAGCATTTTCCCGCGGGGCGAGCGGGAGGCAAAATCCTGGCGGGCGCGTTCGTCGCGGCGGCAGTCATCGTCGGCGCGGCGGTCATCTACGGCGAGGCGACGGCGGTGGACATCACCATCGTCAACGAAGGGTGCAGCACCATCATCCTGCCCGGCAGCCTGCCGTTCCCCATCCCGGGCGTGAGCCTGCCGTCGGCTCCCATCCCGTCGGGCGGGTCGGGCAGCGTGTCGCTCCCCCGTCTGACCGTGGAGGTGGACGCCACAGAGCCTGGCCGGGTGTCCGTAAGCGTGCTGGGTGTTGCTGTGCCCTACAACCTGGGCGGCGACGTGGTCAGCATCCGACTGGACGGGCAAGAAATCCTGGGCGAGCGGGTGCGCGCGAAACTCGGCGACCGCAAGTCCCACGAACTGGTGGTGCGTTGCCGGTAAGGGACCGCCCGCGGTAACGAGCCTTCGGCCATCGGCCCTGGGCGCCCGTAGGCCCGCGGTTGCGGCACCTTTGACACGCCCCCCGAACTGCGGTATAGTCGCGTGCGGGGGACGTGCCTGTGCCTCTACGCAGGCTCGCTTCCCCGCCACGACGACAGCCGAAAGGAGCGAACCGTGGGCAAGATACGCATTCTTACCACAGGCGGCACCATCGCCATGCGGGAGACCCAGCCCGGCCAGGGCGCGGTTCCCGCCCTCACCGGCGCCGACTTCCAGCGGTTTCTCCCGCCCGACGCGCCACCCGTGGAGGTGGAGGAAATCTGCAACATCCCGGGCGCGCACATGACGATTGACCTGATGTGGACGATTCGGGGTCGGGTGCTGGCCGCCGCGCAGGAGTCCGATGTGGACGGCATCGTCATCACCCACGGCACCGACACGCTGGAGGAGACCGCCTTCCTGCTGGACCTGACCATCCCCGGCGAGAAGCCCGTTGTGCTGACGGGGGCCATGCGCACGTCGTCGGACCTGGGGTACGAGGGGCCGGCGAACCTTGTGGCGGCGGTGCGGGTGGCGGCGGAACCTCGCGCGCGCAACCTGGGCGTCCTCGTGGTGCTGAACGACGAGATTCACGCCGCCCGCCACGTAACCAAGATGCACACCCTGTCCCCCGACACGTTCGCCTCGCCCGGCTGGGGGCCGTTGGGCCGTGTGGACCCCGACAAGGTGTTTTTCGTCCATCGCATCTCCCGCAAGACCGTGCTGTGCGAGGCGCTGGAGCCGAAGGTGGCGCTCATCAAACTGGCCGTGGGCATGGAGGACGACTTCCTGCGGTGCGCCCTGGCGGCGGAGATGAAGGGCATCGTGCTGGAGGGGCTGGGCGGGGGGCGTATCCCGCCGTGGTGGCTGCCGGGCATCAGCAAGGCCATCTCCAGGGGGACGACGGTGGTTATCGCGTCGCGCTGCCCCGAGGGGCGCGTGTACGACAAGTACGGCTTCTCGGGGTCGTACCGCGACAACCGAGCGAAGGGCGCCTACTTCGCGGGCGGTCTCAACGGCCAGAAGGCGCGCATCGGGCTGATGGTGGCGCTGGGCAAGGGCGCGCCCGCCAACGCGTTGGAAACGATCTTTGAACGGTAGCGGCGGCATCCACGAGTTTGCACAACGCCCACGAATGTCATCGCGAGCGGAGTATCTCGGCTGACGAGATTCCAGCAGCCTAGTCGGTTCACGTGCGACGCACCTCCGAGGTGCGTCGCACGTACCCTACCGCTCTGTCATTACGAGCGATGCGAAGCAATCTCGGTTGGCGAGATTCTTCGGCGCTCCGCGCCTTAGAATGACAGGGCACGGGGATTGCTTCGGGCGCTGTGCGCCCTCGCATGACAGATGATCAGGGGTAGGTTAGGTATCGCGCCCGATGGGGTGTGCCGTAAGGGCAAGGAGGACACACCATGAGGCGTTTGCTCGTCGCCGCGTTGATTCTGCTGGCGGGCGGTGCTCCCGCTGTCCCGGCGGGGATGGCCGACTGTGGCCTGCGACCGGCCATCGCCCCCGCCTCGCTCGCTACCCCCGCCGACTCCCCGCCGCTCACCTGGGAGCGGCAGTACGACAACCAGGGCAAGGCCGACCTCGCCTGGGCCGTCGCCGAGACGCCCCAGGGGGACTTCGTCGTCGTGGGGGCGACCGGCCCCACCCCGTGCGTGCTGGGCTGCAACTACGATGGCTGGGTGGTCAAGATTGACGGACAGGGCGATGTCCTCTGGACACGCCAGTTGGGGGGCAACGGGGCCGACCTGCTGGTCTCGCTTGTCGTTCGGGGCGACAATTACATCATCGCGGGCAGCAAGTATGTCTTCCTCTCCGCGAGACAGGCGTGGCTCGTGGAGATGACCCCCGACGGCGACGTGGCGTGGCAGAAGACGCTGGGCGGCAGCCTGGACGACTCCTTGGCGGAGATCATCCTGTCCTCCGATGGAAACCTCTTCGCCATCGGCGCGACCGCGTCCTACGGTGTCCAGGACGGGAAATCCGACGTGTGGCTCCTGAAGATGACCCCGACCGGCGACATCCTGTGGGACAAAACCTATGATCTCGGAGCGACGGACGGGGGCGCGTCCATCACGCCGTTCCAAGATGACAAACTCCTTGTCGCCGCCGATACGTGTACTGCGGATTGCGGTGGTTTGTTCCAGCAGGGGTTTGCAACCTACCTCGTGCTGGACTCTGCCGGAAACCTTCTCAAGAGCAGGTCGTTCCCCGATGGGCCGAAGAGCAAGTTCATGAAAGTCAGGCCCACGGCGGATGGTGGGGCCATTCTCGTGGGCGCGACGAGCGTCGCCGAGCAGTTCCCCAGCGAGGATACGTGGATTGTGAAACTGGATGCCAGCGCGGACGTGTCGTGGACGCGGATTGTCCGAAGTCGGGGCCGCTATGATGGCGCTTTTGACGTTGTCCAGATGCCGGACGGCGGGTACGTGGTGTCGGCGTACTCCCAGGCGTATCAGACGCCGGAGATGAACTTTGACAACTTTACCATGCTGCGGCTCGGCAGCGACGGCTATCCCCTGTGGATATGGATGTGGGGCGGGGCGGACAACGACGATGCGCGCGCGGTGATTCGGGCCTCCGACGGGAGCATCGTCCTCGCGGGGTTCCGCGATGCTGTGTCCTGGCCGCTGACGGAGATTCCGGGGCCGTCCGATTTCTACGTGGTGCGCACCACGGCCGACCGCGTGCGGGTGTTCCTACCGAGCGTGTTCAAGGGCGCGCAGTAGGTCGGGCGCGGGCATGTAGCCCTTTACGCGCCTGCGGTTGTCCGCTATAATGCGCGCAACCATCCCCCACGAGAGGAGACGAACTCATGGTCAAGATCATCACCGACACCACTTCGGGGCTCCCCGCCGACATCGCGCGCCGTTACGACATCCCCGTTATCCCCCAGGTCATCATCTTCGGCGCGGATTCGTACCTGGAAGGCGTGGAGATGGACAACGCGGCGTTCATGGCGCGGCTCACCACGTCCCGCGAACTGCCCAAGACGGCCGCGCCCCCGCCCGAACTGTTCGCGCGGGAGTTCCGACGGCTGGTGCCCACGGGCGAGCCGATTCTGTGCATCCACCCGTCGGCGGACGTGAGCGGCACGGTGCGGTCGGCCACGGTGGCCAAGGACGACTTCCCCGATGCGGACATCCGCGTGATTGACTCGCGGGTCATCGGCAGCCCGCTGGCGCAGATGGTAACGCTGGCGGCGCAGTGGGCCGAGGCAGGGGCCACCGCCGACGAGATAGAGGCGCGGGTTCGGGACATGATTCCCCGCTGCCGCATCTACTTCCTGGTGGCCACGCTGGAGTACTTGGCGAAGGGTGGGCGCATCGGCGGGGCGCAGGCGCTCCTGGGCGGCGTCCTGCAGATCAAGCCCATCCTCGCGTTCCGCGACGGGCGGGTGGATCAGTTTGACAAGGAGCGCACCCACAAGCGCGCCCTGGCCCGCCTGAAAGAGGTGGTGCTGGAGCAGTACCCGCGCAACGCCGAAGGTTACCTGTCCGTCATGCACGCGGGCGTGCACGAGCAGGGCCAGGCGCTGGCCGACGAATTGGGGGCGGCGCTGGGCGTGGGGCACGTTCCCGTTCTGGACGTGCCGCCCGCCATCGTTACCCACGGGGGGCCTGGGGTGCTGGGCGTGGGGTTCTTCGTGGCGTAGGGTTGTAGCCGCCGCCTCGCCCGCACGGGCGGCGTTAGGGTGAGCGCAAACCTGCGACGCACCTCCGAGGTGCGTCGCAGGTGCAACCCGCGCCAGGGCAGGGTCAGGCGTTCGGATCGCGAAGCCCGCGAAAGGGGGCGGGGTGGCGACGCGCGGGGCTAAACCCCCGCGCTGAATGGGCGAAGCCCCGATGGGGCTGGGGCAGCCCGCAGGGCTTTGTCCCTTCAGTCCGACGGCTTCAGCCTCGGGCGGGGTGGGTGTCGCCGCGTGGGGCTAAACCCCCGCGCTGGATGGGCGAAGCCCCGATGGGGCTGGGGCAGCCCGCAGGGCTTTGTCCCTTCAGTCCGACGGCTTCGGCCTCGGGCGTGTCGCCGCGCGGGGCTAAACCCCCGCGCTGAACGGGCGAAGCCCCGTTGGGGCTGGGGTGCGCCATTCCCTCTCCCGCTGGGCTTATCGTTACCCACAAGTGGCCCGCCAAGGCAGAAGTATGGTAGAATGGGCAGGAGTAGACCAAGGAGAGGAG
>JADBJK010000085.1 GCA_014874485.1 Chloroflexota bacterium
GGGGGGCTTGGGGGGGGGGTGGGCAGACCCGTGCCAACGGGCGTGGGCGTCAGGGTGAGCGAGGGCGTGCTGGTCGCTGTCCCGACACTGGTGGGGGTAGCCGACGGAGTCGGGCTCGGGATGAGCGTCGGGGTCAGCGTGGGCCACCAGGGCAGCGGGCCGCGCAGCCAGCGCCACAGGTCCCCTGCCCAGACCAGCAGTTCCACCGGCCGGATGGTCTTCTCTCGTCCCCCTTCGCGCACGATCCACGTGGTGTGCACAACCGCCGCGCGTTCGTAACCCACACCCAAGAACTCCACACCGGACACCAATTCTACATAATCCACAGTGGTGGTCAGGGGTTGCATCGGGCGCTGCGACATATAGCCCTCGAAAGACTGGCGGCTGAACAGGCTCTGCGCGTTCGGGTGGAGCAGGGCGTACATCACCCCGTATTGCCCTGCCTTCTGGTAGGCGTAGAGGTGTTCCATGGTCTTGCCCGGGCCAGGCACTAGGTCAATCACCAGGGGCAACGTGGGCTGTGACACCGCTTGTTGGGGCTCATAGCCCTCCGCCTGAACGTAGACCAGGTGGTCATCGCCCACCTCGATGGTGAAGACACCGCCATCATCAGTCCTCATCGTCCTCGTGCCACTGCGCACCAGCGCGCCCCGGACAGGTTCGCCCGTGATCGCATCGCGCACCCGGCCCTGGATGGCCCAGCGGGTGGGGGGTGGGGTGAGGGTGATAGTGGGAGTGAGCGTGGGTGCCCGGAAGCGATCCGCGAACCCCCGGACCATTGGTTGGACGACGGGGGAGCGCAGGAGCAATGTCAACAGCACCAACAGCAAGATTATGGCCACTACGTAGTAAATGAGGGTTCGATTTTGCACGTTAACCTCTCCATCAGGGCGGTGGATTGCTATGGCCCGGCCACGGGCACGAGCCAGTTTGCGGCTGCCCAGCCGATCGTCCCGTCCTCCATCTGCAAGCGCCACCACTCATAGCCACCTGCTGACTGTGGCCCCTCCAGCACCGTGAGGATAGTGCCTTCCGGCATGATGACCAGCGTCGTGTAATCCATCCCCGGCCCACTGCGCAGGCGGAGGTTTTGACCCTCGGTGTTCGCCACCTTCACGCGAATGCCGACGGTAATGGTAGCCGGGATAGTGGGTGTGGGCTCAGGGGTAGGCGTCAGTGTGGGCAGCGGGGTGAGGGTGGGCAACGTAATCGCCGTTGCCGTGGGGTACGGGGTGGGGGTGGGCGCTGGGGCAAATGGGCTCACGCGGTGTGATGTCACCAGATATACGCCCGCGGCCACCGTGACGAGCAGGACGATCACCCCAAGCCGCCGGAGGGCAGTGGACCGCCGGGGCATCGGCGGACACTCCATCCGGCGCGCCCCGCGGTGTTCCTCCGGGGGTATTTCTCTGTGGCCTTGATCCTCGCTCATCGTTATCTCCGTGTTCTCAGGGTCGCTTGAGGCTGGCCAGCAATTCGACCAGCGGCAGGGTGTTCACAATGTGCTTCTTTTCCGCCCAACCACGTCGGGCCGTCATCACGCCGTAATACATCGCCTCCAGGCCATCCAGGCTGTGGGCATCGCTATCTATGCTCAGGCGCACGCCCATCTCCACTGCCCGGCGCACGTGCACGTCGTCCAGGTCAAGCCGGTCGGGGATACCGTCGATCTCCAGGATGGTGCCAGTTTTCTGGGCCTCTATCAGCACGTCGTCCAGGTCCACCAGGCTGGCCTCCCGTTGGCCTAAGATGCGGCCGGAGGGGTGGCCGATGATGTCCACATGAGGGTTGCGCATGGCCTTAATCATCCGCGCCGTGATGGTCTCACGATCCTGGCGTAGCCCACTGTGGATGGAAGCCACCACCACATCGAGTTCAGCCAGCACTTCATCGGGAAAATCCAGGCTCCCATCGCCCCGGATTTCCACCTCGGCCCCCTGTAGCAGGCGGAAATTGTCGAATGTATCATTCAGACGGTCTATCTCGCGGCGCTGTTCCCGCAGTCGCGCCTCATCCAGTCCATTGGCCACGCCCAGGCCCTTGGTATGGTCGGAGATCACCAGATATTCGTAGCCCAGCGCTTGTGCCTTGTTCGCCACCTCCTCGATGGTGGCTGCACCGTCACTCCAGCGGGTGTGGACGTGTAGATCGCCGCGGATGTCGCCCAGTTCGACGAGTTTCGGCAACCTGCCAGCGGCGGCCATTTCGATCTCGCCCCTATCCTCGCGCAGTTCGGGGGGTATCCATTGCAGACCCAGGGCCTGATACACCTCTTCTTCAGATCGGCACAGGATTTCGCTGCCATCCTGGCGCTTGAAACCATGCTCGCTGAGGCTTAGTCCCTGCTTGATCGCTCGTTCGCGCAGGGCGATATTATGGGCTTTGCTGCCAGTGAAGTGTTGTAAGAGAGAGCCGAACCGGGCAGGCTCCAGGACCATCAGATCCACTTGCAAACCGTTATCCAGGCGCACGGTGGCTTTCGCTGGCCCTTGGGCGGCGATCTCTTTCACCCGCCGGAACTTAACGAAAGCATCAGTGACTGCCGCCGGCTCCACCGACGAGGCCAGCAAGTCAATATCGCCCACCGTTTCCTTCATCCGGCGTAGGCTACCGGCAGCATCCGCTTGTTCGACCACAGGCAGAGCGCGAAGTTGGGCCACGAGGTCCTGGGCGATTGGCCAGGCCACGTAGAGCGGGATGCGCGTGCTGCGCCGGTAGAGCGCTTCGATGCCCTCTAAAATACGCTGCTCGGAACGTGCGCCCAGGCCGGGCAGTTCGCGCAACTTTCCCTCCCGGGCCGCTTTTTCCACCTCTGCCACACTCATCAGGCCAAGCCGCTCCCAGAGCAACTTGGCGGTCCTGGGCCCGACCTCGGGAATGGCCATCAGGCTGGCAACTCCGACCGGCACTTCCTCTTGCAGATCTTCGTAGTATCCCAACCGCCCGGTGCGGAAGAGTTCGTCCAGTTTTTTCTCCAATGCCTCACCGATACCGGGCACCTCGCGCAAGCGCCCCTCCTGCCAAAGGTCACTCAAATCTCTGCCCAGGTGGGCGATGTTATCTGCGGCGCGTCGGTAGGCCATCACCCGGTAACGATCTTCACCTTTGATCTCGAGCATATCAGCGATGCGGCGCAAAATCTCGATAACCTCTTCGTTGGTCATAGGTCACCTCCCCCATCGCTATGACTCAATGGTAATTATAATCGCTTTCGGGCCCTTCGGCAATGCGCCGAGTTGACAAAAATCCGCTTCTGCAGCATAATCACCCTCAAATAGTGCGGCGATCAGCGTGGCTCAACGCGCTGGACTCGCCGCCCTTTCGCATACAGAGGAGACTTACCATGACCTCCGAACAAACATCCAAGGAGCAAGTGTTAGACCGGGCCGAGCGGGACCGCATCCACTTCATCAGCCTGCAGTTCACGGACATCCTGGGCACTATCAAGAATGTAACCATCCCCATCGGGCGCCTCGGGGAGGCATTGGAGTACGGCGTCTGGTTCGACGGGTCGTCCATCGAGGGGTTCGCCCGCATCGCCGAGAGTGATATGGTGCTGCACCCCGACCCTTCGACATACCGCCTGATCCCTTGGGAGCCCGAATCTCGGCGCACGGCACGCATTATTTGCGACGTACATCGCCCCGACGGCCAGCCCTTTGAGGGCGACCCGCGTTACATCCTCAAGCGTGCCCTGGCCGAGGCCCGGAAAATGGGCTTCGTGTACAACACCGGGCCAGAGGTGGAGTTTTTCCTATTCAAGATGGATGGTGAGGCCACGCGCAAGCCTGTGCCTCACGATGTGGGTGGTTATTTCGACTTCTCGCCCCGCGATCTGGCCTCAGAAGTGCGCGAGGACATCATCGTCGCGCTGGAGGGGATGGAGATGGAGGTGGAGACAGCGCACCACGAGGTGGCTACTGGGCAGCACGAGATTGATGTGCGCTACTCCGACGCCCTGACCAGCGCCGATGCTACCATCACGTTGCGCTACGCGGTGAAAGCGATTGCGCAACTCCACGGTCTTTACGCCACATTCATGCCCAAACCCATCTTCGGCATCAATGGCTCGGGCATGCACACCCACCAGAGCCTGTTCACCGCTGACGGGCAGACCGCCTTCTACGACGACAAGGACCCCTATCATCTATCGCCGACGGCTTATGCTTTCCTGGCAGGCCAGATAGCCCACGCCCGTGCTATGGCTGCCATCGTCGCGCCGACGGTGAACTCCTACAAGCGGCTCGTCCCCGGCTACGAGGCTCCGGTGTACATCTGCTGGGGGCAGATCAACCGCTCGGCGCTCATCCGTATCCCGGCCTACCTGCCCGGGCGGGAATCGTCAGCACGCCTGGAGTTGCGCTGCCCAGACCCCAGCGCCAATCCCTATCTGGCCTTCGCCGTGATGCTGCGGGCCGGGCTAGACGGCATCCGCCGTGGTCTTGTGCCACCGCCCCCGGTGGAGGAGAACGTGTACGAGTTCGGAATCGCGCGCCGGCAGGAACTGGACATCGCCTCTCTGCCCGGGTCGCTGGCCGAGGCGCTGGACGAGATGGAGAAAGACCCGCTCATCGCCGAGACGTTGGGAGAGCACACTTTCCGCCGCTACCTAGAGGCCAAGCGGCAGGAATGGGACGATTACCGCATCCACGTGACGGACTGGGAGTTGGAGCGCTACCTCCAGACGGTGTAATGACGACCTCCCGCAGGTTCCGAACCTGCGGGAGATTGTTTATCCCTTCAGCCGTTCTGCCGCCAGCCGCAGCACCTCCCGTTCAGTGCTGTAACTGGCGCGCTCCAGTGCCTCCTCGATGGGGAACCACTGCACGGCCTCGACTTCCCAGTCGTGGTCAGCGGTCTCGCCACCGGTGTAGCGCAAAAGGTAAAAGTCCACGAACTTGTGCTGCCGTGTCTGCCGATCCAGATAGAACCAATAATCAATCGTCTTCAGTTTCTCCACCACCTCGCCGGATAACCCTGTCTCTTCGCGCACCTCGCGCAAGGCGGTCATGGCTGCGTCCTCGCCCCGTTCCACCAGCCCCTTGGGCAGGCCCCACCGCTCCCCGCCTTTGGTGGCTATCAAGACGACATAGGGGCGTCCCTCCACTATCTTATATAGCACGCCACCCGCTGAACGCACCACCTGCGTCTTGACTTCCTTCTTGTCTGGCATAAGAGTCCCTTCCTTTACAAACTGACCCGCTCCTTCGTCAGCGACCGGGCCTCCTCCAGTGCCGCTGGCCGGATGTCGATGGGGAAGCGCCCGTGCAGAGGGCTTAATCGGGCACCTAACGCTGTCGCCGCCCAAAAAAGCCATGCGAATGACCGCATGAGGGCGCTAAGGTCGGCGGAGCGCCGCAGTTCCGCCAGTGCCTCATCGTCCCAGCCGCCGAACCACCCGTAGAAGAAGGCGAACAGCGGGTAAGACGGAAGGATGCCTATGAAGAAAATGAGTACACTGGTCACCTGGTCCATCTTCCAGATCAGCCCAGTGACCCAGCGCAACACCACATAGTGGGCTGCCCCCGCCAGGAGCGGGGCTACCAACGACTGCCAAACATAGAAGCGTTGCCGGAAACAGAGATGGTGATTGATAAAGTAGGCCACGAGGTCCTTGCTCAAGAGTCCGACGAAGTAGGCGATGATCAGGGCGTTGATCTGGTAGCGTTCCAGAAGAGCGAAAGCCAACACGATCCGGATGACTTGCTCGCCGCCCACCAGGACAGCCTTGAGATAAGGACGGTTGGCAGCTAGTTGTACATTGTCGCCCACCCAGGAGGGATACTGGATCGCGCCCCACAGGATCAATGGCATTGCGTAGGCCGCAGCCCGCACGAACTCCGGGCCGCTGGCCCCCAGGATGAAACGGTCGGCCACTGCCAAGAGCACCGCGCCGATAAATGCGCTGATCAGCCCGCCCCACTTGTAGGCCATAGCCGAGTAATACTGGCTGAGCGCCTGGCGGGCGTGGGAGATTGCCTCGGAGATAGAGGGCATCAGGTTGCTGTACAGCGTTTGCAACACCTGGTAGGCGAAAATGAAGTTCTGGGCGATGGTCCAGTTGCCCCACACCTCGGCGTAGTTGACCAGCCGCATCTGGGTGATCAGAATCTCCACCGATTGTCCGACCGCCCACGCTACCGAACCAAGCATCTCGAACGCACCGAAGCGGAAAGCGTCCTTGACCGTCTCCCAGTCGAAGTGAGCCAGGAACAAAAGACGCGCGTTGTAACCCAGCCGCCGATACAGCCATAGGCCCAGGAGGAAAGTCAACACTTCGGAGGCATAGGCGGCTATCCCCAATCCTAACACCCCGCCCATAGGCATGCCGAAGACTGGATGGGCCTTGCCCCAGGCAACCATCAGAGTGACGAGCACCGGCTGGGTAACCATCGGGAAAAGAGCATAGAGGCCGATATCCAACATCTGCGCGTAGTCGAAGCGCTGCAA
>JADBJK010000076.1 GCA_014874485.1 Chloroflexota bacterium
TCCAGCCAGCGGTGGCGCTGCACGTTCTGGAACAACCCCAGCGCGTCGTACAGCGTCAGCCCCATGCGCAACTTGATGGGGCCGGTCTTCTGGTCGCTGTACACCGGGTACAGGAAGGGCAGCGGCCTCACCAGCCGGGGCGCGATCTTGCGCAAGCGCCGCCGCTCGTTGCAGCACTCCAACACCAGCCCAAACTCGTAGTTCTCCAGGTAGCGAAGCCCGCCGTGGATCATGCGCGAGGAGCGGCTGCTGGTGCCAAAGCCGAAGTCCCGCTTCTCCACCAGCGCCGTCCGGTATCCCCGAAGCGCCGCATCGCGGGCCACGGCCACGCCCGTGATGCCCCCGCCGATGACCAGGATGTCAAAGGTCTCCGAGGCCAGCGCGTCCAGGTTCTCCCGCCGGGTCGCGGGCGAAAAGGGGCGCGGGCACGTCAGCGAGAACGACAACTCGGCCATCGCCTACCTCCCCTGCGGCAGCAGAATGCCCGGGTTCAGGATTCCCGCCGGGTCCAGCGTGCGCTTGACGGCGCGGAAGGCCTCCACACCGAGCGGCCCCACCTCGCGCTCAAACCACGATGCGTGATCCCGCCCGATGCCGTGGTGGTGGCTCAACGTCCCGCCGGCGCTCAGGATGGCCTCGGTCGTCGCGCGCTTGATGGCCCACCACTGCTGCTCCTCCTCCCCGCGCACCTGCCTGCCCAGAAACGTGGAGTACAGCGACGCGCCCCATTCGTACACGTGCGAGACATGCGTCATCACGTAGCCCGGCCCGCCGTCGGTGTCGCGGATGGCCGAGCGGAGCGCCTCGGTCATCGCGCCGTACAGCCGCAGCAGGTTCGTCCACGACGTCGCCGTCTCCAGCGTGTCCACCAGCACCCCCGCGCCCAGCAGGATGTCGCGCAGGTACGGCTGGGCGAACCGCTCCCGTTTCCACGATTCGCCCACCGACCGCCCGACGGCAAGCCCGCCGTGGGCCTTGCACACCGGAGCAGCCTGTTTCCACGCCCTCTGCGTCGCCTTCACGTCGCCATCGTAGCCCAGGATGAGGACGCAGGACCCGCCGGTGAGGCTGTGCCCCCGCATCCCCAGATAAGCCTCCGCAGCCACATCCGCCAGGCCCTTCAGCCCCCCGTGCTTGCGGGCCAGCATCGCGAACCCGGCCGTCTCGGCGGCGTCGGACAGGCGCGCGACCGTCGGCCTGGGGCCGCCCTGCAGCAGGTCCCGCAGCGTCGCCAGCCCATCCTCCAGCGAGCGGAACAGGAACCCGCGGTAGTCCTGCACCTGGGGCTTCGGGTGAATGCGCACCGTCGCTTCGGTGATGACGCCGAACAGGCCCTCCGACCCGACGAGGAGTTGCAGCAGGCTGGGGCCGGTGGCGGTCGCCGGCGCGTCCCGCGTGTCCAGAATGCCCTGGGGGCTGACCATCCTCACCGCCTGCGTCATGTCCTCAATCTTACCGTAGCCGGTGGACGCCTGGCCCGCGGCGCGTGTGGCGATCCAGCCCCCCAGCGTGGAGAACTCAAACGACTGCGGAAAGTGCCCCAGGGTGAACCCCTGGGCATTCAACTGCGCTTCTACTTCCGGGCCGGTAGCGCCCGCCTGGATTCGCGCCGTCCACGAGACATGGTCCACCGAAAGCACGCGATCCATCCGCGCCATGTCCAGCGAAATCACCGGGCGCGGGCCGGGCTCCGGCTCCACGCCGCCCAGCACGCTGCTCCCGCCGCCGAAGGGCACGACGGCCACATCTCGGTCCGCCGCCCACGCCAGCAGCGCCGCCACTTGGCTTTCGTCGGACGGATACACGACGGCATCGGGCGGATTGGGAACGACGCCGGCGCGCACCCGCACCAGGTCGCGGTAGGACTTGCCGAAGGCGTGCTCCACGCGGGACAGGCGGTCCACGCGCACTGCATCCTCGCCTGCGACCTTGCGCAGGGCGGCGAGGTCCGCGTCGTTCAGGCGCGGCGGGCGCAGGTCAATGTCTTCCAGGAGCACGGGCGGGGTGTGGCTGATGTCTTCGGGAAGCGCAAGCCACTGGCGCAGAGTGGGCCAGAGTCGGGGCCGATTCTCCAGGGAGTAGGTCTGATCCAGTGTCCCCCACCCCCACCATCGCAGGTTGGGAATATCCATGGCAACCGCTCCCTTCGCAGATGTAGGTTATCCAAGTTCTGTGAAATCGGTTGCATTGTAGCACGATGGCCATGCGGCGTCAACGCGCACCAAGGGCGCCGGCTCGCGGACTCGCTTGCTGGCCAGTTGCGCACACGCTGCCCTCACGCCATCGCGAGCGAAACAAGGCAATCCCAGGGGGTTTGACAGTTCGGGAAAGTCATGCTAGAATATACCTGAACACGTGTGCAGTACCGATCGCAGAAGCCTTGACCATCCAACTCTGTATGTAGGCGTGCGTGCCCGCACCCACAACCATACTCCCAGCGCGAGTCCGGGGCCACGCAAGCAAATGGGAAGGGGGTGATGCAATCTACCTCGTAATCGGGTAACTTCGTTCGGGATTCCAATATATGACCACCAATGGAGGAGGTTCCTATGTTTCGCAAGGTTCTGCCCATCGTGATTGGATTGCTCGTTCTCGCGTCGCTTCTACCCGCGTGTGGCGGGGGCGGCAAGGCGGTAACCCTCAGCATCGTTACCGCGGGCGACACCAACATGGAAGAACTGCAGCGCAACACCTTCGGACCCGAATTCGTCAAGAAGTACCCCAACGTAACCATCAACGTCGTCGGCACAGGGCCAGGCGATGCCGGCAGCCAGGCCATCTACACTAAACTCAAAGCCCAGAAGGACGCCGGCACCAAGACCTGGGACATTGACGTGGCCATCGTGCACCAGAGCATCATGGGCAAGATGATTGAGGACGGGCTCCTATTGAAATACGTGCCCGATACCTCGGTCGCCAAGTACGTCATCTCCGAAGACGCCAAGAACGCCCTGGGCACCAACGTAGAAGGCTACGTCATCCCCATGTTCCACAGCCAGACCGCCATTGCCTACAACCCCGAGAAAGTCCCCAACCCGCCCAAGAGTTACGCCGAACTGGTGGAGTGGATCAAGGCGCATCCCAACCGCTTCGGCTACAACGGCGTCAAGGGCGGCATGAGCGGCGTGGCGTTCGTGGCCGGATATCTCTATTGGAAGACCGGCAAGTACGACCTGCTGTCCAAAGGCCCCTATGACAAGGCCAACGAGGCCGGCTGGGTGGACATCTTCAAGGAACTGAAGTCCCTGCCCTGCGTCATCACCCAGGGCAACGCCGGCACGCTGGACATGCTCAACCGCGGCGAAATTGACATGGGGCCCGTCTGGGTGGACATGTTCATCCTGTGGAAGAACGACGGCCGCATGAACCCCAAGATGCGCATGGTCCTCATTGAGCCCGGCATGCCCGGACAGCCGATGTACGTGGTGATCCCGGCCAAGGCCGCGCACATCGCCGAGGCGAAGAAGTACGCCGAGTTCATCTGCAGCCCCGAGCAGCAGGCCGCCGTCATCGTCGGGAAAATGGGCTGGTACCCGGGCATTGATGCCACGAAGGTCCTGCCCAACGTCTCCGAAGAGGCCAAGGCCAAACTGTTCGGCGACATCCCGGCCGAGACCCTCAACAAGTACGGGCTGACGTTCCCGCTCACCCCGTACATGCAGGACATGAACACGGCCTACGAGGAAGCCAAATAGGCTGCATTTGACCTGACGCGATTCGTCTGTTCTGGGCTGCGTTTGCGGCCCAGAACAGACCCTTCAGGGAGAAACCATGAAACGTTTGCGCGAGACTTCGTGGCTCATAGTCGCGGTGCCATCGCTTGCCATTGTCGTGTGGCTATTCT
Source organism: Chloroflexota bacterium (assembly GCA_014874485.1). GTDB lineage: Bacteria > Chloroflexota > Anaerolineae > DTLA01 > DTLA01 > DTLA01. The sequence goes on from JADBJK010000076.1 coordinate 3,845, forward strand.
TCTTGCCTTTCATCCGCTCGGCAGTAACCAGTTTCCAGACCGAGGATGGCGCCTGGACGTTCCAGAACTACATCACCGCGTACCGCCTGTATGCGGGCGATGTTCTTTACACCATCTTCGTGTCTGGAGTCAGCCTCATCGCCGTGCTCATCATCGGTATTCTCGTGTCAGGGTTCGCGCGCATCTACGGCGGGGGCGTTGTGGAGTTCCTGTTCAAGATCCCGCTGTTCGTGCCTTTCGTCGTCGTGGGCCACGCGATGCGCGTCTTCCTCGCACCGCACGGCCTACTGAACTCGGCGCTCGCGCAGATCGGCCTCGTCAACCTGGACAACCCGCCGTCCATCGCCTTCAGTTGGGTGGGCATCAGCGTGGCCCTGGCCTGGAAGAACATGGCGCTCGCCATCCTGCTCATCCTCGGCGCGTTTGAATCCGTGGGCGACACCTTCCTGGAGGCCGCCCGAAACTTCGGCGCGGGCTGGTTCCGACAGGTCAAGGACGTGCTCTTGCCCATGTCGTTGACCTCCATCGCCGTGGCCGCCGTGCTCATCTTCACGTCCATGCTGGCGTCGTTCTCCATCCCCATGATGATCGGCTCGGGCAAGGGCGCGCAGATGCTCATGATTGACGTGTACTACCGCATCGTGTACCAGCACGACTACGGCGTCGCCAATGCGCTGGGCGTGGTCTCTTACATCACGGCCATGGGTGCGGCGGTGTACTATCTGCGATCCGTTACGAAGGGGTAGGAAGATGAAACGCGCAAGAATTGTCCGCATCATCCTGGTCGTCTTGATCAGTTTCATCATCTTCGGCCCCCTGTCCAGCCTGGTCATCTGGTCGGTCGCCGAGAAGTGGTACTGGCCGCACCTCCTGCCCCAGCAAGTCGGCCTGTTCTACTGGGGCAAGGTGTTCCAGGGCCGCATGATGCAGGCGCTCCAGGTCGGCGTGCTCATCGCCTGCGTGGTAACGGTGCTGTCGCTGATAATGACCGTGCCCCTGGGCTACGTCCTGGCGCGCTTCCGCGTGCCGTTCAAAGCCGCCGTGCTGCTCATCTTCCTCCTGCCCCAGGCATTCCCACAACTGCCCGTCTTCGCCAATGCGACCGTGTACCTCTACCGGGCAAACCTGGGCGGCAAGGTGCCCGGTGTCATTCTCATCCACATGGTGGGGGCGCTGGTGTACGCAGTCTGGACCATGACCGCGGTGTTCAAGTCCATCCCGGCCAGCCTGGAAGAAGCCGCCATCAACCTGGGCGCGTCGCGCATCCGCACGTTCTGGAACATCTCTCTGCCGCTGGCCATGCCCGGCATCATCGCAAGCGCGCTCCTCATCTTCCTCTACTCGCTGGACGAGTTCACGGGCACACTGTTGGTAGGCTCGCCCTTCGTCCTGACCCTGCCCGTGTTCATGTACAACGCCAGCCAGGGCTACGAACTGCCGGTCGCGTCCATCACCGCGCTTCTGCTCATGGTTCCAGGCATCATTCTGCTTCTCGTCCTGGAACGCTACCTAAAAGCCGAATATCTCTCGTCGTTCGGGAGGATTTGATTCATGGAAGTCAGGGTTGAGAACCTGTCCAAAAACTACGGGGCCGTGCAGGCGCTGAGGGACGTGAACCTGTCCTTCGTGGATGGCGGGCTGACGGCCATCCTGGGGCCGTCGGGCTGCGGCAAGACCACCCTCCTGCGCTGTATTGCGGGGTTCCTGGAGCCGACGTCCGGCGCCATCTATTTCGGCGACGAGAACGTCGTGGGCCTCCCGCCCCAGGCGCGCGGGACGGCCATGGTGTTCCAGAACTACGCGCTGTGGCCCCACATGAGCATTTTTGACAACGTCGCCTACGGCCTTCGGCTCCAGAAGTTGCCCAAGGACGAAATCCGCAAGCGCGTGATTGACGCCCTGAACATGGTGGAGATGATGGTCGCGCCCGACATCCTGGAGCGCAAGCCGACGGCGCTTTCCGGCGGGCAGCAGCAGAGGGTCGCCCTGGCTCGCGCGCTCGTCGTTCGCCCCAAAGTCCTCCTGCTAGACGAGCCGCTGTCCAACCTGGACGCCAAGGTACGCCAGCGGCTCCGCGTGGAACTCCGCAGGCTTCAGCGCCAGGTCGGAATTACGACCATCTACGTAACCCACGATCAGGAGGAGGCGCTGAGCATGGCCGACCAGGTCGTCGTCATGGATTGCGGCGAAGTTCGGCAGGTGGGCACTCCTGAACAAATCTACCGCAATCCCACCACCGCCTTTGTCGCCGAGTTCCTGGGCGTAACCAACGTGCTAGCCGGTACGCTCACGCCCGATGGCAAGGCCGTCGTAGCCGCAGGCACCCGCATCCCCCTGCCCGCGGACGTGCCCGCTTCCTCGGACCACTACACGGTTGTCTTCAAAGCAGATGCCGCGTACATCCTTCAGGACCAGCCCACGCCCCAGGATGCCGTTGCCTTCACAGGCGAACTGGTGGAAGTCTTCTTCGTAGGCTCCACATATCGCCATTATGTCAAGGCCGGCAAGGAGATGCTCCTTGTGGATTCCCCGTCCAGGGTTGCGGGCCCAAGCGTGAACGTCGTCGTGCCCAGGGCCGAACTCAAGGTTTATCCGGGCGCTCCCCTGGGGCATGACGTGGAGCCGACCTGCTCGGTGGGTTGAGCCTGCACCCACGGACGCGACCTTCGGCGAGCAGTGCCGACCCCGACAGGACTCGGCTCCGTTCCAGGATTTACCGGCAGCGGCGAGAAAACGGAGGGCTTGGTTGCGACGCCCCGGGTAGGTGCGTCGCAACCAAGGTCCGGGAGAAGTCATCGCGTACGCGCGCCGTTCAGCAACAGGAGTTGGACAACGGGCCAGCCGCCTCCCTTCTTGCATCCCCAACCGTCCTCATGCATAATACACCCGCAATGTCCAGCCGCAGCGCGGGCAGGTCCCGCCGCCTGCTGACGAAAGGAGCATCGGCCATGCATCCACTCGTCCAACTGGCCAGACAGGCCATCACCGCCTATGTGCGAGATCGCAAGCGCATCTCCCCGCCCCCGCCCGAACAGATGACGCCGGAGATGTGGGAACGCGCCGGCGTCTTCGTCTCCATCCACACCAAAGACGGCGCTCTCCGTGGCTGCATCGGAACCTACCACCCCACGCAGCCCAATGTCGCCGAGGAGGTTATCAGCAACGCCATCAGTGCCGCCACCCGCGACCCGCGCTTCTACCCCATCACGCCCGAGGAACTAGACGACCTGGACATCTCCGTGGATGTGCTCACCGAGCCTGAACCGGTGGACAGCATCAAAGAACTGGACGCGAAGAAGTACGGGGTCATCGTGGAGAGCGGCTGGCGCAAGGGGCTGCTGCTCCCCGACCTGGAAGGCGTGGAAACGCCCCAGGAGCAGATTGACATCTGCCGCCGCAAGGCTGGCATCGGGCCAAAGGAGCCGGTGAAACTGTACCGTTTCCAGGTCAGGCGGTATCACTAACGTTGAGCGGCACGGGCGCGCGGTTTGCATTAGCGCCGCCGAATGCGGAACATCAGCAGCGCGCCGGCCAGGGCGCTGGCAGAACCCACGATGAACAGCGCGGCGTAACCCATCCACGCGCCCGGTCGCGCGGCGTTGAGGCCGTCAATCAGCGGCCCGGCCAGACGGCTCACGGCCGCCGAGCCCGCCGTGGCGATATTCGTCAGGCCCATGTACAGGCCCGCCTTCTCGGCAGGGATGAGGTCGGTCGCCAGCGCCCAGTTGACACTGACGAAGATACCCGTCGCCATGCCGATGATGGCGCCGACCACGTACAGCGACTGCACGTTGGACACGAACAGCAACAGGAAAATACCCAGCGAGGCCAAAAGGCCCGCGCCCATGTTCAGCATCCGCTGGCCCACCCGGTCCGACAGCCACCCGGCGGGGAACACCAGCGCGGTCAGCGCCACGCCAATGGCGGCCATGAGGTTGCCCGTTACTTCCGCCGCGTTGGCCACCGCCAGCCGGTCGCGGATGAAGTACTGCGCAAAGGTCTGCACCGCGTAGATGCCCAGCAGAATCAGGAACCGCGACGCGATGAGCCAGGCGTAGTCGGGATACTCGCGGATGGCGCCCAGGGCTCGGTTGCGCCACGATGTGCGGCCGGACGGCAGGGGTGGATCGCTGGCCGGCGCAGCCACGGCAGCCGTCCCGGGCGTTTCAGGCGTGCCCAGGATGGTGGTCAACGCACACGCAGCCAAAATCACGCCGACAATCGCGAAGGCCAGCGATGGGTTGTCCTGCCCCATCAGTTGGCCCGCGACCAGCGAGGCGACGATGAGGCCGAGCATGTCAAACAGGTTTTTCCAACCCGAAGCCAGGCCGCGCCTTTCGGCGGGGACCAGGTCGGGAATCAGCCCTTGCGCGGGGCCGTGCGCCATGTTGGACACCGACTGGAGAAAGAGGTATGTAGCCAGCAGCGCCCAGAATCCGGCGGCCGCGTTCATGGCGGCCAGCACCAGCAGCGTCGCCAGCGTCCCGCCCACCATCCAGGGGCGACGGCGGCCCCAGCGGGACTGCGTCCGGTCGCTCAAGGCTCCCGACAGCGGCTGGATGATCATCGCCAGGATGAGGCCCGCGAACGTCATGCCGCCGAGGTAGGTGTTCTTCAGCGCATCGGGCACGAAGCGCAGCAGAATCGCGGGCAGGATGATAGGATGCAGAGCGTTCCACATGAAGGCAAGGCCGAACCAGTACACGTTCATGATGACATAGTGCCGGGGCTTGAGCATGGTATCCTCCTTGATGGCGAGGACTGAATGGGCCAGATGATAGCACAACTCCCATCGGAAAATCAAACGCCGCGCTACCCGACCCCGTGGCGCGTCGCGGGAGAACTGGCGTGGGCTGCCATCGCGCGGCGGCAGCGGTCCTTCGTGCGGGACGCGCGCCGCGCCGTGGCCGCACTGCGCCCGCCGCTGGAAGTGCTCGGCGGCGAGCACGTGCCCCCCAGCGGGCCGCTTCTGGTGGCCTGCAACCACTACAGTCGCCCGGGGTTCCAGGCATGGTGGCTGGCCTTCGCCATCACGGCGGCCATTGCCGAGCGCCGCGCCCGCGCCCACGACGAACCGGTCGCCTGGGTCATGACGGCGGCGTGGCGGTTTGAGACGAGCCGCTGGCGACACCGGCTGCTCACGCCGATGAGCCGACGGGCCTTCGCGCGCGTGGCCGGCGTGTACGGGTTCGTAACCATGCCGCCCATGCCCCCCGCCCCCGAAGAGGTGCACGACCGCGCGGTCGCCGTCTTGCAAACGCTGCGCCTGGCCCGGCACCTGGCCCATGCGGGCGGCGTCCTGGGCCTCGCACCGGAGGGGCGGGACGTCCCCGTCGGTCTCGCCGACCCGCCACCGGGAGCAGGCGCTTTCATCGCCTTGCTGGTGGAGACGGGCATGACCGTGCTGCCTGTCGCCGTGTCCGAGGCCGATGGGCGGCTCCGCGTGTGCTTCGGCCCGGCCTTCGTGCCCAGCATCCCCGAAAACCGCGCCGAACGCGACCGCGTCGTGGCCGCCCAGGTCATGGCCGCCATCGCCCGGCTTTTGCCGTAGCGCGTTTCACGCGGATTTGCCCAATACTCCGCGCGGGCATATAATACACCCGCCCCAACGCACTGCTGAGCGCTGTTGCCTTATCCGCTTCTCCTCAGCAAAGGTCGGACGAACCTGCTTGGATCGCCGTCCAAACAAAACGCATCTCAAGGAGAGGAGAACATGAGAACGAGACGTTTTCTTGGACAGGCCATAGGCATCCTCCTGGTCATTGCCATGGCGACAGCGCTTGTGGGATGTGGAGGCGGCGCGAAATCCACACCGGCGCCTACCGCTACCCCGCGGCCCACACCCACGCCACTCCCCACCGACACCCCGACACCGGAGCCGGAGCCTACCGCAGCCGAACCCACCGAACTGGACTCGCTCATCAGCCACCTGGTGCGGCTTGCGCCCGTTCGCGTGGAGAGCGTCATGAGTAGCCAGGAAGGCGACAACCCCCCAACCGTCAACAGAACCGTGGCGGAGATTGACGCGGCAGGCAATCAGCGCATCCAGATGTACGAAGGCGACAACCTGACCGTTGAAATCCTGGTCGTGCAAAACCAGATGTACATGAAATCCGAGGGCGACCAGTATCTGTCCATGGGCGAGTCCAATGACCCCTGGACCGCGCTGATGATGTACGGCGGGGCGTTCCTGCTCGTGTTCAACGACCTGCAGCAGGCCGAATTCGTCGGTAAGGAGCAGGTCAACGGGTTCAGCACGAACAAGTACCGCGTTCAGGTTGACCTGAGCCAGTTCGGCCTGAGCGGGTTCGTGGCCGGGCAGCAAGGCGCGGTGCTGGAATACCAGGGGTTCGCGTGGGTGGAGATGAACGCCATGGCGCTGGTCAAGGGCGAAACCCTGTACCGCGCGAAGTCCACAAGCGACGAGAAGGTTACGGAAATCCGCACCACCTTCAACGCGCAGAAGGCCGACATCCCCGCCATTGAGAAGCCGGCCAACATCCTGGGCATGTAACGCCACAGGCTCCGCAACGGCGCGGATTCGCGGATGTGGATTGTCGGGGCGTCGCCCCGGCAGTCCACATCCCATCGGGCAGCCCCTCGGCACGTGCCACGCAGGCCAGGGTCAGCAACCCGACCGGTTTCGTTCGCGCTCCACTCGTTCCCAGATCGCGCCCAGTTGCCGCGCGCACCAGTCGTAGCGCGGCTCCACCGGCAGGCGCTTGCGAAACTCGCGCAGCGCCGCCAAATCCAGGTCTGCGATGACGACATCGCCCTGGTCGCACGGTTCCGCCCGCGCCAGGACGCCGTCGTTCCCCACCAACTCCACCGGCCCCACGATGGACGACTGCCCGCGGAACGGCATCCCCAGCACGTCGCCCACCATCATCGCGTGGACGCCGTAGCATGGCGACTCCTGCACCCTGCTCCACACGCCTCTCAACTGATAATGCCAGTTGTACTCGGCGTTGATGTCCGCCGACGGGTTCAGCAGCACCTCCGCCCCCAGGAGATACGCGATGCGCGCCGTCTCCGGGTACGTGTAGTCCATGCACACGGGCATCGCCAGTTTGCCCACGGGCGTGTCGTACACCTGAACGAACCCGCTGCGCGTCAGCCCCATGTGGAACTCCTGGCCGTAGAAATGCGCCTTGGGCTGGTGGCCCATCTCAAACCCATCGGGGCCGAACAGGTACGCCATGTTCCGGTGCGTCCCGTCGCTCCACACGGCGATGGCGCTCCCCGCCGCGATGTGAACCCCGAACCGCCGCGACAGGTTCTGGAACACGAACCGATAGACCCGCGTGGCGGTCGGCGCAAGCAGGCGGGTTACCACCGCCAGCGTCCCTGCGTCGCCGCCCCCGGAGTCGGCGCGAGCGGCCTGCGCCTCAATCCCGGGCACCAGCCCCAGCAGCGGCACGAACCCCACCAGTTCCGGGAACACCACCAACTGCGCGCCCGCCGCCACCGCCCGCGACGTCCAGGCGTAGCACTCCCGCGCGTACTCCGCAGGCGAGGGGAACAGGCGGGCGGGGAACTGCACAGCCGCCACGCGCACCCGCGCCTTCTCCTCGTCGGGCGGCATGGCCTGGGAATACGGCGCGCGCGCCAGGTAGTCCTGCGCCGCGCCCAGCCTGCCCCGCCACCGGATGGCCAGCCGCGCCGCGCGAAGGAGAACCGCATCCAGCCGCGTGCTCATGGGTGCGACTCCTTGCGGTACAGCGACAGCAGTTGCTGCCGGTACAGAGGCAGGTTCATCTCGGCCAGGATGTCGTACTTGGCGATGACCGCCGCCCGCGCCCCGAAGTCCAGTTCGGCGACGACAGCGCCCTCAGCGTCGGCGCTCGCGGCCTGGGCCAGAACGCCCCTGCCGTCCGCCGTCATCTCCACCGGAGCCAGCGCGCACGACCGCCCCACAAGTCCCGCGCCCACCGGATACGCCTCTATGCCGAACGTCTGGTTCGCCTGCACTTCGCGCCACAGCCGCGCGAACCATGCCCCCTCGGACCCATCGCGGAGCGCGCCGACGTGCACCAAGACCTCGGCGCCCAGCAGCGTCAGCGCGCGGCTCACCTCGGGCACGAGGACATCCGCGCCGACTACCAGGCCCAGCGCTCCGGCCGGCGAGTCAAACACGCGGAGTTCCTCCCCCGGCGAGTACATGGCGGCCCGGTCCTCTCGGCTCAAGTGAATCTGCCGCTGGACGCCCGCGAGGCTACCGTCGTCGGCGAACACGTGCAGGCAGGGGAAAACCCGCCCGTCCTCATCGCGCTGGGGGCCGATGTCCGCGACGAGCCACACGCCAAACCGCGCCGCCAGTTCGCCCGCTTTCGCCAGCGGCCCGTCCCAGACCTCATCCCACCCCGGACTGCCCGACAGGACGGCCAGGCGCACGCCCCGGCCTTCCAGATGGGCAAGGGCCTGGGCCCAATACGAAGCCCAGGCCCCTTCGGATGCAAAGGTAAACTGCCGCCCCTGCAGCGCAGCGACGGCCACCCGGCGTTCTGAACCCACCGGCCTACTCCGAAGCCACAGCCGCCGCCCGCTCCTGCATCACGCGGCGCAGGTGTTCGGCGTCCTGCCGAATGTAGCGGGCCACGCCCAGGAACAGGAACGCGCACAGCAGCCACGTGCTGACGCAGATCGTCAGGATGGCGTTGCCCAGCGAGGAGCGCACCGCGATGTACCCCGCCAGCGCCGGCGCGACGGCCGAGCCGATGTTCTCAATGAAACTCAGCGTGGCCTGGGCCGTGCTGCGGACTTCCGGCTCGGCCACGTCGTGGATGGTCGCCTGCACGTTCGGCGCGGCGATGGACATGGTCAGCCCCGTCAGGCACATGAAGATCATGAAGGGCACCAGTTGGCCCGACGGGATGCTCAGCGTGATGGTCAGCAGAATCGCGCCCAGGAGCACACCGGTCGCCCCCGTCAGCGCGCGCCCCCTGCGATCGCGCTTGAAGAAGAAATCGCCGATGGAACCACCCACGAAGTACCCCGCCGACAGCGCCAGAATCGCTACCATCATCACACTGGTCGTCTCGCCGGTGGAGAAGCCCCGCTCGGTCTCCAGGAAGCGGAAGAACCAGAAGGTGATCACCTGCCACGGGAACACGCCGAAGAACCCCTGCGCGAACAGGAACAGGAGCGACTTGCGGCGGAACAGGCTCAGCGCCACCTTGAGGTCAAAGCGGAACGAGGGAATCTCTGCGAGATCGGCCATCTCCGGCTCGGCCTTGCCGCGAGGCGGCTCCTTCAGGCCGGCGAACAGCACGATGGCCAGCAGGACGCCCAGACTGCCGGTGAGGATGAACACCTTGCGCCAGCCCAGCGTGTCCCTCAGTATCATGGCCAGAATCATGCCCAGCATGTACCCCAGGGGCATAGCCGTCTGCAGAAGGCCATAGACCTTGCCCCGTATGTTGGGCCCGAAGTAGTCGGCCAGCAGGCTGTAGATGCCCGGGTAACTGCTGTCGTCAATGCCCGTGGACGAGCGCGTGACGAGGAACGTGGTGTAGTTGGGAGCGATTGCGTTCAGCCAGGTGGTGGAGCCCCAGATGAACGAGGCCAGCGCGATGAGTTTGGCACGTGCGTACCGGTCGTACAGATACCCCCAGACCGGGTACATGATGGCCGCAACGAGGATGGCGAAACTGGAGACCAGGCCCATCTGCGCCTCGTTGATGCCGAACTCTTCCATGATGGGCGTGGTCAGCGGGCCGATGAGCAAGCGGTCCGCCTGGTGGAGCAGCATGAAAAAGAAGAACATCAAGACGACAAACCACCGGTACTTGGATTTCATTCCACTCCTCCCCGTGTCAGAGTTGGTTACCGCATGGATGTCTGCTTGTGCCCTTGGGGCTCACGGTTATCTTGCCGGCTGCTCACCTCCCTCCGATGGATGATGGTGCCTCTGATTCGCGCCCTGGACTTCCCGCAGGAGTTCTATCGCATGGGGAAGCGCGGGCAGGATGGTCTCCAGGTTCTCCTTCACGGCCTTGGGACTGCCGGGGAGATTCACGATGAGCGTCCGGCCCCGGATGCCCGCGACCGCGCGCGACAGCATGGCGTGGGGCGTTACGCGCAAACTGGCGGCGCGCATGGCCTCGGCCAGACCCGGGGCCTCGCGCTGGATCACTGCCCGCGTGGCCTCGGGGGTTACGTCGCGCGGGGCGAAGCCGGTGCCGCCCGTCGTGAGGACGAGGTCCAGGTCGGCCTCGTCGCACCATCGCCGCAGGACCGCGGCGATCTGGTCCTGCTCATCGGGCACCACCGCCACCTGGGCCACATCGGCCTGAAGCGCCGCGCGCACGATGTCGGCAATCAGCGGGCCGGCAAGGTCCTGGTACTCGCCACGGGAGGCGCGGTCGCTCACCGTCAGGATTCCAACGCGCATGGGTTTCTCCGAGTATCTGTTTTCGCGAGGCGGCTACTTCTTGAGAAACTGCCGCCACTCGCCGTGGAAGCCGTCTTCGCTCACGCCGTAGTAGTAGTGGATGCGGCCGGTGCGGTCGCGCTGCACCAGGTTGTACCTGCGGCGGCTGCCGCTGCCGTACACCTTCCACAGGCCGATGTCGCCCTGCCATGTGATCTTGTCCCCGGCCACGGGCGCTTCTTCGTGCTGGGTGATCGCCGAGCGCCACAGCCTGCGCGCCGACTTGCGGGTTACGTTGGTAACCACGTTGCCGTTGCGCAGGTCCTTGAGCGAATGGTAGATGGTTCCCTTGCGCTCCTCGGACTCCACGATTTCCACCCCCGTGCGCGGCGGCGCGATGCGGAACAGCGGCTCTTCCTCCTCCACCGCGGGAGCGGGCGGTTCGGCTGCCGCAGGCTCCGCGACTGTGGGCGGCGGTGCCTTCTCCTCCAGGGCGCGCTTCACCAACTGGATAATCTCGTCGCGCAGGGCCAGGCTCGTCTCCGACTCGTGCCGCACGTAAATCTGCGTGCCCTCCACCGAGTACGGGATGTCGGTGCCGCGCGGGACGCTGACGCGGACGATCTTCTTGCCCTGGGATTCCAGCGTGTCTATGGTTACGTCAACAGGCGGCGTAACCTTGCGCTGAATCTCCGCCTTGACCATCGCGGCCACTTCCTCCGGCTTGTCCACCCCCACCGGCGGCGTCTTGGCATTGGCGCTAACCCCGATGAAGATCGTCCCGCCGTTGGTGTTGGCGAAGGCGACCACGTCGCAGATGAGGGCGCGCAACCGGCCGCCCTGCCGCGTGGCCGACTCAAAGAACGACTGCACGATGTTCGGCCCCTCCTGCCGCGCAGCCATCACGTGGTCAAACGGCTGCTTGGCGGGGCGGTAGGGCCGCGTGCGGGCAAAGTCGTCGCCCAGGAACAGTTCCTTGATCGCTGCGAACGTGGTCTCGGGCAGGAGCAACTCGGTGATGCGGTCGCCCACCCCCAGCAGCCGCTTGTCCTTCGGGTCGGCGGTCAGGCGGTGCGCGTCGGAACCCTGGATGCAGTGCATGCGGCGCGGGTATTCGGGCTTGGAGCCGCTGTAGAACGAGGCGGTGTTCCTGCGCCTGCCGCTCTCCAGGTCGGTTACCTCCAGCGCGTGCAGGTTCGGATCTTGCGTGTAGGCGATCTTCGTCTGCCCGCCGAAGTCAAACCCCTGCATCGCCACGCCGTGGGTGGAGTTGGCGTGCGCCGCGATGACCAGCGCGCCCGCCCGCGCCATCTCGCGGTACGCCGTGAGCACGTCGGACGTGGCCCCAACCTCCGTGCTCCCGTCGTCCAGTTTGTCCGGCGGGACGTTCAGCCGCAGCAACAGGTGCTCAATCTCCCGCACCGTCGCATCTTCGGGGAAAATGGCCAGGATGTGGAAGCCCAAGGTGGCCGTGAACTCCACGCCGGGGAGCACCAGAATCTTGCCGAGCAGGCGACGATACTCCGCCAGTTGCTCCTTTTCCGCGGGCGTCAGGCGGTTCAGCCGCTCCAGGAGTTCCAGGTTCTCAACCTCCTGGCGCATGGTCGCGTAGCCGCGGATGGTGTTGTGATCCGTGAATGCGATGATGTCCAGCCCGCGCTCCTCGGCGCGGCGCAGGATGTCCAAGTAGCGCACGTTCGGCTCCTGATAATCCGCGGAGGCGGGCGTGTGCACGTGCAGGTCAGCCTTTTTCCATTCCATCTGTCCTGCGCTAATCTTCTTCGTACCTTTCATAAACTCTCTTTCAACCCAGATTCTGCAAGTCTCCAGTACATGCTGGCGCGATTCGGCCCCAACATTCGTTGGCAACCGTCATTGCGAGAACGCTGAGCGCCGAAGCAATTCCGCCATACCGTCATTCTGAGACGCGGAGCGCCGAAGAATCTCATCAACCGAGATGCTCCGCTTCGCTGATGCTTCGCTTCGCTCAGCATGACAGGGCCAGACTGTCATTCTGAGGCGCGGAGCGCCGAAGAATCTCGTTATCCGAGAGGCTTCGCTTTGTTCAGCATGACAGCTAGGCCTGGGATTGCTTCGCCTCGCCCGCAATGATAGAATCGGCCAGCGCGACGCACTTTACGACTTGCCATGTTTATTGTAACATAAAACGCCCATTTATCAAATAACCGTTCATCGTGGCCCGCAAATTGCAGCAGGTTGGCCAAGACACCGCGCCGAAAGCGCACACAGGGAGGTTGCGAAGCGAACCGATGACACGACCACACTTGCCGTCTGCGTTGACTGCCGCCACGTTGGCGGTGCTGATCCTCGCCGGCTGTTCGGCCCTTGCCCCGCAGACCACCACGCCCGCGCCGGTGGCAAACTCGCCCGCGCCGCAGGCCGCGACTGAGCCGGCCCCTGCCCCGACGCAGGTGGAGCCACCGCCCACATCCGAGCCGCAGCCAACAGCCGCGCCCACCGAACCCGCCCCCATCGCGCCGCCAGCCAACCGCGTCCTCAACATCCTGCTCCTGGGCAGCGACCAACGGGAGGGGCAGACCGGCCCCTGGCGCACCGACGTCATCATGTGGGTTACCATCCACCGCGACGCCAAGCAGGTCGGCATCCTCAGCATCCCCCGCGACCTGTGGGTCAGCATCCCCAAGGTGGGCGAGAACCGAATCAACGTCGCCGACTACTTCGGGGAGACGCTGAAGTACCCCGGCGGCGGGCCTGCCCTCGCGGCCGACACCCTCAAGAACAACCTGGGCCTGGAGACCCACCGCTACATCCGCCTGAACTTTGAGGCGTTTGAGCGCGTCATTGACGCCATGGGCGGCATCACCGTGGACGTGGATTGCCCGATTGAGGACAAGTTCATAGACGATTCCGCGCCCGGCGGCTTCCGCCTTCTGAAAGTGCCCGCGGGCCGCCAGGTCATGGACGGCAAGACGGCCCTGATGTTCGCCCGTTCCCGGCACGGGCGTGGCGACATTGACCGCACCCGCCGCCAGCAGCGCGTCCTGATGGGCATTCGCAATCGCGCGTTGGACGTGGGCATGGTTCCCCGCATCCCTCGCATCTGGGCCGCCCTCAAGGACTCGGTGGACACGGACCTGACGCTCCAGGAGGTGCTCTCGCTGGCGCTCCTGGCCAAGGACATCTCGCCCGAGCAGATTCACAGCCGCGTGATAGACTACACCATGGTCCGGGACTGGACGACGCCGGAAGGCGCGATGGTGCTCCTGCCCGACCGCGCCAAGATCATGGACGCCATCGCCCACCTCATGGACAGCCCGCCGCTCATGGAGGCATCCAAGTTCCCCGGCACCTGCCCCGACTAGCACTAGGCCACTGGGACTTTTGATGGTATGTCATTGCGAGAGCGCGCAGCGCCCGAAGCAATCTCCGCAGACTGTCATTCTGAGGCGCGAAGCGCCGAAGAATCTCGTCAACCGAGATGCTTCGCTTCGCTCAGCATGACAGATGGAGCGTGAGATTGCTTCGCTTCGCTCGCAATGACAACGGGCGGTTTTCTCTGTCAAGTACAAGTGCTAGTGCCTGACCACAGGGAAGATTGCCCGCACCCGCCCGCGTTTGGCAACCGGCGGCTCCGTTGGTATCATGGGGCCATCGGCTGTATCGTCAAGCAGAGCGGAACGGGAGCCCCCTATGCCCACGGCGAAGCCGGGTACGGTAACGCTAATCGGATCAGGCGAGATGACCGACGCCATGGCGAGGGTGTACCGCGCCATCTTGGGCCGTGTCCCCGGCGAGGCACGCGCCGTGTTCCTGGATACGCCCGCGGGCTTCCAGTTGAACGCGGATGAACTCTCCGAGCGCGCCGTGGACTATTTTCGGACGCGGCTGGGCGTGCCCCTCGCCGTCGCCTCTTTCAAAGACCGCCGAACGCTGGATGAGGAGGCGCTGGACATGAACCTACACCTCATCGCCCGCGCCGACCTCATCTTCGCAGGCCCCGGCAGTCCGACCTACACGGTGTCCCAGTGGCAGGCACATCCCATCTTCGCGGCCTGCGTCCGGCGGCTGCACGAAGGCGCGCACCTCATCTTCGCTAGCGCCGCCGTCATCGCCATGAGCCGATTCGCCTTGCCCGTGTACGAAATCTACAAGGTCGGCGCCGATCCTCGCTGGGTGGACGGGCTGGACCTGCTGGAGCCGTTCGGCATGCCCCTCGCCATCATGCCCCACTGGAACAATGCCGAGGGCGGCACCCACGACACCCGCTTCTGCTTCATGGGCGCTCCTCGCCTGGCGATTCTGGAGCGGCAACTCCCCGACGACGCCGTGATTCTAGGCATAGACGAGTACACCGCGTGCATTCTGGACTTGCAAGCCAACACCGCCGCGGTTCTGGGCGCGGGAGGCATCACCATCCGACGGCAAGGCCGCGACGCCGTCTATCCAGCGGGCGCGTCGTTCCCGCTGGATGCACTACGCACCGCAGGGGTGTCTCTGGCGGCGCAAGAAACACCAGCGACAACCCCCGGCGCGCCACCCGCCCCCAGCCTGGCCGAGGAACTCCGTCGCGCGCGGCTGCAACTGGAGCGCCAAGCCGACGACCTGGCGGCGGGGCTGTTCGCGTTGTACCGCCTCGCACGCGCGCTAGAATCCGTCGCCGACGCCGAGCAGGCGCAGGACGCCCGTCAGGTCCTGGCCGCCGGGCTCTCGCGCTGGGCGCAGGCAGCTGGCGGGCCCGACGCGGCAGCGCCCTACGTGGCCCTGTGCGTGGCCGTCCGCGACGAACTCCGCAAGGCCGGCCTCTGGGCGCAGGCCGACGCCATCCGCGAGCGACTTCTGGCGCTGGGCGTCGTGCTTGAGGACACCCCCGACGGCACGCGCTGGCGTCGCGGGCCGGCCACCCAACACACCGAAAGGAGCGGGCAGACATGACAACAATCACCTGCTACGGAGCGGTCGGATGCATCGGGGGAAACAAGATTCTCGTGGAAGATGGCGACACGCGCCTGTTCCTGGACTTCGGGCTGGATTTCGGCCATGCGGGGAAGTTCTTCAACGAGTACCTTCGCCCCCGCCCCGCCCGCGGACTGCTGGACCTCCTTGCGTTGGGGCTGCTCCCCCCGCTGGAGGGCCTGTACCGCGACGACCTGGCCTTGCCGGGCCTGTGGGAACGCTTCCGCCCGCACCCGCTCTACCGGGACGTGCGCCGCGAGGGCCTGGCCGCCGACGCCGTGCTCTTCTCGCACGGGCACCTGGACCACAACGCGGATATTTCTTATGTCAATCCCCGCATTCCTGTCTACTGCACGCGGGTTACCGCCTTCATCGCCCGCGCCATGCAGATCACCGGCCAGTCCAACTTTGAGCGCGAACTCGTGTACATCAACCCGCGCGCCCCGTCGGAGTCGGGCGAACTGCTATCGGACCGCAAATCGCCCTACCGGTGTCGCCCCCACTACTTCGTGGACGGCGGCTTGACCGACGTAGCCAGGGATTACTGGGAGCACCTGCCCAGGAGCGAAGGCGGCCGGGGCAAAGCCTTTGAGGCTGCCTGCGCCCATCCGGCCCCAGAATCCGTGAACGGCCTGCCCATCCGCTGGTGGCCCGTGGACCACTCCATCCCGGGCGCGGGCGGGTATGCCATCCGCACGTCGGCGGGCTGGATCGCCTACACCGGCGACATTCGCTTCCACGGCAAGGCCGGCGAACTCAGCCGGCAGTTCGCCCGCGACCTGGCCCGACTCCACCCTGTTGCGCTCCTGTGCGAGGGGACCCGGCCCGACCCCGACCCGTCGCCTATTACCGAAGCCGACATCATCGCCAACGCGCTGCGCCTGGTGAAGGACGCTGCCGGCAGACTCGTGGTGGCCGATTTCGGCCCGCGCAACGTGGAGCGCCTGGAATCCTTCGCGCGGGTCGCGCAGGAGACGGGGCGCACGCTCCTCATCCTGCCCAAAGACGCCTATCTCCTGCAGGCCATGGCCCTGGCGAACCCCGAACAGTACACGCCGCCGGAGCAGCAGCCCGTCCTCCAACTGTACGCCGACCCCAAGGCCGCGCCCCGCCCCTGGGAGCAGAACCTGCGCGACGCCTGGCCCAGGCCGCTCGTCAGCCCGGAGGACGTCTCGCGCAGCCCGGGCGAGTACATCCTGTGCTTCTCGCTGTGGGACGCCAACGACCTGTTGGATTTGCAGGGGGTGGAGGGCGGCATCTATCTGTATTCCAGCAGCCGCGCCTATGACGACGAGCAGGCCGCCGACCTGGACCGCCTGCGCAACTGGGTGCGGCACATGGGCTTCACGCTGCACGGCGACCCCGACGACGAGGGCCGCGTGCCACTCCACGCTTCGGGCCACGCCTCCGGCCCCGAACTGGTGGAATTCGTCGCCACCGTCAAGCCCGACATCCTCATCCCCATCCACACGGAGCGCCCCGAGTGGTGGGAGCGGGAACTGGCGGGCACCGGCATCCGCATCCACAAGCCCGAGTTGGGGAAGCCGATTCGGCTTATGTAAAGCCGCCGAGCGTGGTTGGCCTACGGCTCGGCGGCAGCGGTTGGCGGAAACAGAGAGGGTAGCCGCCCTACTCCACCCACCCCAGGGTGCGCTCCACCGCCTTGAGCCAGCCCTTGTACAGGCGCGCGCGGGTCTCGGCGTCCATGTGCGGCTCCCATCGTTTGTCCATGGCCCAGTTCGTGCGCAGGTCGGCCAGCCCGCCCCAGACCCCGACGGCCAGCCCCGCTGCGTAAGCCGCGCCCAGCGACGTGGTCTCGGCCACCTTCGGCCGCACCACCGGCACGCCCAAGATGTCGGCCTGGAACTGCATCAGCAGTTCGTTCTGCACCATGCCGCCGTCCACCTTCAGCGCCGCCAGTTTCACCCCCGAATCCTTCTCCATCGCGTCCAGCACCTCGCGGGTCTGGTACGCGGTGGCCTCCAGCGCCGCACGGCACAGGTGCGACTTGTTCACGTAGCGCGTGAGCCCCACGATTACACCGCGCGCGTCGCTCCGCCAGTACGGCGCGAACAGTCCCGAGAACGCGGGCACGATGTACACGCCGCCGCTGTCCTGCACCTGCCGCGCGTAGTCCTCCACATGCTTGGCGAAATCAAAGAAGCGCAAGTTGTCGCGCAGCCACTGCACCAGCGCGCCCGTGATGGCGATGGAGCCTTCCAGGCAGTACACCGCCGGCGCGTCGCCCATCTTGTACCCCACCGTGGTGAGCAGGCCGCTGGTGCTGGGCACAGGCTCGGTGCCCGTGTTCAGCAGCATGAAGCAGCCGGTTCCGTAGGTGTTCTTCGCCTCGCCCGGGCTGAAGCACGTCTGGCCCACCAGCGCGGCCTGCTGGTCGCCCAGGTCGCCGCAAACCGGCACCGTTGCGCCCAGCGGCCCGTCCTTCGGCGTTGTCCCGTACAGCGCCGGGTCGGACGAGGGACGAATGCGCGGGAGCATGGCCCGCGGAATCCCCATGATGCCCAGAATCTCGTCGTCCCAGTCCAGCGTGCGCAGGTCCATGAGCATGGTGCGGCTCGCGTTGGTTACATCCGTTACGTGCGCGCCCCCGTTCGGCCCGCCCGTCAGGTTCCAGATGATCCACGTGTCCATGTTGCCGAACAGGGCGTCCCCTCGCTCGGCGGCAGCCCGCACCCCCGGCACGTTGTCCAGAATCCAGCGAATCTTCGGGCCGGAGAAATACGTCGCCAGGGGCAGGCCCGTCTTGGCGCGGAAGCGGTCCTGTCCGCCGTCATTCGCCAGCGCGTCGCAGATGTCCTTGGTGCGGGTGCACTGCCACACGATGGCGTTGTAGTAGGGCTTGCCCGTGTGCCGGTCCCAGACCACCGTCGTCTCGCGCTGGTTGGTTACGCCGATGGCGGCCAGGTCGTGCGGACTGATGCGGGCCTTGTCCAGCGCGCCCTGGATCACCTGGCAGGTGCGCTCCCAGACCTCCAGCGGGTCGTGCTCCACCCAGCCCGCCTGGGGGTAAATCTGCCGGTGCTCCAACTGGTGCAGCCCGACGACCTGCCCCGTGTGGTCAAAGATCATGAAGCGAGTGCTGGTTGTCCCCTGGTCAATCGCAGCGACGTACTTTGCGGCCATAGTCCTCCCTCACTTGCCAAGGTGTTCGCATCAACGCCGCAATGATAGCAAAAAGGGCCCAATTCAACAAAAGCGCGGCGAAGGGTTCAGCAGCGAGCAGTTGCCGTACTCTTGCGATCATCACACGCCCCGCTTGACGCCCACCCGCGCGCCCGTTACAATTGCGCCGAACGGGATTCCGCTCGGAGGCTGTGAGGTGAAGACAACCGTGAACGCATGGAAGACAGCCGTTGCGATGGTGGCGATCTTGCTGTGGGCGTCCCTTGGCGGCGCATGGAGCCGGGCGCTGGCGCTGAACCAGACCGTGCCCACGCGAACCCCCACACGCGCGCCCACCACGACGCCGACATCCGTCCCGCCGTCGCCCACGTTCACGGCCACGCCCGTGCCTCCGACGGCCACGCCTACAGCCGCCCCACCGTCGCCGACGACGCGCCCGCCCGACACGCCCGCGCCACCTCCGCCCACGGCCACGCCCGCGCCGACCGATACCTCCACGCCGCAGCCGACGGCCACCCGCACGGCGACGTTCACGCCCGTGCCCAGCAACACACCCACCGAGACGCCGACACCCGTCCCGCCGTCGCCGACGTTCACGGCCACGCCGACGGCCGTCCCGCCGTCGCCGACGACGCGCCCGCCCGACACCCCCGCGCCGACCCCGACACCCACGCCGCCCCCTGCGTCCGCGGCAGGCCCTGGCCTCGCCGTCATCGGTGGCGCGGCGGTAGGCTTGGCCCTCGTCGCCGCGGGCCTCGTGCTCCTGGCCCGCCGCAGGATGGCGCGATGAGCCTTCGCCCGCTACAGGCCCGCGCCCTGCGAATCCTGGGCAGCGACTGGCTCACGCCCGACCAGCCGCTGGCCCCGCGCACGTCGTTTCGCATCGGCGGGCCGGCCCTGCTGTTCGCCTCGCCGCCGGATGTGGACGCGCTGCGCCGTGCGCTGGCCTTCTGCGCCGATGAGGGCATCCCCTGGTTCGTCATGGGTCGGGGCACAAACCTGCTCGTGAGCGACGCCGGGTACACCGGCATGGTGATCCACATGGGCAAGGCGTGGGCCTGGCTCCGCATCTCCGGCAGCGCGGTGAACGTGGGCGCCGGATACCCCCTGCCCGCCCTGGCGCGCAAGGCCGCCGACGCCGGCCTCTCCGGCCTGGAGTTCGCGGCGGGCATCCCCGGCTCCACGGGCGGCGCCATTGCCATGAACGCCGGCGCGTTCGGCGGCAGCATGGCCCAAGTGGTGCGCGAGGTGGATTGCATCCTGCCCTCCCGCGAGGCGCGCACGCTGACCGCCGCCGAGATGGCCTTCGCCTACCGACACTCCCGCGCCCTGGCAGAACCCATGATCCTCACGGGCGCGCGCCTGCTCCTGACCCCCGACAACCCCGACGAAATCCGCCGCCGCATGGCCGACTTCCAGGCCCAGCGCAAGGCGCGCCAGCCGCTCTCCGCATGGAGCGCCGGCAGCGTATTCCGCAACCCGCCCGGCGACGCCGCGGGCCGCCTGATTGAAGCCGCCGGGTGCAAAGGACTGCGACAGGGCGGCGCGCTCGTCTCGCCCAAGCACGCCAACTTCATCGTCAACGCCGGCGGGGCCACCGCCGCAGATGTGCTCGCCCTCATGCGCGAGGTTCAGCGCCGCGTGGAGGAGGCGTTCGGCGTCCGCCTGGAGCCGGAAATCAAACTGCTGGGGGAGTTTGACGCGCCCACGCCTGCCGCCCCTGCGCCTTGAGCACGTCGTTCAAATCGCGGGCGGCTTCCTCGTCCAGCACCCACACGACCTGCGCCCGCGCCGTCAACACGCGCGTCGCGGGCAGGGCCTCATCGTGCGCGATCAGCACACGGGCCACCGCCTCGGCCTTGGCCGCGCCCGTGGCAAGGAAGACCACGCCCCGCCCGGCCAGGATGAGCGGCAACGTGAACGTGATGCGCCGGTGCACCACGCCGGGCGGCGGGTCCACGGCCACGACCAGGCGGGCCCGCTCGTCCAGCGCCGGGCTTCCCGGGAACAGCGACGCCGTGTGCCCGTCCTCGCCCAGCCCAAGCAGAATCACGTCCAAGCGGGGAGGAACGCCCCCGACGGTCTCCCGCAGCACGCTTTCATAGCGGCGGGCCTCGTCGTCGGGCCCGGCCTCGCCGCGGATGCGGTGCACGTGGTCCGGCGGGATGGGCGCGCGGGACAGCAGCACCCCTGCTGCCGCGCCGAAATTGCTGTCCGGATGGTCCGGCGGTACGCACCGCTCGTCGCTCCAGAACAGGTGGGTGCGCGCCCACGGCATGTCGGGAGCCGCGGCCAAGTGCGCATACGCTGCCAGCGGCGTCCGCCCACCGGCGAGCGCCAGGGTAAACCGGCCACGCTCTCGCACAGCCATCGCCGCCGCGTGAGCAATGACGTCGGCCACGCGCATGGCGGCGCGCTCGGCCGTCGGAGCGATGACGAGTTCAATCGCCGTGCTGCTCATCGCCACAGTAAACCTGCCATTCGCGCCCGTCGGCCCTGAGCAACCGCGTGGCCCCCTCTGGCCCCCACGAACCCGGCTCGTACTGCTCCAGCGGCACGCCCCCCTGCTCCCAACCCTGCACCATCGGATCAATCCAGGCCCATGCGCGGTCTATCTCGTCGCAGTGGGCGAACAGCGACGGGTCGCCCAGCGCAGCGTCCAGCAGGAGCCGCTCGTAGGCGTCGGCCAGCCCGCCCGGCCCGAACTCGCGCCCGTAGTGAAACTCCATGTTCACCGTGCGCGTAACCATCTCCAGCCCGGGCGTCTTGATCTCAAACATGAGGTGCATCCCCTCGTCCGGTTGCAGGCAGAACGACAAACGGTTCGCAGGCACGGGCTGCCCTTCCATGCGGCGGAACACCAGATGAGGGGCCCGCCTGAATTGCAGCACGATTTCGGTCGTCTTCGTCTTCAGCCGCTTGCCCGAGCGCAGGTAGAAGGGCACGCCTTCCCAGCGCCAGTTGTCCACATGGGCCTTGACCGCGCCGAAGGTGGCGGTCTGCGAATCGGGCGCGACGCCCGGCTCTGTGCGGTATCCCTCGTACTGGCCACGCACCGTGAACTCCCCCACGCGTTCGGGCGGAATGGGGCGGAGAACCTCCAGCACCTTGACCTTCTCCTGCCGGAACATCTTGGCGTCAAACGACGCCGGCGGCTCCATGGCGATCAGCGTGAGCAGTTGGAGCAGGTGGTTCTGGAACATATCGCGCAGCACCCCCGCGCCGTCGTAATACCCGCCCCGATGCGCCACCCCCACGGACTCGGCCACCGTGATCTGCACGTGATCCACGAAGTTGCGGTTCCACAGCGGCTCAAAGATGGCGTTGGCGAAGCGGAACACCAGCAGGTTCTGCACCGTCTCCTTGCCCAGGTAGTGGTCAATGCGGTAGATGTTCTCTTCGGGAAAGGCCGAATGCAAGACCTCATTCAGGTGGTGGGCGCTCTGAGCATCGGTGCCGAACGGCTTCTCAATGATGATCCGTGTCCAGCCGTGTTCGGAGCGGGCCAGGCCCGAATCGCGCAACTGCTCCACGATGGGAATGTACAGGTCGGGCGGCGTGGCCAGATGGAAGAGGTAGCGCCCGTGCCCAGGCCCCACGCCGCGCTCCGCGTCCAGGCCCGCCAGGAACGCCCCCAGCGCCGCGTAGGAGTCGCCCGTGTGATAGTCCAGGGGAAAGTAGTGGATGTTGGCCGTGAGGCGCTCCCACGCCGAGCACCGAACCGGCGTGAGGCGAGCGTATGCGGCCACGCCATCCCACAGCCGCGCGCGGAACTCCTCATCCGTCATCGGCGTGCGCGCCGCACCGACAACCTTGAGTTCCTGTCCGGGCGTCAGGAAGCCCGCGCAACACAGGCTGTGCAGCGCGGGGATCAACTTGCGCCGCGTCAAGTCGCCCGACGCGCCAAAGATGACCACGGTGAAGGGCGGCAGAGGCCGCCTGGATGTACCCGTCGTCGCCATCGCTCCCTCCTGAGGTATGGCCCTGCCGCGCATTATACCGCACGGACGCGCGGGGGTGAAACGCTACCAGGCGACGGACGCGCGGGAACGTTTTTGCCAAATCCGGCCTTCTGTGCTACACTTCGGCCACAGTGCCCCCGTAGCTCAGGTGGATAGAGCACCGGCCTCCGGAGCCGGGTGCGAGCGTTCGAGTCGCTCCGGGGGTACCTTGTTTTTCTCCTACCGCTTCCACGGCGGTGTCTCGGGCAGCAGCGCCTCAAACTCCCGAATCAGTTCAGCCTCGTACGCACCGGCGAACTCGCCGCGCAGGAAGCGGGGGAATCCCTCCTTGTAGAACCGCTCCCAGGACTCATCCTCCCGCCCCGGGTTGATGGGGAAGAACAGGGCGTTGTTGGCGCGGGCCGCCTTCAGGTCCCCGGGCGCGTCGCCGATCATCAGCACGTGCCCCGCCGCGTACTTGCCGGCCGATGCGTACCGCAGGTGGTCGGCCTTCGTGCCCATCTCCTGCCCGGCGATGGCCCGCACGTAGCCGTCTATCCCGTGCTCCTGCCACTCGCGCACCAGCGCCTCGGTCGGCGTCTGCGACACCACCACCATGTCGGCGTGTTGCGCCATCATCTCCAAACTCTCGCGCACATACGGGAAAGGCGGCACGCCGAACACGATCTCCGCGATGGTGCGGTTCACCGCCTCGCTCCACTCCAGCGCCTGGATCAATTCGGGGTCCTGCGTCTCGGCGATCATCTCCTTGAGCGAGTCGTTGCTCAACGGACGCCCCGACGCGATGAACTTGCGAATCTGCGGCGCTTCGGGGATGACCGCGTGGCGGCGCTGCACCTCCGGCCTCTCCCGCAGCAGGTCAAACACCATGACCAGCGCGGGCCAGCGGTTGATGCCGCGCCACTTGGAGTACAGGTTCACGAACTCCGCCGCCTCGCGCGCGTACTTGGACACCGGCTGAAGCCGCCAGTAGCGGATGATGTTGGGGATGAAGCACTCCTTGTGCTTGATTTCCATCGTGTCAAAGACGCAGCCATCGGAGTCTATCCCCACGAAGAAGTCGCGCGTGGGCTGAAGTTCCACAAGAGGCTTTGCTGCTTCGGGTACCGACGCCATGAGACTGCCCTCCTGCAATGGATTCGTCTTGTCTACACGCCGCTGCACGCCGCGAACCCACCGTCCACGGGGATGACCGCGCCGTGGACGAACCGCGCCGCCGGCGATACCAGCCAGAGCACCGCGCCGATGAGGTCAAATTCCGGGTCGCCCATGCACCCCATGGGCGTATGGGCCAGGATGGTCCTGCCGCGCTCGGTCCACTCGCCCGTCTGCTCGTCCACCAACAGGTAGCGGTTCTGGTTGGTCAGGAAGAACCCCGGCGCGATGGCGTTGACGCGAATCTGGGTGCAGTAGTTCTGCGACATGTGGGTTGCCAGCCACTGAGTAAAGTTGACGACGGCTGCCTTGGCCGCCGAGTAGGCCACCACGTTGGTGAGGGGGCGGATGGCCGCCATGGACGCCACGTTGAGGATGACGCCCGACTCCTGCCGCGCCATCTGCCGCCCGATGACCTGGCACGGGATGACCGTCCCCATCAGGTTCAGGTCAAACACCCAGCGAAAGGCCGCCTCCGGCAGGTCAAAGAAGGACAGGTCCTTGGACGTGGTCGCCTCGCGCTTGTTCCCGCCCGCGCCGTTGATGAGGATGTCCACGCGGCCAAATCGGGCGAGGGCCGCATCCAGCGCCTGCTGCACGCTGGCTCTGTCCAGCACGTCAACCTTCACGGCCAGCGCCTCGCCCCCCTGCTCGGTGATGCGCCGGGCCACAGCCTGCGCCGCGTCCTCCATCAGGTCGGCGATCACCAGGTTCGCGCCCGCCTTGGACATCGCCTGGGCGATGTTGCTGAACAGCACGCCGCCCGCCCCTGTGATGAAGGCCGTCTTCCCCTGCAAGCCGAACAGAGAAACCAGATACTCCGTGTCCATACGTGCCTCCTCTCGCTGCAAGACTCACAGCGATTGTTGCACACGTTCTCATTTCTGTCAAATACAGGGGCCGTTCTCAACGCAAGGGGACTCACGTCCCGCGCTCTACTCCACCGTCAGCACTGCCGCACCCTGCACCTGCCGCGCCTTCAGCCGCTGGAGCACGCGGTTGGCCTCGGCCAGCGGATACGTCTCCACCTCGGTGTGGACGGGGATTTGCGCGGCGACTTCCAGCAACCCCTGGGCGTCCTCGCGGGTGCTGTTCGCCACGCTCCGCACGGTGCGCTCGTGGTACAGCAACTCGTAGGGCATCTGCGGGATGTCGCTCATGGTGATGCCCGCCAGGGCCAGCGTCCCGCCTTTATCCAGCGCCCCCAGCGCCAGGGGCACCAGTTCCCCCGCCGGCGCGAAGATGATGCTGGCGTGCATGGGAGCGCCCGCGTCGTCCCGCGCATCGCCCGCCCACACCGCGCCCAACTCCCGCGCCAGCGCCCGGTGCGCCTCGCCCCGCGTGAACACGTACACCCGGCAGCCCCAGTGCCGCGCAATTTGCAGCACGATGTGCGCCGACGCGCCGAAACCGTACAGCCCCAGGTTCTGCCCGGGCTGCACGCCGCTGAGACGAAGCGCCCGGTAGCCGATGATCCCCGCGCAGAGCAGCGGCGCGGCCTGGATGTCCGAGAACCCGTCCGGCAGGCGATAGACGAACCGCGCGTCGGCCACGGCGTACTCCGCGTACCCGCCGTCGCGGTGCAGGCCGGTGAACTCGGCGCGCTCGCACAGGTTCTCGCGTCCGCTGCGGCAGAACGCGCACTCGCCGCACGCCCACCCCAACCACCCCACGCCGACGCGCTGACTCTGCCCCAGGCCGCTCACCCCCTCGCCCACCTCGTCCACCACGCCCACAATCTGGTGGCCAGGGATGAGGGGCAACTTGGGCAGGCGCAACTCGCCCTCCACCGTGTGCAAATCGGTGTGGCACACGCCGCACGCCCGCACGCGGATCCGCACCTGCCCCGGCCCTGGGTGCGGGTCGGGCAATTCCACCGCCGCCAGAGGCGCATCTTCCACAGGGCCGGGTTCGCGCAACAGCATCGCTCGCATCTTTCCCTACCTCAAATATCCTACGGCGATTTCCTCATCGCTGTCCATCACGACTTCCAGGCGCTTGCCGCCCGTGAGCGCGGGCACGTCCAGCACCCGCACCACGTCGCTCCAGCGGGCGTCTTCCGGCAACAGGTCGGCCAGCGCGTTCGGGCTGTCCTCAAAGAACTCCGTCCTGAACAGCGCGCCGGGCGCGTCGGGGAAAATGGCCAGCGGGTATATCTGCGCCTCCACCAGGTCTTGGAAGAAATGCGTGCCGTAGGAGACCTCCGGGCTGGCCTCCGTGCCCGAAATGCCCAGTTCCACCAGCATCCGCGCGTTGTAGATGTCGGCGTAGGTAACCTTCACGCCCAGGTCTATGCTAGAACTGCCCCACCGCCCGGGGCCGATGAGGATGAAGCGCTCGCCCGCGAGTTTCTGGTTGAGCCGCCCCACGACGCGCGCCACCTCGGCCTTCTGCGACGCGGTGGGCAACGCGGCGTAGGCGCTCGGGCTTATGTAGATGACGTACCGGATGTCGGCCACCCGCCCGTGGGGCACCAGCCAGCGGCTGATGAACAGCGCGCGCTCTTCCGGAATGTCTGGCACCGACACGCCCTCGGCCTCGGCCATGCTGGCCTGGGGGCGGCACTGCAGCAGGCAGATGCGCGGGCGCGGTCGAGCGCCGTCCGCTTCCAAGTCCAGCGTGAACTCCGTGTCCACCGGACGGCCGTAGTGCCGCTCCAGCAACGACAGAAGGTCGCGCATGTCGGCTGCGAACGTCGTCTCCCCGAGAAGCCGGTCAAAGGTGAACACCATCCGGCCGCCCGCGTCCTCTCCGAACGGGCGCAGCGGCGAGAAATAGTCCCCGCAGTCCCACACGGCCAGATACGGCAAGGCCGGGTAATCCTCGCGCACCACGTCCTGGATGGGCAGGGAGCGGAATTCGTTGGCCTCCATGTCCAGTACGTCTATGAAGTGCTGGGAATAGCGGCGGATGTCGCCGACGCTCGCCTCGGGCCGCAGCCGCGGATGGCTCAACGCGACCATGCGCGGGTAGTCGTTGGGCACGCGATCCACGGCCCGCGTCCCCAGCCCGCACACCATGCGCACCAGGCCGTCCTCTCTGCGGATGCGCGGGTTCCACCGGAATGGGTTGCGGCTAAAGGCAACGCCCGCCACCGCAGGGAAGAACCAGCGCCCGTACCGACGGCCCTGCACCTTCTGGATGAGGATCGCCATCCGCTCGTCGTAGTCCACCAGGCCCATCTTCTTGCGGTACAGCAGCGCCGCCGGATTCACCACGCTGGCGTAGATGCGCGCGATGGCATCGCACAGTGCCGACAGGTTCTCGTCCAGCGTCCCCTGGTTGGGGCAGAAGTGGCTCTCGTACTTGCCCGCGAACGACGTCCCGAAACTGTCCTCCAGCAGGCTGGACGACCGCACGATGATGGGCACCGGGCCGATGTCTTCCAGCAAATCACGCAGGGCGCGGGTGATTTCCGGCGGGAAGCGCCCCTGGCGGTACACGTCGTAGATGTGAGGATACGTCTGCTCAATCTCCTCCTGCGGCCGGTACTTCTGGTTCATGTACTCCAAGAGATGGTTGTAGGCATGAAAGTCGTAGTACACGTCGGCGCCCACGTAGTACGAATCGGGAATGCTGACCAGCGGGCGCAGGCGCTGGGCCACCTCGGACTCGTCCGTCTGCAGAACCTTCCACGCCAGGAGCATCCCCGCCGCCTTGCCGCCGATCTTGCCCCGGCCGATGCGGCGCGCGCGAATCTCCTTCAGGTCGCGGATGGTGAACAGCCCCCGCGCAAGGCCGATGAACTGCAAGTGGTCGCTGATCATCGCCTTCAGCAGGACCACGATGATCTCCTGCAAGTGGTGCTGGATGCGCGCCCGGCGCTCCGGCGGCAGCGCCTCGTACTCCTCCCCCTTGGCGAACAGGATGTCCCACGGGGCCAGTTCGGGGTTGAAGGTCAGAATCTCGTCATCGGGCAGCCGCTGGGGGCCCAGCACGTCGCTCACGATTCGGCGGAACAGGTCGTGGGGCAAGTTGTACGCGAAGTAGAAGTCGGTCAGCGTATCCCGAATCTGCCGAAGCCGCTCCTGCCACATCTCGGCCGATTCCTGCACCAGCGGGTCCGAAAGCCCCTCGCGCTGCTGCGACAGGATGGCCTTCTCGCGCACCTCGGCCTCAAATCGGTCCTGGGTGATGACCCCGCGCGAAAACAGTTCCTGCCGCATGCGCTCGCGGATGCGCGACGCCAGGATGGGATACTGGCTGATCTCCAGGTACAGTTGCAGCACCTTGGGCATGAACCGCCCGTTCTCGTCCATCAGCACCTCCGCGGACGCCCGCCCGGAAGCCCCGTGGCAGGCGCGAGCCTCACAGCGCAGGCCGACGCATCGCCGCCGTCCGCCCCAATTGTACACAAAGACGCGCCGCTTGGCGAAAACGCCGTACCGGCGACGCCCGGTACTTGACCGCAGAGAAAACTGCCCATTGTCATTGCGAGCGAAGCCAAGCAATCCAGTCGGCCCACGTGCGACGCACCTCGGAGGTGCGTCGCACGTGCCTTCTCACGCCACCGTGAGCGAAGCATCTCGGTTGACGAGATTCTTCGGCGCTCCGCATCCCCGCCCTCGCAATGACACACCGGCAAGAATCCCTGTAGCAGCGTACCAGACGCTGAAAACGCCGCGCGGCTTTTTGACAGGCACACCGTTCCGTGCTATCATGTCGCCACAACTGAATACGACTGGACGCTCATCCAGAGGGGTGGAGGGACCGGCCCTGTGAAACCCCGGCAACCAGAACGGCGGGTCGCGGCCCGTCGGGGGCGATGACCCCGTTCACGGTGCCAATTCCGGCAGACCGCACCGAGCGAGTCTGAAAGATGAGAGGTGCCTTGAAACTCTCTCATCTTGAGGGAGTTTTCTTTTTGCCAAAACCGGTGGGCGTTCACCGCAGAGGTGCAGAAAACGCGGTGTTTCCCTGTTCTCTCCGCGCCCTCCGCGACTCTGCGGTGAAAAACTCTTGTAACTTACATTCAGAAAGGAGCACAATTCATGAGCACCACATTCGCCACTTCGCCGAAACTGTACCTGACATCGGAATCGGTAACCGAAGGCCACCCCGATAAGGTCTGCGACCAGATTTCCGACGCCATTCTGGACGCCATCCTGGCCCAAGACCCCGACGCCCGCGTGGCGTGCGAGTGCAGCGCCACCACCGGCCTCGTCGTCATCATGGGCGAAATCACCACGTCGGCCCGCGTGGACATGGCCGAGATCGCCCGCAACACCATCCGCGACATCGGCTACACCCGCGCCAAGTACGGGTTTGACGCCGACACCTGCGGCGTCATCGTCTCGGTCAAGGAGCAGTCCAAGGACATCGCCCTGGGCGTGGACAAGGCGCTGGAAGCC
This sequence comes from Chloroflexota bacterium, assembly GCA_014874485.1. Lineage (GTDB taxonomy): Bacteria > Chloroflexota > Anaerolineae > DTLA01 > DTLA01 > DTLA01. The sequence continues at coordinate 32,764 of JADBJK010000076.1, forward strand.
AAGAAGGGCGAGATGACCGACGAGGAGATTGAGGCCATCGGCGCGGGCGACCAGGGCATGATGATCGGCTTCGCCTGCGACGAGACGCCGGAGTACATGCCCCTGACCATCTCGCTGGCGCACCGCCTCTGCCGTCGCCTGGCCGAGGTTCGCAAGGCGAAAATCCTCCCCTGGCTGCGGCCCGACGGCAAGTCGCAGGTTACCGTGGAGTACGCCTACGGCAAGCCCAAGCGGGTGGACACGGTAGTGGTGTCGGCCCAGCACGATCCTTCGGTTACCCACGACGAAGTGGAAGCGGGCATCATGGAGCATGTGATCCGCGCGGTGATCCCCGCCCACATGTTGGACAGCGGGACGAAGTACTACATCAACCCGACGGGGCGGTTCGTCATCGGCGGCCCCATGGGCGATTCGGGCCTCACGGGCCGCAAGATCATCGTGGACACCTACGGCGGCGTGGTGCGGCACGGCGGCGGGTGCTTCTCGGGCAAGGACCCCACCAAGGTGGACCGCTCGGGAGCCTACGCGGCGCGGTACATCGCCAAGAACATCGTGGCGGCGGGCCTGGCCGACCGCGTGGAGATTCAGGTGTCCTACGCCATCGGCGTGGCGCGCCCCCTGTCGCTCATGGTGGAGACCTTCGGCACGGGGCACGTGCCCGACGACAAGATCGTAGAACTGGTGAAGAAGCACTTTGACCTGCGGCCCGCGGCCATCATCCGCGACTTTGACCTGCGCCGCCCGATTTACAAGCCGACGGCGGCCTACGGGGCCTTCGGGCGCGACGACCTGGACCTCCCCTGGGAGCGCACCGACAAGGCCGAGTTGCTGCGCAAGGAGGCGGGGTTGTAGCAACCCCATGCATCTCGCAGGGGGCACATCACGGTGTGCCCCCTGCGGTTCCTCACAGGTTATCCCACCGCCCCCAGCCAGGCCACCCCAATCGCCAGCGTCGCCAGCGTGATCGGCACGCCCGCCTTCAGGTACTCGCCGAACGACACATACACCCCGCGCTCGCGCGCCATCTCCGCCATGATGAGGTTCGCCACCGACCCCAGCAGCGTCAGGTTGCCCGCCAGCGTGGTGGACATCGCCAGCGTCAGCCACGCCGCCTGCGGGTTGGCGAATTGCGGGATGATGGGCCGGAACAGGAGCACCGCCGGCACGTTGGACACCAGGTTGCTCAGCACCACGCCCACCGCCGCCAGCGACGCGCCGCCCGCCTCGGCCAATGGTCGCGCCACCGCAAACAGCCGTGCCGTCGCCCCCGTCTTCTCCAGCGCGCCCGTTACCATGAACAGCCCCGAGAAGAACACCAGCAGCGACCAGTCCACCTCGCCGAAGACCCGCTGCGGCTCCACCCGCCGCGTGATGAGGAGCAGCGCCGCCGCCGACAGGGCCGCCAGCGGGATCGGCGCACCCGCCGCCAGCCCCGCAACCATCACGCCTGTCGCCACCAGCCCCTTCACCAGCAGCGGCCTGTGGAACTCCACGGGGCCGTTGCCGTCGGGCGGCAGGGCCCGGTCCGCGAACTCCCGTCGGTACACGACGACCAGGATCGCCCAGGCCGCGACCATCCCCAGAATCGCCACCGGCGTCAGGTAGCCCGCGAACCGCAGGTACGGAATGCCCGACGCCACGCCGATGATCATGTTCTGCGGGTTACCCGTGATGGTGGCCACCGACCCGATATTGGCCGCCGTCGCCAGGCCGATGAGGTAGGGAATCGGGTTGCGGCGCAGGGTCTGGGTGATGCCCAGCACCAACGGCGTGAACATCAGCACGATGGTGTCGTTGAGGAACAGGGCCGACAGCACCCCCGACACGGCGATGATGATGGCGAGCAACTGCCTCGGCGACCGCGCCACCCGCACCACGCGGCTCGCCACCAGCCGGAAGAACCCCGCCAGCATGAGGTTCACATTCAGAATCATCACGCCGAACAGCAGCGCCAACGTGTTCATGTCCAGCGAGGCGTAGGCTTCGTCCAGCGTCATTGCCCCGAACGCGACGAGCGCCACGCCACCCACCAGCGCGATGGTGGCCCGGTTCATGCGCAGCCACGGGTAGCGCCCCGCCGCCACGCCCACAAGCGTGAGCACGATGATGGCCAGGTAGAACGAATTCGCGTATTCCATACTGCTCAGTACCTGCAAGACGGCGCCAATCGCGCCCAGAATAGAGCCCGGCGACATCCGTGGACACCGCCGGGCACAAGCGCGGATTATACGCGCCCGGCCGCCGTGCGCAAAATCGCGCGTCTGGCAGCGCGTAGGGCTGGCTCCCATACCCGCCCCTTGCCCCACGATAGCGTGTCATTGCGAGGGCGCGCAGCGCCCGTAGGGACAATTCATGAATTGTCCCTACTGAGCGGCGAAGCCGCGAAGAATCTCCCCAACCGAGATGCTTCGCTTCGCTCGCAATGACAGGTAACGGTTGTCGGCACGTGCGACGCACCTCGGAGGTGCGTCGCACGTGGGCGGCAATTGACGTGGCTCACCTTCGCTCACAATGACAACGGGCAACTCCCTCTGTGGTCAACTACTGCCCGGCTCGGCCGATTTTGACGTTTTTCGGCGCGCGCGTATAATATCTTTGTAACGCTCCTCGGTAGCTCAATCGGCAGAGCGGCCGGCTGTTAACCGGTTGGTTGTAGGTTCGAGTCCTGCCCGAGGAGCCTTTTTGTTTGCCCTCGCCTTCCGCACCTGAACCTTCCCGCCGATGCGCCCGTATATTCTATGGAGCGTGCTGGCCTCGCTGTGTGAAGTTCGGCGGGAGGATTGCCATGGAGAAAGCATTTCTTCGCGCCGCCGTGCTCTTGACCGCGGCGCTTCTCCTGGCGGCATGTGGCGGGCCGCTGCATAGCCTGCGCGCCTGCCCCGACTGGAGCCGCGGGCTGGCCGTCGGCGAGACGTCTTTCAACGCCCCGGTCGCCCTCTACGCTGCCTCCGACGGCAGCGCGGCTCACCTCGCCTGGGGGCAAGTGTCCGCCGATGGCGACGCCATCCGATACGTCCAGATAGACGCCCGCGGAAACGTCGTCCACGACCGGGTCTTGCCCATTCCTGTCCGCTCGCCTCGCCAGGTGAGGCTTCTCCCCGACGGACAGGGCGGCCTGCTGCTCCTCTGGCTCAACGGCGTCGGCGAGGCGCGCCGGGTTGTCGCCGCGCGCCTGGACGCGGAAGGGCAGCCAGTAGGCCCGACGGTGCAGGTATCTGCCCCGGCGCCCGAGGCCGACAGTTTCACCGCCGTAGCGACGGCCAGCAGCGTGGACGTCTTCTGGAGTTACGAAGGCGCTTCCCCCGCCCGCGGCATCTACCATGCGCGGCTGGATGCAGCCGGGCAACCCATCGCTCCCAGCGCGCGGATTGTGGAAGGCGGCATCAGCCCACAGGCGGCAGCGGGAACCGACGGCCGTGTGCACCTGGCCTGGATTCACGAGCCGAAGCCGGACGAGGAGCATGTGCTCTACGCGCGCTTTGACCCCGATACGCGCGAGTTGGAGCCGCCCCGCGAGGTCGGCACGTTCGTCGGGGGCACCAAAGTCCGCGGCTACGGCCCCGAGGTCGCGCTGGCCGGCAACCGGGCCTATGTATTCTGGGCGTGGGAACGGCTGGTCAGCCCCCTTTACCTCCTGTCGGCGCCAGAGGCAGGCGAGGGCGAGTGCCACTACGTCGCCCTGCCACTAACCGATGACAGCGCGCCGCCTTCGGAACAAACGCTGAACCTGCCGATCATCGCCAGTCCCAGTTACGTGCCCACCACGGGCGCGTATGCCTATACCGCCCTGGCGGAACCGGCACGGGACGCAGGCCAACTCGTGCGGGTGTACGCGCCGGTGCCCGGCATCAAGACCACCATGCCCGGCGCCAACATGCCACCCCAGTACACGCAGCGGGTCAGCACCAACAGCATGGCGGTCTACATGCCCGCGCCCGCCGCCGGCGTCCGAGATGAGGCGGCTGTGAGCGTCGTCTTCCTCACGGCCACCAAGCGCGCCCAGCACCTGGTCATCGGCGTTGCCTACCTCGCGGATGGCACCCTGAAGGGATACCAAATCGCGGGGCGAAGTGCCACCGAGGCCATCCGCCCGACGCTTGCGGCTGACGACCGGGGGCACCTGCACCTGGCCTGGCTGGAGCCCGGTGGGGTGCGCCGCTACGTGGTCTACTACGCGAGCACCACGCCCGAGACACGCGCGACGCTCAACGCGCTCACGCTCCGGGACGTCGGCGACGCGCTCATGCAGGGGTTGTGGCGGATTGTGGAGGCAGTGGGCCTGTTCCCGATGTCCTTCCTGGCCTTGCTGGCACCGCTGCTGTGGGTTGTGGGGTACATGGTGGCGAAGGCAGAGGCGAGCCTGCAATTCCAAGGCCCGCGCATCGCCCTGGCCATCGCTATCCTGCTGTATATCCCCGCGAAGTTCTTCCTGCTGCCGCCGGACTTGCTCTCGTTCCCACCATTCTGGGACCGGGTCCCGCAGGGGGCAGCGAACGCCCTGGTCATCGGCGTGCCGGCCCTCATCCTGTGCGCGGCGCTGGGGCTCATGGCGCTCTACCTGAAGAAGGCAGAAGCCCGCTCCCTGCTCCCGGCCTACCTCATCTTCGGTGCAACCGACGCATTCCTCACGGTTGCGCTGTACGCGCCCGGATTCCTGGAATGAGCGGGTTTGTCCGCGCGACCCGCTACCCTCGCTTCTCCAACTCGCGGATGACGTCGGAAGCGATCCAGCGTGCCGGCTTTGAATCCATCTGGCCGATTTCGCGGGCTGTATCCAGGGCAGCGCGGCGCAGGTTCGCGTTGCGCTTGCCCACCTGCCGCAGCGCCCAGGACACCGCCTTCCTCACGAAGTTGCGCCCATCGGTCGCGCCCGCCCTGATGATGGGGAAGAACGCGGCGAACGCCTCGTCCGATGCCGACTTGTCGTGCCAGGCAAGACATGCGATAAGGGCATAGGCCGCGCGCCGCACAAACTCCTCATCCCGCTGCGCCCACTCGCCCACCTTCCGCCAGGCAAGGGGGCTCTTGTCAAACAGGTTCATGCACACCTGGTCGCAAACGTCCCACGAATTGAAGTCGGCAACCCACCGTTCCATCTGCTCCTCGGTGAGTTGGGCTGCATCGTCCACCATGGACGCCAGGATGCGCGCATCGGGGACGCCCGTCTCCCACAGCGCAAGCGCGAGGCCGTGATCCCTGCCGAGGGACTTGGCGATGCGCCGCATGTCCACCACTGACACGCCCAGGCGGGCGTCAGGCGTCATGCCGAAGCGGGCCATACCGTCCACATGGTCAGGGTGCGCGTAGGACTGGAGCATGTGTAAAGCATCTTGGACAGACGCCATGGTTTGCCTCCTTGGGACGCGGCCGATACCTGGCTTGAGGCGCGCCCTATTATCCCTGGACCGTTCGCGCGGCAATGTCGGTACCGCTCTCGCTTATCGCTTCACCACTTTGATTCTTGATTGTATGTCATTGCGAGGGCGCACACCGCCCGAAGCAATCCCGGTTGACCGTCATTCTGAGGCGCAGGGCGTCGAAAGAATCTCGTCAACTGAGATGCTTCGCTTCGCGCACAATGATTTGAGGCACGTGCGACGCACCTCGGAGGTGCGTCGCACGTGGGACTGGATGGCTTCGCTCGCAATGACAGGCAGGGCGTGAGGTTGCTTCGCCGCGCCCGCAATTCCAGGCGGGCAATTCTCCCTGTGGTCAAGTGCTATGCTCGCGCGGCGACCTCGTTCATCTTTTCGTAGCACCCATCGCAGATGCCGTGCGTGATGGACGGAAGCCGACGCCGCTGGAACAGCCGCAGCCGCTGGACGGCTTCTTCCACCTCCACCCACTCGTCCCCCACCAGGAACTTCTTGCACCAGCCGCACGAACGCAACAACTCATCTGACCGCCCCACGTCGGCATCCAACAGAATCGGCGTGGGCCGCTCCTCTTCCAGGAGCGTGCGGGTGTGGAACTCCACCGCGCCGCCTCCTTGCCGACAACGGTCATCTCCAGGAAGCGCCGCCGCCACGGAGCGTCGCACCGAAAGGTGAACTGAAGGGAACGCCCCGATCGCGCCTTGCGAATCAGCGCGCGATAGATTTCCTGCGTTGACAAGTCCGTGATGAAGTCCCAAATCGGGCGACCAAGGACTTGTGCAGAAAGGACGCTCTCCCCACCGTTGGCAACGGCGAAGTCGTCCCATTCATCGCACACGAAGTCTATCTCATCCCTTGCGTTGACCCTATAGATGATATCGGGAGTCTCGGACATCGTGCCTCCTCATGAATTGGTTTCACGGACTGCGAGCATGGAGACCCATCCCACCCGCCGAATTATGAACCCCGTCGGCTCCGATGACAAAACAACAGCGCGGCGCACCCGTGTACGCCGCGCTGTTGCAATCGCAAACTCCGTTCTCGTGAACCTACTTCAACTGCTTCCAGACTTCCTGCACGAACAGGGGTTCGGGGTAAGCCCCTTCCAGCGCGATGGTCTCATTGATGACCGAGCGCGGCACCCCCTGCACCTGGTACTTGATGGCCAGGTCGGGGAACTCCATCGCCTCCACCATGTCGGCACGGACGCGGTCGCTCTCCAGCGCCATCTGGAACGCGAGCAGCACGGCTCGCGGGCAGTAGGGTCAGGTGGGGGTTACGAACACCTGGATGTGCAAATCCTGCTTCAGTTCCGCCAACGCCTTCTTCGTGGCATCCTTCAGCCCGCTCTCGCGCCGCGACACCATCATGATGCTCTCCACCAGCGACGAGAACTCGTACCCCGACGGGATGCCGTAAAAGCGGATGCCGTAGTCCTTCTCGCCGATAACGGCGATGGCGGGGATGCGCGCGATGTTGTACGGCGCGATCTTGTCCTTGTCGGCGACGAAGTCGTATACCTCCGCCGTGATCTTGTCCGACAGTTCGGCCAGTTCCTCCACGATCTCGCGGGTTTCCTTGCAGAAGTCGCACTCAAAGTCCTGCGTTACCATGATCAGTTTGACCGGGTGCACCAGTTTCGCCGCGAATTCCTTCTGCAGATACTCGCGGTCCTTGGGTTGAATCATTGGCATGTCATACCCTCCTCAAGAATGTGTTGTGGGCGCAGAAACACGGGGACATTGGGAATCCCCGTGCTCCTGCGCGGTTTGTGTCATTTAGCCGCAATGCTGATCTTGCGCGGCTTGAGTTCCGGCGCCTTGGGCAGCGTGATCTTCAGGATGCCGTCCTCGTAGTGGGCCTCAATGTTCTGGGCGTCTACCTCCATCGGTATCTGGATGACGCGGCGGTAGGTGCCGCTGGTACGCTCGCAGCACAGGTAATCGGCCTCCTCGGGATACGCCTTGCGCTCGGCGCGGAGCGTGAGCGTGTCGCCCTCCAGCGTAACGTCAATGGACTCGCGATCCACGCCGGGCAGGTCTGCGTAGATGACCAAGCGGTCGCCCAGGTCAAAGATGTCCACCGGTGGCGCCCAGGTGCGCTCTTCGGGTTCGCCGCCCCAATCCTCGCCGAACTCGCCCCACGGGCCTCGTCGCGCCCATCGCGGTCGGAAAATCGGATACCACATACAACCACCTCCCGTATGTCCCCCAGCGGCACAAGGCCGCGGGTGAATGTTCTACCATTTAGATGCAGACAGGGGAAAAAGGATTCACGGGGCAGTGGCTGTGAGCCATCCGCAGTCAGCAATCGGCCGACAGCGGCCATCAGCGGCGCCGGTCTCCTGTCATCCTGCGCAGCGAGCGTCCCGGCGAATAGGGCACGATCGTGCGGCGACGCCCTCCCGCCCGCTACGCCTACGCACTGGCCATGTCTGCCAGTGGGGATGAGGTAGGGGACCGGATCAGCCTCTAATCCGGATCCGCTCTTCCTCCACGATCCACAGGCATCCCTCAAGGGGCTCCTGAGAGAACACTGGCAGCAGGCGGGCAAGAATCTCTAGCACGTGCAACTTGTCCTGCCGCTTGAGCCGCAGAACGACAAGGCCCGCGTACTGGGCAGGCGGGTATGCGCGGATGTCCGCGAAGTCTGTGTCCAAAGTGAGAAGTGCGCGGGCCTCGCGTTGGCAAGCGGCCAGAATGACCGCATCTGACGAGCCGCCCAAATGCTCGTCCAGGGCGTTTGTTGCATCGTAGCCTGCCTGCCGCAAATAGTCTGCCACCTCAGCGGGCAGGTTCTCATCCACCTTGAAACGAGGTAGGGCTGTCATGTGGCTTGCGCGGGCAGCGAGATCACGCGTTCGTTCGCCAAGTCGGCTGCGTAGGCGATGGCAGCCGCGATCGCCTCGCGCGTGAGGCTGGGGTAACTGCGCAGAATGTCGTCAACGCTCAGGCCGGCAGCCAGATTGTCCAGGATCACAGCCACGGTGATCCGCGTGCCTTTGATGCACGCCTTGCCGTGGCAGATGTTTGCATCTGTAGTGATGTACTCTTGCCAATCCATCTTGTGCCCTCACGAAAACCGGAACCAGACGCGTTTCGCCCTGTTAGCAGAGTCCTAACGCAGGCATTATAACACGGCGCATGGCCGCAGTCAACGTTCTGTAGGGCCATCGCCGCGGGGAACAACACGGCATCGCGAGTGGTGGACGCCCTCCCGCCCGCTACGCCGACGCACTGGCTGTACTTCACCGCGGGGTGAGGTAGGGGACGAGGCACTACAGGCCGCACTCGGCGCGCACGGCCTCGCGCTCGTACTGGCGGATCAGCGCCTCGTACCCCAGGAACTGCACCCTGTCGCGGATGGCGTCAAACGCGCTGCGGCGCTTCTTGTCCTCAAACTCGCGCCGCCGCCTTTCGTCCGCAACGATGAACATCCGAACGTAGAAGTCCTGCAATTCGTAGAACTTGACGAGTGCGCCCTGCATGTCCGTGGAGTGCTCCACCTCAAAAAGGCTGTGCGGCATTTGCCTGGAATTGAACCACACGACATCAATCGTCTCACAGTAGCGCAGCAGGTGGTCATAGGTGAACGGCGGAAGCGCAGGCAGCGTCGCCAGGTCGCCGAGGCGCTTGCCCAGGAACGGTTTGTTCTTGTCCTGGCGCGGCACGAAGGTCCCCAGCCCCCTCATGGCCCCGATTGAGACGAGGATGCCCTGATAGTAGGCATGGCCTTGCACGTCCGCGCCGCTCTCCTTCGCCTCGCCGTACTCCATGAGGCCGAGTTTGTCCTTGTATGCCCGCAGCGCCCAGAGGCCAGGCCGCACCTTGAAGATCTCGGGGCGGGTCTGGACAATACGGCGAATGGACGCGAAGGGGGTCTTCGTGCCCCACGTGCACCCGTCCACCTTCATGACCTCGCGGTACAACTGGGCCAGGGTCGCCTGCCCGCCCAGCCGCTCCAGCGTGAGGATGACCGCCTCGTACTGCTTCACGGCATCGCCTCCGATTGCGCTTGCCCACACAGGACTACCTACGCGGTGTATTATACATCGCGCCCGCGTGCCGTCCAACCCCGCTTGACACGCCGCCGCTCCGCCCGTACAATCGCCCGCAAGAAACCCTGTCGGAGAGGCGCGAATGAAACCCCCGCGGGCGCAAATCCTCACGGTGGCATCGTTCCTGGCGCTGGGCCTGGCGCTTGCGCCCTGGGTCGGCGCGTTCAGCCGCCCCGTGCAGGCCGCGCTGGGCAAGGCGACGCTGTCGTTCACCCTGTCGGGCGTGGCCGTCTGGGCGCTGGCGATGGCCGTGGCCGCCGCGCTGGGCACCCACGAGGCCATCGCAGCGCACCCCAACACCCGCGACGGCGAGTTGAGCCACACGGCCCACTACTGGCCCACGCCTGCCGTCTTCGCCGCTGCCGCGGCCGTCCACGTGGCGCGGCTGCGCTCGGGGCCTGCTGTGGCGGCGCTGGCCGTGGCCTTCGGCGCCCTGATGGCGGGCGTCCTGTGGTTGGAATGGGCCACGGCGGACGCAGCCGAGCGGCCCTATCCCCGCGCGCGGTGGCTGCTCAACGTGGCCGACTACGCCGCGGCGCTCCTCGCCTTCATGGCGGCCCTCACGGGCGATCTCGCGCCCAGCAGCGCAGGCGGGTTGTGTGGGTTTGCGGCTGCCCTCATCGCGGTTGACCTGTTGCGCCAGCCCACGCGGACGCCCGACTCGGTGGCCACCTACGCGCTGCTGACGGGGGCCATCGTCGGGGCCGCGGCAAGCCGAACGGCGGGGCAAGGCATCAAGCCCGTCGGAGCGGCGCTCATCCTGCTGCTCGTCCTCTACGCGCTGGCGGGTGTGCTCCAGCACCATCTGCGTGGGCGGCTCACGTGGCGCGTGCGGGTGGAGTACTTCGGCCTTCTGGCGCTTGGGACGCTCGCCATCTTGCGCTGGGTCGCGTGAGCGGGGCTATTCCAGCCTCCGCGCCGCCGCGATGTTGGCCCGTAGGAACGGATCCTCGGCTCGCAGGTCGCCGTAGCAGGCATGCGCCGCGGCCTTGCACCCGCCCTGGCACACGGCGCGCATGCGGCACCCCTCGCAGAACGGCGGGGTCGCCGCCGCGAAATCGGCCATCGCCTCCCCCGCGATGATGTCCGCGAACGGGCGTTCCCACACGTTGCCCAGCACCGTCGCGCTGTGGTTGCACGGGCGGACGTTGCCGAGTGCGTCCAGCGTGTAGTAGGCGCGGTCGGTGCCAGCGGCGCAGAAGCCGAAGTTCAGGTGCGGATACGCGCTCATGTCCACGAGGCACGGCTGGATGGGGATGGAGACCGACACCGCCAGACCCAGTTCGGCGGCGGTCGCGTCGGCCACGGCGAGGGCATCGCGCACCTGCCCCAGCGTGGGCAGGAGGTCCAGATGGGCCGCGCCTCGCCCGCCAGGGTTGAAGCGGTTGAACTGCACGCCGCGCGCGCCAAAAGCGAACGCCAGCCGCATCGTATCGCGCAGGTCGCCGATGTTCAGCCGCGTGGCGACGAAGGCGACGGCTGCGGTGCCGTGGTGCGCGCGGATGTGGGCGAGGGCGGCCAGCGCGGCGTCAAACGCGCCCGCGACCCCGCACAGGGCGTCGTGGACTTCGCGACGGTGGCTCAGCAGGGGCACGGCGAACAGGCTCACGCCGCACTCCACCAGTTCGGCGGCGCGGGCGTCGGTCAGGCGGTGGCCGTTGGTGATGAGGTTGACCCGCACGCCCCGCCGCGCGAGAAAGCCCACCGTCTCGGCCAGGTCATCGCACAAGAGCGGCTCGCCGCCCGTGAGGGTTACGTGGTCGCAGTCCACCTGGGCCAGCACGTGGGCCAGCAGCCCCAGGACATCGGCGCGGGGGCGTGCAGGAGCGGGCCGCGCGTCGGGGTGCCGCCAGGGGTTATAGCAGTACACGCAAGCGTGATCGCAGTCCTGGGTCATCTCCAGGATGAGGGTCTGAAGCCGAGGCCTGTCCATCCGCGCTACTTCTTGCCCAGCAGGATGTCCACCAGCAGCGCCGCCGCGCCGACCACCTCGGGCGACACGGTGAGTTGCAGTTCCTCCAGCGACGGGTACGAGCCGCCCTCGCCCACGGTCTGGCGCAATGCCTCAATGAGGGCCTTCTCGTCCTCGTCGCTTAGCAGGAGCACGGCCATGTCGCGCTGGATGGACGCCTGGGCCTGGGCGACGGTGGCGGGGTCAATGGCGCTGCGGGCTGCCATCTCGGCCAGGATGTCGGCCTGCTGGGCCAGGTCGCTGGCGCCCATGACGCGGTACTGCGGGTACGGCGCGGGCACGTAGCAGGTCATGGGGGCATTGGCACGCCAGACGTGCCTGGCCGCGGCCTGGAACGCCACATGGATGTCGTCGGCCTGGGCAGCGCTGACCTGCCCCGACTGCACGAGGCTGTCCAGCGCGGCCAGGTGGTCGGCGATGAGGCGGTCCAGGGTCTTCTGGCCCCGCTCAAAATCTTTGGCGTCCTGGGCCAGTTGGTCAAGACCGTACCAGGCGTCGCGCACGCGGTCCCAGTCGTCTTTCTTCTGGGCGGGGGGCTTGCACCCCGACAGGATAACCGACGCCAGGGCAATGCCCAGCCCCTCCAGGAATTCGCGCCGACTGCACTTCACTCCGTCTCCTCCTTGTGGGCCTGACCCCGTGCAGGGATTCGGAATCATGATACCAGCAACCGTTCGGGCTGTCCAAACCATAGACGCCAACCCGCGCGGACGGGTTCCACCTACAAGGTCAACCTGGGCTACTGGTACGGGCTGGTGCGCATCTTCCGTCGCTTGCTGCCGGTGGCGATGGAGAACGAGGGGTACCGACTCCACGCTCGTGCGGCGAGCCCCACGGACACGTTGCGGGCTGTGCATTTGCGTGCCGCCCTGCCCTATGGTACTATGCAGCCACCGGCATTGGTTACGTAGGCATTCGCACACAAGAGGAGGCTACAATGGCTGAACAGACTCAGTATGCGGCTCGTTTAGATGTTGACTATCCGGAGAGGCTGAATAGGGTCACGACCTTCTTCCGGCTCCTCTGGATCATTCCCATCGCTACCATCCTGGGCTTGGTGTCGGGCGCTGGCGCCACCGTTAACTACACAGTCGTTGTGAATCAGGCCGGCGAGGTTCTGAGCAGGACTCGCGAAGTCTCTGGCGGGCTGGCGAGTAGCCTCTTCATGGCTACTGCGCTGATGATTGTCTTTCGGCAGCGGTATCCGCGCTGGTGGTTTGATTTTTCCCGCGAATTGGCCCGCTTCTCGTACAGAGTCTGCGCGTACTTTCTCTTGCTCACCGACCAGTACCCGTCCACCGAGGATGAGCAGGCCGTCCACCTGGAACTAGATTACCCCGACGTCAAGCGCGACCTGAACAGGTGGATGCCGCTGGTCAAGTGGTTCTTGGTGATACCGCACTACATTGTGCTCGCCTTCCTCAGCATTGGTATCCTTGTCGCGGCGGCAATAGCCTGGTTCGCGATCCTGATCACCGGCCGGTACCCGAGGGGGCTGTTTGACTACATCGTCGGGGTGGGCCGTTGGGGCCTGCGCGTCGATGCCTATGCGTTCCTGCTGCTGACCGACCGCTATCCGCCGTTCAGTTTGCATTAGCATCGGCGGGAGGCCATCGCCGGTGGCACTGGGTCTGGGTGCGGGCGGCCGTACGCCATTGGGGGCTGGCCGCCCCTGGCCCATGCCGCGCCGGTTCGCGTACGCGGTTCCTGGGTCCGGAGCGAATGCGCTCCGCCTAACCCCGGGATTGTCTTTGCGCTCGCCGCGTCTCGGCGGTGAGAACCTGCGCGCCTACCGCGCCTTCCACGCCGCCGAGTCGGGATAGAACAGCGGCTGCCCGCCGACGGTGAATTGGAGAATCCGCTGCTGGGTCTCTACCGACGTAAGCCACTCTATGAACTTCATCGCCAGGTCATACCGCACGTTGGGGTGCTTCGCGGGGTTCACGGCCACGACGCCGTAGGGGTTGCGCAGCGCCGGGTCGGGGTTCTGGTCCAGCGTGTCGCCGCCGAGCAGAATCGCCAGGCTCAGTTTGTCGCGCATAGAGAGATACGTGCCCCGGTCGGCGAGCGTGTACGCGCCCTTCTCGCTGGCGAACAGCAGTGTGTCGCCCATCCCCTGGCCCAGCGAGAAGTACCAGCCGCTGCGGGGATCGGGCACGATGCCCGCCGCCTGCCAGATGGCCTTCTCCTTCGTCTCCGTGCCCGAGCCGTCGCCGCGGGACGCGAAGGGGGCCTTGGCCTGGGCGATGCGGGCGAAGGCCTCGGCGGCGGTGGCGCTGCCCCTCACGCCCGCCGGGTCCGACACCGGCCCGACGAGGATGAAGTCGTTGTACATCACATGCTGGCGATTCACGCCGTCGCCGCTGGCCACGAACGCCGCCTCTTTGTCCGGGTCGTGGACGAGCACCACGTCGGCGTCGCCCTTTGCTCCGATGGCCAGCGCCTGGCCCGTGCCCACGGCGATAATCTGCACATCGCAGTTGTACTTCGCCTCAAAGTCGGGCAGCAGGAAATCCAGCAGGCCCGAATCGGCGGTGCTGGTAGTGGTGGCGAGGATAAGTTTCTGCGGCGCGGAAGTCGGCGCAGCGCAACCCGCCAGCGACAGCACGACGGCGAGGACAAGCGCGAGCCTGCGGGTCATGCGGCGGCTCCCCATCAGTACACCATCTCCCCACGGACGAAGGCCCGCGTGCGGGGGTCTTTGGGCGACTCAAAGAACGCCTCGGCGTCGGCGGCCTCCACGCATTCGCCGTCCAGCAGGAACATGACGCGGTCGGCCAGGCGGCGGGCCTGGAACACGTTGTGCGTAACCAGCACGATGGTGGTGTGATTGTGGTGGCGCAGACCCTTCAGGGCTTCCTCTATCACCGACACGTTGTAGGGGTCCAGGTTGGCCGTCGGCTCGTCCAGCAGGAGCACCTCGGGTTCCAGCACCAGGGCGCGGGCCAGGGCCACGCGCTGGAGTTCGCCGCCCGACAGCGTGTGGGCCGCCGCGTGGGCCATGTGGGCCAGCCCCACCATCTCCAGCGCCTGCTCCACGCGCGGGCGCACGTTGTCGGCCCCGCGGGCGCGCAGGCCGTAGGCCACATTGCGAAACACGCTGTCGCTCAGCAAGAGCGGCCGCTGGAAGACCATGGTAACGCGGCGGCGCACGTCCAGCGGCGGCGGCCATCGCACCGGCTCGCTGCTCCCGCCGAAGTAGAGCACGCCCTCGGTGGGCGGCTCCAGCAGGGCCAGGACGCGCAGCAGGGTGCTCTTGCCCGCGCCGCTGGGGCCGACGATGCCCAGCAGGTCGCCGGCGCGGACGGTGAGTTCGTCCACGCGGAGCACGGTGCGCCGCCCGTAGGTTACGCGCAGGTTCTCGCCCATGTACACCCAGTCGCTCATGCCGTCTTCCCCTGCAGTCGGAGCATCAGGATGTTGCTGAGGAACGACAGCAAGAGCAGGATGAGCGCCAGCGCGATGGCAAGGCTGAAGTTGCCGCGGCGGGTTTCCAGCACGATGGCGGTGGTGAGGACGCGCGTGGAGCCCTCAATGTTGCCGCCCACGAGCATGACCGCGCCGACCTCGGAGATGATGCTCCCGAATCCGGCGATGACCGAGACGATGACGCCGAAGCGGGCCTCGCGCAGGACCGCCAGGGTCGCCTGCCACTCCGTCGCGCCCAGCGAGATCAACTGCTGGCGCAGGCTGGGGTCCACGCCCTTGACCGCCGCCATGGTGAACCCTGCCACCAGCGGGAACGAGATGATGACCTGCGCCACCACCATCGCGCCAACGGTGAACAGGCGCGGAACCCAGGCTACGTTCAGGCTCCCCAGCGGGCCACTCTGGGACAGCAGGAGGTACACGAACAGACCCACGACGACGGGCGGGAACCCCATGCCGGTGTACAGCAGGGCGACCACAAGCCTGCGGCCCACGAAGCGCGAGAACCCCAGCCACGCACCCAGCGGGATGCCGATGGCGGCGCTGAACAGGAGGGCCGTCCCGGAGACCCGCAGCGACACGCCTACGATGTGCATCACCTCGGGGTCCAGGTGCCACAGAAGCAGCGCGGCTTGTTTGAGTCCCTCCCAAATCTCGTTGATGGCGCACCTCCTGCGCTTGGATTCGCCGCAGAGCACACGCAGGGCTTCTATCCGTTTGGTCTCTCCTCCGTGCCTCTGCGGCAAACCCCCAAGCAAAACGAATCGGCTGCCCGGAAGGGAGCAGCCGACATACGCACTGTGCTGCGGTTCTCCTTTCCGAGCACGGGGGGCGCGGGCGTTTCCACCCGCACCGTTGGCCCGGGAACATGCCCCGGGCGCTGCGGCTGCGCGCCATAGGCCGGTGCCCGTAGGCGGCGCAGCTCGGAGAGCCTGCCGATATTCGGTTCGCACCCAGTATATGCAGGGGCGGGGCATTTGGCAAGTTCGCGTTTTCACGGATTGCATCTCAATCCTGCGGCGAGAATGCCCGGACATCGTTGGGTTGCCGAGCGGAATTCACCTCACCAAACCCCTCCCACACCCTCCCCTTTCCTCTCCGCGAGCGGAGAGGAAAGGGGAGGGCCGGGGTGGGGATAGGTGAGGTCAAGTTGGAGACCGCGCGAAGCGGAGTTTTACCTTGCAACGCACCTGCGAGGTGTGTCGCAACCGAACGCCGGTGGAAGTCAGGAGCGCATGCGCGTCGTTCGCCACAAAAGGATAGAACCGAGGCGAATGCGCTCACGACTTGACGGCGCGCACGCACGTTCGCTACAATTCCCGTGCCTGCCGACGGCACCTCGGCGGGCGAGCATGAGCGCCAAAATCATGCGGTTCACCGCGGCGCACGCCGAGACCGCAGAGAACCCTCGTTTGCCCCTTTGCGGCCCCCGTGCGGCTGGCGGTCAGAGGCATCCGTGGCTACCGTTTTTCAGCAAAGGAGGCAATGCCATGAACGAGAGTCCTGGTCTGATCGGAGCGCGGAGCAAGGCGCAGGTGCTGGACCTCTTCGCGCGGCACGTGTCCTCAGGCAAGGTGCGGTTCTTCCAAGAGGCGGGCATTGACTTCGCTCCGGGCAAGCGCGAAGGGCCGTACCTGTGGGACCTGGCGGGGGAGAAACGCCTGATTGACTGCCACTGCAACGGCGGCGTGTTCAATCTGGGCCACCGCAACCCCGACATTATTGCGGCGCTGGAGCGAAGCCTGCGTGAACTGGACATCGGCAACCACCACCTCATCAGCGAGCAGCGGGCGGCGCTGGCCGAGCGGCTGGCACAACTGGCCCCCGGCAACCTGCCGTACACGGTCTTCGCGGTGGGCGGCGGCGAGGCGGTGGACCTGGCCATCAAGGTGGCGCGCGGCTACACCCGCCGGCCCAACATCATCTCGGCCAAGGGCGGGTATCACGGCCACACGGGCCTGGCGCTGGCGGCCGGCGACGAGAAGTACCGCGCCCCCTTCGGCCCTATGCCGCCTGGATTCTTCCAGGTCCCCTTCAACGACATCGCCGCGCTGGAGCAGGCGGTGAACGATGAGACGGCAGCCGTAATCTTTGAGACCGTCCCCGCGACCTACGGCATGCCCATCGCAGACCCCGACTACTTCGCCCAGGTCCGCGCGCTGTGCGACCGCGCCGGGGCGCTGCTCATCGTGGACGAAATACAGACCGGGCTGGGCCGCACGGGCAAACTCTGGGGCATACAGCACTTCGGCGTGGAGCCCGACATCATGGTCATCGGCAAGGGGCTGTCGGGCGGCATCTATCCCATGGCGGCCACCTGCTTCCGTGAGGAGTTGGAGACCGTCTTCCACAAGGACCCCTTCATCCACATCTCCACGTTCGGCGGGGCCGAGGTGGGGTGCCCCGTGGCCCTGAAGGTGCTGGAGATCAGTTCGGACCCCGCCTTCCTGCGCCACGTGGAGGAGATGGCCAGCCTGTTCGCCGAGGGCTTCGCTCGGCTGAAGGAGAAGCACCCCGACGTCCTGGTGCGGCTGCGGCAGTTGGGCATGATGATGGGGATTGAGATGGTGAACCCCTACTGCGGGCCGCTGTTCTCCAAGGCCGCCTACGACGCGGGGCTGCTGTCGGTGTATGCGTACAACGACACGCGTGTGGCCCAGTTCCTGCCGCCGCTCACCATAGACCGCCCGCTGGCCGAGGAGATTCTCCAGCGCGTGGACGCGGCCCTGTCGGGCGTGGAGGCGTTCCTGCGGGGAGGTGCCCATGATTGACCTGGACGCGGACTTGGATTTACTCCAGGCGTTTGAGGCTGGCCTGGACCCACGCCACCCGGAACGCAGCGCCATCCCCGCGAAGGTGCTGGGGTACGGCGAAATCAGCACGACGCTGGAGATCGGCACCGAGAGCCAGCGGCACATCGCCTACAAGCGCCTGCCCATGTTCCGCACCGTGGAGGAGGCCGCCGTGTACCAGGCGCTGCACGAGGACTACGTGCGCACGCTGCGGGATCGCATCGGCCTGCACGTCGTGCCCGACAAGGCCGTGTCGTTCGTGGACAGGCGCAGCGGGCGCGTCGTGGTGTACATCGCGCAGCAGAAGTTGCCGCCAGACTCCATCGGCCACCGCGCCATGCAGATGCTCCCGCTGGAGGACGTGCGGCGGCTGGTGCAGGCCGTCTTAGCCGAGTCCGCGAAGGTCTTTGACTTCAACCGCCAGCACGCGGGGGAACTGGAACTCGGCCTGGACATCCAGATATCCAACTGGGCCGTCGTGGGGCTTGACCCCCGCGAGCCGCGCCTGTCCGACCCGATTGAACTGGCGTACTTTGACACCAGTTCGCCCATGATGCGGCGCGGCGGCGTGGAGCAATTGAACCCCGAAATCTTCCTGCGCAGCGCGCCGTCGTTCCTCGTCTGGATTCTCCGCCTGCTGTTCCTGGAAGACGTGATGACACGGTACTATGACTTCCGCAAGGTCGCGGTGGACCTGGTGGCGAACTTCTACAAGGAGCAGCGGGACGAGTGGGTTCCAGCGGTAACCGAGGCGGTCAACGCATTCTTCGCGGAGCGGGACGGCGGCGCGATGGAGCCGCTCACGGTGAAGGAGGTCAGCGCGTACTACCGCGAGGATGCGACCATCTGGCGGCTCTACCTGGCGTTCCGCAAGGTGGATCGCGCGCTGCGTCTGGCGCTGGGGCGCGAGTACCCGTACATCCTGCCCGCCAAGGTTCAGCGCTGACGGGTGCGACTCGGCGGCCCCGCGAACTGGGCCTGCTATTTGGTCTCGCCGTTGGCGGGCTTTTCGCTGGGGCGCTCATTCTTGGGCGCGCGCGACAGCCCCAGCAGCCGCCCCGCGCTCCCGAAGAAGATCGCCAGCACCTGGCGGAATCGCCGCCTGTCCATGAACGCGACCACCACCATCCACAGGATCACGATCCAGCCCAGGTCGGCATTGGCCCGAAACAGCGCCCAGAGGGTCATACCGTCAACGCCGCCGAGGCCCAGCAGAAGCACGGCGCGCTCGCGCGTTGCGATGAACAGTACCGTCCAGACGGCCACCCACCCCAGGGCGAACCGCGCCGGAAACAGCCCGCTCAGCACGAAGTAGGCGAGGATTCCCAGGGCCAGCGCCGCGTCAAAGGTAATGTCCTGCTCTCCCACCCAGGTGGGGTGCCAGTTGGGGTCGCGGCGGGCCAGCGCCCCGTCCACGCTGTCGGTGCTCCACGCCAGCAGCCCCAGCGCCACCGCGGGCACCAGCGCCTGCCTGCCCCAGATAAGGCCCATCGCCACGAGGGCAAACCCCGCAATCAGCCGCGAGAAGGTCAACGCATCCGCTAGTCGCTTCATGTCAACCTCCTTTCGCCGCCCGCTTGCCAACGCGGCGCTACAACCTCATGGTCTCCTCAACCTCCAGGACTACCGCGCGGGCGGAGATGGCGATTTCCTGCGCCGCGAGCACCGTGCCCGCCAGCACGAGCACCATCCCCATCAGGAACACCGCCAGCGCCGCCATGTTTAGCATCGCCGTTGCGAGGAACAGGCTCGCGGCGATGACGAACGCATCGGCCACGAAGACGACCACCGCCGCAAACAGGCTGTACACGGCGTTGCGCTGAATCCGAACGCGGAGCAGCAGGTCGGGCATCTGGCGCTCAATGGCGTCCAGGCGCACGTCGGCCACGGGGTCGCCCCGCTTCGGCAGCAGGTCAAGCCGCTCGCGGGCCAGCGCCCGCATGCGGTCGTTGATGCGCCCGTAGCGGTTCTGCATCCCCAGCAGGAGCAGCCCGCACGCGGAAATCATCACCGCAGGCGCGAGAATGGTCTGAATCGCTCGCGCCGCCTCCTCAATCGGAAACTGCATGTCTAATCCTCCGATGCGCGCTCACCGTCTCGGCTTCCCAGGACGACACGGCGACATTAGACTGATCCGAATTATACATAAGACGGTGGTTTGGACAACACGCAGGATGGCCGACTCTTACCAACAACATTTGGAACCGAACTGAATGGCCTAAGGAAAGTCCCGCTGGGGCTTGCCGTACCTCCCGGAGATTCAGCACCCCCGGGAGGCTGGGGGTCTATTTCATCACCAGCGGCAGGAACACGCGCCGCTGCAGGCCGGGCACGCGCGTGGGCGTGGGGCCGGGCGTGTTCGTGGGCCGCGGCGTGGCTGTACGCGTAGGCGTGGGCGTAATGGTTGGCGTCCGCGTAGACGTGAGCGTGGCCGTGGGCGTGGGCGTGGCCTGTGTGCGGTATCCCATATCTCCGACGCTGGGCGCGCTGCAGAACTGGGCGTTGCACGCGCTGATCCAGTAGTAGTAGAACGTCCCGACCGACGCACTGGTGTCATCGTAAGAAGTGGCCGCGGGCCCGGCGATGATGGTCTTCGCCCCCGTCGGCGAGGTGGCGCGTTCAATGCGATAGTACGCCGCGCCGGTGGACGCGTTCCACGTTACGCGCACCTTATCCGGAAAGGTCCCGTCGCTGGCCGCCACGCCCGTGGGCGCCGCGAAGTTGCGGTAGCCGCCGTCGTACGCGGTGAAGTCGCTGCACCCAGCAGCCGTGCACGCCTGGACGATGTAGTAGTACTGCACGCCCCGCTCCGCGGTCGCGTCGTCATAGGGACTCGCGGCAACGTCGGGGAACGTCTCCGAGTAGTGTCCGGCAGTCAGCCCGCGGCGGACCTTGTAGAACGTGGCGTACGGGTGCGCGGCCCAGGACACGCGCACCTTGTCGGTGTAGGTGCCGTCGCTGGCGGCCACGCCCGTGGGCGGCGTCAATTTGCGGTAGCCGAGGTCGGTGGCGTAGGCCCCGCAGATGGTGTCATCCGCGGTGCAGGCCCACACCCGGTACTCGTAACTCGCGCCCGGCGTGGCGAGCGTGTCATGCGCCACGGTGTCGGTGGTTAGAGCCACCCGCACCGCCGTTCCGCCCGCCGCCGGCACGCGCCACACCTGATAGCGCCCCGTGCCCGCCACAGCGTTCCAGGTTACGACCACTCTATCCGTCCACAGGCCGTCCGTCGCCGAGACGCCCATGGGCGGGGGATACTGGCGGTAGCCTGTGTCCTCGCCGTCGCCGCTCTGATCAGCGGGCGATGTGGAGAAAGCCCTGACCCAGTAGTAGTACATGGTGCCGGGAACAGCCGAGGTGTTGTCGTAGTAGGTGTTTGTGATGTTCGCGACGGCTACGTCATACCCCGCCGACGTGGTGCCGCGGTACAGCGTGTAGGACGTCGCGCCCTGCACGATGTTCCAGGTGATCCGCACCTTGTCGGTGTACGTTCCATCGCTGGCGTACACCGTCGGCGTCGCAAGCCCTCGGAAACCCGAATCCGAATTGCTGTAGCCGCTGCAATTGGCATTGTCCACGCACGCGATCACCCAGTAGTAGCGCACCTGCACCGGGCCGGGTTCGTAGTCGCTATACTCTGTGGCGGTTGTGTTCGCGAGGCTCGTCTTGTTTCCATCCACTGTGTCTGAACGGAACACGCGGTAACCATTGGCACCGGCCGAGGGGTACCAGGTAATCTGGATCTTGGTTGAGTAGGCCCCGTCGGATGCCGAGACGTTCGTGGGAGGCGGCGGGGCGGCGGCGGGTTCGGGCAACTGCGCCGATGCAGCGGGGAGCCCAAAGCACAGCACGATGACGAGCACTGCGAGGATTCGGATGCGCAAGCCGGATTTCATGTAGATTGCTCCTTGTGAGGGACATGCCCATTCCCTGAAAACACGCGGACCAGGGACGGGGTCGGACGAATGAACAGTGGTACGTTGGAACCGGCGCCAACGGGCCGGAAGCAGGATTGCGGCTGCAGCCGTGGGCTAGCGCAAACGTATTATATGATGAATCATCTCAAATCCCAAATGCGCTCTTGACTTGACGGATTCCGTCTTGTGTTGGTGATCAAGGTGCGCTGCACGTTCGGAACTGGACATTGGCGAGGATGAGCGCCTCGCACCTGTTCCGATTCCGATGGCGCGGCGCACAGCCGTGGGATTCTGCGCTTCGCTCAGAATGACAGGCCGCAAGTGCGGTCGTGGTACTAGTCCGTTTTCTTCCCGCGCGGCGGGAGCGGCAGGAACGCGCTGGTGCGTTCCACGTACTCCCTGTACTGCGGCTTGGTTTCCACCAGCGTCTTCTCCAGCAGCGCCACGCCCGATACCCGCAACAGGAGCAGCGTCATGAGAATCGGGCTGAACACCGTCCACCAGCCGCCCGCCGCCAGCGCGATGAGGTAGTAGCCCCACCACTGGGCCGAGTCGCCGAAGTAATTGGGGTGGCGCGTGTACCGCCACACGCCCCGATCCATGACCTTGCCCCTGTTGGCGGGGTCGGCCTTGAAACGCGCCAACTGGAGGTCGCCCACCGCCTCAAAGTAGAACCCGATCACCCACACGAAAAGGCCCAGGTCGTCCAGGAACGTGATGCGGGCGGGGGCAGCCCCGTGCTGTGCAGCCAGCAGCGGCGCGGATATGAGCCACATGAGCACGCCCTGGGTCAGGAACACGCGGAAGTAACTCTTCCACCAGAAATCTGCGCCCGCTTCCTCGCGCCACTTGCGGTAGCGGAAGTCCTCGCCCTTGCCCCAGTTGCGCCACAGGATGTAGCCCGACAGGCGCAGCCCCCAGACCGTAACCATCGCCATCAGGAGCACCTTGCGCCCGACGAAGCCATCGGTGAGCGCGAAGTACACCCAGCCCGTGATGACAAACCCCAGCCCCCAGAAGATGTCCACGATGCTGGCGTTTTTCTTGACCAGGCTGGCGATCCATATCGCGGTCATGTAGGCCCAAATGACCAACGCCGCGATGCCCCAGATGTGCAGAATCGTCATGCGCTCCACCCCTGTCGTTCTCGTCGCATCTGGAGTATGGCACGCAAGGCGAGGGGTGTCAAGCAGCGCAGGCTAGCGCTCGCCACGTTGTGGTCATTGCCAGGGCGCCCAGCGCCCGAAGCAATCCCAGCAGACCGTCATTCTTCGCGGCTTCGCCGCTCAGAATCCCGCCGACCGAGATGCTTCGCCTTCGCTCAGCATGACAAATGGAGCGGGAGATTGCTTCGCTTCGCTCGCAATGACAGATGGGATGTCATTGCGAGGGGCGAAGCCCCGAAGCAATCCCAGCAGACTGTCATTCTGCGCGGCTGCGCCGCTCAGAATCTCGCCGACCGAGATGCCTCGTTTCGCTCAGCATGACAAATGGAGCGGCCCGCACGCCGCTATCCCCGGCCGCTCCCCTCGCCCTTGCGCCCGCCGCGCCGACCTGCTATACTGCCCACGTCGCCAACGAGGGCACGCCTGCATCCTCGTCGGCGCGAAAGGAGCACGTTATGTCAAGCGATGCACAGAAGTTGGCCTTCTACCAGAAACACCGCCTTCGGATGCACGCCACGCCCGGCCTGGAAGCCGTCGTCCTGCACTGGACCATCGGCGAGGCGTTCCTCCCCGGCCTCCAGGGGTTCACCATCTTCCGCACCGACGCGGGCGGCACCCGCGCGCCGCTCCGCAGTTTTGACTGGCAGAAGGACTCGGACCTGGACCCCATCCGCCGCTTCTCGTGGATTGACTTCACCTGCACCGAGGGCCAGACGTACACCTACGAGATCTTCGCCCGCTACAAGACCGGCAAGCGGTTCAAGCCCTCCGAATACGCCGACTTCCCCGATGCCGCGCCGTTCCTCCATGCCGAGACGCAGGTAACCACCCACTCCAACGCCAACCGAACCATCTCCGTCCACTTCACCAAAGCCATTGACACCGGCATCCCCGGGTGGGACCCCACCAACGGCATAGACCGCCACTTCGTGGACTTCGTGGACTCGGCCCCTGCGGGCGGCTCCATCAGCGCTCACTTCTACCAGTGCAACCGCGCCAACATCCGCGACGCCTTCCTGCGCGCCGCCGACCGCGGGGTGAGAATCCGCTTCCTCACCGACAGCGAGTACTACAGCAAGAAGGTCTCGTGGGTGCCCAAGCCGCGCAAACTGAAGGACAAGGCCCGCCCCGAACTGTGGGACGATTTCGCCGACCACATGCAACTGCCTGCCCTGCCCATCCCCGGCGACCTGCCCGTAACCCACCTGGAATTGCAGCACCTGGTGGACTCCCTCAGCGCGCAGGGGCTCCAGGCCGTGGCGAACGCGGTGCTCCTGCCCGCCTTTCAGGCCGACGCCGAGGCGCTGGAAGCCCTGCGGTCCTACCGCGCGGCGCTCCTGGCCTTTCTCATCAACCGCACCAAGTACTACGACGTCTTCTACAAGCCGCTGGAGCAGCACCCCAACATTCGTGTGGAGTCGGACCGCTCGGCGGGGTTCGCGGGGGCCTGGCAGTCGCACAACAAGTTCGCCGTCATCTGCGACGCGGGCGGCAATCCACTGGCCGTCGCCACCGGCTCGTACAACCTGACCGACAACGCCACCGAGCGCCAGAACAACACCCTGCTCATCATCCGCGCGCCCGAGGTGGCGCAGGTGTACCTGGACCAGTTCAACCAACTGTGGGGCAG
The DNA here is from genome assembly GCA_014874485.1 of Chloroflexota bacterium. Taxonomy (GTDB): domain Bacteria; phylum Chloroflexota; class Anaerolineae; order DTLA01; family DTLA01; genus DTLA01. The sequence continues at coordinate 57,102 of JADBJK010000076.1, forward strand.
CGATGGGTTTGAGTTTGACCGCGCCAAGTCCAAACTGCGCGGGCGCGACACCCAGAAGTTCTGGCAGGACTACGCCGACCTGTCCCGCACGGTGTTGGTGCCGGCCCGCTTCCCGGGCGAGTCGCCGATGGTGGTGGAGGTCCTGTTCTCGCCGTCGCCGCTGGAACCGGCCATCAACGACCCCTCGCGCCAGGTTACCCACGACACCAACCGCGTGGTGGATTTCGTGGGGCGTGCGCGGAATAGCATCCACTTCGCCGCGTTCTACTTCACCGACGACGCCGTGGGCGAGGCGGTGCGGCAACGCATGGACGAGGGCGTGGTGGTGAGCGGCATCAGCGACAATGAGGGCGCGGGCACCAAGTACTCCGAGTACCACTTCACCATGTGGCACAAGGGCGAGATTCTAGAGGGAAGCCTCAACCCGGGGCTTGTCCCGTTCCACATCACCGACGTGCGCGTGAACGCCGACTACGTGGTGCACCACAAGTTCTTCGTGCTGGACGTGGGGGCGGTCGGCGCGACGGTCATCACCGGCTCGCGCAACTTCACCGACGCCGCCGGGCGCGAGAACGACGAGAACATGCTCATCCTCCAGGACCCGCGCCTGGCGGACATCTTCTTCGTGGAGTTCTACCAACTGTTCTCGTTCTACAAGACCCGCTACGAGAAGGCCAAGATATGGTACCTGAAGTACCTCAGCGGGCCGGACAAGACGTTCCGCGAGATGTTCTTCAACCCGAACTTCCAGCCGCACGGGTAGGGGGCAGCGGTCTGTCCACTCGCCCCCGGAAAGGGTCGGGGGACGGGCACACGTGCGCCGCGCCTCCGAGGTGCGCCGCCGTGCGATCTCCTCCCTCGCACAAGATGCTTCAGCGTCGGGCGGGCGGGCCGCGCGGGGCTGAACCCCCGCGCTAAATGAACCAAGCCCCCTTCGGGCCTAGCCCCAGCCCGCAGGGCTTTGCCCCTTCAGCCCGATGCTTCAGCGTCGGGCAAGCCCGCGCGGGGCTGAACCCCCGCGCTAAATGAACCAAGCCCCCTTCGGGCCTAGCCCCAGCCCGCAGGGCTTTGCCCC
>JADBJK010000022.1 GCA_014874485.1 Chloroflexota bacterium
GGGGGGCGGGGCGTTTGGAACACGAAATGCGGGAAAGGGCGCGAAAGGGGCGGGGGCCGTGCGTTCCCTCGCCCGCCGGGAGAGGGCCAGGGTGAGGGGCGGCCGCGCGGGGCTAAAGCCGCCGCGCTGAGAGGGCGAAGCCCCGTTGGGGCTGGGGGTGCGGCATGTTGTTCGCCTGCCATCAGCCCGCAGGGCTTTGCCCGTTCAGCCCGATGGCTTCGGCCTCGGGCGGGGGCGGCCGCGCGGGGCTGAACCCCCGCGCTGAGAGGGCGAAGCCCCGTTGGGGCTGGGGGGCGGGGCGTTTGGAACACGAAATGCGGGAAAGGGCGCGAAAGGGGCGGGGGGCCGTGCGTTCCCTCGCCCGCCGGGAGAGGGCCAGGGTGAGGGGCGGCCGCGCTGAACCCCCGCGCTGAGAGGGCGAAGCCCCGTTGGGGCTGGGGGTGCGGCGTTTGGATCACGAAGGGCGCGGAGGGCGCGAAAGGCGCGAAAGGGGGGCGGCCGCGCGGGGCTAAAGCCGCCGCGCTGAGAGGGCGAAGCCCCGTCGGGGCTGGGCGCGGCATGTTGTTCGCCTGCCATCAGCCCGCAGGGCTTTGCCCGTTCAGCCCGATGGCTTCGGCCTCGGGCGGGGGCGGCCGCGCGGGGCTGAACCCCCGCGCTGAGAGGGCGAAGCCCCGTTGGGGCTGGGGGTGCGGCATGTTGTTCGCCTGCCATCAGCCCGCAGGGCTTTGCCCGTTCAGCCCGATGGCTTCAGCCTCGGGCGAGGGCGGGCCGCGCGGGGCTAAAGCCGCCGCGGTGTGTAGGGGCACAGCATGCTGGGCCCCTACGTGCAGCCCGCAGGGCTTTGCCCGTTCAGCCCGATGGCTTCGGCCTCGGGCGGGGGGGCGATCATCGTGCCATCATCATGGTGGCCAGCGTGGTAACCTCGCCGGTTGTGGCCAACTTGTACGGGTCCAGGGTGTCGGGCGCGTCCAGCGGCGTGTGGAGATTCTCCGCGTTGGGCCAGAACAGGAGCACCGAGGGGACGCCGCGGTCGCGGAAGACCGCATGGGTGTTGCCGCCTTTGTACGCCTCGGGCGACACGCGCCGCTCCAACAGGTCGGCGGCCAGGCGCAGGTTGAACAGCAGCGTTGCCTCCAGGCCGTCCTTCTCGCCCTCCAGGTTCAGGTAGTAACTGCGTGCCGCGCCGACGGTGTCCAACTCCAGGAGACCCAGGGTGCCCTCCAGCGGGACGGGTGGCTGGTCGGCGTAGAGGCGGGAACTGGCGAGTCCTGCCTCTTCCGCGCCCCAGGCGACGAAGTAGATGGGCCGCGACGGGCGGAATCCGCTTTCGGCCAGCACCCGCGCCACCTCCAGCATGACGGCGACGCCCGATGCATTCTTGTTCGCGCCTGGGTACAGCGTGCCATCGGGCAGGCTGCCCACGCCGTCGTAGTGCGCGCCGATGACCAGCGGGCGGGCGTCGGCGCGTTCGCCTGGGAGCACGCCGATCACCGTCAGCGCCTGCGCGGCCTGCGGTGCGCTGTAGGGCACGGTCAGGTGCGCTTTCAGGGAAAGCAGCAGGGCGCGCGGGGCGTTGTTGGCTTCGTACGGCGTCAGCCCCGCCATCTTGATGAGGTCGCGCCAGGTGCTTTCCTGAATCTGCACGACGGGGATGGTCTCGGCGTTCAGCGCCCGCGACGGCACGGTGCGCTCGCGCAGGTTCAGCGACGCGTCCTTGACCACCAGGATCAGGCCGCCCGCGCCGTGGGCCCACGCGGCCTCGGCTTCGGCGGCGGGGTCGGCCGACTGGTACTTGAGGGCGATGCGCCCGCCCAGGCGGACACCCTCGGGGAACTCCTTCGGCAGCCAGACGAGTTCGGCCGTTCGGTCGCCGCCGCCTGCGAATCCGCCGACGACCTCGCGGAAGTCCTCGCAGTAGGCCAGGGCCACCTCGCCGCTGGTTACCGTGTCGGTGAAGCGCACGGCGGGCATGGCCGTGAGTTCCGCGTAGGAGACGGGAACCGCCTGGAAGAACGAGCCGTCGGGCGCGCCGGGCTGCAGGCCGAGCGCCTGCATCTGTTCTGCGATCCAGCGGGCGGCGGCTTCTGCGCCGGGACTGCCTGCCCTGCGGCCTGCGAAGTCCTCGGAAGCCAGCGCCCGCACCGTGCCCAGCGCCCGGTCTGCGCTGAAGCTCTGGGCCGCGCGGATGAGTTCCGCGGGCACACCGCCCAGCCGCACGGCCTCCTGCCACTGCGGCTCCCAGTCGGAGAACGGCATGCGCGCCGCCACGGCGAACGCCTGCGCGAACCCCCGGCCTTCGCCCATGGCGCGCAGCAGGCGGTTCAGGCTGTCCAGCCCGAACTGACGGACGAACTCGTTCACGAACATCCATGACTGGCCGTAGTAGAGCGTCGTGTCCTGCTCGGCCACTTGGTCATAGGTGGGCATGTTGGCCCAGTCCAGCAGTTTCTGCGTGCGCTGGGCTTCGCGGACGGCGGGCACATACCGCGCCTGTGCCGAGGCTGCGGTCTCCGGTGCGGCCCGCATGCTCTCAAACACGGCGACGCCTTCGTGGAGCCACTCCAAGTCCACTCCCAGGTCAAACAGCGCGCGGTGCGTGAACTCGTGGGCGATGAGGCTCACGAAGTCCAGTCCCTTGGCTCCCGTCCAAATCTTGATGGCCTCGCCGGGCTCGTACCAGCCCTTGGCCCACGAGGGCACGGATAGCAGGATGGACGCCAGCATCGCGGACTGGTCGTCGTACAACTTGATTTCGGTAACCGACGCGGGCGCGTAGTCCAGGTCGGCGGTTACCTGGGCGTAGGCGCGTTCGGCAGCGTCCAGGACGGCGCGGGCGGTCTCCTGCGTCGTCGGGGGCGTGTACTTGACCACGAAGTGCTCGCCCTGCTCTGCCGTCCAGTCCGGCCCGGCCAGCACCCAGCGGTCGCCGACCTTGACAAAGCGGACCGGATGCCAGGCGTGGATGGATTTGCCGCTCTCCTTCAGCACGGCGCTCATTTCCAGATTGACCAGCGCGCCGCCTTTGTCCAGGCCCAGGAGTTGGGCGTTGAGGTCGTAGGAACTCACGGGGTGTTTCGCCAAATCGTCAAACCAGTGGCCCTCTTCGGCCAGGAACACGGCGTCGTCGGGGTTGACGGTAGCGAGGAAGGCGGCTTTGTCGCCCGTCCGCACGGCGTCCTCGCGCTGGCGTAGCGTTTGGTCTATGCCCGCGCGGGCCTCGGCGAGCGGGGCCATGACCGCGGTCTCCCAAGCCTGGGCGAAGGCGTCGGGCGTGGTGTCCAGCGCCGCGAAGGCTCCCCCCTGCGTTCCCGTCCGCGCCCAGCCCGCGCAGAACTTGCGGACCCCGTCAGGCCCGTAGGTGCGCATGAAGTAGTCGGTCAGGCTCCAGGCCACCGCACTGCTGCGCTCGTCAAAGGCGTCGGCTGTCAGGGTGAGCACCCGCTGGGCCGACACCGTGCCGTCCAGCAGGGGCGTCATCTCGCGGGCGAGGGCGCGCTGCGCGTCGGGGTCGCCCGCTGCCGCTATCCATCGTATGAGGCCCACACCGAGCCACGCGCCCTCCTGCGGGGGCATGCCGAGTTCGGCGCGCACCAGGTTGACCGCGGTCGGCGTGATGGCGTCGGTGCGGGCGATGTGGTATCCCGGAAGGGGCGAGTATTCGCCGATGCCCGCGCCCGCCAGCCACGAGAAGGTGTTCCTATCCGGGTACACGGTGAGGGTGATGGGTTGCGGGTTGCGCAGGCCCAGGGCCAGCGCCACGCGAAGCCGCGCCTGAGCCAGCGAATCGGCCCAGTCCTGGTCGGTCTCGCTCCCGCGCACCATCTGAACCGTGAGCGCGGGCGCCTTGATCGTGCTGGCGATGGGCCAGGTGGCGTACCATTCCGCCGCGCGACGCACCATCTGGGCGGGGTACGTGGCGAGCACCGACCGTCGGCCGTCCTTGTCCAGCGAAGCCGCGGTAACGTCGGCCTGCGCGGTGTCGCCCGAAACCAAGAGATTGCTCACCGTGAGGGTGTAGCCTTGACGCACGTCCACGGGCCGCGTCGCCAGCCAGTCCTGCCCGGCCTGGCGGAGCGCAGCGTCGGCGGGGTCCAGCGTGGCGACGTAGGCGTCGGCGTCGCCCGCGGCGATGGCCTGGGACTGGGAGTCCAGCAGGGCACGCAGGCGCGGCTGCACCGTGGACAGGACGATGGCGGCATGGGACGCGATGGCCCCCGCCTGGCGCAAGCGTTCGGGCTGGAGCGTGTCGGGCGTGTCCTGGGGCGTGTGGTAGTAGGGCACGTCGGCGTTGTCCCAGATGAGCAGCGCAGCGGGGACATTGGCCCGAAGGAAGGCCGCGTGGTCGCTGCCGCCCTGGAACGAGACCTCGCCCGTCGTTACGCCGAACAGCGCCGCGCTGGCCTGCAACTGCCGCCCCACGGCGTTGTTGATGCCATCCAGGGTCAAGATGCCATCGGATGCCAAGCCCACCATGTCCAACTGGATCATGCCGACGGTGGCGGTGAGGGGGTAGCGCGGGTTCTGCACGTAGTGCTCCGCGCCCAGCAGCCCCTGCTCCTCGGCATCCCACGCGGCGAAGACCACCGTCGTGTCGGGGACGAACCCGGCGGCCTGCCACGAGCGGGCGATTTCCAGCAGGACCGCCGTGCCCGAAGCGTTGTCGTTCGCGCCGCGGTAGATGTCGCCGTTGGCGTCGGTGCCCAGGTGGTCGTAGTGGGCGCCGATGATGACGACCTTGTCGCGCTGGGTCGGGTCGCGGCCCGGCAGCACGCCCAGGACGTTCCGGGCTTCGGCCTCGCCCGGCTCGTTTAGGGACACCTCAAAATGCGCCGAGACATTCAGCGGTACGGCGCGGTACAGGAGCGACAGGTCGTCCAGCGTGTAGCCGCTGTCGGCCAGAAGGGCCTCGGCCACCTGGGGCAGCACGATGAGGGTGGGCAGGCTCTTGGGCAGGTAGTTCGGCTGGCGGTACGTGCGGATGCGGTCCACGCGACTCTCGGCGTCGGTGAGCAGGATGAGGCCGCTCGCGCCGTGCTCCAGCGCCTGGCGGTACACCTCGTCGCTGGCCGAGAAGCGGCAGAAGGCGATCTGCCCGGCCACATCCACGCCGCGGAAGTCCTCGGCGCGGCAGTCGTTGGCCCAAACCACGCGCCCGCTGGCGGTCCCGCCCCCGGCGTACCCGCCCCAGGCGAAGGCGAAGTCCTTGCGGTACACGAAGTCGTCGTACACCGTGCCGGTCGTGGTGGTGAAGACGAAGGTGGGCACGCCCGTGATTTCGGCGAACGGGACGGTGAACGGCTGGAAGTAGCCGTCAGTTCCGGCAGGTTGCAGGCCGAACTCCTGGAACTTCTGGGCGATGTACTCGCCCGCGGCACGCCCGCCGTCGGTGCCGGGCTGTCGCCCCCCGAGTTCCGGCGCAGCGAGCGTTTCCACGAAGTCCATGGCCTCTTCGGCGTCAAAAGAGCGGGCGACGGCCAGCAGGTCGCCGCTCGCCACCGCCGGCCCGGGTTCGCGCACCACCGGCTGCACGGCTGGCGTCTGCACGGGCGCGGGCGTGGGCTTGCCGGGCGCGGGCGTCGTCGTGGGGCGCGGCTTGACGGCGGCAGGCGTCGGGGCCACCGCAGAGGGCGCAGCATGGCGTTGCAGGGCCTGCGCCCCGGCCCAGATAAGCCCCGCTTCCAGCACAAGCAGCGCCGCAATCAGGGCGATGAGTACGTTTCGGTTCAGGTTGCGTAGTTTGGTCATTGTACGAGCCTTTAGCGATCAGCCATTGGCCGTTCGCCATTGGCCTTTAGCCCTTGGCCTCTTGCCCGTTACACGTGGGTACGGGCCGATGGCTATCGGCTAATGGCCAAAGGCTACTGGTCAAAGGCTACTGGCTTCCTGGCCTCCACACGGCCAGCGCTTCCAGGCCGGGATTGTCCGGGAACGCGAACAGCGCGCCCGTCTTGGTGTCCAGAATCCACAGGTTCCCGTCGGGGAGCGAGCCTTGCCCCTCCCAGAAGAGGGAATAGGACAGGTACACCCCGTCGGGCGACCAGGCCAGGTCCTGGGGCGAGGACTGGCGGTCGCCTGCGATTGGGAACGTGGCAGCCATCCCGTCTTCCAGCGTGTAGATGTACAGCACGTAGGCCCCCTGGCCGTCGTCCCAGGCGGTCGCTGCCAGCCTCGCGCCGTCGGGCGACCAGGCCAAGTCCATGACGTAGCCCCGCTCCAGCAGCGCGTGGTCGCCCGTCCCGTCGGGCCGCACCAGGCGCACGCCGTTGCCCTTCTCCACGTTCGTGTACGCGAGCCACTCGCCGGTCGGGGACCAGCGCACCTGCGTCGCGTCTCGGGCGGCGAGGGACAGCGTGCGGTCGGTCAGGCGATACACCCAGGCGGCTACGGGGATGGGGCTGCTCTCCGGCAGCGTGGGCGCGCGACCCGGCGGGACGTTGATGACCCCCGTGTACGCGATAAGGGCCAGCGATTGGCCGTCGGGCGCCCAACTCACCGCCGTCGCGCTGACGGTCGGCGTGAGCGGCTGGGTCTCCGTGGCCAGCGTCGCCGCGTTCACGATGACCAACTCACCCGTGATGGGGCCGCCTTCCCGCCCAGGCGCAACCATACGCAGCCAGGCGACGCGCCGCCCGTCGGGAGACCATGCCGGTTCTACCCACCCGAAGTCCGATAGATCACCAAGTCGGCGCTCCACGGGCTTGGCGCCGTCCAGGGTCATCAGGTACACGCCACTGGCGGAGTCTCCGCCGCCCCGCGTTGTTGCAGCAACCCGCAAGAAGGCCAGCATCTTGCCGTCTGGCGACCAGGCCGGGTACACCTCGTGTTCGGGCGTCTGGGTCAGCGGCTTGATGGTGCGACCCGCCGGGTCGGCCAGGTACAGGTCCAGGCTGCCCTCGGTGCCGACGGCGGCGTAGGCGATCTGGCGCCCGCCCTGCGCTTCCGACGGCGGCCGCAGCCACAGGTACGCCACGGCCGCGGCGGTGAGGAGCACGCACACCCCCAGCGCCACGACGACGCGGGCGAGGATGGTATTCAGTTTGCTCGGTAGCGCGTCGGTGTTCATAGTCCTCAGCCATTGGCCGTTTGCCTTTGGCCTCTAGCCCTTGTCGTCGGCCAGAAGCTGACGGCTAGAGGCTAACGGCTCTCGGCTAGTAATGGTACTGCCTGCTGGCGGTGATGAGCGCCAGGTTCACAATCTGGCCGACCCTGCCGATGCGGGCGGCCTCTGCGTCGTCGGGCGCGCCGCCCCGGAAGGCGTCGGGCGCACCGTCCCAGGCCAGCGTGGCCGATTTGTCGGCCAGTTCTCTGCAATAGGCATGGGCGCAGGCGGTCCCCCTGATGACGGAAGCGCCCGTAACCTGGCCGCTGCGCTTCAGCAACTCGCTCAGGGTATTGCTCTTGGCCTCGGCCAGGAGCGGGTCCTCACCGCCGCCTACGCTGCCCAGGTGAATCACCGCGTTGCGGTCCAGCGAGCGGTAGGGCGTGAACTCGGCCAGGTACGTTTGGGCGCCGGACGTGTCGGCGTACCCCGCCGCCCACACGTTGAACAGCACCGTGCGGCGCGGCTTGAACTGCTCGGCGTGCCACAGGCGCGCGATCTCCAACAGGATGCCCACGCCTGCCGGGCCGTCGCTGGCCGACAGGAACGGGCGGTCCGGGTCCGGCTCCGGCATGTCGTAGTGCGTGGACACGACCAGCGCCTCTTTGTCCAGTGCCGTGTCGTTTCCGGGCAGGATGCCCAGGACGTTGTAGCCGGTGCGCTCCTGCGGTTCGGCCAATTCCACCCGCGCGCGCACCTGCACCGCCAGCGTCTGCGTGAACCAGGGCCTGTCGGGGGACGACGCCGCGAACTCGTCCACCAGCGCCTGCAGGTCGGCCACGGTGTAGCCCGCCAGTTGCAGCAGGCGGTCGGCGGCTTCGGGGCGGACGTGCAGGATGGGGATCGTGGGCTTCTCCATGAAGCCGAACTCGCCCGATGGCCAATCGGTGTGCGGCGCGGCGTCGTCGGCAACGATGAGGATGGCCTGCGCGCCGCGGATGAGCGCCTCGGTGTCAAAGGCGGAGGGCATGTTCTTGCCCAGCACCAGCGCAACCTGCCCGCGCAAGTCCAGCCCGCGGAAGTCGGCGTAGCGCACGTTCTGCCGCGCGAAGCCCACGAAGGTGAGCGGGGCGTCGGCGCTGCCCGAACCGCCGTGCCGATACACCTGCTCGCCGAAGTCTGCGCCGTGGGTCAGGGCCACCGTCTGCCCCGCCGCCTCGGCTTCCAGGATCGGCGTGCGGATGCGCGGGGCGATCATGCGGGTTACCTCTTGCAGGTAACTCTGCCCACCTCCCGCAGGCAGAATGCCATAGGCTTCCATCTGCTCCGCGATGTACTCGGCGGCGGCGCGAGAGCCTTCGGTGCCGAAGCCTGGGTCGGCTTGCTGGAGTTCTACGATGCGCGTGGCATGCCCCAGGGCGCGCTCGGCGTCAAACTGGCTCGCCAGTTTCGCGTAGGACACGCCCGGGCTGATCTGGTTCACGATGTACCACGTGAGGAGCGTGATGGCGGCGACGACCACCACCATGCGCTTGGAGATGATGGCGGCGGTGTTGACCCCGGCCTCGCGGACGATGCGCCGCAGTCCCTCGCCCATCAGGTTGAACCCCAGGACGGCCACGAAGAAGGCCATGGCCGGCCAGAAGACCATCCAGGGCGACGTGCGGATGTAGGCGCGTGCGCCCGCCAGCATGGCGCCCCACTCGGGCACGTCGGCGATGGCAACCGTCCCGCTGAACCCCTCGGTCTGGGAACCGCCGCCGATGAACACGCCCACGAACCCCAGTTCGCCCAGGATCATCAGCACGGCGCCCATCTCCAGCAGCGTCAGCACCACCAGCGCGGGCAGGACGTTGGGCAGGATGTGGCGCACGATGATGCCGCCCTCGGTGAGGCCGATGACCCGCGCGCCTTCCACAAAGGGCCGCTCGCGCAGACTGACGAACTCGCTGCGGATGTACTGGGCGATCTCGCCCCATCCCACCAGGCACAGCGCGATGAGGAAGGCCGACAGCCCTTTGCGGATGTCCAGCGCCAGGATGAGGATCATGCCGGTCAGGAGCATGGGCAGCGACGACAGGATTTCCACCAGGCCCATGATGATGCGGTCGGACAGGCTGCCGGGCCGCCAGCCGGCGATGGCCCCCAGCCCGAACCCCAACAAGAGCCGCGCCATGGTTACGAACAGGCACGCCACCAGCGTGTTGCGCGCGCCGTACAGCAGCAGGCTCAACACATCCCGGCCCCACTGATCCGAACCCAGCGGGAACTCGTCCGACGGCGGGAAGGGCGGGAAGACCAACTGCCCGTTGATCATCTCGGACGAGCGCTGGGCCGACAGGTACGGGTTCTGCGACGCGAAGCGCGGCCCGACCACCGCCACCGCCAGCAGGAACACCACGATGAGCATTCCCGCCATGAACGGGAAGTTGAGCGTGATGAGCCGCCAGCGGAACCGCCCCGTGCGGATGGGCGCGTCGGGGTCGCTTTTGTCGCGCGGCTTCTGCCCTATTCGTTTCAGGCTATCCAGCAGTCGTAACATTGAAAACGCTCTTGGCCGTTGGCAGTTAGCCTCTGGCCGTTGGCCGTTAGCCAATGGCCAGAACCTGACCGCTAACGGCTGACGGCTGTAGGCCACGGGCTAAAGGCTCTTCTTCAGCCTCGGATCCACATACCGATACGAGATGTCCAGCAGCAAGTTCACGAGCATGAACGTGAGTCCGATGACCAGCGCCATGCCCGCCACGCCGATGTCCTGGCGGTTGCGGATGGCGTCCAGCAGGGCCGCGCCGATGCCCGGCCAGCCCAGGAAGTACTCCACCACCGGCAGACTCCCCAGCGAGAACCGCAGCGACACGCCCAGCGCCGTCAAGATGGGCACGGCGGCATTGGGATAGGCGTGGCCGCGGGTTACCATGGATTTGTACAGGCCCTTGGCGTGGGCCGTGCGGATGTAGTCCTGCTCCAGAATCTCCGAGAACGCCATGTAGGCGATGCGGGCCAGGTGGGCCAGGGGCCGCGCCGCCAGCACCAGGGTCGGGATGACCAGGTGGGCGTCCCATCCGAACCCGCCGACCGGCACGAGCCGCACGCCCGTGGCCCGGAACCAGTAGATTTCCGCGATCTGGAGCAGGGCGGCGGCGAAGAAACTCGGGACCGAGACGCCGATGAGGGTCAGCGTCATCGTGCCGAGCGAGACCGGCGACCGGCGGTGGATGGCCGCGAAAACGCCGACGGGGATGCCGATGAGCGCCGCCACCAGGAGCGAGATGAGCAGCAAGCCCATGCTCTTGGGGTAGGTGTCGCCGATGGTTGCGGCCACGCTCACCTGCCGCGACGAGCGCCCGGAGCGCACCGTGATGGCGCCCATGTCGCCATGCAGGAGACGGCCCACGTAGTCCAGCGTGGACGTCCAGGCGTACTCGGCGGCGGGGATGGGGTTGTACGACGGCGCGGGCGATGTGGAGTTGCGCGCCATGCGCATCCCGAAGAAGGCGAAGAACACAATCCCCAGGCTGACCGCCAGGATGAAAACCAGCCTCTTGAGCGCGAATCGGATCATCGGACTCTCTGCTAGAGCTTGCTTTGGCCCCAGTATACGCCGAAGGGCGCTTTCAGGCAAAGGCGTTCACAACATGTACAAGGGGCGGCGCGCGCCGGTTCAACGGTGCAGAGTACCCGCCGCGGCGTCGCTGCGTTGAGCCTATTGACGGTTGGGATTCCCATCCGCTAGAATGCAGTATCGGCATGTACCACAAGGCGGCGGGCGGCGTGGGCAACCCCTCGGAGCATGAGCCACCACCCGCCACAGTTGCAGGCATCTGTCGTCCGCACGACGAAAGGAGCGCAACCATGAAGATGCGGGTTTTCCTCACTCTGCTTGTCCTCTCGGTGCTCTTGGTTACCCCTGGCATGGCCCAGGGACCCGAACCCCAGATGACGGTGGGCACGCCGTTCACCTACCAGGGCGTCCTGCGCAGCAACAACAATCCCGTCAGCGGGACGTGCGACTTCCAGTTCAGCCTGTGGGATTCGGCATCGGGCGGGTCGCAAGTCGGGGCGACGTGGCCCCAGGCGGGCGTTACGGTAACGCGGGGGCTGTTCACCGTCCTGCTGGACTTCGGCTCGGCGCCGTTCCAGGGCGCGAACCGCTACCTGGAGGTGGCCGTCCGCTGCCCGGCGGGGAGCGGTGCGTACACGACGCTGTCGCCGCGCCAGGCGCTGACGCCCGCGCCCTACGCGCTGTACGCTGCCGCGGCGCACTGGGCCAACCTGCTGGGCATACCGGCGGGGTTCGCCGACAACGTGGACAACGACACCACGTACACGGCGGGCGCGGGTCTCACGCTCGTGGGCACGCAGTTCAACGTGGTCTTCGCGGGAACGGGCACAGCGAGCACCGTGGCGCGGTCGGATCATGACCACGACGCCCGCTACTGGAAACTGGGCGGCAACAGCGGCACGACGCCGGGCGTGAACTACCTGGGCACCAGCGACAACACGCCGCTGGAACTGAAGGTGAACAGCCTGCGCGCCCTGCGCCTGGAGCCAAGCAACATCAGCCCCAATGTCGTCGCGGGCTTCCCCGGCAACAACGTCATCGCGGGCGGCGCGGGCGGCACCGTGAGCGGCGGAGGCGGGTCGGGCACGACCAACCGGGTAACCGATTCCTACGGGACGGTGGGCGGCGGGTCCGACAACCAGGCGGGCAATGGCAATACGGATATCGCAGACGCCATGCATGCGACGGTGGGCGGCGGCTTCCGGGGCACCGCCGGCGCGGCGTATGCCACCGTGGCAGGGGGCTATGGGAACACGGCAAACAACACATTCACCACGGTGGGCGGCGGGAACACCAACACGGCCAGCGGGCTGATTTCAACGGTCGCCGGCGGTTGGGGCAATGAAGCCAGCGGCGCGCAAGCCACGATTGCCGGAGGCTGGGGCAACATCGCCAGTGGACAGCAGGCCACCGTTGGTGGTGGAAAGACCAACACTGCCAGCGCTATGGCAGCCACCGTGGGCGGCGGCCAGGAGAACAGGGCGCAATCGCCGTTCTCCACCATCGGCGGCGGGCTGAGCAACCAGGCCAGCGGCGAGCGTGCTACCATCGCGGGCGGTGCGGGCAACCTGGTTACCGCCTATGCCGCGACGGTGGGCGGAGGAATGTACAACGTCGTGGCTGGTACGCGCGGGACCATTGCCGGCGGACAGGACAACGTCGTCAGCGGCACCCACTCGTTTATCGGCGCGGGCACGGGCAATGTGATCACGAATTCATACGCAGTGGTCGGCGGGGGTTGGCAAAATACAGTGGCGCACGATTATGCCGTTGTCGGCGGCGGCCACCGCAACGCCGTTACAGGCCAGTACGCGGTGATCGGCGGCGGCATGAGCAACTCCGCGAGTGCTCCCTGGTCTGTGGTCCCCGGCGGAAGCGGCAACTCGGCTGCCGGTTCCTATTCCTTTGCGGCGGGCCGGCGCGCCCAGGCGAACGCGCAAGGGTGTTTCGTCTGGGGCGATTCCACCGATGCGGACGTGGCGTGTAGCGCCGCGAACCAGTGGGTGGTGCGGGCCAGCGGCGGCGTGTACTTCTACAGCAACTCCGCTCTGACCGCAGGGGTGTACCTGCCTGCAGGGGCCAGCGCCTGGCAGCCGGTCCCAGCGCCCAGCGACCGCAACCTGAAGGAAAACATCCAGCCGGTGGACGTGAAAGACATCCTGAAGCGCCTGCAACAGGTGCCCATCGCCAAGTGGAACTACATCGCGGACCAGCCAGTGCCGCACATCGGCCCGATGGCCCAGGACTTCTACGCGGCGTTCGGCGTCGGAGAGGATGAACTGCACATCTCCACGATTGACGCCAACGGCGTGGCCCTGGCCGCCATCCAGGGGCTGTATCAGATCGTGCAGGAGAAAGACGCGCAAATCGCTGCCCAGCAGAAGCAGATTGACGACCTGCAGGCCCGGCTTTCGGCGCTGGAGGCGCTGGTGGCGCAGTTGGCGAAGGAGGGAGGGCGGTGAACAGCAATCAGCAATCAGCCGTCAGCCGTCAGCGGCTGGCTGTCAGAATCGGCGTGGTCGCCTCGGTTGCGCTGCTCCTGATGGTGGGCGCGGCGTTGGCGAACGGCGGGTACGAGGTTCCGTGGTTCACGGTGGACGGGGGAGGGGGCGAGAGCGCGGGCGGCGGGTTCACGCTGGCGGGCACGGTGGGCCAGGCCGACGCGGGCGTCCTGTCGGGCGGGTCGTACACGCTGGCGGGCGGGTTCTGGCCGGGCGCGGGCGCCAACTTCCTGCGCTTCCTGCCGATTGTGATGAAATAGCAGTCGGCAGGCCGAGTTCCACGTGCGGCGCAGGCGCGTCTGGGCATCACCCTTTGTCCAGCGCCTGGCGCAGGTCGGCGATGATGTCTTCGGGGTCCTCAATGCCCACCGACAGGCGCACCAGGCCGTCGCCGATGCCGATGGCCTTTCGCTGCTCCGCCGTGAGGGCGCGGTGCGACGAGCGGGCGGGATACAGCGCCTCGGTGTACAGGTCGCCCAGGGTTGTTGCGGGGATGCACAACTCCAGCGATTCCAGGAACTGGAAGACCCTGCGGCGGCCCGCGCCCGCAATCTCAAAGGAGACGATGGCCCCGCACAGCCCGCCTGCAAACAGGGCGCGGGCCAGGTCGTACTGGGGGTGGCTCTTCAGGCCAGGGTAGTACACGCGCGCGACTTTGGGGTGCGCCTCCAGCCACGCAGCGATCCAGGCCGCGCTCTTGCACTGCCGCTCCACGCGCAAGGGCAGGGTCTTCAGCCCGCGCAGGGCTAGGTACGCCTCGTTGGGGCCCAGGATGCCGCCGACGGTTTTCGCCACGTCGCGCAGCGCGGCACCGTTGGCCGCGCTGGACACGACGACACCTGCCATCACGTCGCCGTGGCCCGACAGGTACTTCGTCGCGCTGTGCACGACGTAGTCGGCTCCGAGTTCCAGCGGGCGCACCAGGCACGGCGTGGCGAAGGTGTTGTCCACGATGACCGCGGCCCCCACGCTGTGGGCGAGTTCGGCGATACGGCCGATGTCGGCCAGGCGCAGCAGGGGGTTGGACACGGTCTCCAGCACGAGCGCGCGCGGCCGAACGGCGTTGAGCATCCGCCGCACGCTGGAGATGTCGGTGAAGTCGGCGAAATGCACTTCCACGCCCTGCGCGGCGAAGACACGAGACAGCAAGGCCGTGGTCGCGCCGTACAGGTCGCGCGCCGCCAGCACACTCTCGCCCGCATGCACGCCCGCCGCCAGGAGCGCGGCGTGGATGGCCGCCATGCCCGACGCGAACGACACAGCGGCCTCGCCCCCCTCCAGCGAGGCGACGGCGGCCTCAAATGCCGCGCAGGTGGGGTTCCCATGGCGCGAGTACACGAACCCATGCGCGGGGTCATCAAACGCCTGGTCCAGCAGTTCCATGTCGGGATAGACGTAGGCCACGGAGTTGTACACGGGCGTGGCGACGGGGGTGAAGGTGGGCCGCGGCGGGCGCTCGCCCGCATGCACGGCGCGGGTTGCCAGTTTCCAGGTCGTCTTGTCCATAGTTGCACTCCTGTAAGCGGTCAGCGGTCAGCAGTCAGCGGTCAGCGGTCAGCGGTCAGCCATCGGTGGCGGATGGTTGTTCGCCGCTCGCGGATTGGCGCGACAGGAACTCGTCCACCAGGGCCAGCGCCTCGGCTTCGTCGGCGTAAGCGCGCACGGTGATGCCCGGCTCGGTGCAGCCCAGGATCATCTTGGACAGGGGCCGCCCCTGCTGGTACAGGCACAGCACGGGTTTGCCATGCGTCAGGGCATAGCAGATTTCGTAGCCCACGCCCAGCGACGGGGTGGAGACCTCGGCCACCAGGCAATCGCTCGCGCGAATCCAGGCCACGTCGCGCTCGTACACCTGCTGGGGCGTGTTGGCCGCCTCCTCGTCCAGCACGTTGTCGCGGGTTACGTGGACGGTGGGGACGGTGTGGCCCCGCGACTGGATGTGCGCCACGATGCGGCGGAACGTGGCGACATGGGTTCGCTCTCCCATGATGGTTCCCGCGAAGTACACTTGCATGGCGTGCTCCTGGGTATGGGTCTAGCCGATCGTCAGGTGCGGTAGGACTGGATTAGACCAGCGTTGTCCACATGGCCTTCACACAGCGGCGCGATGGGGCAAGCGCCGCAGAGAGGCTCACCGTGATTGAGGCAGAACTCGGTGCCGATGTACATGAGCCCGTCGTCCAGCTCGCCCGGCGTGTGCGTGCGGCCGGATAACAACAGCGCCGGGGGGATGCGCTGAATCTCAATTTTCTTGGGCAACTTCCGGTGAGTCCGTAAGTGATTCACGCATAGGTCCTGGTAGGCTGCGACCAGGTTCGCATTGGCTGCGGCGATGGTGCTCCCCTTGCTTCGGATGTTGGTGATGCGCAGGTAGTGCAAGCCGCCCTTGCCTTGCCCGGGCTGGATCACTTCCCACTTGCGGTATTCTTCTTCGGATGCCCACTGCAACAGAAAGCCTGTCCGCCAGAGCACACGACCTGCGTTGCTGTCAAAGGGAACCTCAAAGCTGTACGGCCCCCAGCTCGGGCCATCACGGGTTGAGAGCGCGTACGAGTACACGATCCACTTGGCAAACAGGTGCGCGGCTTTGTCGCCGATTGCCTTTCCGAGACCGTAGCGGTTGTGATCTTTGACTTGCTGCGACATGATCTCGGCGGAAGGCCAGCTCTGAAGGTAGTCCAGGAGAGCCCGCGACGTATCGCTTCCGTCGGGCGCGTCCTTGGTGAGCAGGAGCGGCACGGCTAGGCTCGTGCCCCACCGGAACATGGCGTAGCCGAGAACCTGCCGTGTGTTGTCCAGGAACAGGTTGTACTTGCTGGCGCGGGACTGATTGGCCTCGGCCCACTCTGCCGCCCGCATCTTGGTTACCGCTTTGTGCACGTCCGTGATCTGGTCCACCGCGATGCCGAGTTCTCTGAAAAAGTCCTCTGGACGATGGAGAAAGCGCACCTCTCGGCGGTACAGCTCGTTGGTAACCTGAACCAGCAGCATGCGCACGCCCGTCGTGTCCGGTCCCTGATCCAGCACGGCGTTGAGAAGCAGATAGCGGACGAGCAGTTCTCGCCGCGAGCAGGCTCCGTCGCGCCTGTCAAGGTCTGTGAACCGCCCTTCGGCATCAAAGTAGTGCTGGAATATCTCCACACCCCGCAGGTCGGGCCTAGAGGGGAATGAATGCCCGACCCGCGCAATGGCGGTTACCAGTTCAGATGCCCATTCATGCTTCCGTAGATTCATCATCACTGGCCTCGTACGTGTCCGTGCCGGATTCTCGCAGGGGGGCGAAGCCGGGCAGCGTGAATTGGCCAGCCTCGCGTTGGCTGTGCTGATCCGCCAGATACGCCTGGTCCCGCACGGGCAATTTCTCAAAGCGAGCGATCAGTTGCTCGCGCAGGTGGAGAGGCTCTGTAAGGCGCTTTCGCGCGATCTCAAGGTATGTTTCGTGCACTTCGTAGCCCGCGCAGCGCCTGCGCAGCGCCCGAGCGACCTTCGCCGTCGTCCCTATGCCGAGGAACGGATCCAGCACGAGGTCGCCAACGTAGGAATAGAGGCGGATGAGCCTGTAGGGGATTTCCTCCGGGAAGGGGCACGGGTGCGGCAGGTGATTGGGGGGCACCGGCGCGATGTGCCACACGTTGTTGGCGATCTCGCGGGTGAAGATGTCGTCTATTTCGTAGCGGCTTTCCTCTTTTTCGGACTCGGTTCGGTTCTCAAAAATCTTGGGCCCGGGTTTCCTGAACACGAGGATAGATTCCGTCATGATGTTCGGGTTGAAATACCCC
Source organism: Chloroflexota bacterium (assembly GCA_014874485.1). Lineage (GTDB taxonomy): Bacteria > Chloroflexota > Anaerolineae > DTLA01 > DTLA01 > DTLA01. Next base: position 16,882 of record JADBJK010000022.1, read on the forward strand.
GGGAAGGGTTTCTGGATTGTAACCCCCGCCCGCTTGACGCCGCCTGTTACCTTGTGCCATACGATGTGCTCGTGGAAAACGTAGCCGATGCGCTCCATCATCACGGTGAAGTCTTGAGGCACGGGGTACTGTCGGCCATTCTGAAGCACGGTGCCGATTACCACGGCGCAGAACCCGCCCGGCTTCTGTACGCGCAGAATCTCCCTGAAGCACCGCTCCATGAAGGCAAGATACTCCTCATACTCTGTGCCGCGGCGCGTGCGATACCAGGCCGACGGGTCTTCTACGTGCTGGTCATAGTCAATGGCGTTCCAGTACGGCGGGCTGGTTACGACCAGGTCCACAGTCCCGTCGGCCAGCTCGTCCATGCGCTCACATGACTTGCAGTACAGGCGGCAATCCCACCCTGCATTTCCGCCGATGTCATGGTCTCCCATTCTCGTCTCCGCACCGTGGTCTAGTACTTTACCACAGGATTCTTGAGAGTTTGTCATTGCGAGAGCGCGCAGCGCCCGAAGCAATCCCAGTAGATTGTCATTCTGAGGCGCGGAGCGCCGAAGAATCTCGCCAACCGAGGTGCTGAGCGAGGCGAAGCATGACAGATGACTCTGTCATTCTGAGGCGCGCAGCGCCGAAGAATCTCGCTAACCGAGATTGCTTCGCTTCGCTCGCAATGACAACAGGCAATTTCCCTGTGGTCAAGTACTGGCCGATCCGCTTGGCTAACTTCGTCTGCTCTCTCGCTCATGATTATACGATGGCTTCGGGCGTCTGGCAAAGCAGAACTGCAGCTCAGTCGCCTGGGTCTCGCATCTCATCCCCATTCGCCTCGGCGCAAGGGATGGCGTATAATGGCCCCGAACGGAGGAGGCCCGATGTCGCATGTCAACCGCGTGATTCTCATTGTCCTGGATAGCGTGGGCATTGGCGCGCTGCCCGACGCCGACCGCTACGGCGATGCCGGCAGCCATACGCTGGCTAACACGGCCCGCGCCGTGGGCGGTTTGCGCCTGCCCAACATGGGCCGCATGGGGCTGGGCCGCCTGGCCGACATCCTGGGCGTGCCGCCTGACCCTGCGCCCATCGGCGCGTTCGGGCGCATGGCCGAGGCGTCGGCGGGCAAGGACACCACCATCGGCCACTGGGAACTGATGGGCATCTACTCGCCCAGGCCGCTGCCCACGTATCCCAACGGCTTCCCGCCCGACCTGATGCGCCGCTTTGAGCAGGCCATCGGGCGGGGGACGCTGGGCAACTACCCGGCCTCGGGCACGGAGATCATCAAGGAACTGGGCGAGGAGCACATGCGGACGGGCAAGCCCATCGTGTACACGTCCGCCGACAGCGTGTTCCAGATCGCCGCGCACGAGGATGTCATCCCGATTGAGGAGTTGTACGCCATGTGCCGCACGGCGCGCGCCTTGCTCACGGGCGAGCACAACGTGGGGCGGGTCATTGCGCGGCCCTTTGTGGGTGAACCGGGGCACTTCACCCGCACCGAGCGGCGGCGGGATTTCTCGGCGCCCCCGCCCGCCCCGACGGTGCTGGATTCCCTGACGAGCGCGGGCATCCCTGTCATCGCCGTCGGCAAGATTGAGGACATCTTCGCGGGGCAGGGCATCACCGAGGCCGTCCACACCAAGGACAACGCCGACGGCATGGATCAGACGCTGGCGTACATGGATCGCGTGGAGCGCGGCCTCATCTTCACGAACCTGGTGGACTTTGACATGGTGTACGGGCACCGCAACAACGCCGAGGGATACGCCCGCGCGCTGGAAGAGGTAGACGCGCGGCTGCCGGAGTTTCAGGCCCGGCTGCGCCCAGGCGACGTGCTCATCCTCACCGCCGACCACGGCTGCGACCCCACGACGCCCAGCACCGACCACTCGCGGGAGTACGTGCCGCTGCTCGTCGCCGGTCCGGGGATTCGCGCGGGCGTTGACCTGGGCACGCGGCCCACGTTCGCCGACCTGGGCGCGACGGTAGCCGAGTTCTTTGGCGTCCGGGGCACGGGGTTCGGGACGAGTTTCGCCCGTTCGGTGTTGTGATAGGCGTAGGGCAGTCTGCCAACGGTTTTGGGACTTGTTGGGGACTGCCAGAGGCTGGGGGTTCAGTTGCGACGCCCCTGCCGCTTCTCGGCGCACCCTGCGGCGCACGCAAAAGACCCCCGAGGCGCGAACATCCTCGGGGGTCTCGCTGTCCACTGATGGCTGATCGCTGACCGCTGACGGCTGATCGCTGATCGCTGACCGCTGTTCGCTCTAGAAGAACACCTTCGCCAGTTCGTACAGTTCCAGATCAACCTTCTTGTTGGACGCCACGGCGTGCTCCAGTTCCACGGGGACGATCTTGTTGCCCTTGAGCGCGGCCATGTAGCCGAAGCGCCCCTCGCGGATGAGGTCAACGGCGAAGACGCCCAGGCGCGTGGCCAGCACGCGGTCAAAGACCGACGGGCTGCCGCCGCGCTGCAAGTGCCCCAGCACCACCGTGCGCGCCTCAAAGCCGATGCGCCGCTCAATCTCCTTGGCGACGCGCTCGCCCAGGCTGCGCTTGTCCAGCCGCACGTGGCCGAACGCATCCACCTCGCCCAGGTCTTCCGGCTCGGGCAGGTCGGTGATCTTGGCGCCCTCGGCCACGACGACGATGGCGAAGTTCTTGCCGGCGTCGCGGCGGTTCTTCAGGTGGGCGCAGATGGCGTCCATGTTGGTGGGCGACTCGGGCACGGCGATGAAGTCGGCCCCGCCGGCCAGCCCGCCGACCACGGCCACCCACCCGGCGTCGCGGCCCATCACCTCCACGACGATGACCCGGTGGTGGGCGGTGGCGGTCGTGTGCAGTTTGTCCAGCGCGTCGGCGACGGTGGTCGTGGCCGTGTCAAACCCGATGCAGTAATCGGTCTCGGCCACGTCGTTGTCCATCGTCTTGGGCACGCCCACCGCGGGCAGGCCCTTGGCGGCCAGCGCCGCTGCCACGCTCAACGTGTCGTCGCCGCCGATGGCGACCAGGCCGTCCAGTTGCATGGCCTTGAAGTTGGCGAAGACCTTCTCCATCATCTTGGGGTCTTTCAGCGGGTTGGTGCGGGACGTGCCCAAGATGGTGCCGCCAACGTGCAGGATGCCCGACACCGACTTGGGCGTGAGCGGCTCGTAGATGCCTTCCACCATGCCCTGCCAGCCGTTGCGGATGCCTACGACTTCCCAACCGTACTGGAACGCCCGGCGTGCTACAGCGCGGATGGCCGCGTTGAGGCCCGGGACGTCGCCTCCTCCTGTCAAAACTCCGATTCTCATGTTGTACCCTCCGGTAGAATCCTGTGTACTACAAGATTGCTGTGAATTGCGTCCAGAGACGCCTTGCATTTTGGGCACCCAGCCCGACGCTGAAGCATCGGGCTGAACGGGCGAAGCCCTGCGGGCTGCTCGTAGGGGCCCAGCATGCTGTGCCCCTACACACCGCGGGGATTCAGCCCCGCGCGCTCCGTCCCCTCACCCCACCCCTCTCCCGGCGGGCGAGGGAACGCGGGCCGCGGCACCCAGCCCGACGCTGAAGCATCGGGCTGAACGGGCGAAGCCCTGCGGGCTGCTCGTCATCCCATGGCGGTACCATGTGGGTCGGGTATGGTGCCCGACGCAGCGCCAGGCAGCAGCCCGACCTGCGGCCCGTTACTCCTCCGCGCCGCCCAGATGGGCGCTGCGGAACTGCCTGGGCGCGTCCACGAACCCGCCGCTGGACGAGATGCGCCCCGCCGACTTGAACAGGCGGATCTTCTCGCGGACGCGCTCCTTCACGCGCTCGCGGGCCACGCTCAACGCATGGCGCGGGTCCACCGAGTCGGGATGCTTGGCCAGCCCTTCCTTGATGCCCTCGGTGAACGCCTCGTTGAGGTACGTCGCCACGTTGATCTTGGCGATGCCGTACTGGATGGCCTCCTCAATGCTGGACTCGCGGACTCCCGAAGACCCATGCAGCACCAGCGGGATGCGCGTCTTCTCGTACACGGCCTTGATGCGGGCGATGTCCAGTTCGGCCTCCTGGCTGCGCATGGCGTGCACCGAGCCGCAGGCGACGGCCAGCGAGTCCGCGCCGGTCAGGCGGATGAACTCGGCGGCCTGGTCGGGGTCGGTCATCAGCGCCTCTACCTGCTCCTTGGTGAGGTGCTCGTCGGACTGCGCCACGCGGCCCAGTTCGGCCTCCACAGGGATGCCGACGATGTGGGCGATGTCGCAGATTTTCTTGGTGATGGCGACGTTCTCCTCAAACGGCAGTTTGGAGCCGTCAAACATGAGCGACGTGAACCCGGCGTGCAGGCAGCGCACGTTCTGCTCGTAGTCGGTCCCGTGGTCCAGGTGGAGCACCACCGGCACGTCCACCAGGCTAGCGGCGATCTTCACCAGGCTGGCGGCGTAGGCCAGGCCCGCGTAGCGAATTGCCCCCTGGCTCACCTGCAGGATGACCGGCGCGCGCTCCTCCTGCGCCGCCTCCACAATGGCCTGCACCTGCTCCATGCAGTTCGCGTTGAACGCGCCCACGGCGAAATGGTCCTGGACAGCACGTTGCAACAATTCCTTGCTCGTTACCAATGGCATACGCTTTTCTCCTCTAAGGCAGTCGTGTCTATCGGTCAGGATCTCGTCCTGCGGAACCGGAGCACCCAGCGATGGTGGTACGGGCCTTCAATCTCCGGACATGGCTCGTCCGAAGTCCGAATGCCCCGCACGATTTCGCTGCCCTCGGTTCCGACGGTTACGCTGTATTCCACCCCGCGCTCGGCGACGAAGTCGGCATAGCCGGGGTTCACCTCCGGCTTGAGGCCGGTGTAGAACGCATCGGCCCCGCCGGCCCAGGTTACCTCAATGCGGATGCCCGGCACGCCGCGCTCGTCCTCGTCCAGAAGGAAGACGGCGATGATGTCGGGGCCCGCACCGGGCGCGCACACGTAGTCCTTGCCCACGAGCCGGAAGACCTGCGCGGATGGCCCCTGTGTCGGTGTCGGCGTGAGCGTGGGCTCCGGCGTCGGCGTCTGTGTCGGCCTGGGCGAAGGCGTCGCGGTCGGCGTCGGCTGGGGCGTCGGGGTGGCCGTGGGCGTGGGCGCGGGCGTGGCGATGTATACCAGAAGCCGCGCCGTGATTCCGCCCAATCGCTCGGCCAGCCGGGCCATCGCCCGCACGTGCTGGAGGCTCGCGCCCTGGTCCAGGCGCGTCTCCGCGACCTGCGCGACGAACGCGCCCGGGTCGCTCACACCCAGCAGGTTCAGGCGCGCCCGCGCCGCGTCCAGGTCGCCGGTCAGCGCGTAGCCATCGGCCACCAGGTCGGCCCACAGCGCCTTGCGCTCCGCCATCAGGTCCGATGGGTCGGTCTCCGTGTACTGCACGGGCCACACGACCCACGCGAGGACAAGCCCTGCGGCCAGGCCCAGCACCAGGCCCAGCAGCGCCCAGAGTCCGACCTTCGCGCGCCGCGGCGTCTGCACCGATACGGGCCTCATGGCTGTTTCAGCGCCTCCATCAGTTTCAGCACCCGCAGCGCGGCACGGGCGTCGCCCCGCGCTTCCAGGGCCGCGACCGCCTGCTCCAGCGTCTGCCCGGCCTGCGGGCCCAGCAGGGAGACGGCGGCGCGAGCCTGGGCCAAGTCGCCGGTCAACTCCCACTGCTCGCTGACCATCTGGACGTACAGCACCTGATGCTCGGTGCGGAGGTCCGGCAGGTCGGTGTTGTAGTACTGCACGGGCCACACGACCCAGCCGATGACCCCGCCCAGCGCCAGGCCGATGACCAGGCCGATGAGTACGGCCAGCGCCCGTTTCGCCCCCACAGGCATGTGCGCGATTCCCTCCATGCGGCGCGGTGCAGGCTCAAAAAGAGCGGGGGACTTCCCCCCGCTGCCACGGTGCGCGCGACGCCAATTGTCAACCCATGCGCGACTCTGCTATAATAGTCCCGTCTGGTGCCGAAGGTGGGAGTCGAACCCACATGAGGAGTGATCCTCAACGGTTTTTGAGACCGTCGCGTCTGCCATTCCGCCACTTCGGCGCACCGCAGGTGAACCTGCTGAATTCGCGCGAAGTATAGCGCAACAGGTAACTTTCGTCAAGTTACCCGGCCGGAAGGGATTCGGGCCCGAGATGCTCCGCTTCGCGCACAATGACGTGAGAAGGCACGTGCGACGCACCTCGGAGGTGCGTCGCACGTGGGGATGCTTCGCTCGCAATGGCAAGCGGGGGTTGTCATTGCGAGGGCGCAAAGTGCCCGAAGCAATCCCGGTAGTCTGTCATTCTGAGCGGCGAAGCCGCGAAGAATCTCGCCAACCGAGATGCTTCGCTTCGCGCACAATGACGTGAGAAGGCACGTGCGACGCACCTCGGAGGTGCGTCGCACGTGGGGATGCTGCGATGACGCATGACGGGCCGCATCTAGGAGCCGGCCTGGTTGACAGCGGGTCAGCCGCAGGGGGACTCGCCGCCCCTGCAGTTCGGAGCGTTATGGACGAGCAACGCCTCATCGCGCAGGCTCAACGGGGAGACCTGCACGCTTTCAACCAACTGGTGCTCGCGTACCAGTCCACGATGTACAACGTGGCCTACCGCATCCTGGGCGACCCGGACGCGGCCGCCGACGCCACGCAAGACGCCTTCGTGTCGGCCTACAAGGCCATCGCCCGCTTTCGGGGTGGCTCGTTCAAGGCGTGGCTGCTCCGCATCGTTACCAACGCCTGCTATGACCAGTTGCGGGTCAAGCAGCGCCGCCCCACGGACTCGCTGGACGACATGCTGGTGGAGCCGGAGCACGACGCCACGCTTCGCGATGACTCCGAAAGCCCCGAGGAGTTCGTGCTTCGGCAGGAGTTGGGCGCGGCCATCCAGCAAGGATTGAGCACCCTGCCCCCCGACCAGCGCATCACGCTGGTGCTGTCCGATATTGAAGGGCTGAGTTACGACGAGATCGCCGAAGCGACGCAGGTCTCCCTCGGAACGGTCAAATCCCGGCTCAGTCGCGCGCGCTCCAAATTGCGCGACTACCTGCTCCACAATGGGGAACTTTTGCCCGCCGCCTATCGTCTTCAAGGCGGTACAGGCTAGAGGAGCCGGTTCATGGCATTCTGGAACAGGAAGAAACACAAGCGAATCAAAGATAATCTGTCGGCGTACCTGGACGGGCGTCTGAACCCGAAGCAGGCCGCAGAAGTGGAAGCGCACCTGGAATCCTGCGCCGAATGCGCGTGGGAGAAGCAGACGCTGGAGCAGACGCGGCGGCTGGTGCAGATGGCCCCACGGGTCGCCGTTCCGCGTTCGTTCATCCTCAGCCCGGCGCAGGTGGAGAAGCCGGCCCGCCGGAGCCCGTTGGTGCCTGCGCCGCTCATGGCCCTGCGAACGGCCACGGCAGCGGTGGGCATCCTGCTGGCGTTTGTCATCGCGGGCGACCTGTGGCTGCGTCCCCTCGCACCTGCGCCTGGGGCCGCGCCGATGGTGAGCGCGCCGCTCACTCCTTCTGGCGACATATACGCATTCGGCACGACGCCCCCGCCTGCGGCCGCACCGATGGTGGGCGTGCCGCCGACTCCTTCTGGCGACATGTACGCATTCGGCACGACGCCGACGCCTCTGCCCACGGAGGAGGCCACGATGAAACTGGCAGCCGTGCCGCAATCGGAGACGCCGACGCCCGTGGCCGGGATGGAGGGCACTGCGGCTGCGGCGCTCCCTTCGGAGGAGGGTCGCGGGGGCGGGGAACCGGAGGTGACCCCACCGACGGAGGCCGCGGCCCAGGAGTTCCCCGTTCGGGAGCGCGGAGAGGTGCGAGCGCCTGTGTGGGCCGAGGTGTGGGTGTGGCGCGTGGCCGAAGGGGCGCTGGGCGCGATGTTCGTGGCGCTGCTGGTCATCACGGTAACGGGCTGGCGCCGCGTCGCCCGCATGTGAACCGGATTCACTGCAGAACGCAGAGACCGGATTCACCGCAGAGCGCGCGGAGAGCGCAGAGATTTGCCATGAATTCCCTGCGCTCCCTGCGTCTCTGCGGTGAGAAGCCCACCCACGAAACCAGATTCACCGCAGAGAACGCGGAGACCGCAGAGATTCATCTGGACTCCTCTGCGTTCTCTGTGTCTCTGCGGTGAATCAGCCTATTCAGCCTATATCCAGCCCAGGATGCCCGCGAAGACGATGAGGCACGCCAGGTCAAACCCCAGGATGGTGCCGACGGTGATGGCCTTCTTGCGCACGCTCTCCATGTCGTACACCCAGAACGACACCAGGAAGAACGGCAGGTAGCCGATGAGAAAGATGAGCCACGGCGCGCCCGCGTTCCACCAAGGGTACTCCCACGTCAGCGCGTTGGCCGCGTTCAGCAGAATCTCCACGATGACGCAGAAGATGGAGCCTGCGATGGCGAAGAACAGGCGATTGGGGATGCCCAGCACCTTCATCCGTTTGTCGGGCGGGAGCATCTTGGCGAACCCGATGCCCGCCACGGCGAACATGAAGCAGATTTCAATGTTCAGCCCGATGAGGATGAGGTAGGCCGTCGCTCCGGGCGCACCCCACACCGGCGCGTACTGGGTGAAGTGGAACACCAGGCCGTTCCAGATTTCGTTGAACCAGTCCATGCCCCAGTAGGCCAGCCCTGCGAACACCAGGCTCCAGTTGCGGCGCTCTATCTCGTTGGCGTACACGATGACCACGAGGGCAAACAGGGGGATGACGTACCACTTGAACTGCGTCGGGTCTCGGAGAATGCTCAAGGCTTGCGCTGCGGACTCTGCCATGCTACCCCTCCCCACAGATGTCTATTTGCCATGGCCAGAGGCCCAGGGCGAACGGCCAAAGGCTAATGGCCCACCGGCGGCCAGGTCAGGCTCTCCTTCAGCGTGGCCGACCAGGTTTCAAACGACGGGAAGCCGCGCCGCTCCTTTCCCGGCGGCAAATCCTCATCCTCGGCGTGGAAGACGGCATAGGCCATCTGCTTCCACGACACGAAGCCCCCGTCGGCAGCCTCCACGTGCCGCGTGCCCCAGCAGCCGGTATTCAGGTACACCCGCTCCAGTGGCTTGCCGTCGGCGGTCTCGCCAATCCCAATGGGAACCTGAACCGGCTGGTGGGTGTGGCCGTACACCAGGTAGTACACGTCCGGGTCTGCCTGGGCCAGTTCCTTGCGGGCGGCCTCCTCGGCGGGCCTGGGGCGGATGCCCTTCAGCGCCTCGGCCAGCGCCAGCAGCCCGCCCATCCGCGTAACCCGGAACTTGTCCAGCAGGAACAGGACGGTCTGAATCTGGTCGGCCTCATCCAGCGGGTTGGGCCAGCGGTCGTGGCGGCGATACCAGTCGCGGACAAACGGCAGGTTGTTGAAGCGGGCCACCACCTCGTCAATGGCGTCCTCAACCACGCCGCGCAGCCATTCGTGCTGCTGCACCTGGTAGAAGAGCCAGTGCAGGGTGGCGTGCAACGGGCGGACGTTCTCAATCTGCTGGAGATTGCGCCGCAGGGCTTTCTGGGTCGCCGCGGGGAGCGCCCGAGCTTTCGGATGCGCCATGATGGTGTAGGGCAGGCGCGCCACCAGTTCGGTCGTGATCACGTCGCCGATGGGAACTTGCGCGTAGTCCTCGTCGGAGAACGACGCGCCGCCCTCGTAATTGAACACGTCGCGCTCGTGCCCATGTCGGGCCAGGACGCCGTAGCGGGAGTCGCGGTACACGTGGAGCACGGGCGCGGGTGCGGCTCCCAGCGCCGCCTGGGCCTTGCGCAGCAGCGAGGGGAACTGCGCGCACAGACGGTCGTGATTGCCGGCGACATAGATGCGCTCCGGCTCCGTGGCGAAGAGGGGGAAGCGCTCCTTCAGGCTTCCGCTCAACAGGGCGAACGTCTCGCGGTTGACCGGATGCACCAGGATGGCCTCCAGAATCTGGCCCGCGTGGCGCTCCAGCGCGTCGGGCGAAGCATTGCGGAGTCCCCACGGGCGCTCGTCTTCGGGGACATCAAACCACATCTCGGTGCGCAGGAGGTCAAAGATGTCGCCGAGGAACACGATCTTGACCTCGGTGGCGCCAGACGAGCGAGAAGCCGCGGCCAGCGCCTCCAGGAACCCCTCAAAAGCGCGGGTAGAGACGTTGTGCTCGCCCGCTGTGCCATCGCGGAAGTGCAGGTCGCTTACGATGACCAGCATGGGCCAGACCTCTCAAAATTGACGATTCCACCGCAGAGGCGTGTCCGTTTCCCCGCGGCGGTCTCCGCGGTGAACGCTTACCCCTCGCCCTCACGGGGCGGAGCGGCCCGTCAGCATCCAGGCTCGCCGAAGTTGCCGCAGCATGACTTGCCGGTGCGGATCTTCTTCCAGTTGTTGCGGATGAACAGGCGAATCTTGCGCCCAAGCGGCATAGGCTGGCGCAGGTTCTGGATGGTCTCGCTGACGTTGGGCCCCTCGTGGGAATGGCCGTCGCACATGGGAGCACCTCACGGCGATTGGTGTTGCAGGGTCTGGATCAAAGTCTGCAAGAGGTACCGCGATTGGACAAGGCCGCGCTGGAACGCGATCCGCCTGTCGTCGTCCGAAAGACATGCGGCGTGGGTCAGCGGCGTGAAGCGCACTTGCACGAAAGCGGCCGCCTCCCGCGATGTGTCGCCGAAGATGCGCCGGATGGTGGCCTCGGCCTCATCGCGCCACGCCAGGAAGGCGGGCGTGGGTTCACCCTCCCGCTCCAGTTCGTCCAGGCAGGCCAGCAGGTCGCTCAGTTGGCGGATGGCATCCGCGTCGGTCATGTTGGCACTTGCCTCCCTACGTGTGAGGCATTGTAACATGTCGCACGAGCGGTGTCAAGGCGAAAAAACTCTCCCGCAGGTGCGCTGCCCGCGGGAGAGTGGGATATTCTCGTAACACGGTGAGACGAATGGTTGGCCACAGAGAGAATGGCTCATTGTCATTGCGAGCGAAGCGAAGCATCGCGGTTGGCGAGATTCTTCGCGGCTTCGCCGCTCAGAATGACAGAGCGGGGCTGTCATTGCGAGCGAAGCGAAGCAATCTCCGGCCTGTGCAGGGATTGCTTCGGGGCTTCGCCCCTCGCAATGACAACTTGTGCCTGTCATTGCGAGCGAAGCGCAGCAATCTCGGTCGGCCCACGTGCGACGCACCTCCGAGGTGCGTCGCACGTGCCTCCTCACGCCATTGTGAGCGAAGCCTCTCGGTTGGCGAGATTCTTCGCGGCTTCGCGCCTCAGTAGGGACAATTCATGAATTGTCCCTACGAGCGCTGGGCGCTCTCGCAATGACACGCTGTCAGGAATCCCTGTGGCGAAGGGCTAGAACGCGTTTTCGGGTTTCCAGACTTTCCACACTTTGCCAGCCAAATCAGGGCCTGGCTTCAGGGTGGGCTTCCCCGGCTGCCAGCCCGAAGGCAACACCTCACCTGTGGCGCGATTGTGCTGATAGGCCTTCAGTTGGCGGATCAGTTCGGACACGTTGCGGCCCACGGGCGGCGTGAGCACCTCCATGGCCTGGATCACGCCGTCGGGGTCAATGAGGAAGCGGCCGCGAATGTCCACGCCGGCCTCCTCATCGTACACGCCGTATGCGGTGCCGACGCGCCCACCCTGATCCGATAGCATCGGATAGGGAACGCCTCCCGGCACCATCTGCGACAGTTCGGTTTCCTGCCAGATCTTGTGGGTGAAGCGGCTATCGGTGCTCACAGACAGGACTTCGGCACCCAGCGCCTTGATCTCGGGGTACTTGACGGCGACCGCCGACAATTCGGTCGGTCAAACGAAGGTGAAGTCGCCGGGGTAGAAGCACAGGATCACCCATTTGCCTCTGTAATCGGACAGTTTGATGTTCTTGAACCCGCCGTCCACGAACGCGGGCAACTCAAAATCGGGTGCAGGTTTGCCAACTCTTGCCAACATTTTGGGAGCCTCCTTCATCTGGGGGGTTGGGGCCGAGGCGGACGCCGCCTCAGGCGGTGCGATGATACCTTTTGCCGGGGTAACACACTGATCTTTTGCTTCAGGCATCGGATACCTCCTTTCTTCTGGACTACGTGTAGTGCACGCCGCCGAGACTGCCCTAGCGCGCGTCGTTCCCGTGTGCCTTTATTATACCATAGAAGTGTCATTTTGTCCAGTATTTCTTGTAAGTTTTAATATTCAACTTCTCCGGCGAGGGCGGGGTCGCGTAGAACCGCAGTGCCCAGCCAACGGGCGCTTGCGTCGTGCATGGGCATCGTGTAGAATGGAATCACGATGGGGCGTTCCGCTCTCCCAGTCGCGCCCCGGCAGAGGAGACGATGAATCCCGAAACGTTCACCAACCCCTCGGGCCAGGTAATGCGAGTAGAACACGAGGGCAAGGCGTTCTGGGCCTTCGTGCCCGACCCGCTGCCGCCCGACGTAACGCTGGATGCAAGGCTCGTGCGCGTCCTGTCGGACGCCGACCGCGCCCTGGGCGAACTGGCCGGGCTGGGCCGTGCCATCCCCAATCCCCACCTGCTCATCGGCCCGTTCACCCGCCGTGAGGCCGTGCTGTCCTCGCGCATTGAGGGCACCCAGGCCGACATCGCCGACGTGTACGCCTACGAGGCGGGCGCGCTGGGCAATCGCGATACCGACGCCCGCGAGGTGGTCAACTACGTCCGCGCCATGAACCACGGCCTGCAGCGCCTGGCCGAGGTGCCCGTGAGCCTGCGCCTCGTCCGGGAACTCCACGCGCACCTGATGGAGGGCGTGCGCGGTGGCGCGGCGACGCCCGGCGAGTTCCGCCACGTGCAGAATTACATCGGTCGGCCCGGCTGCACCGTGGAGACCGCCGACTTCGTCCCCCCGCCCGTCTCCCAGATGATCCCCGCGTTGGAGGACTGGGAAGCCTACCTGCACACCGACGACGGCAACCCGCCCCTGGTGCGCCTGGCGTACATCCACTACCAGTTTGAGACCATCCACCCGTTTCTGGACGGCAACGGGCGCATCGGTCGCCTGCTCATCCCGCTGTTGCTGGTGGAGTGGAATCTCCTGCCGCTGCCCCTGTTGTATCTGAGCGCGTTCTTTGAGCAGCACCGCAGCGAGTACTACGACCTGCTGTTGGCGGTGAGCCAGCGGAGCACGTGGGAGGACTGGCTGCTGTTCTTCCTGCGCGGCGTGGAGGAGCAGGCGCGGGACGCCATCGCGCGGGCGCGGCGGCTGCAGGATTTGCAGCGCGCGTGGCGCGAGCGGCTCCAGGCCCGGCCCTACACGGCTGCGGCCCTGCTGAGACTGGTGGACGAGTTGTTCGTCGCGCCGACGGTTACCGTGCCCCAGGTGCAGGACATCCTGGGCGTTACGCACCGCGCCGCGAACCAGACCGTGATGCGGCTGGTGGAGGAGGGCATCCTGGTTCCCATTCCAGGCCGCGCCCGCAATCGCCAGTTCGTCGCCCAGGCCATTGTGGACATCCTCACCGGCGACGGGGAATGATACTTGGGTATCACACGCAGAGCGTTATGATACTTTTTGTGCGAAAAGTATCATAAGGCACTTGCTAAGTCAAAGAGGTCGCATTCGCAGGCGGCCTGGGGTGAGCCAACCTGATGAGAGATCAGAGGCTTTGCAGGTGGGAGCATGACACACTACGATCCCGGAAGGCATCATAGGCGGTCCATCCGCCTGAAGGGGTACGACTACTCGGAGCGCGGTGCGTACTTTATCACGGTCTGCATTCAAAACCGAGAGCCCCTCTTGGGGGAGATCGTGGGCGAGGAGTTGCGCTTGAACGACGCGGGGCGCATGGTCGAAGAGGAATGGCTACGTCTGGCCAGTCAATTCCCATTCGTTGAGACGGATGCCTACGTCGTCATGCCAAACCATTTCCACGGAATCCTGTTTATCGTCGGTGAGAACGCGGAGGCAAACCCACCATTCACCCCCAATTCTGCCAAGGGCACGCACGCCGCAGGGGCGAACCTCGTGTTCGCCCCTGCCTCCGATGGCGAGGCGCGAGGCGCTCACAAAGAGGGCGATCACAAGAGGGGCGATCACAAGAAAGGCGATCACAAGAAGGGCGATCACAAGAAGGGCGATCACAAGAAGGGCGATCACAAGGATCGCCCTTACGCGGCCCGGCCGTGCGGCACGCTCCCCGGGAGCCTCGGCCGTGTCGTCCAGGCATTCAAATCGCGCACCACCCACAGGTATGTCATGGGTGTTCGTTACCAGGGTTGGACGCCGTTTCCCGGGCGCCTATGGCAACGCAACTACTACGAACATATCGTCCGCAACGAGGCAGATCTCAATCGGATTCGGGAGTATGTCGCGACGAACCCTCTGCGCTGGACACTTGACCAACTCAATCCTGCGAATCCACCACCGGCCAGCGGCTGAACGCTGGCTGCCCGCGCCCTACATCCTCTCCGGCGCGGCGACGCCCATCAACCGCAGCACCCGCGCCAGCACGACCTTCGCCGCCAGCACCAACTTCAGCCGCGCGCGGCTCACTTCGCGGTCCTCGGGCAGCGACGAAATCACGCGGCACTCCTTGTAGAACGAGTGGAACGTCGCTGCCAGGCTCTGGGCGTAGTGTGGCAGCAGGTGCGGCGCCAGTTTCGTCGTCGCCTGCTCCAGCACCTCCGGCAGTTCCAGCATCTTGCGGATGAGCGCCTGCTCGGGCGGCGTCGTCAGCAGGCTCACGTCGCCGCCGGCGTAGTCGGCCATCCCCTGCTCCTCGGCGTAGCGCAGGATGCTGGCAATGCGCGCGTGCCCGTATTGCACGTAGTACACCGGGTTCTCCTGCGACTGCTCCTTGGCCAGTTCCAGGTCAAAGTCCATCTGCGAGTCGGCGGTGCGGGCCAGCAGGAAGAAGCGCACCGCGTCCGGGCCGACCTCGTCTAGCACCTCGCGCAGGGTGATGATGTCGCCCGTGCGCTTGGAGATGCGCACGATTTCGCCCCCGCGCCGTAGCGTTACCAACTGGTACAGGATGATGGTCAGCCGGTCGGGGTCAAGCCCCAGGGCGGGCATCATCGCTTTCATGCCGGGCACGTGGCCCTGATGGTCGGCCCCCCACACGTCAATGACCCAGTCAAACCCGCGCAGGACGAACTTGTTGTAGTGGTACGAGATGTCCGACGCGAAGTACAGCGGCGTCCCGTCGGAGCGGATGAGCACCTCATCGTCGGGCAGGTCGGGCGACGTGAACCAGATGGCGCCTTCTTTCTCCACGACGTAGCCGCCCTCGCGCAGGATGGTCATCACACGACCGAACGTGCCATCGTCGTACAGGCTCTGCTCCGAGAACCAGTTATCATAGTGGATGCCCATGCGGGCCAGGTCTTCCTTGGCCTGCTTCAGGATCAACTCCAGGCCCAACTTCCCCAGTTGGGGCAGGGCCTGCTCCTTGGGCATCTCCAGGAAGCGCGCTCCCTCGCGGGCCACGATTTCGGCGGCCATGTCCACCATATACCGTCCGTGGTAGCCGTCCTCGGGCACGGGCACGTCGCGCCCCAGCGCCTGGGCGTAGCGGGCGTAGAGTGTCTCGTAGAACGCGCGCATGCGGCTGCCCGCGTCGTTGACGTAGTACTCGCGGTGCACGCTGTACCCCGCCGCCTCCAGCACGTTGGCCAGCGTATCGCCGATGACCACGTTGCGGCCCGTGCCCATGTGGAGCGGGCCGGTGGGGTTGGCGCTGCCGTACTCCACCTGCACGCGCTTGCCCCGCCCGATGTCCAGCCGTCCGAAGTTCTCGCCCGCCTGCAGAATCGCGTCCACCTGGCGGCAGACCCAGCCCGTGTCCAGCGTGAAATTGAGGTACCCCGGATGCGCCACCTCCACCTTGCCCACGAAGTCGGCCTGGGGCAGGTGGGCCACAACGATCTCGGCGATCTTGACCGGCGCCATGCGGGCGTACTTCGCCAGGCCCATGCAGACGGCGGTGGAGTAGTCGCCGTGCGTCTCCTGCTTAGGCCGCTCCACGACGATTTCCGGTATGTCAAAGGCGGGCAGGTGGCCTTTCTTCTGGGCTTTCCTGATGGCCTTCGTAACGAGGTCGGCAATCTGCTGGCTGATCAATCCCGTCATTCCATCTCTCCCCAGTTGCGTCCGAGTTTGATATCCACTTTCAGCGGCGCGTCCAGTTTCAGCGCGCCTTCCATGATGGCCTTCACCAGGGCCGAAGTCTGCTCCAACTCATCGTCGGGGGCTTCCAGCACCAACTCGTCGTGCACCTGCAGGATGAGTTTGGCGTGGAGTCCCCGCTCGTCCAGCGCCTTCTGAAGCCGCACCATGGCGATTTTGATGATGTCGGCGGCGGTGCCCTGGATGGGCATGTTGATGGCCATGCGCTCGGCGGCGGCGCGGGCCTGGGCGTGCATCGGCGCGGTGGACTTCAGTTCGGGGAAGTAGCGCCTGCGCCCCAGCAGCGTCTCTACCCACCCGCGCTCGGCGGCTGTCTTCTTGGTGCGGTCCAGGTACTCCTTGACCTTCGGGAAGCGCGCGAAGTAGTTGCGGATGAACTTCTCGGCCTCTTCCTGGGACATGCCCGTGCTCTGGGCCAGGCCATAGCCGGTAACGCCGTAGGTTACGGCGAAGTTGGCGGTTTTGGCCACGCGGCGCAATTCGGGCGTAACCTCGGACAGCGGCACGCCGTACACCGCCGCCGCCGTCGTGGCGTGGATGTCCTCGCCCCGCGCGAAGGCTTCCAGCATGGCCGGGTCCTGCGACACATGCGCCAGGATGCGCAACTCCACCTGCGAGTAGTCGGCCTTGATGAGCGACCAGCCCGGCTCGGCGATAAAGGCGTTGCGCACCCGCCGTCCCACCTCGGTGCGGACGGGGATGTTTTGGAGATTCGGGTCGCTGGACGAGAGCCGCCCCGTAACCGTGCCGGTCTGGTTGTACGACGTGTGAACGCGGCCCGTTTTCGTGTTCACCAGTTTGGGCAGCGCGTCCACGTAGGTGGACTTGATTTTGGACAGTTGGCGGTGCTCCAGAATCAGGTTCACGACGGGGTGCTTGTCCTTCAGGCTCTCCAGCGTGTCCACGGCCGTGGAATACGAGCCCGACGAGGTCTTGCGCAGGCCGGTGGCGGGCAGGCCCAGTTTGCCGAACAGGGCGTCGCTCAATTGCTGGGTGGAGTTGATGTTGAACTCGTAGCCCACCCACCCGTAGATTTCCTTCTCCAGTTCGCCTAGCCGCTGGGCCAAATCCCACGACATCTCCGACAGGAGCGCCAAGTCCAGCGCGACGCCGTTCCGCTCCATGCGGGCCAAGACCGGCACCAGCGGCATCTCCACTTCCTCAAACAGACGCCACAGTTCCCGCGAGCGGAGTTCCGGCTCCAGCGCCGCGACCAGGCGAAGGGTCATGTCGGCGTCAGCGCCCGCATACCGGGCCACCCGCTCCACGCTCACCGCCCCCATGCTGATCTGCCCCTTGCCCGAGCCGATGAGGTCGGCGATGGGCGTCATGTCCACGCGCAGGCGCGCCCAGGCCAGGTTCTTGAGGCCCAGGTTGCGGCTGGCCGGGTCCACCAGCCACTCGGCGATCATGGTGTCAAAGGCGATGGGCGACAGATCCATGCCGTGGTTCTGCAACACCATGAGGTCAAACTTGCCGTTGTGGGTGTACTTGGGAATGGCCGAGTCCGCCAGGATGGGCCCCAGCGTCTTGCGCACCTCGGCGAGCCGCACGTTGCGGGCGGCAGGCGAGTCGTGGCCCACCGGCACGTAGTAGCCCGCGCCGGGTCGGTCGCTCAGGGCGATGCCCACGAGGTCCGCCGTCATGGCGTCGGTGGAGGTCGTCTCCACGTCCACGGCGAGGCACGTGGCCTTCTGCAACTGCTGGGCCAGGTCGCGCAGGGCCTCTGGCGTGTCCACCGCGCGGTACTCGCCCGGCGGCAACGCCGAAGGCTCCGACGGAGCGCAGGCCGCCGCCTCGGCCGTGTCAAACAGCGACATCTGCAGCGGCGCGGCCGGGCGGGGTTCGGGCGGCTGCTCCCCCGGCAGGCGGCTGATGAGGGTGCGGAACTCCAGGTCGCGGAACAGGGACACTACCTTCTCGCGGTTGTAGTTGCTGACGCGGCACGCCTTCAAATCCAGGCGGATGGGTGCGTCGCGGACGATGCGCACGAGGTCGCGGCTTCGGAATGCGGCGTCGCGGCCCTGCTCCAGGGCGTTGCGCACGCGCTTGTTGTCTATCTCGTCCAGATGCTCGTAGATGCCCTCCAGCGTGCCGTACTTCTGGAGCAGTTGCGCCGCGGTCTTTTCGCCGATGCCCGCCACGCCCGGGATGTTGTCCGACTTGTCGCCGGTGAGGCTTTTGAAGTCCACCAGTTGGCCGGGCTTGAGGCCGTACCGCTCCACGATGGCCGCTTCGTCGTACAGTTTCGTGTCGGAGAACTGGCGGCCCGACGTGTAGACCTTGGTGTTCTCGTCAATCAGTTGAAAGGCGTCGGTGTCGCCGGTAACGATGATGGTCTCAATCCCCTGCTCGGCCGCCTGGCGGGACAGGGTTCCCAGGATATCGTCGGCCTCGTACCCTTCCAGTTCAAAGACCGGGATGTTGAAGGCCGAGACGAGTTCCTTGATGCGGTTCATCTGGACGGCCAGTTCGTCGGGCATCTTGGCGCGGGTGGCCTTGTAATCGGGCGACATGTCGTGGCGGAAGGTGCGCCCCACGTCAAAGGTAACGGCGATATAGTCGGGCTTGAACTCCTGAAGGACCTTTAGGAGCATGGAGGCGAACCCGAACGTCCCGCTGGTCAGCTCGCCGTCGCGGGTGCTCAGGTTCGGCGGCAGCGCGAAATAGGCCCGATACGCCAGTGCGTGGCCGTCCAACAGCACCAGTCTCGGTTTGGTCATGGTCTTATCCTCCCGCGCGCAGGGGCAGAGAGCCGTTTGCCCGTGCTGCGGGCCTCATTCTATCGCAACGGGGCGAAAAGTCAACCGCGGGCGAGGGGCGAGGGGCATCGGGCATGCGCGGCCATGCCGGCGAAGCGACGCATCTCGGACAGGGGCCGCGTTTCGTGCATCAGAATGGCCGTGCCAACAACGGACGCTGAAACGGACTCGCGCTGTCCGGGCGGCTGTACGGCAGCGCCCTCTTGTGCTATACTGAGCACGCTATTCAATTCTGTGCGGAGGTGGGTGAGATGAAACGAATTCTGGCGGTTGTGTTGGTCATGATCTTGGTGGCGCTGGCCGCGGCCCCGGCCATGGCAGAGCCGCCTGCGGACGGCCAGGATACGATCAAACTCAAGGTGTACATCCATTACCCCAAGCCTGGGAAGCCCCAGCCGCAGCCCGGCGTGTGCGACCCAACCCAGTACGAGACGAACAACTACGGCCTGGCGGGCTGGAAGCGGTCAGGGACGGTGATCTACCGGGTCAACTATTCGTCCATCCCAAGCACTGTCGTGAACCCGCAGCCGGCCATCAGCAACTCCTTTGAAGTGTGGGAGCAGTACACCGGGGGCAAGGTTGATTTCGTAGAAGGCGAACCCACAACCCTTACGCGCTACAAACTGGACGGTGTCAACCTTGTGGCCTGGGGGCGGGTGTCCGCATCCGGGGCCATCGCCGTAACGTACACGTGGTACAACTCCAGCACGGGCGAGGCGGTGGAGCAGGACGTCATCATGAACTCCAAACTGCCGTGGAAGCAGACCTACGCATCCAACCCTGATGCCACCTGCGGCGACCTGTACGCCTATGATGTGCAGAACATCCTCACCCACGAGGTGGGCCACTGGGTCGGCCTGGACGACCTGTACAACAGCGTGGACCAGGACCTGACGATGTACGGGTACGGGGACAAGGGCGAACTGAAGAAAGTAACCCTGGGACTCGGCGACATCGCGGGGATGAACGTCCTCTATTAGGAGTTGACTACAGAGAGAATCGCCCGTTGTCATTGCGAGCGAAGTATCCCCACGTGCGACGCATCTCGGAGGTGCGTCGCACGTGCCTTCTCCATGCAGTGAGGCCGTGGGTCATCGCGGGGGCGCAGGGTGCGCGGTGAGCGGCCGGAGACTTGGAGCGCGAAAGGCGCGAAACCTCACGAAAGGCGCGAAATGGGTTCGCGTCTTTCGCGTTCTTTCGCGGCTTTCGTGTTCCAACCCCTCTGCCTGTCATTGCGAAGCGCCTCAGTTGGCGAGATTCTTCGCGGCTTCGCCGCTCAGAATGACACCCTGCGGGGATTGCTTCGGGCGTTGCGCGCCTCGCAATGACTATCAAGAGGCCCCGTGGTAAAGTGCTACGCCAGCCCTGAAGGAACGTCGCCCGTTCAGCGCGGGGTTCGTCCCCGCATGCCGCCCGATGCTGAAGCATCGGGCTAAACGAACAAAGCCCTGCGGGCTAGTACCTGACCACAGAGAGAATCGCCCGTTGTCATTGCGGGCGAAGTATCCCCACGTGCGACGCACCTCCGAGGTGCGTCGCACGTGCCTTCTCCATGCAGTGAGGCCGTGGGTCATCGCGGGGGCGCAGGGTGCGCGGTGAGCGGCCGGAGACTTGGAGCGCGAAAGGCGCGAAACCTCACGAAAGGCGCGAAATGGGTTCGCGTCTTTCGCGTTCTTTCGCGGCTTTCGTGTTCCAACCCCTCTGCCTGTCATTGCGAAGCGCCTCAGTTGGCGAGATTCTTCGCGGCTTCGCCGCTCAGAATGACACCCTGCGGGGATTGCTTCGGGCGTTGCGCGCCTCGCAATGACTATCAAGAGGCCCCGTGGTAAAGTGCTACGCCAGCCCTGAAGGAACGTCGCCCGTTCAGCGCGGGGTTCGTCCCCGCATGCCGCCCGATGCTGAAGCATCGGGCTAAACGAACAAAGCCCTGCGGGCTAGTACCTGACCACAGAGAGAATCGCCCGTTGTCATTGCGGGCGAAGTATCCCCACGTGCGACGCACCTCCGAGGTGCGTCGCACGTGCCTTCTCCATGCAGTGAGGCCGTGGGTCATCGCGGGGGCGCAGGGTGCGCGGTGAGCGGCCGGAGACTTGGAGCGCGAAAGGCGCGAAACCTCACGAAAGGCGCGAAATGGGTTCGCGTCTTTCGCGTTCTTTCGCGGCTTTCGTGTTCCAACCCCTCTGCCTGTCATTGCGAAGCGCCTCAGTTGGCGAGATTCTTCGCGGCTTCGCCGCTCAGAATGACACCCTGCGGGGATTGCTTCGGGCGTTGCGCGCCTCGCAATGACATTTGGTACGTGTCATTGCGAGCGAAGCGAAGCAATCTCGGTTCACGAGATTCTTCGCGGCTTCGCCGCTCAGAATGACAGCCTGCGGGGATTGCTTCGGGCGTTGCGCGCCCTCGCAATGACAATGGTTACTTCCCCCATGGTCAAGTGTTCGGACGCGACGGCAGGGGCGGACCAGTCCTCGCCCCTGCCTGCTTCCGCCGACCAGCGGCCGACCGCTGATCGCTGACTGCTGGCTGCTGGTCGCTGACCGCTAACTGCTGATCGCTGACTGCTGACTGCTGACCGCTGACGGCTGGTCGCTGACCGCTGCCCGTTACCGCTTCGGCGCGGCGTCAAAGATGCTCTTGAGGATGCCCGCGCGCTCCTCGGGCGTGGCCCAGCGCGGTTGCGCGTAGTCCTCCAACACGCCCGTCAGAATCTCCGTGCTCAACAGCCGCCCGTCGTAGATGGTGTGGCGGGCGTACAGTTCTGTGCGCGTCTCCCACGACCACATCTGGTCAAAGAACAGGTTGCCCAGGCCGTACACGATGATGCCAGGGCCGCCGGGTTCCGACGCGCCGTAAGGCTCCATCGCCTGGGGGACGTGGCTCTGGACGCCGGTAACGATGTCCGCCCCCGCCGCGCGCAGTTCGCGGAACTCCTCCACCTGCTTGTCGGTGGGGTAGGGGTTGTACGTCTCGTAGTACTGCAACTCCACCGCCACGATGTCCACCTTCTGGCTCAGTTCGGCCACCTTCTTCAGGATTTCCTCCTTGTGGTCGTAGTAGTAGCAGGCGCCCGGCTCGGTGTCGGTGGCCCAGGCGTACCAGGGGTCAAAGGCCAGCGCGGCGATGAAGGCGAAGGTGTTGCCGTTGTGTTCCCACATCAGCGGCGCGCATGCCTCGGCAGCGTTCATGCCAGAGCCGTAGATGGGGATGCCGTGTTCGCGGTACCAGGTGAGCGACGTGCGCGCGCCCTCGGTGCCGAAGTCGTTGACGTGGTTGCCGCTGAGGCCGACGATGTCCGTTCCGATGGCCTCCAGCGCAGCCCAGTACGTCGTGTCGCTGCACATGGTCAGGTTGCCCGGCGTGGGGTCCACCTTGCACCCTGGGATGAAGGGGACCTCGTTGCTGACGTGGGTGATGTCGGCGGCGCGCAGCGTGGCGGAGATAATCTCGGCGGGATAGGTGTAGCCGTGCTGCTCCATCTTCAGCGCGGTCATGCGGGTCATGGCCGTTACGCCCGTCATGATGAGCGTGGTCAGTTTGGCGGGGTCGCGGTTGGTCGCGGGTCGGATGGCATCGGCAAGCCGGTCGGCGAGCAGGGCCGCGTCGGGTCCCTCCACGGCCACGCCCACCGCCAGCGGGTAGGTCTTGGCGTCCAGGTGGTTGTCCAGGACGTTGACGCCGTCCACGGTGAGCACCTTGAAGCGCGGGTCCAGCCGGTCAAAGGGCACGATGCCGACAGCCTGGGGCGCGGCTTCCAGGCGGGCGAGCATCTCCTCGGCGGGGACGACCTCGGCGGTGCGTTCGGTGCCCAGCACGGCGGCCAGGTCATCGGCGGCGTCCTGGGTTACATACAGGATGCCCTGGCTGGACACGCCTGCCCACCGCCCGCGCAGGTCATCCAGCGCGATGTCGTCGGTGATGGTTGGGAACGGCACCACGACGGCGTAGAACCGTTCGGCCAGGGGGTTCTGCGCCACGGGCAGCGGGACGAGGGCCAGGCGCACCGTGGCCTGGTCGGCGGCGTCCACGACCGCAACGGGGCGCTCGGCCCCGCCGTCGGCAACGGATGGGATGGCGGCGAGGGCGGCGCGAAGCGGCTCGGCGTAGGTTTCGGGCAGGCCCGCCATCGCCACGGTTACCGGCTTGGGGGCCGGCGTGGGCGAGGGGGCGGGCGTGGCCGTGGGCCGGGGCGTCGTGGCCTGCGGCGCACCGGAAGGCGACGCCACGGACGGCGATGCCGCCGGGGTGCAGGCCGCCAGCAGGGCCGGAATCAGCAGCGCGGCGACGGTGGCCGCGAAGGTTCGCTTGACGGTGATCTTGCAGCGCATACGGCATACTCCTCAGTGCATAGGGTAGAGTCGCATGACGGGGAGTATAGGACGGCGCGGCGGAATGGTCAAAACTGGCGCGCTCGGCGTCTCTTACCGCAGAGGCACCGAGCGCACACACAGAGGGCGCACACGCCGGAGCGCCCTAGGACACGCCGCATTGCCAGATTGCGCCGCCAATCGTTATCGCAGGATGACCGGCAGGTAGGCGTAGGCGTTGGGCCCCGTGGCGGCCCAAAAGCCGCCGGCCAGGGTATAGTTTTCGCCCGACACCGAGCCCGCGTCTGGTTGACCAATCGTCCCACCCACGCTGTACACGCCGCCACTGCTGAAGGTGTGCCCGCCGGCGTCTATCGTGTTCCATTCCAGGTTGTACCCGCTGCCAGATTGGGCCAGGAGAACCGCCGGGAAAAGCAGCAGGACAAGGCACAAAGCCAGGCAAAGCGAGAGCACTTGGACGTTTCTTAAAGGAGACATCGCTTTCTTCCTTCGCCCTTACGGAACCTGCAAACAGGTGATATAGGCCTTAATCCACCAGGAAACGCCGCTTGGCACCAACCTGGCGTAAGTGCACATCCATCCGTCTGGACCAGCAGGCATTGATTTTGTCAGCATAAAGTTGCCATTGGTGGCGTATTCAGTTTCACATCCGCCGCCAATCCGAATTGTGCCTGCCGAACATTGGGCTAAACAATCCCCATAATTATCGCTAAAAGACCTTTGGCAGAACGATGTCACTATAGTCACTGTCGGCTCTGCGCAAGTCACCGAGCCATCGGCGTTGATGGCTTTGAGATATTGACCTGCCGGGCAGGCGCCGCTCACGCGGCGCTGGAGATAATTGGTATCCGCCGCGAGAGTGACATCGCCGCTCGCGCCGCCGCCGGTTAGCCCTGTTCCGGCGGAGACGGCGGTGATGTCGCCGCTCCCGCCAGAAGCGCACGTCCAGGCGCTGCCGTTCCACTGGGCTACCTGACCATTGGTACAGGTTTGCGGCAGTTGGTAGGATGTGGCAAGGCTGAACTGGTTGCCGTTCAAGGACAGCCCCGTCCCGGCCGTGTAGGTGGTGTTGTCATCTGGCTCACAGGTCACCGTGCCGTCGGCGTTGATGACGCGGATGGCGTTGCCGCTGCTGCACGACCCGGTCACCCGCGCCTGAATGACCGCAGTGTTGACGCTGAACTGATTGCCGCTCAAGGACAGCCCCGTCCCGGCCGTGTAGGTGGTGTTGTCATCTGGCTCACAGGTCACCGTGCCGTCGGCGTTGACGGTGCGGATGCTGGAGCCGGCGGTGCAGGTGCCCTCAATCCGCCTCTGGAAATAGACGCTGTCGTGGCCGTCCAGCAAGTCGGCGTCCAGGCCAGAGCCGGAGCCTTCCAGCACGTTGAACCTGGTCCCGACGAGGCTCAACTGGTTGCCCGCGGAGTAGGTGGTGTCGTCGTCGGTCTCGCAGACCACGGTGCCATCGGTGTTGACGGTGCGGATGCTGGAGCCGGCGAAACAGGTGCCGGAGACCCGCTGCTGGTAGAAGTCCCCGTGCTGGCCGTCCAGGAGGTCGGCGTTGAGGGTGGCCTGGAGGGTACCGTTGTTCTGGGCCAGGTCGCCCGCCGCGTCGCCCAGGTAGCCCTCGGCGCCCAGGTCGGCGTAGGCCGAGAAGCGGTCGGTGGACAACATGCCGGAGATGATGTTGGCCGCGTTGTGGGTGTGAATTACCGGCGCGAAGGCGGTGGAGTCCAGGCCATCCAGCAAGTCGGCGTCCAGGCCGGAGCCGGAGCCTTCCAGCACGTTGAACCTGGTCCCGACGAGGCTCAACTGGTTGCCCGCGGAGTAGGTGGTGTCGTCGTCGGTCTCGCAGACCACGGTGCCGTCGGCGTTGACGGTGCGGATGCTGGAGCCGGCGGGGCAGGTGCCCTCAATCCGCCTCTGGAAATAGACGCTGTCGTGGCCGTCCAGCAAGTCGGCGTCCAGGCCGGAGCCTGCGCCGTCGTCGTCCAGAATCTCGGCCAGCGTCGCGCCGTCGGCGATCTTGACGGCGGTTACGGCCCCGTCGCGCAGGTCCCAGACGGTAACCGCGCCGTCCCAGATCATGGCGGAGGTGATGCTGTTGGGCTGGCCCTCGTTGACGTAGGCGGCGTCGTGGTCGTGGTCCGAGCGGGCGGCAGTGGTGGCGGTGCCGGTCCCGGCGAAGGCGACGGAGAACTGGTTGCCCGCAAGCACCAGGCCATCGCCAGCCGTGTAGACGGGTTGCGAGTCCTCGTCCGCGGCGCAGGCCCAGGTGGTGCCGTTCCACTTGGCCACCTGGCCGGGCGCGCACATGAGTTTGGCGAGGGTATCGTCGTCGCCGTCATCCAGCCCGGCGGGGCGGTTCAGGAGGCCGGCCCAGGGGGCGCTGGCGGCGAAGATGGCGTAGGGTGCGGGCGTCAACGCCTGGCGCGGGGCGAGGGGTGTGTAGTCGCCTGCGCCTGCGGGGCAGCGGACGTCAATGCCCAGGTAGCGGGCGTCGCCGTTGAAGGCGTAGGGGCCGAAGTCCAGGAGGACGGTGAAGAGGCCCCTGGAGACGGCGACGGTGCTCTGCTCCAGAGTTGCGCCGACCTGGGAGCCGTCGGTCTCGGCGTCCCACAGGGAGAAGCGGAAGTCGCAGGTGCCGGAGACGGGGAGGCCGTTCTGTTTCAGTTGGCCCTGGTAGGTGAAGGCCGTGCCGACGATGCCTTGCGGCACGGGGCCTTGGGCCTGGCCAAGCCCGATCATGGAGGACATCAGCAGAAGCGAGAGGACGACAAGCAGGGAAAGGCGAGTCTTCATGGCGAATCTCCTTTCGCACAGTGTGTGGGCGGGAAGCGGGCGAAAGGAGCTCCGCGGCTTACAGCCATGCGATAAGCGCCCATCGTCTGCCTCCTGCAAGGGCCTATACGATAGGGGCACGCTCAACGGTAACCGATGGGAATATACCACAGGGGAATGGAAATGTCAAAAAGAAAATGAGCCTGCGCGCGCCACCTGGTGCAAAATTGACACCTGGGGCCTTCGGTGGCATCCTATGACGTCGCAAATCCTTCGTGGGAGGCGTTGCATGTCCTACCGAGGCACCCTGATGGCCGTGTATGCACACCCGGACGACGAGTCGTTCGGCACGGGCGGAACCCTGGCCCTGTACGCCGAGCGGGGCTACCGCGTCGTCCTCCTTACCGCCACGAAGGGCGAGGCGGGCGAGATTCAGGACCCCACCATGCGGTCGGACGAACCCATCAGCGAAATCCGCCAGCGCGAATTGAAGTGCGCCTGCGAGATTCTGGGAATTGAGGGGCCGTACTACCTGGGCTACCGCGATTCGGGCATGGCAGGCTCGCCCGACAATGAGCGGCCGGACTCCTTTTTGCAGGCCGACCTGGACGAGGCGACCGGGCGCGTGGTGGAGGCCATCCGTCGTTTCCGACCGGACGTGATCATCACCTTTGAGCCGGGGGGCGGGTACGGCCACCCCGATCACATCAAGGCGAACGAGGTGGCGACCCGCGCGTTCCACCTGGCAGGCGACCCGGCCCGCTATCCGGAGCAGGGCCTGCCACCGTGGCAGCCGCGGAAACTGTACTACACTGCCCTGCCCCGCCGCCTGTTCCGCGCCATGGCCCAGCGCATGCGCGAGGCGGGCATTGACCCGGCGCAGCGCGGCTACAACTACGAGGAGCGCGGGATGCCCGACGAGGTCATCAGCACCGAGATTGACGTGAGCGGCGTGCTGGACAAGAAGACGCGGGCCTTCCTGTGCCACCGCAGCCAGATTTCGCCCAACGGGATCATCGCGCAACTCCCCACCGAGGCGATGCAGGAGTTCATGCGCACCGAGTACTTCTGGCGCGTGGTGCCGGAATCGCCGGTGGAAGGCGTGGAGCGGGATTTGTTCGCGGGACTCTAAGGCGCGTCGCCGTCCAGAATGCGCCGCACGTCGGCGAGGGTCTGCTCGCGGGTGCGGAACTGTACGGCGCGCATCCCCAGCGCGCGGGCGGCGTCCACGTTGGCGGCCATGTCGTCCACGAACACGGCCTCGTCGGGGCGAACGCCCAGCCGCTGCAGGGCGATGTGGTAGATGGCGGGGTCGGGCTTGGCGACGCCTTCCTCGGCGGAGATGATCATCTCGTCCACGGCGTCGGCCAGATTCCACCGCTCGGTCAGGGCCCTGCGCGCGCCGGGCCAGGCGTTGCTCAGGATGGCGGTCCTGTAGCGGGGCCTCAGGCTGCGCAGGAAGCCTGCCAGTTCGGCGTCGGCGCGGTCGCCGGACCAGAAGTCGCGCCGCAGTTGGCGAAGGGTCTCGCCATCCAGCCCGAAGCGGCTTGCCACGTGCGCCCACACGTCCTCGTCGGTGGCAAGGCCCACCGTGGCCTTCTGCGAGACGGGTGAGTTGAAGACGATTTCCGCCAACTCGCCCTCGGCAAGCCCCAGGCGCTGCTCCCATTTTCTGCGCCCGTCTTCGTTCTCCGAACGCAGCAGGACGCCCCCCATGTCAAAGATGACGGCCTTGATGCTCATAGTCTCCTCGGTGAGCGGATTGAGGCTATCATAGCGCAGGCGGGCGTTGGCGTCAATGCGCGCGGCCATGGGGGTGCATTTCCATTTTGGGGCGAAAACGACCGAATGTCGTAGGTTGTCGCGCAGAATCTACCTCACCTATCCTCACCCCGGCCCTCCCCTTTCCTCTCCGCGGGCGGAGAGGAAAGGGGAGGGTGTGGGAGGGGTTAGGTGAGGTCAAGCAGCCCCTTCGCTGTACATCGGGCGGCGAAAGTGGATTTCGTTGGTGGGGAGCGGCTCACGGCCTGCTCCGACGTGCCCATTGCAGCAGGCTTGCCCCCGAACTGAAATGCACCTGGCCATGGCATGCTCGCGCTTCTGCTCGGAACTGCGCGCACACCCGCCTGTTCTGTCATGCTGAGCGAAGCGAAGCATCTCGGTTGGCGAGATTCTTCGGCGCTCCGCGCCTCAGAATGACAGAGTCCGGGGGCACTTCGCGCGTTGCGCACCCTCGCATGACGCAGCCATCACACTCTGGAACTGCGTGCCGACTTGACCAAACGACGCTTGCTGTGTAGAATATCAGACGAGTCAGAAGCAACAGTTTTTTCAGAAAACAAGGAGCAAGGCAATGGCACGGGAAGCCGATGACGAGAAATGCTGCCAGCCGCAGGGCGAAGGGGCTGGCTGCTGTTCGGTGCAGGCCGTGGTCAGCGTGGACGAGCGCGGGCAGATGGTGATCCCCAAGGACGTGCGCGAACGGGCGGGCATTCGTCCCGGCGACAAGTTCGCGCTGGTAACGTGGGAGAAGGACGGCGAGGTCTGCTGCCTGTCCCTTGTGCGCGCCGAGAACCTGGCCGAGATGGTGCGCGAGATGCTTCAGCCCATCATGCAGGGCATCGTACGATAGAGGTCTCATCGCGGGGCGCGGTGGCATTCCTCGTGGGCCCTACGTTGCGCAACTACATACACGGAGGCACGCAATGAACGACGAAGACATCAAGCGGATCGTGAGGGAGAGTTACGGCCAGCGGGCCGTGAGCGGAACTTCCTGCTGTGGATCGGGTTGCGGCTGCACCCCGTACCCGCAGGACATCAGCCGCGCCATCGGCTACACCGAGGCTGACCTGCAATCCGTGCCCGAAGGCGCGAACCTGGGCCTCGGATGCGGCAACCCCGTGGCGCTGGCGGGTCTGCGCGAGGGAGAGACCGTCCTTGACCTGGGTTGCGGGGCCGGATTTGACTGCTTCTTGGCTGCCCAGCGCGTGGGGCCGACCGGCCGCGTTATCGGTGTGGACATGACGCCGGAGATGATCGCCCGCGCCCGCGAGAACGCTCGCAAAGGCGGCTATGCCAACGTGGAGTTCCGGCTGGGGGAGATTGAGCACCTGCCCGTTGCCGACGCGTCGGTGGATGCGGTGATCTCCAACTGTGTCATCAACCTATCGCCGGACAAGGCGGCCGTGTTCCGCGAGGCGTATCGCGTCCTGCGGCCGGGTGGCAGGCTCCTGGTGTCCGACGTCGTGCTCTTGCGCCCCTTGCCGGACGTCGTCCGCCGGTCCATGGACGCGTATGTGGCGTGCGTGGCCGGTGCAAGCCTGAAGGGTGAATACCTGGACGCCATCCGCGGGGCCGGGTTCCAGGACGTGTGCGTAGTGGGCGAGACCGTGTACGCCGAGGATGAGGGGCTGGGCATCCACGCGGCCAGCGTGCAGGTGGAGGCATGGAAGTTGTCGCGTTGACGGGGCGCCTCTTGCTGGTACAATACGGGGCACATACACCCTGCCGCGGGAGGGGATAGCCCATGCGCCACATCCTGATCGTCTCGGACGGAACGGGCGGGACGGCGGAGCAGGCGGTGCGGGCCGCGCTGACTCAGTTCCCGGATACGGAAGTCGCCATTGAACGCCGCTCCGAGGTCCGCACGGTGGAACGGGTGGTGGAGGCTGTCCAGCACGCCGCCCGAATTGGCGCCTTCATCGTGCACACCATCGTGTCCCAGGACCTGCGCAATGCCATGGCCGAGCAGGGCCGCCTTCACAACGTGCCCACCATTGACCTGATGGGGCCGCTCTTGGCGCAACTGGCCCAGCACCTGGCGCACTCGCCTGCCGAGAAGCCCGGCCTGTTCCGCGAACTGAACCGCGAGTACTTCCGCCGCATTGAGGCAGTGGAGTTTGCCCTGCGCCACGACGACGGCCAGCGTGCCCACGAACTGGACAACGCCGACATCGTGCTGGTAGGCGTGTCGCGCACGTTCAAGACACCCCTGAGCATCTTCCTGGCGTTCAAGGGATGGATGGTCGGGAACGTGCCGGTCATGCTGGATGCGCCGCTGCCGCCCATCCTGGAGCAACTGCCGCCTTCCAAGGTCTTCTGCCTGACGACGGATGCGGTGAACCTGGCGGAACTGCGGCGGGCGCGGCACAAGCACCTGGGCGGGGCCACAGGCTCCTACGCGGACCCGGAGTTTGTTCAGCGGGAACTGGCCTACGCCGAGATGTTGTTCCGAAGCCATCCGGGCTGGTCGGTGATTGAGGTAACCTACAAGCCGATTGAGGAGATCGCGTCGGAGATTCTGGCCATCCTGCGGGCGAGGAACCGCACGGCCAGCGCGTAAGGGGCAGTGCCGACAAGCGCAGACGCCCGAGGGCTGTGGGAACCTCGGGCGTCTGTCGTCTGGTCGGGGCGAGTGGACTTGAACCACCGACCTCAGCGTCCCGAACGCTGCGCGCTAGCCGGTCTGCGCTACGCCCCGACAACGGTGGCATTATAGCACAAAGCGCGGGATTCGCAAACTTTGGTTTGCAGAGTGAAATCTGGTAAAGCGGACGTTGCAGACCTATGTACGTCCCGTGTAAGGGTCGCCCCTCGGGCTACGTCTATCTGAGCAACAGAAGAGACGAGAGTGGAAGCGTAACGATGCGCGGATCTGCCACGGGTCTCTCGTCAGTCAGCGTAACGAGAACGCCGAAAGGCGCATTGTAGGCAGTCTTCTCGACAAATGCTCGGAGCCCCAATGTATCTCGGTGCCCGTCAATGTGCTTCCGATACTTGATTTCCAACGGGATGCGGAACTCGCCTATCGTGAGCACAAAGTCCACCTCTGGTTCAGCGCCCCGTTCCGGGAACCAAGCAACGTCCAGGCCGGGAATGCTGCTCAGGAAATATCCCACAATGCTTTCCGCCAAGTGCCCCGCCAAATCGCTCAAGTGAGGCGAGCGTTGTAGGTCATCCGCCGCAAGGGGGATCACCTCTTGCAACCAACTCTCACGCAACGAGTGGTCGCACAGGCATATTTTCATATGCCCTTTCTGCCGTTTCAGTCGCAGTTCCAGGGGACGTACAAGGCGGAGGAGTAACGTATCGTTGAGAAACCGTAGATAGGCCAAGACGCGCTGCCATCCGATGTTCGCAGATAGTGCCGACCGCAGTTCCTGGATGAAGATGGCCTGCCCAGGAGCCTGGCCCGCGTACCTACAGGATAGACGGAACACCTCCTCAAGCAGGCTCTGATCTCGTTTCCGCCCCCGCTCTCCCAGCCTAAGGTCGTGCTGGATTACACGTCGGATCACGGTCTCGTTCAGATGGTCAGCCAATTCCGCCCACGGGAGGTCCGCGTGAGCCTGGGCGACTGGGTAACCGCCGCGTTCGGAGAAGGCGGCAAATGCCCGATCCCGTAAATCCTTGTGCTTCAAGCCTTGTTCGCGTAACTCTTCCCAAAACTCCCGTTGTTTGAGGGCACCCAACCCATTTGGAGGGAGCAGCGGCGATATCTCGCCCCAACCGCGGATGGCTGCAATTTCTCGCAACAGAAGTGTACCGAGTTCAAGTGTGGTGATACGTCCCGCCAAGCTGTCCCTACCTTGCTCAATCCGCAGGGCGGAACTTCCGGTGAGCAGTACGCGAACGGAGTGGTGATCCACGAGGGACTTGACTTGTGGCGCCCAGTCTGCCAAGTTTTGCACTTCATCAAAGAAGAGGTACGCCGGCTCGCCCTTATGTGCCCATTCGTTGAAGGTGCCTCCGAGTACCTTGTCTTGAAACCACCGACTGAGGTCCGCGATGGGGCTTCCGAGTTCCCTCAATGGGGGGATTTCGTCAAACTGAACACGGAAGATACGCTTTGGGTTCACACCGTCGTGCTTTAGCAGGTGGCTGATGATCTGCTCCTGTAGGGTGGTCTTACCCACCTGGCGGGGCCCGCGCAGTACGGTAACAGGCGCAGGGCCTGCGCGCAGACGCTGCAACGCGGGTTCAAATAACCATCTCCGATACGGGGGTAGTATGCGCATCGGCTTGCCACGCCACCAGGGGTTTGCTTCCCCCAGAAAACGTTCCAGTTCTGCCGGCAGTCGCACCCCGAACAAGGTGTCTTGGACCGTCTCCTCTCTCATCCCGCCTGACCTCCTTACGGAACGCAAGGTGGCTTCCCCTCTTTCCGCCATTGCGAGGCCATGTACTCCCGAAACTATTCTAGCACGCACGGCACAGGCGGGTCAAACCCTGGGTGGTTGCCTACGCCCCCGGCGGCAGAAGCACCAACTGCGGGCGCGGGCGGACGGGATGCGGCTGGACGCGCACCTCGGCGCGGAACACGCGGCGGATGGTATCCTCGCGCAGCACCTCCCCCGGCGAGCCGCTGGCCACAATCCGCCCCTCGTCCAGCAGCACCAGGCGGTCAAAGTACAGCGAGGCCAGGTTCAGGTCGTGCATCGTGGCGAGGACCGTCAGCCCCGCCTGGCGGTTCAGCCGGCGGATGAGTTCCAGAATCTCTATCTGGTGGTTCACGTCCAGGTGCACCACCGGCTCGTCCAGCAGCAGCACCTGCGGCTCCTGGGCCAACGCCATGGCGATGATGACGCGCTGCTGTTCGCCGCCCGACAGTTCGTTGAACGGCCGGTGGGCCAGCGGGGCCGTGTTCGTCAGGGCCAGCGTGCGCTCCACCACCTCGTGGTCCTGGGGCGTCATCCCGCGCAGGTGGCGAACGTAAGGGGTGCGGCCCAACATGACCATCTCGCGCACGGTGAAGTCAAACGGCACCGACAGTTCCTGCGGCACGAGCGCCACCTCACGCGCGATCTCCCGGCGCGACAGGCGGCCAACCTCCCGCCCCGACAGGAGCACCCGCCCCCGCTTGGGTTTCAGCAAGCCGCAGAGAATCTTCAGCAGCGTCGTCTTGCCCGAACCGTTGGGCCCGATGAGGCTCACCATCGCGCCTGGCGCCAGGGTCAGGGTAACATCCCGAAGTACCAGGCCGTTGTAGTACGAGAAGTCCACGCCTTGAGCGGCGACAATCGGCTCGTCAATCATGGCATCGCTCCTAGAAACTGTACTCCCTGCGCGCCTTGCGGAGCAGGTAGATGAAGAACGGCCCGCCCACCAGCGCCGTGATGATGCCCACCGGCAGTTCGGCAGGCGGCATGAGCGACCGCGCCAGCAGGTCTGCCAGCACCAGGAACACGCCCCCCACCAGCGTGGACGCCGGCAGGAGCAGGCGGTGGTCCGGCCCCAGCACCAGGCGCACCACGTGGGGCACCACCAGCCCCACGAACCCCACCAGCCCGCTGACGGATACCGCTGCCGCCGTGAGCCACGAACCCAGGGCGAGGAAGGTCAACTTACGGCGCTCCACGTGCACGCCCAGCGACGCGGCCTGCTCATCGCCCAGCAGGAAGGCGTTGAGGTCGGGCGCGAGGGCGTAGGTGAAGGCCAGCGCGATGAGGATGGCGGGGATGACCACCGCCAACTGCAGCCATCCCGTGCCCGACAGCCCGCCCATGGTCCACAGGATGATGCGGCGCAGCGCGTTGTTGGAGATGAACATGAGGAACGACATGATGGC
The DNA here is from genome assembly GCA_014874485.1 of Chloroflexota bacterium. GTDB lineage: Bacteria > Chloroflexota > Anaerolineae > DTLA01 > DTLA01 > DTLA01. Next base: position 50,396 of record JADBJK010000022.1, read on the forward strand.
GGCCAGGACGGAACTCAGCGCGAAGCCGGTGAGCAGGAGCGTGGTAACCGGCGTGCGCGGGCCGACGCGGGCCACGTTGTACACCACCAGCACAGCCCCCAGCGCCCCCGCGAAGGCGGCGATGGACACGAACGTGAATCCGAACAGGCTGACCTGGATGGGTACCATGAGGGCGATGGTCGCGCCCAGGGCCGCCCCGCCCGACGTGCCGATGATGTATGGGTCGGCCATGGGGTTGCGCAGAAGGCCCTGGAACACGGCGCCTGCGGTGCTCAAGGCCCCGCCCACTACCGCGGCAGTGAGCACGCGGGGCACGCGAATCTGCCAGATGATGGTGTCGGCGGCGCCGCCCGACGCAGCGCCCGCGAGCCTGGAGGCGAGGGCGCGCACCACCTCGCCCAGGGGCAGGGACACGGAGCCGATGGCCGTGGCCAGCACAATCGCCACCGCCAGGACGCTCCCCAGGACGGGCAGCACGATGACCCTACGCCTCCAGTTCGCTCGCATGGCTCGTTCTCCTCCGGCCAACAGGTGTCGGCCGATGCGCTACTTCAACTCCGGGTGAATCAGCGCCGCCAGCGCCTTCAGCCCTTCCAGGATGCGCGGGCCAGGACGGCTGATGATGTCGCCGTCAATAGGGTACACGGCGCCGGTCTTCACGGCGGTGATCTGTTCCCAACCCGGCCTCGCCTTCACCTGCTCCGGCGTAACGCCATAGGCTGCATCGGTCAGGATGATGACCTCCGGATCCTTGGCGATGACCTGCTCGGCGCTGAGTTGCGGGTAGGGGTTGTCGGCGTCCGCGGCGATGTTGGCACCGCCCGCCAGTTCTATCAGCGGGTGGATGAACGACCCAGGGGCCACGGTGTACAGCGTCTCGTCCAGTTCCACGAAGACGCGCGGCTTGGTGGTGGCCGCCTTCAGCCGCTCTTGGAGCGCCTGGAGTTCGGCCCGCAGGGAAGCCGCCAACGCGTTGGCCGACTCCTCCATCCCGACGGCCTTGCCGACCAACTCAATGTTGGTGAAGATGCCTTCCAGGTCGGTGCGGTTGATGATCATCACCTTCAACCCCAGGCCCTCCAACTTGGCGATGTCGTCGGGGCTGGTGATGTCCGCGCCGATGCACAGGTCGGGCTGGAGCGACGCGATGAGTTCGTAGTTCAGCGGGAACCCGCCGACCTTGGGCAACGAGGCGGCCTCCGGCGGGTAGTTGCTGAAATCCTGGACGCCCACCACCTTGTTGCCCGCGCCGATGGCAAACAGAATCTCGGTTACGCTGGGCGCGAGGGACACGATGCGCTGGGGCATCTTGGGCAGGGTCAGGGCCTTGCCCAGGTCGTCGGTAACTTGAACCGGCGCGGGCGTGGGCGTCGGCGGGACGGGTGTCGCGGTGGGCGGCGCGGGGGTAGCCGTAGGGGCGGCCTGCTGCGGCGCGCCCCGCATCCACGACGCCAGGGCGACGATCACGACAATCAATAACAGGGCCACGAGGACCCCGGCAACGGTGCGAGTTCGCGTGTTCATGTCAAGTTCTCCTTGCATCAGGTTGGGTTGAAGCGGGACAGAGCGGGTGCCACAGAAACGAAAATCCCCTTGCCGCTGGGACAAGGGGACAACTCAAATGCAGATTCTCATCTTCATCTTCCAGCCCCCTTTCTCGCGAAGGTACTTGGAATCGCGGTGAGGCGGGTATCCTGGCTTGTCTGGGGGCCGCGGCGCACGACCTGGCGTGGCGCGGCGGTTCGGCCCAGACCTACAGTTGCGGGACAGCGCCGGACTTTCCGCGTGGGCGGAGCACCGGACTTCCCCCGTTCGGCCCAGCCTTTCGGACAGGGTCACCTCACCGGTGGAGCGATATGGTGATGTTCATGTACTATAGCCTCATTATAGCACGGCGGTGTGCCGTTCGCAAATGACGGCGGTTTGGATTCACCGCAGAGCACGCGGAGGGCGCGGAGAGAATCTTGAAGTCTCTGCGTTCTCTGTGTCTCTGCGGTGAAAACCCGCTTTCGTGTTGTTCGCGCGCATTCGCGGATGGGGCCTACTGCCTGTCCAGGGCCTGGCGGACCCTGCGGGCCAGGGCCGCCGCCGTGAACGGCTTCTGCAGGAACGCCACCCCCGGCTCCAGGATGCCCCGGTGCACAATGGCGTTGTCCGTGTACCCCGACATGAACAGCGTCTTCACGCCCGGGCGGATGGCGGCGAACCGCTCGCTCAGTTCCTTGCCGCCCATCTGCGGCATCACCACGTCGGTCAGCAGCAGGTGAATCTCGCCCTCGTAGTCGCGGGCCAGCCGCAGCGCCTCATACCCGTCCGCCGCCTCCAGCACGGTGTAGCCCTGCTCGGTCAGCGTGCGGGTAACGATGGCCCGCACGTTCGCCTCGTCCTCCACCACCAGCACGGTCTCGGTCCCCCGCGGGACGTATCCTTCCTCGTCGCGGCGGGGCAGGCGTTCGGCCTCGGCCTCCACCGCCGGCAGGTAGATTTTGAACGTGGTGCCCTTGCCCAGTTCGGAATAGGCGTAGATGTTGCCACCGTGCTGCTTGACGATGCCGTACACGGTGGCCAGGCCCAGGCCCGTGCCTTTACCGGGCTCCTTGGTGGTGAAGAACGGCTCAAACAGGTGCGCCTTCACCTCGTCGGTCATGCCCACGCCCGTGTCGGTAACGGCCAACAGGACGTAGTCGCCCACCTGGGCGCCCGGATGCCGCTGCGCGTACTCGGCGTCCAGCGACACGTTGGCGGTCTCAATGATGAGTTTGCCGCCGCCGGGCATGGCGTCGCGGGCGTTGACCGCCAGGTTCACGATGACCTGCTCAATCTGGCCTGGATCGGCCTTTACCGGTGCCAGGTCCTCGCCGGGGATGACCACGAGTTCAATGTCCTCGCCGATGAGCCGCCGCAGCATCTTGTCCAGGTTCAGGACGAGGTCGTTGAGGCTGACGACGCGCTGCTCAATGATCTGGCGGCGGGAGAAGGCGAGCAGTTGCCGGGTCAGGTTGGCGGCCCGCTCGGCCGACGCCACAATCTGTTCCACGTCGGCGCGCACGGGGTCGCCCGGATGCAGGGCATCCAGCGCGAAGGTGGCGTAGCCGTTGATGGCCGTCAGGATGTTGTTGAAGTCGTGGGCCACGCCGCCGGCCAGCCGCCCCACCACCTCCATCTTCTGCGCCTGCAGCAGGCGCTCTTCCATCTCCCTGCGCGGGGTGCTGTCGCGGATGATGACCTGAACCGCCGGTTCTCCGCCCCATTTGATGGGCACCGCGAGCACGTCGGCGTAGAACTCGGTCCCGTCCAGCCGCAGAAATTTCTCCTCCATGAGGGGAGCGGGAACCCGTTCTTGCATACCCCGCCGAATCCGTTCGCGGACTATGTCTCTCATGTCGGGCGCGACGAAGTCCAGCGTCTGCTTGCCGATGAGGTCTTCGGGGCTTTTCGCGCCGAACAGGGCGGCTGCGGCTTCGTTGGCGAACAGCAGTTCCCCGTGCCGGTGCACCCATATCCCGTCGGGCGACAGGTTGACTAGCGCCCGGTACCGCTCCTCGCTCTCGCGCAGGGCTCGTTCCGCCCGCTTGCGCTCAATGGCCGCGCCCAAAAGATTTGCTGCCATGCTCAAGGCTTCTATTTCCGTCCGCTGCCACTCCCGCTCGCAGGAACAGTCATCAAAGCCAAGGAACCCCCACCACTGTCCGGAAACAAAAATGGGAACCACAGCAAGCGAGAGGATGTCCTGCGCTTCTAGCACGGGACGCTCGCTGTCGGGAAAATCGCATATTTTGCCGAAGAGGGGTTGCCCGCTGCCAAGCGTCTCCATCCAGCGGCTGAACCCGGAGGCTCGCAATGGGAATTTCTGCAGTGTCGGATTGTCAATCTGTGGCACGACGCCTTCTCTGACCCATTCGTAGCGTTGGCTGGTAAATACCTCACCGTCCGGGCCGGGGGCATTCGCAAATACATACGCTCGGCTAACATTGCTGGCTCGCCCAAGGCGACTCAGGACGAGGTCTATCACTTTCTCCCAGTCAGGCGTTTGGAGGAATGCTTGAGAGGCGAAACCCACCGCTTCCAGGATGGCGCGATGGGTGTGCAAGGCTCGTTCTGCCCGCTTGCGCTCGGTGATGTCAGTAACAATCACCTGCACGGCGGGCTTGCCTTCATAGGTCAGGGGCGCTGCCATGACCTCCACATCCACCGGCGTACCGTCCAGCCGAACGTACACATCCTCAACGGGATACAGTCCCTGCTCTCCTGCCAGCATTCTACGGATGCGGTCCTGCGCAGCGGGAAAGCGGTCGGGGTGAACGATCTCGGCTATCGGCTTGCCGACAATCTGCTCCTCCGACTCTGCGCCCAACAGGCGTGCCCCGGCGGGGTTCGTGAAGACGATCCTGCCTTCACAATGCACCGCGATGGCGACCGGCGAGATGCGGAGCAGCATCCGGTACCGCTCCTCGCTGTCGCGGAGGGCTTTCTCCGCGCGCTTCAGCGCGGTGATGTCGCGCCCCACGCCCACGATGCCCACAACCTGCCCGTCGGGGCCGTACAGCGGCGACAGCGAGGTCTGGAAGTACAGCGGCCCATCGGCTCCGGGCGCCGACCACTCGTACACGACGTTCTCGCCGGCCAGGGCGCGCGCGTTGGCCTCCTCGTGGACGCGAGCGGCCTCCGGCCCCAGGACCTCCCGTGCCGCCTTGCCCAGGTACATCTCCGGCGGCGTGCCGTACTTTTCCATCCAGCGCCCGAACACGCCCGTGTGCCGGCCCTCCCGGTCCAGCGTGAACACGATGTCGTCCATGGATTCCACCAGGCTGCGGAAGCGCTCCTCGCTCTCGCGCAGGGCATCCTGCGCCTGCTTGAGTTCTGCCAGGCTCCGCTCCAGTTCGGCGGCGTGTTCCTGCAACTGCCGGAACAGGCGCGCGTTCTGGATGGCGAGGCCCACCTGGTTGGCCACCGGCCGCAGCAGGGCGATGTCCTCCTCGGTGTACGCCTCTACGCGATAACTCTGGACTTCCAGCAGGCCGATGACCTTGCCCTCCACCACCATGGGCACGTAGGCGGCCGAAAGGGTCCGGCGCGTGTCCCCCGGCGGGCCGATGTGGCGCGCTCCGCCCGGGGCCTGGGCGATGGCGTCGGGCAGCGATTCCACCACCTCGGGCTGGGCGGTGAGGATGGCCTTGGCCCGGCCGCGGGTGGCCTGCGCTGCGTCGGCGTGCATCGTCAGCGGTGGGAACTGCGAGATGTCCAGCGCGACGCCGTCGTTCCACATGAACTCGGCGCGCAGGGTTCGCGTCTCGGCGTCGTAGAGGGAAATCCCGAAGGCCGGCGCATCCACCAGTTCGGCCACAAACCGGCGGGCGAGGTCGTAGATGCGCGGCAGGTCCAGCGTCTCGGCCAGCGCCAGGCCCATCTGGTTCAGCACGGTCAATTCGCGGGTGCGGCGGCGCAGGGCCTCTTCGGCTCTCTTGCGCTCGGTGATGTCTTGCGCAGCGCCGTAGATGCGCACCACCTTCTTGCCCGATGGGTCAAACACAGGTTGGGCGTAGTCGCGCAGCCAGCGCACCTCGCCCGAAGCCGTAACCCAACGCATCTCACACACGTCGCTTTGGCCACCCGCCACCTTGCGCGCATGCTCCAGGGCGATGGGCAAATCCTCGGGTAGCACCAGGCTCTCCCAGCCCCCTTGGGCGTCAATTTCCTCCTTAGTTAACCAATGGTGCTAGTTTGACAGAGTCATGGGGCTTCTCCAAACTGTGGTTGACAGACCATACAGAAAGGAGAATGCCCCATGACCACAGAAGATTTTATCATAACTTTGTTCTG
>JADBJK010000077.1 GCA_014874485.1 Chloroflexota bacterium
CCTACATTCTGTTCATTTACACGAGAGGGTCGAAAATCTTGTCATCCCTTCACTTTGTTCAGAGCTTGCCCCAATCCCTGCCCCTTCACTCTGTTCAGGACAAGCCCCGAGCCCTGCCCCTGCACTCTGTTCAGGGCAGGCCCTGAGCCCTGCCCCTGCACTCTGTTCAGGACAAGCCCCGAGCCCTGCCCCTGCACTCTGTTCAGGACAAGCCCCGAGCCCTGCCCCTTCACTTCGTTCAGGACAAGCCCCGAGCCCTGCCCCTTCACTCTGTTCAGGACAAGCCCCGAGCCCTGCCCCTTCACTCTGTTCAGGACAAGCCCCGAGCCCTGCCCCTGCACTCTGTTCAGGGCAGGCCCTGAGCATAGCGAAGGGATAGCGAAGGGATAGCGAAGGGATAGCGAAGGGAGTCTCGCCTAATTTTAGCCGCATTTGGCCCAAGTTGCAAGAAAAGCTTCGCTTCCCCTTCGGATCCACTCAGAGCTTGCCCCTGCACTCCGTTCAGGGCAGGCCCTGAGCCTATAACGAAGGCATGACACTAGGGAGACTTTTCAACACTCTCGAGCGCACTGTAGTCATGAATTAGTGAAAGGTCCACGCCCTGCTACCCGTTGTCCCATCACCGCGAGGCTTATCCTCTTATCCAGCCGCCTTCGCCTGCTTTAACCGGCTTTTTTCAATGCTTTCTGAATTTCTCGCTTGATCTCCGGTAATCGTTCTGTAATTGCTTTCCAAACTAGACGATAATCTACGCCAAAATAAAAAAGGATTAGTCTCCCATACGGTAATAACCTCACCCAGAACCGCTTTTCACAACTCTGGACGGAGGGCTTGGAACAACATCTACTGGACGTTGGAACACCTCTTCCAAATACAACGCCAAGCTGATCACGTTGAATAGGTCCGCGTTGTCTTAATTCTGCTACTGGGTCAATATCACTGCTTGACCCATGTTCTTCACGAACGAAAGAGCCAAACAGCCCCATCTCCCTTACCCTGCAGCGTGCACTGATTATAGGTTTCAATTCTTTCAGTCTGTCACCGGGTCATTCACCCGCATCTCTTCCGGGCGACGCTCCTCGATGATGCGCCCGTCCTGCATCAGCAGAATGCGGTGGGCACGGCCAGCCACCGCAGGGTCGTGGGTGACGATGATGATGGTCATCCCCAGGTCCTGGTTCAACTCCCGCATCAAGCCCACCACCTCCGCCCCGCTCTGAGAGTCCAAATTCCCGGTGGGCTCATCGGCCAGGAGCAGGGCTGGACGGTTCGCCAGGGCGCGAGCGATCGCCACCCGCTGCCGCTCCCCGCCCGACAACTGGTTGGGTAGGTGGTTCATGCGCTCGCGCAAGCCCACCCGCTCCAGCAACTCCTCCGCCCGCCGTCGGCGCTCCCGGCGGCTGACAGGCTGATCCATCATCGGCACTTCTATGTTCTCCCGCGCCGTCAGTGTCGGGATCAGATTGTGCAACTGGAAGACAAAGCCTACCGTCCGCGCGCGGAAGGCATCCAGGTCCCGCACCCGCGCCAGATTCTGCCCGTCCACCCACACCTCTCCGCCCGTGGGCCGGTCCAGCGCACCGATGATGTGGAGCAGGGTGGACTTCCCTGAGCCGGAGGGCCCCATCACAGCGATGAATTCCCCCCTGCCTACCGTCATCGTGAGCCCGTTCAGTGCCCGCACCTCCGCGCCGTCTCCATAGACCTTTACCAGATCCCGCGCGATAACGATCGCCTCGCTCTCCATAAACCCCTCGCGTTTCACTCTGTGATATCCACGAACGCCGTCATCCCCCAGCGCAGCGCCGGGTCTGTTTCCTCCAGGGCGATGATAGCGGTGTAGCGCACTCCGCCGGCTCCCGGCTCCGCCATCGGGTAGATGCGCACAATTCTGCCCTCAAAAGCGCGGTCCGCAACGGCATCAAAGGTGACTGTCACTTTCTGGCCTACCTCCACCTGCGCCGCGTCCACCTCGTCCAGGTCGGTGGTCTCCACCTGCAGCGTGGTCAGATCCCCCAGGGTCACCAGCGGCTGACCAGGAACGACCAGTTCCCCGGCCCGCACGTGGACCCTCCCGACGGTCCCGGCGAAGGGAGCGCGGATTTCACAGCGGTTCAGGGTCAGGCGTGCCGCCTCCAGCACAGCGCGGGCACGCGCCACCTCCGCTTCCGCAATGGCAATTTCCTCTGGCCTTGCCCCCGCCTCCAACTGCGCCAGCCGCGCCTGGGCTTGTTGGACTTGTGCGCGGGCCGCTGCCACATCGGCGTAAGAGGGGTTGAGCAGCGTGTCCAGCCGCGCTTTGGCGACATTGTAGGTGCCCGTGGCTTGCTCCAGTTGCAGCGCCTCTAGCCGAGTGCCAATCGCTGGGTCCCACTTCACCGCGTCATAGGCCGACTGTGCCCGACGCAGATTGACCTCCGCCTGGGCAAGTTCCGCCCGCGCCGCCGCCACTAACACCGCATCAGGCTGGAGCAGTTTCTGGAGCGCTGCCTCGGCCATGGCGACGGCCGCCTTTGCCGCCTCCAGTTCCTGCGGGCGTGGGCCAGCCTTCAGTTCGTCCAGCCGCGCCTGCGCAGCCGCCAATGCCGCCTCTGCTTGCTCTACCGCCAGTTGGGCATCGGCGGGGTCTAGCCGCAGCAGTACTTCCCCGGCCTGCACCTCGTCGCCTGGCGCCACCCGCACCTCCAGCACCACCCCACCGCTCTGGGCGCCCAGAGCCGCCCACACCGCTGGGACCACCTTGCCGCTGACGGTGATGACCGACCCCGCCTCCGTCGCGGCCTCCGGGGCTGGCGTCGGCGTGGCCCGACCGCACGCCGCAAGGAGCAGAACAATCACAGTCATAACGATTGCGAGCATCCTGCGCATCATCAACCTCCGGAATTAGTCGTTAGTCAAGTAGTCATTAGTCATTTGCCATTGGCCATTGTTCATTCGTACCGCAGCGCTTCTGCTGGATGCATACGGGTGGCACGCCAGGCTGGGTAGAGGCCGCCCAGCCCGCCTGCCACCAGCGAGACCAACGTCGCCTGCAGGAAGATCGTCGGCTTGAAAGCAGGCGCGAATGCCTGGGCAATGCCCGGCATCTGTTTCACTACCGCCGCCAGCAGCACGCCCAGGGCAATCCCGCAAAGACCCCCCAGAATCCCCAGCAGGAGCGACTCCCGCAGAATCATTCCCAGCACACGGCGGCGCCGCCACCCCAGTGCCCGCAGCACACCTATCTCCCGCGTGCGCTCCAGCACGCTCATCAGCATTGTATTGAGCATCCCCACTGCCCCGATAAAAACTGCCAGAAAGGAAATCTGGCCTATCATCTGCCGCATCAGCCGCAGGTCGCTGACTACCTGTTCGGCCTCGGTGGTGAGGGCGAAATCTATCCCTGGGAATGCCGCCTTCAACCGATCTCGCACGGCCTCAGCCTCTTCGGAGCGCTTCAGTTTGATATAGTACATCTGCACCTGTCGGAGCTTGCCACTGAGCGTCTGCGCCTCGCGCAGGCTGACGACCCCGCCGACGTCCTCGTAAGCGACGCCCGTCTCATAGATGCCAACGACGCGGAAAGTAAACTCTTGCAAGCGCAGCGTATCCCCCACTTTCAAGCCCATCTGCTCCGCCGCGCGCCGCCCGACCAATATCTGGTGCGGTGTCGTGAGTGAACTGCCTTCCACAATGCGGAAGTGGCCCATCACAAAACTGCGCGGATGATAGCCGGAAAGGATCAGCATGGGCATCTTTTCGGTGCTGAGCGCAGTGAAGATGACCCCCGCCACCGCTTCCACTTCGGGCATGGCGGCCATGCGCGACCCCACCCGTTCGTCTATCGCGCTAAAGTCGCTGTCCGTATTGGCTTGCATGGCAATGAGGTCCACTTGGCTATCGCGCCAGATTTGGGAGAACATACTGTACATCCCCTCTGCCAAGCCGCCCAGGGCGACCACCGCCGCAATGCCAATGGCGATGCCCAGCGTGGTCAGCACAGTGCGCGTGCGGCGCCGCAGAAGGTTGCGGAGCGGCATCCCGCCAGGCAGCGGCCGCGAGACGCGGCCGCCCGCACCCCCCTCATAGCGCATCGCCTCCACAGGCTGCAGTCGGCTCGCCCACCATGCCGGATACGCGCCGCCCACCAACCCCAGCACTCCTACGGTGACCAGTGCGCGGACGAAAATGCCCGGCGAGAATTGGCTGCCCCAAGCGCCAATCCAGCCTCCGGCCCGACGAACCAACACAGCTGCGGCCACACCCAAGGCAACGCCCGCCAGCCCTCCCAGCAGGGAGAGCGCCAACGACTCCTGCAAAACCAGGGACACCACCCGGCGGCGTCGCCAGCCCAACGCGCGCAGCACGCCTATCTCCGTCGTCCGTTCAAAGACGGACATAAAGAGGGTGTTGGTCATCCCTACCCCGCCGATGACCACCGCCAGCCCGGCGATGGCCATGGCAATGGCGTCTATCGTACGCACCATGTATTCCTGGTCGGCAAACCCCGCTGTAGCAAAGACCGATAAATCCGGGAAGCGGCGCGCCATGCGCGCGCGGAAGGGGTCAGCCATTCCAGGATCGCGCAGTTTGACGTACAGGAGGGTTACCCGGCGCGGCTGAACGGTTAACGTCTGGGCGTCCTCCAGCAAGACCACGGCCGCTGTGTCTTCCATACTGCTCCCTGTCTCATAGAGACCAACGACGCGGAACGGAAGCTTGCCTACGTAGAGGAGATCGCCCACCTTTCGATGCAGCCGTTCGGCAGCCTGGCGGCCCAGCAGCAGAGGCCGCCCCCGCCGCACGGACGCCTGGTCCAGCCGTTCCCCTTCCACAAGGCGGAAACGGCGGATGGCAAAGCCATGAGGTTCCAGTCCGAAGCAGAAGAGATATGAACCATCATCCAGAATGATGTTGGCAAAGACGAAGCTATCCACCGCGGCGACCTCAGGCATGGCTTGCAACTCCTCAGCGACAGCCTGGTCTATACTGCCCACGATGGTTGTGAGGGCTCCTACCTGTGTCACAATGAGGTCAGCCTCCGAGCCGCGTGTCATAGAGGCAAATCCTTGCCGCAGGCCACCCGCCACCGCCCCCAGCGCGACGATCGCCGCCACCCCAATGGCAATCCCAAACAAGGTGAGCATCGTCCGTCCCTTGCGCCGGAACAAATTCCTCAGCACCATGCTCTGCACCCCCTACTCCACACTCCCGATATGGCTCTCCATCGCCCGCGCGAAGAGTTCACGGTCCTCCTCACGGATGATTTCCCCCGCCCGCTCCCCCAGACAGGTCAGAACCTGCGGCAGATAGGGATCGGTGCGGAGGTGATGTTCGGCGATAAAGACCAGAAGCGGGCTGCTGGTCCAGGATGCCCGTGCTTGGAGCGCCCCCAATTGCTCCCCGATGAGGACTTGGTTTTCGTCAATCACCAGAATCAGCCAGAGACCCTCCACCCGTTCGAATGCCTCTTCGGATACCGGAGCGATGACCACGTGACCACCAGGCAGGTCCATCGCTTCCGGCGAGTACACCACCACCCGGACGCCTTTGCGGATGGCTTCCAGGAGGGCGGGGCGGAGTTCGGGGATGGTGGCTGGCGTGAGGGAAAGGTAAATCTCTCGCTCGGCCTGATGGATCATCTCCTCTGCTTTGGCGATGATATTCCCCCGTCCCTCGATGTTCCAAACATACTCCATATCTGGTGCGGCGGTGAGGGCAGAGAGTTCCTGCTGCAGAGCCGTGATGAGGCTCTCGTGCTCCCGGTGGAGTTGGCCCAGAAACTCCTCTGGCGGGACCGGTGCATAGCGGACGACTCCTTTCTGCCGAAGGCTCATCGCTGCGCCGCGCGCGATGAGCTTGCCCACCACCTCGTAAATCATGGAGCGGGGAACCCCGGAGAGTTTGGAGAGTTGATAGCCGGTGACCGGGTTCTCCCGCAGCAGAGCGATGTAGGCTTTGGACTCATACTCTGAAAATCCCAGCGTCATCAGCTTCTCTATCGGGTCACTGTCCATAGCCATCCCCTCCTGCGCCCAGCGGATGCTTATAGTAGTTAGCCTAATAACTACTTACATTATACCACAATGGGAGGATTTTGTCAAGAGGGCGTATTCTTTCACGTAAAATGTCACTGAAGAGGTATAGTTCTCTCAAATGATAATATCACCGAGGGGACTATGCCTA
>JADBJK010000090.1 GCA_014874485.1 Chloroflexota bacterium
TACCAGCCATATTGACCAAGAGATCGCTCTCCAGGAGTTGCCCGCCGTCGCCCATGGAGTAGCCGAAGAGGGCCAGGTTCTCCACCGAATAGGCGCTCAGGCTGCTGAAGTCCGTGACGGCGTCCATCAGTTCCTTGAGCCACTTTTGGAATTGGGGGTTGGTGATGTCCGCCACGTTGATGCTGGTCTTCTTGTAGTACTCTCCCGCCGCTGCCACCATGGCCACCAAGCCACCGACGTTCTTATTGGGATTCGGCACCACCAATTTGAAGTAGCCCCACTCCGGTTTCCCACCCAACTCTGGCCATCCACCTTTGGCAGTGGCCGCGTCGTGAATGACACTCCAGTTGATATCGCCGAACTTGGCGCGGAGCACATCCGCACGGCTGGCGTAAATTCCCCAGGCAAAGAGGGAGATGGCTATCGGGCGGGTGCGGTACTCGCCACCGGTCAGGAAAACATCTCGACCGCGCTGCTCTTTGAACGTGGCATTGACCAACTCCACCAAGTAACGGCTGTCGGGGATCCACACTGTGGGGAATGGATCCATCTCCCCGCGTTCCCACCGGCTCATAGCAGTTAGACCGTCCATGGGGATCACAGTCACGCGGATGAGGTTGCCCTCCAGTTTGTGTCCTTCGGCGTTGAAGCGGTTGGCTGCTTCCGTAACAAAAGGCTCCACGGGCAAAGCGCACACCACCCGGATCTCCAATGTCTGAGGACCCTGGATTAACGGCTCTACCCCACCTGCGCGGCGCAGGTATAGCCCCACAGCGACGAGGCCAAGGGCGACTAACAGCACCAGTAAGAAAATGATCCGCGTCCTATTCATAATGCATACCTCTTCATCTCTCCTCCGGCAGAGAGTAACGCCATCGAGGCCCACCATAAGCAGGCCAGATGGGACGATGGTTCAAGCAGGCTCCATGATGAACCGCGCCGAGGGCCAAGCGTCATCTCTCAAGCAGATATTACGATGTACGCAAGGCACACGTCAAACCAGGTTATAGTCGCACCTCGCGGTCACGCAGGAGGAAATACGCCAACAATCCGAGGGGCCAGGTGAACCAGGCGATCAGTGCCCAGAGGCATCCTGCTTTGCCCCGCTTCTCCGAATCAGTGTACACCCACAGAGTGCTGCCAATCATGAGCGCAAAAAAGGCGAGCCAGAGCAACCCAAAACAACCGAGCCCAAGCGTGCCCGTCCAATCGGGCGAGCGATACATGGTTTCCTCCTCAATGATTGTGGTGGTGGAGAGCGCACCATTAGGAGAGCGCTCTCCACGGGTGGTAGCCTTACTTGAGGCCCAGGCGCGTCTTGCGCTCGGCTAACTGGCGGTCTATAGTGTCTTTCTCCAAGGCCTCGGCCATCTGGTTGTCCAGTCGCTTGGCGTCAATTTCGCCCTGTGCGGTAGCCTTGTCCAGCCGGCGCTGGATCTCCTCCCGGATCTCCTCGATGCCAGCCTCGCTTACGGTGACGCCGCCCACGCCCTCCACAACCTTGTGGGTGAGTTCTTTGGACTTCGCCAAGTCGAGCATGGCTTGCAATTCGGATCGCTCTTGCTTGGCTTCGGTGAGTTTGGCCTCCAGTTTGAGTTTGGCGTCGAGGAGTTTCTGGTATTCGGCCTCGGTGCTCTGCCACTGTGCCTTGTAGGTGTCGGCCAATCTCTGGATGGTGTTCAGGCGATACTGGGCCGCTGCGGCCAGGTCGTCTTTGTCCTGTTGTAAGAACAGGTCAATGTTCCCATCCAGTTCCTTAGCCTGGGCCTGGAGTTCCTCATGCTTCCGCTTGAGCGTCTTGGCCTCGCCGCCTACCGTGGCTGCGGCATCCTCCAAGGCTTCGAGGTTGTCCTCCACCTTGCGGATGTATTCATCTACCACGGCCATGCTGTTGGCGCGCAGTGCCCGGCTGACCAGATAGTTTAGATTGGCGGAAATCAGAGTTCCGACCCTTTCCAGTAGTGACGACATTTCCCGTTCCTCCTTACCTGATAGTGGAGAGTAACTCTCCTTTTCACGATTCAATATAGCACAGATCGCCTTTCGTTTCACGACATCTAGCCGACAGATAACCGACAAGTGACTGTCTTTCTCCATTCGTCAGGGGCGTTATCCTGAGTAGAGAAGCATTCCTTCATCTGCTGACCAGTTTGTAACCTCGCCCGCGTATCGTGATCAGGTACTTGGGGTTGAGCGGGTCTGGCTCGATCTTCTGGCGCAGCCGGCCGATCAGTTTCTCGATGCGCGCGTCGTCCACTTGGTCGATATAACTCTCGCCCCACACCGCCTCCACGATACTGTATTTGTCACAGATTTTGTCCATATTGCCGTAGAGCAGGAGCATCAGCCGGTACTCCAATTCAGTGAGCGCAGGCACCAATTCGCCGTCCACATACACGTCGCCGGCCTCCACGTCCAAGCGCACCCCGCGGGGTCTATCGCGGCGGGCCAGTCCCTGCCGCTCCACAAAGGCAGTGAAGAGCGGGGAGAGCGTCTGGTCTTCATCTGTCAGGATGTGTTTTTCCCGCAGTGACGCTTTCGCTTGGGGAGTGGTTTCGCCGATCCCCGTAACCAGCGCCAGGAGGGAGAGTTGCTCGTCCTCGCTGAGGTCGCTCCACAATTTGGCGCATTCGGTGCGGACATTGATGTCACCGTGCAGTTTTTCGCGTACGGCCTCATAGTGGATCTCATTTGTGCCGCGGATGTGGCGCGCTTCCTCTTTGGCCGCAATGGTGGCCTGATAGGTTGCATCTAATAAACCAGGGTGGCCACCTGCCGTGCGGATGATGAACTCGATGTCCTGGTCTTCGAGTTTGGGATCGGTCAGATGAGCCCGATCTGCCAAGTACAGCCGAGCGTCGTCCTCGTTAAGTGGAGCCAGATAATGGGTGTGGTGCGAGAAGAGCTCGCAGAACTCATCGGTCTCCCGTCCGGCACGCAATTGGGGAAGTGGGTACACGGTCGCTGTTACATAGGAAAGGGTCTGGTCGTAGCGATCCTTCAGAGCGCGGAGGTTCAGGAAGATACGTGCATCCAACTGCTGGAAGGCAGCATCGAACTCGTCGAAGAGGAACACTACTTGCCGGCCCAATCCTTCACCTAGTGCGAGGAGACTCTCGTTAAACCGTAGTGGCACAACGAATTCGCTGCTGGGATTAACCACTTGGGCATGGGCATCGCGGATGCGTTCTACGAGCGGTGCATCGACACTGGCATCCTCAAGCGCCCGAATAAGGTCGCGCAGGATGAGTTCGTAGAATCCCTGCTCGCTCGTGCCCAACATAAAGTTGAAGTCTAAATAGAGGAAGATAAATTCTCCTGCGGATTGGCCCAGATAGGCGGCTTGCACATCGGGGCGGCACAGGTTGCGTAACAGCGCCGACTTCCCGATGTTGCTCACTCCCACGATGGAACAGCAATGGCCTTCCTGGACACATGACATAATGTAGGCGATGTCATCCTTGCGGGTTACAGATGTGATGGGATGGATAGCAATCATGTTTTATATCCTCCTACAAGTGGTGGCTCCTCGCACGTCCCCCCTCGCGAAATGCAAGCGGTATCGAGGCAAAGAGTCTCTCGCGTCCACCAGGCTACGGGCAATGCCGCCAATGCAGGCAAGGCAGCCACAATGAAAAGCGGCTCTATGCGCCCTATCACCCGATACAGCGCAAGCGCCGTCACGGGTCCGGCGAAGATCACCAAATCAATGGCCGCATCGAAGGCTCCCAATACCGTTGCTGCGCTCTCCGGTGGGGCGATGTCGGCCATCATCACCGAACTCAGCAGAAAGGTAGCACTAGCGCCAAGACCAAATAGCGCATACCAGCCCACCATTGCGGCCAGATTATCTGATAGGGCCAATCCGGCGCAGGATAACATTACCAGCAATTGTGCTAGAATGACGAAAGGCCGTCGCCCCCAGCGGTCGGAACAGCGACCCACCAGCAGCGAGCCAGCGGTGAAGGCTGTTGCCTCCCCGACTAGGATCAGGCTGATCTGCCACGGCGCGAAGCCCAAGGATTGGGCTTTGGTGGGCAGGAAGGAGGCCAGGATAGGGAAAGCGAAGTTGTCCACCGCCCCGAACAGGGCGAAGGCATAAACCCGTCGCTGGCGGAAAAGTTCTCCTAATTGCTGCCATCGCCCGGCCACGCTGGCCACGGGCCCGGCACGTATGGTCGCATAAAGTATCAGACAGGCCAGAAAAGAGAGCACGGCGTCTACCACGAAAGGCATGCGCAGCCCGTAGAGCGATAACCACCCGCCGATAGCCGGAGCCACGATGAACGAAAGCCCCTGGCTGGAGCGCAGCACACCGAAAAAAGTGCCATGTCGCCCCTCAGAGATCTCAGCAGTCAACCCCAGAAGAGCGGGGAAGGCAATGGCATCGGCTATCCCGCCGAGGATGCGCAATGCCAGCAGCCCCTGCCAGGAACCGACAACAGCACAGCAGAGCGAGGATAGCCCACCCAGCGCCGCCCCACCCACGAGGACGGCGCGGCGGCCGTAGCGATCGGCCAGCGCACCGCTGAAGAACTGGACGAGCACCAGCGTCATCAGCGCTGCCGATAGGGTAGCGGCCATTGCCGCCTGGTCCGCCCCCAATTGAGCGGAGAGATGGGGCAACACAGGGATTCCAACCTGAGTGCTCAGAAACAGTATGAAACTGGTGAGAGCGATGGCGTAGATCGATATCCCTGCCATACGCCCTAGAGATTTGGTCTCCATATCCTTTGTTCTCAAACACCACTGGTCAGGCGCTTGATGTGTGACCGGACGTCGCCCAAAACCCGCTGGATGGATTGGCCCGCCTGGCCAATCAATTGGCGAGGGACAAGTGCCTTCGCTCCTGCCTCGCCGCGGGTAGTAGCCTGGAAGCCATACCAACGCCCGCATTGGAAGCAGTGATCCTGATCTTGTCGGGAGATGAAGCCGCACCCGGCACAGCGGTAAACTGTCTCTTGCAAACGGGCAGAGGCCAGTGCCGCGCGGTAGGTATCTCGTGCTGCCTGATAGTCTTCGGTACTTTCGTAGATTGCGCCTAGGCGTTCGTGCGCTTCCAGCAGGTTAGGGCTGCGGCACACGGCCTCACGCGCCTGTGCTAATACTTCGTCCTGCACTCCCTCCATCTCGAACAGTTTGCTGAGGGCCAGGTTGTAGCGGCCATCATTTGGGTGGCGCCCTGCGGCGTCACGCAGGACCTGAATAACTGCCCACGATTCGCCCAGATCAGCGCTTACTGCCAGGAGCCGCTCCTCCAGAGCATACGAAAAGTCCAGCCAGATGCCACGCAACCAAGTTTCGAGCGCCATTCGGGGTTGGCCCTGCTGATAATAGGCGTCACCCAGGCGTGTGTAAAGAGAACGGTCGTGGGGGGAGAACTGCATAGCCAGTTGATAGTCATTGATGGCCTCGTCGAGGCGGTCGAGTTGGAAATGGTCATCGCCATGGCGAGAGAAAAGTTCCGATAACGTCTCCGCGTTCTCCCCGGCCTTGAGGATACGCAATTGCTCGATGCTCTCGCGCTCCATCTTGAGACGGCGGTAGATGGCGTAGAGATAATAGTGCGTTTCCAGGCTGTTAGGGTCGAGTTCCAAGGCGCGCTGAAAATGGAAGATGGCTGGGGCTGTCTCTCCGAGTTGGAAGAGGACGGTAGCCAGGCTTACCGTGGCCTGCAGGTTATCTGGTTCCAGACGCACAGCATTCTCATAATGGGCTTTGGCGGAGCGAAAGGCGTGGTCGGCTTCGGCAAGCCACCCCAGACGCAGATGGGCTTGTACATGCAAAGGCTTCAGTTCTTGATTCCAATCCCAATCA
Organism: Chloroflexota bacterium; assembly: GCA_014874485.1. Taxonomy (GTDB): domain Bacteria; phylum Chloroflexota; class Anaerolineae; order DTLA01; family DTLA01; genus DTLA01. The sequence continues at coordinate 5,818 of JADBJK010000090.1, forward strand.
ATGGCGGAGGTCAGGTGCTCCCGCGCTGCCTCGTACTCGCCGCGATCGAAGGCTGCCATGCCCTGGCGGAAGTGTTCATCCGCCCGGCGCAGGCGGAAGGTGAGGATATCCGAAACGGTGCCGGCGATAAAACCTCTGAACGTGCTGCGATCCAATTCCTCGCCAGCCGGCGGCAGGCTGAGGGCCTGGCGCAGACGGGCGCTGGCGATCCGTGCGCCACGGGCCAGGCGTCCTGGCGAAGTTCCAATGCTGCGCAGGAACCCGGCGACTGGTCCCCAGGCTCTCCCCACGATGTAGCCGAGGGA
>JADBJK010000040.1 GCA_014874485.1 Chloroflexota bacterium
CCCCACCCCGGCCCTCCCCTTTCCTCTCCGCCCGCGGAGAGGAAAGGGGAGGGTGTGGGAGGGGTTAGGTGAGGTCAGGCAGCCTCTTCGCTGTACGTCGGGCGGCGAAAGTGGATTTCGTTGGTGGGGGCGGCTCACGGTACTGCTCCGACCTGCCCATTGCAGCAGGCTTGCGCCCAAACTGAAATGCACCCGAGCGCGCAGCGGGATGATGGGATGTCGCCCGGATACGCGGGGCCGCGGGCGGGGTGTGCCGGTGCGGTCTGCAAACCGCGAACGAGCGCGAATCTGCGCGAAGGGTTCAACATGCGACGCATCTCGCAGGTGCGTCGCATGTTGCGTTCCCCTCGTGGGCGAGGGGGTGCCCGGTTCAACGCTCGCAAGTGGAAATTTGACAGCGGAGGCGGATGCGAGTATAATCAAAATGAAACTAGGTTTCAAATTTTGAAACTGCCGCGCCCAGAGCGAAGGCGCATGTGGGTTGGTGGAGTCCGATGCAGGCGAAGCACGAGACCGCACAAGAGGAAACGCGGACTGTGGCGAAGGCCCTTGACGTCCTCCTTTGCTTCAGCCACAGCGAGCCGGAACTCTCGCTGACCGAGATTTCGGCCAGGCTCGGCATCCACAAGAGCACCATGCACCGCCTGCTGGGCACACTGGAAGCCAAGCGTTTTGTCCAGCGCGACCCCGAGACCGGCCGCTACCGGTTGGGCACGCGCATTCTGGAACTGGCCTTCCTCGTCATGGAGCACAACGACCTCCAGCAGCGGGCGCGCCCGCATCTCTATCGCCTCGTGGAGCAGTGCCAGGAGACGGTTGACCTGTCGGTTCTGGACGGCACCCATGTCGTGTACCTGGAGGTCGTGGAAAGCCCCCATCGGGTGAAATTGGCGGCCCGCCCCGGCCAGCGCCTTCCCGTTCACAGCACGGCTTCGGGCAAAGCATTCCTGGCCTTCATCCCGCCTCACGAGTTGGACCGTCTGCTGCCGGAGGAACTGACCCGCTACACCGAGAGCACGTTGGCCACCCGCGAGGCGCTGCTGAAAGACCTGGAGGCCACGCGCGAGCGCGGGTTCGCCGTGTCGTCCCAGGAGTACGAGGCGGGCATCAACGCCGTGGCGGCTCCGGTGCTGGACATGCGGGGGTATCCCATTGCGGCGGTGGCGGTCGCGGGGCCGGCCTTCCGCCTGACGCCGGAGCGGATACTGGAGATCGCCCCTGCCGTTCGGGCGACGGCCGAAGCGATTGCCCGCGATGTGGGCGCGATCTCGCTGTAAGTTGCAGGCTGCGCGGTTCATGCGCCGCAGGATTTACATAACTCATAGGAGGAAACACGTATGAAGAAAGGACCCTTTGTCGTCGCCGCCGAGGTGGAGGGGGAATATCGGACGCCACCCCGCGTGTCCAAGTTGCTGCTCAGCCCCAAGTCCGTAGGCACGAAGGCCGTTTCCATGGGGCTGAACGTTACCGAGGTCGGCAGCATGATCCCCGATCATGTGCACGAGGACTCGGAAGAGGTCATGTTCATCATCAGCGGTCGGGCCAAACTGGTGATAGAGGGCGAGGGCGAATGGGAAGTCGGCCCTGAAACCGCCATCTACTCGCCGATTGGCAAGAAGCATCGGCTGGAGAACATCGGCGACGAGCCGCTGAAACTGGTCTGGGTCTATTCGCCGCCGCTCCCGCAGCACTGCAAATAAGCCAAACTCGCAATTCTTTGAGGAGGAAAGGAAATGTTTGAAGCAAGTCGGAAGTTCATGAAGAAGATCGGTCTGCCGGAAGGCGACCTGTGGGACCTGCCCACGTCGGACGCGCGGTTCCCCGATGGCGCCGCGTTCCGAATTGAGGTGCCCACGGTGAACTCGTCGGCAGCGGTCGCGGCCCTGCTGGAGACCTCGGACAAGATGGGGATCACCATCAACCGCGTTACCGAGACCTACGGCATGTTCCGCCACACGGCGCAGGAGATCAAGGAGTATGTGAAACTGTGCCACGACTACGGCGCGGAACTGCTGATGTCCACCGGCCCGCGCGCGACCTACGACACCGGCGCGACCGTCCTCTCGCCGCAGGGTGTGCGCATTAGTTACCGTCTGCGCGGCATGGAGCAGTTGCTCCGCGGCATTGAGGACATCAAGCGCGGCATTGACCTGGGCGTCCGCGGTTTCCTCATCTACGACGAGGGCATGCTCTGGGTCGTCAACGAGATGCGCAAGGAAGGCGAACTGCCGAAGGAGATCATCTTCAAGACCTCGGCGCATCTGGGGCACTGCAACCCCGCATCGTTCAAACTGCTGGAGAGCCTGGGGGCCGACAGCATCAACCCGGTGCGCGACCTGCAACTGCCCATGATCGCCGCACTGCGCGCCGCGGTGAAGGTTCCCATTGACGTTCACACCGACAACCCGCCCGGATCCGGTGGCTTCATCCGCGTGTACGAAGCGCCCGAGATCGCCCGCATCGCGGCTCCGGTGCACCTGAAGACGGGCAACTCGGTCGTGGGCGGCCACGGCGAGATGACCTCGGCGGCCGAAGGCAAGCGCATGGCCGAGCAGGCAGCGATTGTGGTGGAGATGCTCAACAAGTACTACCCGCACCTGAAGCAGTCCAAGCGGTTCGCCGAGGACCTGCGGATTCCGGTCGTCTAGTACTGTGCACAGGGATTCCCGATGGTGTGTCATTGCGAGGGCGCGCAGCGCCCGAAGAATCTCGGTAACCGAGATGCTTCGCTTCGCTCAGCATGACAGAGCGTAAGATTGCTTCGCTTCGCTCGCAATGACAACGGGTAATTCTCTCTGTGGTCACCTATTAGTTGGTACCGTGTCCGGCGCTGCGGCCTGGTGGTTGCGGAACTGGGCCGCGGCGTCGGGCGTGCGTCGCAAGCGCACGAGCACAAAGGAGGCATTATGCCGAAGTGGAAACTGCCGCCGTCGGGCGGCCACATGGACAAGCCGCATGGCATCTACTACCAGACGATGACCAAGGCGGAAGTAGAAGAGCGCCTGAAGACCAACGACATCATCATCATCCCCGTGGGCAGCACCGAGCAGCACGGGGACGCGCAGCCGTTCGGCGAGGACACGTTCCTGGCGGCGCGCATGGCCGAGGTGGTGGCCGAGGCGACCGGCTGCACCGTGGCCGAGCCGGTCTGGTACGGCTCCCACCCGTTCACCCACCTGGGGATGCCCGGGACGGTGGTGGTGCCCGAGGACACGTTCATCGCCTACCTGCGGGCCATCATCGCCGGGTTCTGGAACACCGGCTTCCGCAAGCAGATTCTGCTGAACGGGCACGGGCAGGAGGAGGTCATCCCCCTGGCGCTGCACCAGTTCGCCAAGAAGTACCAGGTGCCGTGCATGTTGATCTCGCTCCACTGGCCCACGGTGATTCACGATTACCTCAAGGACAAGGAGCACGGCGGCCCCTTTGACACGCCGTTCCGCCATGCCGACGAGGCCGAATGCTCCTACTCTATGGCGCTATTCCCCGAACTGGTGAAGTTGGAGAAGGCCGTGGACACCGAGCACAAGGGGTTCATGCCCCCCGGCCACGTGGACAAGGGCGGCGAGGTGTACCACGCGCCCATCAAGGGCCACGAGCAGATCGGGTTCGGCGGGATTGAGGTCATCATGACGCCCGAGGGCGTTGTGGGCAAGCCGTCGCTGGCCGACCCCGCCAAGGCCGAGGCCGGGCTGAACGCGCTGTTTGACTACATGGTGCGCCTCATCAACGACATTCTGACGCGGTTCCCGGCCGGCCAGTTGCCGCCCGCCGACAAGATGTCCATGCGCACGCCGGAAGAGATAGAGGCGGTTTTGAAAGGCCCCTTCCACGGCGGGAAACACCTGTACACCATCGCCTACCCGCCATGATGGGGGCGACCATCGCTTACGAGCCGCGGCGTTGACGCTCACATGGCCACCGATCCGCCGCGGGAGCAGCCCGTACTCTTGTCATCATAGCCAGGGCTGCAGGGTTGCGCGACGACGGGACTCCGAAGCCACATCGCAGCCGCGTCGCAGATACACCGTACCCGCACCGACGTCGCATCGCAATCCGCGCACGTCGTCGCGCAACCCATGTTCTATTCTAGCAGTTGACCACAGGGAAGATTGCCTGTTGTCATTGCGAGCGAAGCGAAGCCTCTCGGTTGCCGAGATTCTTCGGCGCTTCGCGCCTCAGAATGACAATGTGGGGCTGTCATGATGAGCGAAGCGAAACCTCTCGGTTGCCGAGATTCTTCGGCGCTTCGCGCCTCAGAATGACAATGTGGGGCTGTCATGATGAGCGAAGCGAAGCCTCTCGGTTGCCGAGATTCTTCGGCGCTTCGCGCCTCAGAATAACCGTAGGGACAATTCATGAATTGTCCCTACAGGCGCTGCGCGCCCTCGCAATGACAAACTATCAAAAACCGCTGTGGTAGAGCACCAGGTCTGAACGGCACGAATACAAGGAGAATGCTATGCGAGCGCTTGTGTTGGACGGTCAGTTTGACCCGCGCCCCGATTACCCCGTGAGCGAGATGGAGCGGAAGAACCGCATCGCCCGCAAGGGGAGCAACGTGTGGCGCTACACCACGTTGGAAGTCAAGGACATCCCAGAGCCGGAGGTCGGCCCGGAGGATGTCCTGATTCGCGTCCGGGCCTGTGGCGTGTGTGGCTCGGATTTGCACCTCTACGAGACCGATGAGGACGGTTACCTGATTTACCCCAGTTGGACCAAACTGCCGGTGGTCATCGGCCACGAGTTCGCCGGCGAGGTGGTAGCCGTTGGCGACAAAGTAACGGACTTCAAAGTCGGCGACCTGGTTACAGGCGAGCAATTGCACTGGTGCGGCAAGTGCATCTCGTGCCGCAGAGGGTTGTACAACCACTGCCGCAACATGGGCCGGTTCGGATTCGTTACCAATGGCGCGTTCGCCGAGTATGTGGCGATGCGCGACAAGTATGTGTGGAATATCAACGGCCTGCTGGCGGTGTACGGCGACAAGGACAAGGCGTGCGAAGCCGGCGCGCTGGTAGAGCCGACGGGCATCTCCTACAATGGCCTGTTCACGCGGGCGGGGGGCTTCCTGCCGGGCGCGGTGGTCGTGGTGTACGGCGCGGGCCCCATCGGCCTGACCAGCATTGCCCTGTCCAGGATCGCCGGCGCGTCCAAGATCATTGTGTTTGAGGTAACGGAGTCGCGGCAGCAGTTGGCACTCCGATTCGGTGCCGATCACGTGTACAGCCCGCAGGCGTTGGCCGAGCAAGGCACCAGTCCCCACGAGGTGGTGCTGGAACTGACCCACGGGGATGGCGCCGACATCCAGGTTGAGGCGGCGGGCGTGCCCAAGGCCACGCTGCCGGAGATTGAGCAGTCGCTGGCCGTGGGCGCCAAGGTTGTCCACCTGGGCCGCCGAGCGGGTGCCGTGCCGACCAACATCACCATCTATCAGGACACGGGTAGCCAGTCGTTCGGCAGTCTGGGGCACACCGGCTGGGGCACCTTCGGCAACATCATCAAACTCATGGCCAGCGGCCGCCTGGACATGACGCCGATGATCACGGCGCGGTACCCGCTGGAGCAGGCGGCGGAGGCGGTGCGCAGCCTTGCCAACCGCGAGGGCGGCAAGGTGATGGTCAAGATGTAGGGCTGAAGCCCCGCCAAGGAGGGCGCATGATGGAGAAGCCTCGTATCGCGATCATCGGGCTTGGGTTTGGCGTCAATCACCTGAACATCGCGGCCCAGTTGCCCGAGATGGAACTGGTGGCGGCGTGCGACGTCGTGCCCGAACGGGGCAAGGTGGCCGAAAGCGTCGGTACGCGCTTCTACCAGGACTTCCGCGAGATGCTGGACGAAGAGCAGCCGGACGGGGTCGTGGCGGTGGTGTCCAACGACCAGCACGAGCCGGTGGCCGTGGAATGCCTCCAGCGCGGCATTCCCGTGCTCCTGGAGAAGCCCATCGCCCCGACCCTGGAGGCGGCCGACCGCATCATCGCTGCCGCCGACCGAACCGGCACGCCGCTGCTCATCGGGCATCATCGGCGGTTCTCCTCGTTCGTGGTGCTTGCGCGGGAGATGGTGCAGGGCGGCGCGCTGGGCGACCTGACCGCCGTCGCCGTCCTGTGGACGATCCTGAAGCCGAAGGACTACTTCCAGGCGACCTGGCGGACGAAGAAGGGCACAGGGGGCGGCCCGCTCCTCATCAACACCATCCACGATGTGGACGACATCCGCTACATCTGCGGGCGCGAGGTCGTCCGCGTCTTCGCCGAGACCAGCAACCGGACGCGGGGGTTCGAGGTGGAGGATACCATTGCCATCTCGCTGCGGCTGCAAGGGGATGTGGTGGCGACCATCACCACCTCGGACTGCGTGCCGTCCATCTGGGCGTATGAGTCCACCACATCGCCCTGGGAGAACCCCTACTTCTTCTACTCGCCGGAGGATTGCTATTACTTCTTCGGCACGAAGGGGTCGCTGACCCTGCCGCAAATGCGCCACGTGTGGTATCCCGATGCGGAGAAGGCGGGCTGGCAGTGGCCCCTGCGGGTTGACCGTCTGGGCGTTACGCCGGTGCACCCGCTGCGGGAGGAGATGCGGCACTTCTGCCGCGTGATCCGCCGCGAGGAGGAGCCCAGGACGAGCGGCCGCGACGCGCGCCGAACGCTGGAAGTGGTTCTCGCCATCATGAAATCGGGAGAGACGGGCCTGCCGGTGGAGATTTAGGCCGATGGCAACCATCCTGAGCCAGTCGCTGCCTATCCTGACGTGGATCGTCGCGGGCTTCCTGTTTCGGCAGGCCCGCATCCTGCGGCACGACGACGGGCACACCATGGCCCGCGTCATCATCTATGCGACGCTGCCGGCGCTGCTGTTCCTGTCGCTGGCGCGGGCGCAGTTGGGGATCGGCAACATTCTGACGCTGGCCTTCTGCGGCGCGGCCATCCCGTTGCTGCTGCAACTGGTGGCCCGCCTGGCAGCCAGGGCGATGCGCCTGGAGAAGCCGGTGGCCGGCGTGCTCATCACGAGCACGATGGTGAGCAACATCGGCTTCTTTCTCGTGCCTTTTTTCCTGACGTTCTACGGGGCCGAGGGCATCAGCCGACTGGCTGCCTTTGACCTGGGCAACTCGCTGGTGGGCAACAGTTATGCCTACTACACGGCGACGCGGCACGGCAACAGCGCCTCGGCTGCGTGGCAAACCGGCCTGAAGCGGGTACTGACCCTGCCCACGTTCTGGGCGAACATCCTGGGCATCACGGTGAACCTGGCGGGGCTGACGCTGCCGGCGTGGCTGGTGGGGATTCTGGAGCCGGTGTCCAAGGCAAACGGGCCGCTGGCGATGCTGACGCTGGGCGCGTTCATTGAACTGCATTTTTCCAGGTGGACGCCGATGCTGGCGGCGGTGGCCCTTCGCATCGCGGGCGGCTGGGCGTTGGGGCAGGCACTGGTGGCCGTCTTCGGCCTGCAGGGGCTGGAGCGGGCGACCGTCGCCATGGGTGCGGCGATGCCCATCGGGATCGTGGTGCTGGTGTACGCGTCCATGGAGGGGCTGGACACCGACTTCGCGGCGAGCGCCATCTCCCTGTCCATCCTGGTGGGTTTGCTCATCATGCCGATTCTGCTGGCCTTGTACTGAAGGCCGGTGGAGAACTTTACATAAGGAGGACACGATGAAGATACTGCGAGTGGACATGACCCACTTGACGACGAAGTGGGAGCCTGTGCCCGCTGCCTACGAGCACTTCGGCGGGCGTGGCCTGATTGCCAAGATTCTGCTGGAGGAGGTGCCGCCTCTCTGCGAGCCGCTTGGGCCCGACAACAAACTGATCCTGGCGCCGGGCCTGCTGGGGGGCACGAGCCTGTCCAGCGCAGGGCGGCTGTCCGTCGGCGGCAAGAGTCCCCTGACCGGTGGCGTCAAGGAGGCCAACGCCGGCGGGACTGCCGGCATCGTGCTGGGCCGGCTGGGCATCAAGGCGATTGTGGTGGAAGGCCAGCCCAAGGATGGCGGGCTGTACCAGTTGTACGTCTCGCCCGACAAGGTGGAACTGCTCCCCGCGGCGGAGTGGCGGGGCCTGGGCACCTACGCCACGGCCGAGGCCGCCCGCGCGCGTTGGGGCAAGGATTGCACCGTGGTGAGCATCGGGCCTGCGGGCGAGCGGCGGTATGCTGCGGCCAGCATCGCGTGCACAGGCGAGGGCGATCAGGTGAGCCGCCAGGCGGCGCGCGGTGGACTGGGTGCGCTGATGGGCAGCAAGGGCCTGAAGGCGGTGGTGCTGGATGGCGGCAACGTCGGGCCTGTCGCCGTGGCCGACCCCGAACTGTTCCGCACAGCCGCCCGCCGATTCGGGCAGGAGTTGTGGAATAGTCCCAAGACCGGCCACAAGGGTTCGTCGCACCTGTACGGGACGGCGTCCATCGTGGGCGCGGTCAACGAGATGGGGGCGTTCCCCACGCGCAACTTCCGCGAGGGGAGTTTTGAGGAAGCCGAAAACCTGCGCGGCGAGCACCTGCGCGAAGTTACGCTGGCGCGGGGCGGGCAGGTGGGCACCCGCTGCATGCCCGGGTGCGTCATCGCGTGCTGCAACGTGTTCGTGGACGAGAGCGGCAAGCCCATCGTGGGCACGCTCCAGTACGAGACCATCGGGCTTGTCGGGTCAAACCTGGGCCTGGGCACGTTGGACGAAGTGGCCGAATTGAACTACATCTGCAACGACCTGGGCCTGGACACCATAGAAATCGGCGCGGCGCTGGGCGTGGCCGCCGAGGCCGGGCTGGCCAAGTTCGGCGACAAGGACAGTTTCGTGGCGCTCCTGCAAGAGGTGGCCAAGGGGACCGTCGTCGGCAGGATGATCGGCCAGGGGGCAGTCGTTACCGGCCGGGTGCTGGGGATTACGCGAGTGCCTGCGGTCAAGGGGCAGGCGATGCCCGCCTATGACCCGCGCGCCCTCAAGGGCAACGGCGTTACCTACGCCACATCGCCGATGGGCGCGGACCACACGGCGGGCAACGCCTTCGGCTCGCGCGCCACGGTGAACCCGCTGGGCATTGAGGGCCAGCGCGCCGAATCGCGCAAGTTGCAGTTGGGCGCGGCGATGCTGGACTACACGGGCCTATGCCTGTTCGCGCGGCCGCCCGTGTTCGCCGACCCGCAACTGATGGTGGACCTCATCAACGGGCGGTTTGGCTGGGGCTGGACGGTGCAGGACTTGGAGCAGATGAACCGCACCGTGCTGAAACTGGAACTGGAGTTCAACCGCCGGGCTGGGTTCACGTCGGCGGACGACCGGCTGCCCGAATACATGCTGAAGGAGCCGCTGCCGCCGCACAACACGGTCTTTGACGTGCCGGACTCGGAGGTGGACGGCACGCTGGCTGACCTGTGATCCTCTTGCGGGCCAGGCCTCACGCCTGGCCCGCGCTATTTCAGGGAGGCGCAGATGGGAAATCCGTATCCGCACCTTCTCAGCCCGGGCCGCATCGGGCGCATGGAGATTCGCAACCGCGTGGTGATGTCGCCCATGGGGACGAACTACGCGTCGGACACGGGCGGCGTTACCGAGCGCATGATTCGCCACTATGCCGAGCGCGCTCGCGGTGGGACCGGCCTCGTCATCGTGGAGAACACGACGGTGCAGTACCCGCAGGGGCGGGGGGCGCCGGCCCATAACCGCATTGACCGCGACGAGTTCATCCCGGGGCTGAACCGCCTGGCCGAGGCGATTCAGCGGTACGGCGCGCGGGCCGCGATCCAGATCAACCATGTGGGCGCGCTGACCTCGCCGCAACTCTGCGGGGGCGTTCCCGTGGGGCCTTCGGACGTGCCGGTGGCCCCCGGGCGCGCAACGCCCCGACCCCTGACCGCGGACGAGATTCGGGAGATTGTGCAGTGTTTCGCGGCGGCTGCGGCGCGGGCGGTTCGGGCCGGGTTTGACGGCCTGGAGATTCACGGCGCGCACGGCTATCTCATCAGCCAGTTCCTGTCCGCGTACACCAACCGCCGCACAGACGAGTACGGCGGCGGGCTGGAAGGGCGTGCGCGGTTTGCGCTGGAAGTTATCGCCGCGGTGCGCCAGGCGGTGGGGCGGGGGTTCCCCGTGTGGATGCGCATCAACGGCGACGACTTCGTGGAGGGCGGCAACACGCAGGAGGAGTACAAGGCGCTCGCCAAGATGCTGGTGCAGGCCGGCCTGGACGCGCTGCACGTCTCGGCGGCGTTTCCTGCCGCGCACCACAAGCAGATAGAGCCGATGCGCTTCCCCCAGGGGTGGAAGTTGTACCTGGCCGAGGGGATTCGCCAGGTGGTGAGCGTGCCGGTGATGGCGACAAGCGTCATCCGCGAGCCCGCCTTCGCCGACGAAGCCATCGCCGCCGGCAAGATAGACTTCGCGGTCATCGGGCGCGGGCTGCTGGCCGATCCCGAATGGGTGAACAAGGCGCGGGCGGGCGAAGCGCACCGCATCCGCCGCTGCATATCCTGCAACGTGTGCTCCAAGTCGCGGAGCGTGGACGGCATTCCCATCCGCTGCACGGTCAACCCGTTCCTTGGGCGCGAGGAAGTGTTTGACGATTTCGGGCCGGCGGCGCAGGCCAAGCGCGTGCTGGTCATCGGCGGGGGGCCGGCGGGCATGGAGGCGGCGTGGGCAGCGGCGCGGCGGGGGCATCGGGTCATCCTGTGCGAGCGCGGGAGCGAACTCGGCGGTCAGATGATGTTGAGCAGCAGGCCGCCGGGGAAGGAGAAAATCCTCTGGCTCTATGACACGTTGACGCGGCAGTTGCGCGAGGCCGGCGTGGAGGTGCGCCTGGGGGTGGACGTTACGCCGGAGTACGTGGCGGCCGAGAAACCCGACGCGGTGATTGTGGCCACCGGGGCGCGCCCCCTGCGCCCGCCTATCAAGGGGCTGGATGACGCGCGCGTGGTTACGGCGTGGGATGTGCTGAGCGGCAAGGCCGACGTTCAGGGCAAAACGGTGGCGATGATCGGCGCGGGGCTGGTGGCCTGCGAGACGGCCCTGTACCTGGCGGCCAAGGGCAACCGCGTTACAATGGTGGAGATGTTGGACCGCATCGCGCCCGATGTGGAGCCGACGACGCGCATTGACCTGCTGGAGGAGTTGGAGCGCGCGGGAATCATCGGCTACGCGGCTTGCAGGGCCAAGGAAGTTGCCGGGGAAGGGCTGGCCTGCGAGTTCGCCGATGGGAAGCCCGCGCTGTTCGCGGCAGACGTGATTGTGCTGGCGGCGGGCGCGGTGGCCGAGCGGTCGCTGGCGGATGCGCTGGCCTCGCTGGACGTGCCGGTGTACGTCATCGGCGATGCCCAGCAGCCGCGCCGACTTGTGAATGCGATCTACGAGGGCCTGCTGGCGGGGTGGCAGGTGTAGGACAAGGAGGAGACGATGAGAGCAGCATTGTTGTACGGCCCGCGAGATATTCGGGTGGCAGAGGTGCCCGAGCCGGAGCCAGGCCCGGGGGAAGTGGTCATCCGCGTGCGGGCGACGGGCATCTGCGGGTCCGACCTGCATACGTACACGGGCGACCGCACCGTGGAGTACCCGCAGATTCTGGGGCACGAATTCGCAGGCGATGTGGTGGCGGTGGGCGAAGGCGTGTCGGGCATTGCGCCGGGCGACCGCGTAACCGCCGAGCCGAACTTCTCGTGCGGCGAGTGCCTGTACTGCCGCGAGGGGCTGGTGAACCTGTGCGTGAACCGCCTGGGGATGGCCATCAACTGGCCGGGCACGCTGGCGGAGTACGCGAGGGTGCCCGCTCGCTTCGTGTGGCGCATTCCGGATACCATGTCCTACCGGCAGGGCGCGCTGGTGGAACCGCTGATGGTGGGCGTTCACGCGGTGCGGCGGGGACGTGTCCGCGTTGGCGATACGGTTGCGGTTATGGGGTGCGGGGCCATCGGCCTGCTGACGGTGGCTGCGGCCAAAGTGGCGGGCGCGCGGGTGTTCGCGGTGGACATCGTGCCCGAGAAACTGGATATGGCGCGCCGTCTGGGTGCGGAGGCGGCATTCAACGGCCGCGACCCGGATATCGTGTCGCAAATCCGCGCCCTGACGCCCGCGGGGCAGGGGCCGATGGTGGTGTTTGAGACCGCCGGCGTGGCCGCGACGGTACAGCAGGCGCTGGACCTGGTGCGGAGCGGCGGGCGGGTGGTGCTGGTGGGCCTGTCCACGCGCCCCGCGCAGGTGGTGCCGATGTCGGTGGCCCGCCGAGAGGTGGAAATCCTCGGCTCGTTTATCTACTACGCGGGGGAGTTTGAGGTCGGCATTCGGCTCATCGCCGATAGGGTGGTTGACGCCGAGGCCATCGTCGGGTTGGCGGTGGGGCTGGACGAGACCGAGGCCGCGTTCAAGGCTGTGGAATCGGGCGCGGTGGCCAAGGCGATTGTGGAGCCGTAGGCAATCTGTCGCAATCTGTCATTGCGAGCGAAGCAGCCCAGTCGGTTCACGTGCGACGCACCTCCGAGGTGCGTCGCACGTACCCTTGTCACGTCATTGCGAGCGAAGCGAAGCAATCTCGGTTGACGAGATTCTTCGGCGCTTTGCGCCTCAGAATGACAGTTGCCGGGATTGCTTCGGGCACTACGTGCCCTCGCAATGACAACCTCGCCTGTCATTGCGAGCGAAGCAGCCCAGTCGGTTCACGTGCGACGCACCTCCGAGGTGCGTCGCACGTACCCTTGTCACGTCATTGCGAGCGAAGCGAAGCAATCTCGGTTGACGAGATTCTTCGGCGCTGCGCCGCTCAGAATGACAGTTGGCGGGATTGCTTCGGGCCGCTTCACTCCCCGACCTTGACCCAGCCACGGGTGCGCGCGCTTTCGCCGATGGCCTCGCAGAGGACCATCTGCCGGTGGCCGTCGGCAACGGTCGGGAAGCGGACAGGCGCGCCGCTTCGGATGTGCTCGTACACGTCCTGGAACAGCCGCACGAAGGTGTCGGGATACCCTTCCGCGTGCCCCGCGGGATATGCCGCGTAGCGCCGCGCGTCCGGCTGCATCAGGGCGGGCGACTTGACCAGCACCTGGTTCGGCGCGTCGCTGCGGCCGATCCACAGGCGATTCGGGTCTTCGGCATTCCACCAGATGGACCCCTCGGAACCGTTGACTTCCCACCACAGGTGGTTTTTGCGGCCCGCGCAGACCTGGGACAGGGCCACGGACCCCCTCGCGCCGTTGGAGAATGCCAGCAGGATCGCGGCGTAGTCCTCGCCTGCCACCGAGACTTCCTCGGCGCGGTCGGCCGGCGTGCCCTCGGAGAACGTCTCCGCGCTGCCCGTGGGCTTCAGGCGCTTGGGGATGAACGTGGCGAGGTCGGCGCACACCTCCGTAACCCGCAGGCCGGTGAGCCACTCCACCAGGTCCAGCCAGTGGCTGCCGATGTCGGCCACGGTTCGGAGTGCCCCGCCCACCGACGGGTCCAGCCGCCAACTCCACACCCTGGGCGAGAAGAGCCAATCCTGCAGGAACTGCCCATGCACCATCCGCACCTGGCCGATCTGGCCGGACAGGAGCCGCGCACGAGCCTCGTGGCACAGGGGATAGTAGCGCTGGTTGAAGCACACGGCGAAGGTGCGGCCCGTTTCCTGCTGGAGGCGCACCAGTTCGCGCGATTCCTGCGCGGTCAGCGCCAGCGGCTTCTCGCACACGACGTGTTTCCCTGCGCGCATGGCGGCGGACGCCATGGCGAAATGCAGATGATTGGGCGTGCAGACGTGCACGACGTCCACCGTGGCGTCGGCGAGGAGTTCGGCGAAGTCAGCGTAGGCGCGGGGCACCTGGAGCGCGCGGGCGGCGGCCTGGCCCTTCTCGGGCGTGCTGCCCGCGATGCCCGCCACGGGGATGCCCAGGCGGCGCAGGGCTTCCAGGTGGACGCGGCCCACGAATCCGACTCCGACGATGGCGGCGTGCAAGGGTTCCATGCGGCTCATCCTCCGTTCTGCTTGGTAATGGGATGTTCGGGTGCTCCGGTAGGGTGGGCGCTGCTACCCGCGGTCGGCCTTCTTCCCCTCCGGCTGCCAGATGCGCACCGCCGCGTCAAAATTGAGCCGGCGGCGGATGTCGTCCAGTTTATCCAGCGTGGCGAGGGACTTCTCCTTGTTGCTCATGGCAACGGCGATGACCAGGGCCTGGATGATGGTCATGGGCACGATGAGCGAGTGGAAGGCCATGACGGGGCCGCGCTGGGCTTCAAGCAGGACGTCGGTGTGCTCTTGGAGGAGGGGGGCCAGCGTGTCGGTGAGCAGGATCACCTTCGCGCCGCACGCTTTGGCGTAGGCGAGGGTCGCCTCCATCACGTCCGACAGGTTGAAGAAGAGCATGGCGAAGAGCACATCGTCGCTGCCGAGGGACAGCAGCGGCTCGCAGATTTCGCGGCCCGACTGGGTCAGGGGCACCACCTCCAGGCCGAAACGGCGCAGGCGGTGCTGGAGCAGTTCGGCCAGGGTCGCCGACCCGCTCAACGCGTACACAAACGTGCGGCGCGCGCCGCAGATGAGGCGCACCGCCTCGTCAAAGGCGTCGCGGGACACGGTTCGCAGGGCCTCGGTGAGGTACTCCATCTCCATCGCCACGACCTGCTCCAGGATGTGCGACTCGGGGCTGATTTCGGCCAGTTTCTTGCGCAGGCGGGCGGCGTGGGAAACCCTGCGGCGGAACAGGTCCTGGAGGCAGGCGCGGAGTTCGGGGAAGCCCGAAAAGCCCAGGCTGTGGGCAAAGCGGACGACGGTCGCCTCGCTCAAGCCCAGGCGGTCGGCCAACTCGGCGGCGGCCAGGAAGGCTGCCTCGTCCTGGTTGTGCAGGATGTAGTCGGCGATGCGGCGCTCGCTCTTGGTGAGGGAATCAAAGTGGGCGCGCACCAGTTCGCCGAACTCGTTGCACTCGTTCTCGCCCATGTCGTCCTCCTGGCGGCCCATGCGCGGGCCGCTGCGCGCGGGTCTGTGAAAACTATACTACAACTTGGCGCTTTTTGCCAGTGGAGTTGCAGGGGGCGTCGGTTCTGTCTTTTGGCGGTGGGGCGCACGTCGCCCGCTGCGGTGGGGATTGCTTCGGGCGCTCCGCGCCCTCGCAATGACAGGTAGCGGTGTCATTGCGAGCGAGGCGAAGCAATCCGGTCCCACGTGCGACGCACCTCCGAGGTGCGTCGCACGTGTCGGTTGGCGAGATTCTTCGCGGCTTCGCCGCTCAGAATGACAGTTTGCGGGGATTGCTTCGGGCGCTACGCGCCCTCGCAATGACAGGTAGCGGTGTCATTGCGAGCGAGGCGAAGCAATCCGGTCCCACGTGCGACGCACCTCCGAGGTGCGTCGCACGTGTCGGTTGGCGGGATTCTTCGCGGCTTCGCCGCTCAGAATGACAGGGCGGGGGCTGTCATTGCGAGCGAAGCGAAGCATCTCGGTTGGCGGGATTCTTCGCGGCTTCGCCGCTCAGAATGACAGGGCGGGGGCTGTCATTGCGAGCGAAGCGAAGCATCTCGGTTTGCGAGATTCTTCGCGGCTTCGCCGCTCAGAATGACAGTTTGCGGGGATTGGTTCGGGCGCTACGCGCCCTGGCAATGACACTTTGCCACCATGCCTCACAATGACAGCGAGCCAGGATTGGAAGCCTAAGTTTAAAATCTCGTGCGTTGTGAAATTTTACTTGCATTTGGCGGGATTTTGATGTATAATCTTTCACGACGAGGGCTTGATAACGTGTGCATGCCCTCGCCGCGAGGAGGCGGATGGAAGAGGGGCTGAACGGCTTTCGCCAGCGGCTGGAAGATCGCTTCCCGAGCCTGACCAAGAGCCAGCGTCGGATCGCCGACTATTTGCTCGCGAATTACGACGAGGCCGCGTTCCTGTCGGCCGCCGACCTCGTGGAACGCCTGCACGTCAGCGAGGCGACGCTGGGCCGATTCGCCAGGGCCGTCGGGTTCACCGGATTCCCCGCGCTGCGCCGCTACCTCCAGGAACTCTTCCGCCAGAAGACCACGCCGGCCAGCCGTCTCCAGCGCAAACTCCACGAACTGGCCGATGGCGAAGGCTCCACCCTCTCCAAGGTGCTGGAGATGGAAGTGCAGTACCTGAACGAGGCTGCCCACAGCATAGACGCCGCCGACTTTGACCGCGCCGTGCAAATCCTGTTGGGCGGGGAGCGGATTTTCGTGTTCGCCAGCGGGCCGTCGGCCGTTCTCGCCGACTTGGCCGAGTTGCGCTTCCGCCGCCTGGGAATCCTCACCCTGGCCATGACCGAGTCGGGTCGGCACCTGCTGGAGAAGTTGCAACTGCTGGAGCCCCGAGACGCGGTGCTGGCCGCCGGTTTTCAGTACGTGCGCCACGAGTTGGTCGCCGTGCTGGACCACGCGCGGGCCGTCGGTTGCCGGTCGGTGCTCCTGACCGACACGCTGGGGCCTGCGCTTCGGCACAAGGCGGACGTGGTGCTTGCCGCGCGCAGGGGGCCGGTCTCCACGTTCCACTCGCTCACCGTGCCGATGTCCATCCTCAACGCGCTGATATTGGCGGTGGCGATGGCCCGACCACAGGAAAGCCTCGCGGCGCTCAATCGGCTTGAGCGGCTGCGCGAAACGTACAACATGGACATTCCCGTCAAACTCACGTGGGGCGAACCCGTTTCAGAAGAGGCTTCGCAGCGCAAGACGTGATCGGTGCACAGGTGCGCGTCGGGATTCCGGCACCTGTCCAGGGGAGGCTGCGAAGCAGGACCAGAGCATGAAGGGAGGGGACATGGGGGTTCCTGAGGTGCTTCAGCCGCCGTTGTCGCTTCGGATTCTCGCCGCGTACCGAAGGTTCATCCGCTGGCTAACCAGCGCGAGGGTGCTCCTGGCGCTGATCCTGCTGGTGATGATGGTGTACCTCATCCTGGTGCCGCTGTACCGCATGGTGGAGACTACGGTAACGTACCAGGAGCGCGACGTGCTTGCCGTTCCCGATGCGGTGCCCGGGCAACTGACGGCCTACCACTGGGTGCGCATGCTGGCAAGCAGGGTGAGCAGGGTCTTCCTGTACGCGCCGCTCCAGCACTCGCTGGTTGTGGCGACGGGGGCCACGCTCCTCGCCATGTTCATCGGGTCGGTGCTGGCGTGGCTGGTCATCCGCACGGACATGCCCGGACGACATCTGGTCAACAACCTCGCCACGATTCCGTACATCATGCCCTCGTGGACCATCGCCATGGCGTGGAAGGTCATGTTCAACACGCGGGTTGCGGGCGGAACGCCTGGGCTTCTGGAATACCTCATCGGTCGGCCCATTCCCACGTGGTTGGCCTACGGGCCGATTCCCATCATCATCAGCAGCGCGCTGCACTACTACACGTTCTTCTTCCTGTTCGTGTCGGCGGCGCTGATGTCCATTGACTCCAACCTGGAGGATGCAGCGGAACTGGCGGGGGCGAGCCGAAGCCGAATCCTGCGACGTATCACGTTCCCGCTGGTGCTGCCGGCGCTGCTGTCGGGGTTCATCATGACGTTCTCCAAGGTCATGGGGACGTTCGGCGGCCCCAACGTGTTGGGCACGCCCGTGCGGTACTACGTCATCGCCACGATGATCCGCTCCAGCGTGGCCATCGGCGAGTTCGCGGACGGGTTCGTGCTGGCCATCGTGCTGATCCTGTTCACCATCGTTACCATCTACATCAATCAGCGGCTCATCGGCACGCGCAAGAGTTACGAGACCATCGGCGGGCGCGGGTTCGTGGCTCACGTGGCGCGGCTTGGCCCGTGGCGCAAGGTGTTGGCCGCTGGCGTAATCGTCTTCCAAGTCCTGGTCATCGCGCTCCCGCTGGGACTGCTGGCCTACGACACCTTTATGCTGCACCCTGGCAACTACAGCCTGAGCAACTTCACGTTGCACTACTGGATTGGCAAGAGCGACATCAATATCGCGAACGGCACGCCGGGTGTCCTGCGCAATCCCAAGATATACTCCAGTGCCTGGAACTCCATCCGCCTGTCGCTGGCAACGGCCTTCTTCACGGCGCTGCTCGGGGTCATCCTCGGCTACGCCATCGTGAAGGGGCGGGGCACGCGCCTGTCCAAACTCGTGGAGCAGATTTCGTTCATCCCGTATGTCATCCCGGGGATCGCGTTCGGAGCCGTGTATATCTCCATGTTCTCCAAGCGCGTAGGGCCGATTCCGCCGCTGTACGGCACATTCGCGCTGCTGGTCATCGTGTCGGTGGCGAAACACATCCCATATTCGGCGCGGAGCGGCGTATCGGCCATGCTCCAGGTGGGGCGCGAACTGGAGGAGGCGGGGCAGATGGCGGGCGCCAACCTATGGCAGCGGTTCAAGCGCATCATCTTTCCGCTGACCAGCGCCGGCTTCGTGTCCGGCTTCCTGCTGACGTTCATCACCACCATGCGCGAACTGTCGCTGATTATCCTGCTGGTAACGCCTGCGACGCAGGTGCTGTCGAGCCAGACCATGCGCTACACGGAGAACGGGGATACGCAGATGGCCAACGCGGTCATCCTCATCCTGATTACGTTGGTACTGATCGGCAACTTCATCATCGGGCGATTCCGAGGCGGGAGCCTGAAGAAAGGCCTAGGAATGTAAGGGGGGAGCATGGGCACAACCATCACGATCAAGAACCTGACCAAGCGTTTTGGGGACGTGGTTGCGGTCAACAACGTGAGCCTCGCGATAGAGGCCGGGACGTTTCTCACGCTGCTGGGCCCATCGGGCTGCGGCAAGACGACGCTGTTGCGGTGCGTGGCGGGCCTGGAAGACCCCGACGAGGGCGAAATCTACATCGGCGACAGGCTGGTGTTCTCTCGCGCGCGAGGGATTTCCGTTCCGGCGGGGCAGCGGGACATCGGCCTGGTGTTCCAGAACTACGCCCTCTGGCCGCACATGACCGTGTACAAGAACATGAGTTTCGCCCTGGAGATTCGGAAACTGCCCAAGGCCGAGATTGACAAGCGGGTCAAAGAGTCGCTGGCCGAGGTGAAGATGCTGGGGTACGAGAACCGCTATCCCAGGGAGATGAGCGGCGGACAGCAGCAGCGCATCGCGTTGGCGCGCATGCTGGCGTATCGCCCCAAGGTGTTCCTCATGGACGAGCCGCTGTCCAACCTGGATGCGCGGCTCCGCATGGACATGCGGGCCGAACTGAAGCGCCTGCACTACGTGGCGGGCGCCACCACCATCTACGTTACCCACGACCAGGTGGAGGCGCTCACCATGTCCTCGCTCATCGCGGTCATGAAGGATGGCGTGCTGCAGCAGGTGGACACGCCCGACCGCGTGTACCGCTGCCCGTCCAATCTGTTCGTCGCCGACTTCATCGGCAACCCGAAGGTGAATCTCCTAGAGGGGGTTGTGGACGGGCAGGGGTGCGTAGACCTGGGCGAGTTCAAGGTGGCGATGGACACGCAGGGGGTGGAAGGGAAGGTGGTGCTGGCGATTCGGCCCGAGGACATCGCCGTGTACACAGAACCGACGCCGGGCACGGTGAAGTTCACGGTCTATTCGGTGCTGCCGTCGGGGGCGGATTCCACCATCGTGGCCCGCACGGGCGAGCGCGAGGTTACCATCCGCGTTCCGGGCATCAGCCCCATCAAGATGGATGACAGCGTGTGGCTGAAGTTTGACCCGCAGGTGATCAACCTGTACGACGGAGCGACGGGCAATCTGGTGGCGGTTCGGAAGGTGTAGACGCTTCCCACGGGGGGCGCGCCCTTGACCGGGCGCGGTGTTTCACGAGCGGAAAGGAGGCGAGAACGAAGAGAGACGCAATGCGGTGGGTTCAAGGGTTTCCGTTCTATCCTAGCACTGTCAGGAGGGAGAAATGAAGACACTGGTGAAGGTTCTATCGGCCTGTATGCTGGTTGTGCTCATCGCGGGGTGCGCGGCGCCCGCGGCGACACCGACGCCGACACCGAAGCCGGCGCCCACCACCGCGCCAGGGCAGCCCACCCAGCCGCCATCGCCCACGCCTGAGCCGACGCTGACGCCCGATGAGCAGTGGCTCAAGGCAGCGGAACTGGGCAAGTTCGCCCCGGCCAAGCAGGACTGGGCAGCCATTGAGGCGGCGGCCAAGAAGGAAGGCAAGGTCATCGTGTACGCCAACTCCTCTCGTATTGAGAAGGCCGCGGCCATGTTCATGGAGAAGTACCCCGAAATCACGGTGGAAGGATACGACCTGGGCGGCGATGACGCGGTCATCAAGGTGCGCGAGGAACAGAAGGCCGGGGCCTATGTCGGAGACGTGTGGTTCTCCGGTGGCGGCCCGGACATCTTCGGCGACCTGCTGCCCAAGGGGTACCTCATCCCCTTTGTGCCCGACGACCTGCTGGACGTGATCCCGCCCGAGGCCCGCAACCCGCTGGTGGTAGCGCGCTACGGCGTGCGCGTGCTGGGCTACAACACCGAACTCAACCCCAACGGCTGCCCTATCACCAACTGGTGGCAGTTGACCGAGCCCGAGTGGAAGGGCAAGGTGTTCATTGAGGACCCGCTGACCGATGCCTCCACGATGGGCATTCTGACCACCATCGCCTCCCACGCGGAGGAGTTGGCGGCGGCCTACAGGGAGCGGTACGGCAAGGACCCGGTCCTGGATCCCGACACGCCCGACGCGGGCTGGCTGTGGGTCAAGCGGTTCGCCCAGAACTCGCCCGTGCCGGAGCCAGGGGGCGATGAGGTCGTGGAAGCCTTCGCCACCCCGGGCATGAAGGAGGCCGGCGTGGGGTTCACGTCGTACTCCAAGTACCGCGACACGGTGAAGGGCAAACTGGTCTTTGATGCCTGCAAGGGGGTCAAGCCGGTGATGGGCGTCCAGACCCAGGCTTACCTCGCGGTCATCAACCGCGCGTCGCACCCGAACGCGGCCAAGTTGTTCATCCGCTTCGTGCTCAACGAGGGATTTGAGCCGTGGAACGTCATCGGCGACTACTCGGCCCGCACGGATGTGCCCGCGCCGAAGGGTGCGATCCCGCGCGAGGAGCTCAACGTCTGGACCCAGGACGATGCCTACGTGTACGCCAACATCGCCAAGATGCGCGACTTCTGGGCGATGAACCTGCTCCAGTAGCGTTGGCTTGTGAGAGGCTGGACGACGCCGGGGGCGCACGCTCTCGCGCCCCCGGTGCTGCCGAGCCTGGGTGAACCTGTACTTGGGCTGCGCCGAACCCGGCGAGTACTTGACCATAGGGAAGGTTGTCCTTGTCATTGCGAGCGAAGCGAAGCAATCTGGGACAATTCATGAATTGTCCCTACGGGCGCTGCGCGCCCTGGCAATGACACAGACAGACACCGCGCGGCAGTGGGTGCGGGACGCTGGCCCTGCTACCCCCTGCGCTGGGGGCGCCGGTGGGGCCACGCGTAGCCTGCGCCGGGGATGTTATCCTTCCCGCCATCGTGGCGGCTTTCGGGGGACTGACATGCCACATTCGGGTATCCGCGCCGTCATCTTTGATATGGGCGGTACGCTGGAAGACCTCTACTACGACGAAGCCGTGTGGCGGGAAGCGACGCGGCAACTCCAGCACCTGCTGGGCCAGCATGGGCTTGACCCGGGCCTGGACGCCGACGGGCTGCAATCCGCCGTGGTGGCGGGGATGGCTGCCTATCAGGCGTGGCGCGAGGCAACGGAGATAGAACTGCCGCCCGAGCGCGTGTGGGCCGAGTACGTCTTCCCCCACAACGGGCTGTCCAAGGAGCGGCTGGCGGGCGCAGCCGAGGAGTTGACGTACTTCTACGAGACCCATTACCAGATTCGCAAACTCCGCCCCGATGCCCGCGACGTGCTCACCGCCCTGCACGAGCGCGGCTTCCGCCTGGGCGTGATTTCCAACATCATCAGCCGCACGGTGGTCCCGCGCCAACTGGCCGCTTACGGCATCGCCCACCTGCTTGACCCGGTGCTCACGAGCGCCGCGTTTGGCTGGCGCAAGCCGAACCCGCGCATCTTCCTGGAGGCGGCGCGGCTGCTGGGCCTGCCGCCGGCGCAATGCGCCTACGTGGGCGATACCGTGTCCCGCGACGTCATCGGGGCGCGCCGGGCGGGCTACGGGCTGGCGGTGCAAATCCGCTCGTTTCTCACCGACAAGGCGGATCGCGGCACGGAGGACGCGCTGCCCGACGCGGTGATTCACAGTCTCACAGACATCCTCCCACTGGTTACTTCGCACTCGGAGACCGTTCATGGCGATTAAAGGTATCTTCTTTGACGCGGCCGGCGTCCTGTACCGTCGGCCAGAATCCACAAACCTGTTCGTTCTGAAACTGTTGGAGCGCGAGGGAATCGTCCCCCGACCGGTTGATGCGTTCCGCGACCGCCTGGGTGCGCTGCGAGCGGATGCGAACAAGGGGGTGATCGCGCCGGACGAGTACTGGGACGCCGTGCTGGAGATGTATGGCGTCGGCGACCCGAATCTCCGCAAGGCGCTGGTGGCGGAAATCAACGCCCACTCGGACACTGTGGAGGAGATTCCCGGCGCGCGACAGGCCCTGGCCACGCTCAAGCAGCGGGGCTTTCGTCTCGGCATCGTTACCGACACGATTTATCCCCTTGAGCGCAAGCGACGCTGGCTGGACAGCCTGGGACTGTCGCCCCTTGTGGACGTTCTGGCGTGCTCCACGGACGTGGGCGCGCACAAGCCGGACCCCGCAATCTACTTGCGCGCGCTGGAGATGGCGGGCCTGACGCCGGGGGAATCGGCGTTTGTGGGACACGATGCCGAAGAACTGGAGGGCGCGCGCAAGGCTGGAATGACCACGGTCGCCGTCAACTACGATCGGGATGCCAGAGCAGACTACTACGCGGCAACGCCGCTGGACTTGCTGGACCTGCCAATCTTCAAGGATCACGCGAGACTGGAGGGAGACATGGAACGCGACATTGAGGTAATCTTCATTGACGTTGGAGCGACGCTGCGGGTGCTGGTGGAGGACGAGGAGTACCAGGCCGAGGCCAGGCGACGGATCGCGGAATTGGTGGGCACGCAGGAGTCGCCGGAGGCCTTCTGCGCGGAACTGGACAAGCGGTACAAGACGTATCGCAAATGGGCGTTTGAGACCCTCAACGAGGCCTCGGAGCGAGAGTTGTGGACCCGCTGGCTCCTGCCGGATTACCCCGAGGAGAAGATCGCGCCGCTTGCTGGCGAACTGACGTTTCTGTACCGCCAGACGATGGGCCGCCGCTTCGCTCAGCCGGATGCGAAAGACGTGGTCCTGGAACTGACGCGGCGTGGATACAGGCTTGGCATCATCAGCAACACCATCACCGAGCGGGAGATTCCCCAGTGGCTGGAGGAGGACGGGCTGAAGCCGTATTTCCCGACCGTCGTTCTGTCGTCCATCTTCGGGCGGCGCAAGCCCGGGCCGGAGATTTACCTTGAGGGCGCGCGCCGGGCCGGCGTGGAACCCGCGCGGGCGGTGTATGTGGGCGACAACCCCACGCGCGATGTGGAGGGCGCGCGGAAGGCCGGCTTCGGTATGGTGATCCTGCTGCTGGACCCGGCGGAGGCGGATGAGCCTATCGCCGAGGAGAACAAGCCCGACTACATCATCCGCCGCCTCAGCGACCTGCTGGACATCTTCCCGCCGCGGCAGGCAGCGCAGGCGGCGTCGTAGGGAAGCCGTTGGCGCATTTGGGGGGTGTGCGATGGGCGAGCAAGAGGACCGCGGGGGCGTGGCGCTGGCCCAGGCCGTGCGGCAACTGTACCAGGAAGGGCAGACGGACTACTCGCTGGAGCCCATCGTGCTGGTGGACGCCCGCGGGGAGCCCATCGGCCGAATCCAGGACGGCGACGCGGTGGTGTTCTGCTGCCGCCGGGGCGAGCGCGAGGTTCAGTTGACCGAGGCGTTCGTGGATACGTCGCTGGATGCCTTCCCGCGGCGCGAGTTCCGCAATCTGACTTTCGTGATCCTGACCCTGTACCACGAGAAGTTCAAGGACCTGCCGGTGGCCTTCGCACCCACCCAGGTGCGCGATACGCTGGGCGAAGTGGTCAGCCGCGCGGGGTTGCGCCAGTTGCGCGTGGCGGAATCGGAGAAGTTCGCGCACGTAACGTTCTTCTTCAGCGGCGGCAACAATCAGCCCTTCGCGGGCGAGGAGGATGTGCGTGTCCCGTCTCCGAAAGGCGTGCCGTTTGACCAAGTGCCGGAGTTGAGCCTGCCTCAGGTCGCGGCGCGGGTTGCGGAGGGCGTGCGGGAGGGCTATGACCTCATCGTGGCGAATTTCGCCAATGGCGATGTCATCGGCCACACGCAGAGCCGCGAGGCCAAGATCGCCTGCGCCGAGGCGGTGGACCGACACCTGGGCGAGGTGGTGGAGGCGGCCCTTGCCGCAGGATACGTTACCCTCGTTACCGCCGACCACGGCAACCTGGAGGAGATGACGCAACCCGATGGGTCGCCTCACGTGGCGCACACGGCGAACCCCGTGCCGTTCGTCGTGGTGGACCCCGGCATCGCGGTCGGCGCGGTGCGGGATGGGAGCCTGGCGGACGTGGCGCCGACGGTGTTGGGCGCGATGGGCCTCGCGCGGCCCGATGCGATGCAGGGCGAGGGGCTTGTGCCTGCAGGGGCGTGGGGTGGCCGTCGCCGTGTGCTGCTGCTGATTCTGGATGGCTGGGGCATCGGCAGGGACGATGACACGAACCCCATCTTCCTGGCGCGCACGCCGGTGTGGGACGGCTTGCTCCGCCGGTATCCCCATTCCGCCCTGCAGGCGGCGGGCGAGGCGGTGGGGCTGAAGGCGGGGAAGCCGGGCAACTCCGAGGCGGGGCACATCAACATCGGCGCCGGGCGGGTGATCCTGCAGGACGACGTGCGGCTTGACCTGGCGATGAAGGACGGCTCGTTCTATACCAACGAAACTCTCTGCAGGGTCATACGGGAGACCAAAGAGCGGGGGGCATCGCTGCATCTGCTGGGACTGCTGACCGAGAAGAGTTCCCACGGCTCCATTGAGTACCCCCTGGCACTGCTCCGCATGGCGAAGGCCGCCGGACTTGGCGATGTGTACCTGCACATCATTTTTGACGGCAGGAGCACGGAACCCGGAAGCGCGCCTGCACTCCTGGAGAAACTGGAAGGGCAGGTTCGGGAGATCGGCGTCGGCAAGATCGTTACCGGCGTCGGCAGGGGGATTGCCCTGGACCGCGACGGCAATTACGGCAAGACGCGGAAAGCCTACGATGCGCTCGTCTTCGGCACGGGCAGGTGGCAGACGTTGGAGTGAGGGGCGCAGGCGTGGACGCCGAATTGCTCCGCAAGTTGATCGTGCAGGCCGACACGAAGATCGCGATGGTCGTCATGGACGGCCTGGGCGGTCTGCCCCTGGAGCCGGGAGGCCCGACGGAACTGGAGGCCGCGCGCACGCCGAACCTGGACGCGCTGGCCGCCCGGTCGGTGCTGGGCCTCACGATTCCGGTGGGGCCAGGGATCACGCCGGGGAGCGGGCCGGGACATCTGGCCCTCTTCGGCTACGACCCGGTGGAGTACGACATCGGGCGGGGTGTGCTGGAGGCGCTGGGAATCGGCTTTGACATGCGGCCCGAGGATGTAGCCGCGCGGGGCAACTTCTGCACGGTGAACGCGGATGGCGTGCTGACAGACCGCCGCGCCGGGCGACTTGCCACGGAGATGAGCCGCGAACTCGCTGCGCTGCTGCGCACGATTCGGGTGGACGGCGCGCAGTTCTTCGTGGAGACGGTGAAGGAGCATCGGTTCGCCTTTGTGATGCGGGGCGAGGGGCTGGGCGATGCGCTGTCCGAGACCGACCCGCAGAAGGTGGGCGTGCGGCCCTTGCCGGTTCGGGCGCTGCGCCCGGATGCCGAGAGGAGCGCGCGGGTGGTGAACCGGTTTGTGGACGAGGCACGCCGCCTGCTGGCGGACCGGCATCCCGCGAACATGATTCTCCTGCGGGGGTTCGCACGGTATCCGGCGATCCCGACGTTCCACGAGAGGTTCGGCCTCCGGGCCGGGGCGGTGGCGGTCAACGGGATGTACCGCGGCGTGGCGAGGCTGGTGGGGATGACGGTCCTGGACGTCGGCGGCGAGTCCGTGGCGGATGAGTTCGCGGCGCTGGAGCGGCACTGGCGCGATTTCGACTTCTTCTACCTGCATGTGAAGCAGACGGACACGGCAGGCGAGAGCGGCGACTTCTGGCGCAAGGTGCGCGCCATTGAGGAGGTGGACGCCCAGATGCCGCGCCTCATGGCCCTGGAGCCCGATGTCGTCATCGTAAGCGGCGACCATTCCTCGCCCGCTGCGCTGCGCTCGCACAGTTGGCATCCCGTGCCGACGCTGCTGTATTCCAGGCGCGCCCGCGCCGATGGGATCGCGCAGTTTGGCGAGAGGGCCTGCGCCCGCGGGAGCCTGGGCGTGCTGCCCGCGACGCACATCATGCCCATCGCGCTGGCCAACGCCGGACGCATCGCCAAATACGGCGCGTGAGGGACTATCGCGCCGCTGTGGGAGGAATGTATGTCGGCACCTGCGTTGCTCAACGACCCGTTGGCGTTCTCGGAGCGCCTGTATGTTGTGATGGCGGACATCAACCCCGGCGTGGCGGACATGGAACTGTACGAGTTCCGCTACGCCCTGGACAACCTGTATCCCGAAGGCGGCTGGGCGTCGGTAACGCCGGAGCCGATGGCGGCGATTGAGGAGCGGGTGAACACGGCGGCGTTCTACGAGTCCATTCAGATCAAGCCGCGGGTGGACGACCGCATCGTGCTGGACCCCACCATCGTGCGGCTGGCCCAGATGCTGTTCGTGGGGTTGGTTACGGGCGAGTATCCCGTCCCGTGGGTGCGGACCCATTTCTACTTTGACATCCGGGGGTTCTACTTCCTGCACCGGACGACCTACTTCACGGAGCGCATCGTGGCGCGTCTGGGCGGTGCGCCGCTTCGGCAGTCCCCGAAGCGGCAGGCGGCCTTTGAGGGCAGGCAGGATTTGGGGTACAAGGAGTTCCGCGAGGCCAATGCCGAGGTGGACGCGTTCTTCATGGAGAGCGTCTGGCGGCTCATCGCGGCCAAGGGGACGCCCATCGTCCTGGCGATTGCGGGGCCAACCGCGGCGGGCAAGACGGAGATTGTGGCGCGGCTGCACGCATTCCTGGAGGAGCGCGGGCGGGGGACCACATCTATTGAGATGGACAACTTCCTCACCGACCGGGAATACCGGGAGGCGAAGGGAATCTATACCCTGGGCAAGCAAGCCATCCATCTGGGCCTGCTGCGGCGTGCGCTGGAGGACATCACCCGCGGCAAGCGGATCGCGATCCCTCGCTACGATTTCGTGTTCGCCACGTCCAGCCACGACCTGGACGGCAACCTGAAGCCGGGCTGCGCGCCCCTGGAGATTGAGCCGGCGGACATCGTTTTCATTGAGGGCAACTTCCCGTTCCTCATTGAGGAAGTGGCGCACCTCATCGGCATCAAGGTCGTGTATCTCACCGACGACCCCATCCGCCTGAAGCGCAAATGGAAGCGCGACATTGACTACCGCAAAAAGTACGAGCCTTCGTACTTCCGCAACCGGTTTTTCAAGGAGCAGTTCCTGATGGCCGAGAAGTGCTACCGGCCGCAGATGGAACTGTGCGACATGGTGGTGGACACGACGGGCGCGGCGGTGTGGGCGACGCCGGAGGTGGCGGCGATTCTGCGCGGGCTATAGGTAGGCGCGGGGCGGGGCGCGAAATTGGTCAATTTTTAAACAAACACCCCCTTGACAAACGCAGAAATGTTGGGTATACTGGTATTGAGAGCGCTCCCAACACGACTTGCGCGGTACCCAGCATCGCCCCCGATTTCCGGGGTTTTTCAATGGGAGGCATTGGGAGCGCTCCCAGGAGGCGCGATGGCGCTCACGCTTGAGCAGATCGCCAAACTGGCCGGGGTCTCCCGCTCCACCGTGTCGCGTGTGGTCAACGACGACCCCAATGTCCGCGACGAAGTCCGGCAGCGCGTCTGGAGGGTCATCCGCGAAACAGGCTACCAGCCCCATGCGGCTGCTCGCAGCCTTGTTACCCGCCGCACCCAGATCATCGGCGTCATCATCCCCGAATCGGTAACCACACTGTTCACCGACCCCTTCTTCTCGCTGTTGCTGGCCGGAATCACGGCCGCGTGCAACGAGAACCGCTATCACCTCATGCTGTCGCTGTTCAACAGCCCGGAGGGGTCCGACGCCATCTACCAGCGCGTGCTGCGCTCGGCCTATCTGGACGGCGTTATCGTGGCTTCCGCGACCGGCGACGACCCGTTGATCCCCCGACTTCTGCGCGACAGTATCCCCTTCGTGCTGGTGGGCAGGCATCTGGACAAGCGGGTTACCTACGTGGACGTGGACAACGTGAGCGGCGCGCGCATGGCCACAGAGCATCTGATCCGCCTGGGCCACAAGCGGATCGCCACGGTTACCGGCCCGATGAGCATGTTGAGCGCCCAGGACCGCCTTACGGGTTACAAGCAGGCGCTGGAGGCACATGGGCTTCCGGTGGATTCCTCGCTCATCGCCGAGGGAGATTACCGCGAGGGCGGGGGGATAGCGGCTGTTCGCCGTCTCCTGCCGGCTTCGCCGACGGCCATCTTCGTCGCCAGCGATGTGATGGCTGTGGGGGTCCTCAAAGCCCTTCGCCAGGAAGGCCGAGAGGTGCCTGGGGACATAGCCATCACCAGTTTTGATGATTTGCCCGTGGCTACTGCAGTACAGCCTGCCCTCACCACGGTGCGACAACCGATTGACGATTTGGGACGGACAGCGGTTCAACTCTTGCTGGACTTGATCCACCGTCCGCCAGATGCAACGAGCGTGCCGCAGCGGCTCGTGCTCCCGACCGAATTGGTCGTGCGGGGTTCCTGCGGCGCGCGCCGATGAAGCGGCGGACACCAGTTGCTAGAGAAGGAGGGTGGAGAAGGAAGATAGGATTCACGCCGAGATGCCGGGTCGTTTGTGGGTATTCGCAGGATCACCCCGTGATCCCCAACCGAAAAGCGAGGAGGAGTGCACAATGAAACGCGTGCTGTCTACCCTTTTGGTGCTCGTGGTCATCCTGAGCATGCTCGCTGCATGCGGTCCCACGCCAACACCGGAGAAGGTCATCGTCACGGTGCCCGTTCTCCAGACCGTAACCGTCAAGGAGACCGTCCCCGTCGTCGTTACCGCCGTGCCCGAGAAGCCGACCGAGGTAACCTATCCCCGCAACGAGACGCTGTACGTGAGCGGCGCAGCGTGGGGCCCACCGTCAGACTGGAACCCCTTCATCACGTGGAGCAAGGCAAACACAACGGGGACCATTGGGCTCGTGTACGAGACCCTATTCCTGTATGATCCGCTGTCCGACAAGATGATTCCCTGGCTCGCCGAGAGCGGGAAGTGGGTGGATGCCGACACCTACGAACTGAAACTCCGCAAGGGCATCACGTGGAGCGACGGCCAGCCGATGACCGCGGCCGATGTTGTCTTCACCTACGAACTCGGCAAGAAGTATGCGGCCATCTGGTTCAGCCCCATGTGGAACTACCTGAAGAGCGCCACCGCGACCAGCGACTACGACATTACGTTTGAGTTCACCAACCCGCTCTACCAGGAATGGGACAACAACCTGTACAACATCGCCATCGTGCCCAAGCATCTGTGGGAGAGCCGCACGGAGGAGCAGATCACCGCCGGCGCGAACGAGAAACCTGTCGGCTCGGGTGCGTACCTGTATGAGACGCACAGCGAGGACCGCAACGTCTGGGTGCGCAACGAGAACTGGTGGGCCACGAAATTGCTGGGCATGAAGCCGGCGCCCAAGCGGATCGTGGACATGCGTTTCTCCAGCAACAACGTCGCGCTGGGTGCCGTCGTCAAGGGTGAAGTGGACCTGAGCAACAACTTCCTCCCCGGCATCGCCACGCTGTCGGAGAAGGGGTATGTGAAGACCTACTTCGCCGGGCCGCCGTACATGCTCTCGGCCAATACCGCCGTCCTGTTCCTCAACACGACCAAGAAGCCCATGGATGATCCCGCCTTCCGCAAGGCCCTGGCGTTCTCCATCAACACGGGCGACATCGTCAACGTGGCCTACGCGGGCCTGGTCAAGGCGGCTAACCCCACGGGGCTTCTGCCGTCGCTGGAGAAGTACGTGGACAAGGACGTGGTGGCCAAACTGGGCTTCACCTTTGACACGGCGAAGGCCAAGCAGATTCTGGCATCCGCCGGCTATAAGGATGTCAACGGCGACGGGTTCGTGGAGGCGCCGGATGGCTCCAAGATTGAACTGGAGGTTACGTGCCCGTTCGGCTGGACAGACTGGATGGAGGCGATTAAGATTATCGCCAAGAGCGCCCAGGCGGCAGGCATCAACCTCAAGGACGCCACGCCGGACTACGGAGCCTGGAACACGGCTCTCACCACCGGCACGTTTGACATGACGCTGAACAACTGGGCCGGCATGAGCAACACGCCGTGGACGCTGTACAACCTGCTGTTCCGGCACCCCATCCAGGACATCATGGGGAGCGGCAACTTCGGCCGGTGGAACAACCAGAAGATGTTTGACCTGGTGGACAAACTGGCCGCGACACCGTCCAGCGACGAGGCCGGGATGAAGGCCGTCTGCTCGCAGATTCAGGAACTGATGCTCACCGAGATGCCCGTTATCCCGCTGTGGTACAACGGCCTCTGGGCTCAGTACAGCGACGCAGTCTGGACCAACTGGCCGACCGAGTCGTCCAACACGCCGAGCCGTCTCCCGTGCACCTGGTCCGGCTACTGGCAGATGGGCGGGCTCATCATGCTCACCGAGTTGAAGCCGGCGCAATAGCCGAAGTGGCTGGAGTGGCTCCGGTAGACCCGTGAAACGCCGCCCCTCCTTGCCACCTGCGGGAGGGGCGGCGTTCCTCTAGGTCTACGTGCGGGGAGGAGCGGACGTGAGACGCTATTTGGGCCGCAAACTGCTCATCTATGTGCTGACCTTTTTCTTGGCAGTTACCATTGACTGGCTGATTCCCAGGTTTATGCCTGGCGATCCCGTGCAGACCATGCTGTCGCGCGCGTCGCTCCACGCCGAGGCGGTGGAGGTCATGCACGGCTACTACACCCGTGCCTTCGGGCTGGATGTCCCGGTTTGGCGACAGTACCTGAACTTCTGGGTCGCGATCTTCCACGGCGACCTGGGAACCAGTGTGTACCTATTTCCCCAGCCCGTCATCAAGATTATTATGCGCGCCGTGCCCTACGATGTCTTCCTGTTGTTGCCCGCCATCCTGTTGAGTTGGTTCGCGGGCAACTGGTTTGGGGCGTTCGCGGCACGCAACAAGTGGCTGGACAACACCCTGTTGCCGCTTGGCTACATTCTCACGGCTACGCCCTACATGTGGCTCGGCATCCTGCTGGCCTGGCTCTTCGGGGTGGTCCTGGGCATTTTCCCGATTGCTGGCGCGTATAGTTTCTCCATGAGGCCTCATCTGTCCTGGGCGTTTATCGGCAGCGTCGTGAAGCATTGGTTCTTGCCGTTCGCGTCCATCTTCCTCGTGAAATTCGGCGGGTGGGCCATTGGCATGCGGAACATGATCATCTACGAACTGGAAGCGGACTATTCCCATTATCTGGAAGCACTGGGCGCACCGCGTGGACTCATCCGCAAGTATGCCTTCAGGAATGCCATCCTCCCCCAGATCACAGGGCTGTCGCTGGATCTGGGCGTGATCGTCGCGGGCGCGCTCGTAACGGAGGTCGTGTTCTCCTACCCTGGCATCGGCTACCTGATTCTGCAGGCTATCCAGAACCAGGACTACTTTCTTATCCAGGGGTGCTTCCTGTTCATCATCATCGGTGTGCTCCTGGCCAATTTCGCAATTGACATTGCCTACGTGATCGTGGATCCGCGCACAAGACTGGGTATGGTGGGTGAATCGGCATGAGCAAGCGCAAGGTAAGGAGCGAGACCCTCTACTTCGCCCTGCGGAACAACAAACTGAGAGTGGGGCTGAGCGTCATTCTGTTCTTCCTCGTGCTGACGTTTGTAGGCCCGCTGCTGACGCACTATGCTCCGTATGATTACGTGAATCCCCTTGGAGCACAGCCGCCTTCTGCCAAGTACTGGTTCGGCACAACGATGTTCGGGCAGGACGTTTTCACCCAGTTTGTGCATGGCCTCAAAGCGACTTTCCTGGTGGGTGTCGTGGGCGGAGGACTGGGGACGTTGATCGGCATCCTCATCGGCTTCACCGCGGGCTATCGCGGCGGAGTCGTGGACGAGGTGCTGAACATGATCACGAACATCGTCCTCGTCATCCCCACGCTGGCCATCCTGCTCATCATCGCAGCGTATCTCAAGGTGCGGGGAATCCTGACCGAGAGCATTTTCATCGGCTGCACGGCCTGGCCGTGGGCGGCCCGCGCGATCCGCGCGCAGACCTTTTCGCTGCGGTCCAGGGAGTTCGTTGACCTGGCCCGGCTCAGCGGGATGAGCCCGTGGAGAATCATCTTCACGGAGATCGCTCCGAACATGATGTCGTATTTGCTGCTGGTCTTCATCCTGCAATTCGGCGGGGCGATTCTCAATGCGGCCACGCTGGACTTTATCGGGCTTGGGCCGACGAATGCGGTGTCGCTGGGCCTGATGATGAACAACGCGGTGCTGTGGGGCGCGCTGCTGCTGGGCATCTGGTGGTGGTTCGTTCCGCCGGGCCTGGCCATCATGGCTATCGTGGGCGCCCTGTACGTAACGAACGTGGGGCTGGACGAGGTCTTCAATCCCAAACTCCGGGAGATGTGAGACGATGAGCCTGCAAGTGGACAACCTCACGGTTTACTATCAGACCCTGAGGGGCGACGTCCAGGCTCTGGAGGGTGCGACGTTCTCCATTGCCGACGGCGAGATCATGGGGCTGGCCGGGGAATCGGGCTGCGGCAAGTCCACCCTGGCCAACAGCCTGATTCGCCTGGTTCCCCCTATGCGGCTTGTGCGGGGGCAGGTCAGACTGGATGGCGAAGTGCTCCCCATTGACGACGCGAGGCGGATGAGCGATTACCGGTTCTCCCGCGTTTCCGTCATTCCGCAGTATGCGATGAACGCGCTCAATCCCACCCGCAAGGTCGGCAAGATGATGGCGGAGTTGCTCGGTTCCAAGGGGGTGGATTTCGCCGCCACGATTCCCGAACTCAAGCGAAGGCTGGACCTGGTGGAACTGTCGCACGACGTGCTGAAGATGTATCCCATAGAACTGTCGGGGGGCATGAAGCAGCGGGTGGTGATGGTCCTCTCCACGCTGCTCAATCCTTCGCTGCTCATCGCCGACGAAATCACGTCGGCGCTGGACGTGTCCACGCAGAAGGCCGTGGCGGAGATGCTGGTTGGGTTTCGGGATCGCGGGTTTGTGAAGAGCCTGATTGTTATCACCCACGACATCTCCATCCTTTACCAGATTGCCGACACCATCCTCATCATGTACGCCGGCCAACTGGCGGAGAAGGCTCCCACGGACGTCATCATCCGCGCGCCGCGGCACCCGTACACAAAACTCCTCATCGCGTCGCTGCCGGAGGTTGGTGTCCGATATGCCGAAAGGCGGTTGTCGGGCATCCCGGGCAGGCCGCCACTGCTCCTTGACCCGCCTGCCGGGTGCCGTTTCCGCGAACGGTGCTCTGTCGCCTTTGAGAAGTGCCTGGAGGCGCCGCCCTTCGTGGAACTTGAGCCCGGCCACTTTGTTGCCTGCTGGAAGGAGTTGGGCGAGGATGTTGACGGTTGAGCACGTGTCCAAGGTGTACAGGGTGGGAACCTTCGGGGGCCGCGCACTCGTGGCGGTGCACGACGTGAGTTTTGACGTGCGCGACGGGGAGGTGGTCTCGCTCATCGGCGAGAGCGGTAGCGGCAAGAGCACCATCGGCAAGATGATCCTGCGCCTCATCCCGGCGACTTCGGGGCGGATTGTCTTCAACGACGTGGACATCTCTACCCTCAAAGGCCCTGCGTTGAAGGAATACTACCGCAGAGTTCAGGGCGTCTTCCAAGATCCGTTCAGTTCCTACAACCCAATCTTCAAGGCGGATCGGGTGTTCCGTCTCATCCGCGACGAGTTCTTCCCAACCATCGGACCGTCGGAGTGGCAGGGCAGGGTGGAGGATGCCCTGCGGGCTGTGGGGCTCAACCCTGGCCAGGTTCTGGGCAAGTTCCCCCACCAACTGAGCGGCGGACAACTCCAGCGGTTCCTCATCGCCCGCGCGCTCCTTCTGGATGTTGAGTTCCTGGTGGCCGACGAGATTATCAGCATGCTGGACGCTTCCACGCGCGTGGATGTGCTCAACCTGCTGGCCGACCTCAAGTCGCGCGGCCTCTCCATCCTGTTCATCACGCACGACCTCTCGCTGGGCTACTACATCAGCGAGCGGGCAGTCATCCTGTACCGGGGGTGCATCCTGGAGATGGGCGCTACGGAACGGATATTCGGGACGCCTCTCCATCCGTACACGCGGATGCTCATGGCCTCTGCGCCGCGCCTGGACAAGAAGTGGGAGCAGGTGGAGATTGAATTGAGGGGCAAGCACTTGGAGAGCGCGGCCGGTTGTGTATACTACGACAGGTGCCCGGAGGCGATGAGGGACGAACGCTGCCGGACGCAGAGGCCCGCGCTGGTGGCCGTGGACGATGATCACTTCGTCGCATGCGAGCGCTACGCACAGGGACAAGCAGCGAAACTCGGATGAGGGGGTAACAATGGTGCGGGTCATTGGGCCGGAACTGCCGAATATCCCCTGGGAGGAGCGCCGCGCCGGAAGCCACGAGGTTCTGTGGCGCTCCGCGCGGAATCCCATCATCACGCGCGACGCGGTGCCCGATGCCAATAGCATTTTCAACAGCGCCGTGGTGCCGTTTGGCGAGGGCTTCGCGGGTGTGTTCCGGTGCGACAACACCGCCCGCCGCATGCAACTCCATGCCGGCTTCAGCACCGATGGCGTGCGCTGGCACATTGAGCCGGAGCGCATTCATTTCCATTGCGACGATGAGGAGATCGGGACCTTCGTCTATGGGTATGACCCCCGCGTGTGCTGGCTGGAGGACCGGTACTACGTTACCTGGTGCAACGGGTACTACGGGCCGACCATCGGCGTCGGGTACACGTATGACTTCAAGACCTTCTACCAGTTGGAGAATGCCTTCCTGCCGTACAACCGCAACGGCGTGTTGTTCCCGCGCAGAATCCGCGGGAAGTTCGCCATGCTCAGCCGTCCCAGCGACCGCGGGCACACGCCCTTCGGCGACATCTTCTACAGCGAAAGCCCGGACATGATCCACTGGGGGCACCACCGCCACGTCATGTCTCCGGTAGACGGTTGGCAGTCCACCAAAGTGGGCGCTGGGCCGACGCCGATTGAGACGTCGGAGGGGTGGCTTCTGTTCTACCACGGGGTGCTGACCTCGTGCAACGGCTTCGTGTACAGTTTCGGCGCGGCGCTGCTGGATTTGGAGCAGCCGTGGAAGGTCATCCACAGGACGCGCCCTTATCTGCTGAACCCCAGAGAGTACTACGAATGCGTGGGCGATGTGCCCAATGTCGTCTTCCCCTGCGCGGCGCTGTGCGACCCGCCGACGGGGCGGCTCGCCATCTACTACGGGGGCGCGGACACCGTTACGTGCCTGGCCTTCGGGAAAGTAGATGAAATCGTGGATTTCGTCAAGGCCAATTCCCTGTAAGAGGTTCGTCCATGTCCAGTGCAGACTCATCGCAGGCTGTGTTCCCGAAGGAGTTCATATGGGGAGCGGCTACCTCGTCGTACCAGATAGAAGGCGCGTGGAACGAGGACGGCAAAGGCGAGAGCATCTGGGATCGGTTCTGCCACACGCCTGGGCGAATCGCCAACGGCGACACGGGCGACGTGGCCTGCGATCACTACCACCGCTGGCGCGAGGACGTGGCGCTGATGCGCGAACTGGGCCTGCGGGCCTATCGCTTCTCTATCTCCTGGCCGCGACTGCTGCCCGAGGGCCGTGGTCGGGTCAACCAGCCCGGCCTTGACTTCTACAACCGCCTTGTGGATGCGCTGCTGGATGCGGGCATCACGCCGTTCGCCACACTGTACCACTGGGACTTGCCCCAGGCGCTGCAGGACAAGGGCGGATGGCCGGCCCGCGCCACGGCCGAGGCCTTCGCCGAGTACGCCGACCTGGCCAGCCGCAGCCTGGGCGACCGCGTCAAGCACTGGATGCCGCTGAACGAGCCGTGGGTCAGCGCGTTCATCGGCTATCTGGAAGGGCGCCACGCGCCCGGCCATACCAGCCTGGATGAGGCGCTGGCCGCCGCTCATCATCTGCTGCTCGGCCATGGCTGGGCGGTGCCGGTCATTCGGCACAACGCCCCGAGTGCACAGGTGGGCATTGCCCTCAACCTGACGACCGTTGTGCCCGCTTCGCCCAGCCAGGCCGATGCCGAGGCGGCTCGCGTGAGGGACGGCCTCATCAACCGCTGGTTTCTTGACCCGCTGGCCGGGCGCGGCTATCCGCAGGACATGGTGCGGCATTTCGGCCGACCGATGCCGTTCGTGCAATCCGGCGACCTGGAGGCCATCGCCGCCCCGTTGAACTTCTTGGGCGTGAACTACTACGCACGCACCATCGCGCGGAGCGATGCCGTGCCGGAATCGGAGAACGACCCGCCGACCGTGCTCCCCAACGCCGAGCGCACTGCTGTGGGATGGGAAGTCTGCCCCGAGGAGCTCTACGAGTTGCTCATGCGCCTGCACAGGGACTATGCCTTTCGGGCCCTGCTCATTACGGAGAACGGCGCGGCCTACGATGACCAGGTCGGCCCCGACGGGCGGGTGGACGACCCGCGGCGCATCTCGTACCTCAAGCGGCATCTGCAGGCGGCGGCGCGGGCACTGGCTGAGGGTGTTCCCCTGCGCGGCTACTTCGTGTGGTCGCTCCTGGACAACTTTGAGTGGGCGCTCGGCTACGGCCCGCGCTTCGGCATCATCTACGTGGACTACGCCACCCAGCGGCGCATCCCCAAGTCCAGCGCCTACTGGTACCGCCGTGTGATGGAAAGCAACAGGGTCGTGGATTGAGGACCGGGGGCAGCAGTGAAGTACGGCTACTTTGACGACGAGCATCGCGAGTACGTGATCACCCGCGCGGACACGCCGCTCCCCTGGTTCAACTACCTGGGCACCGAGGCGTATTTTGGCCTCATCTCCAACACGGCCGGCGGCTACTCGTTCTACCGCGACGCGCGCCTTCGCCGAATCACCCGCTACCGCTACAACAACGTGCCCACCGACGAGGGCGGACGGTATCTCTACATCCGCGATGACGCCACCGGCGAGTTCTGGTCGCCCTCATGGCAGCCGACTAGACATAACGCTGAGGGTTACGTGTGCCGCCACGGGCTTGGCTACTCCGTCATCGGGTCCACATTTCGGGGAATCCGCGCGGACACCCGCTATTTCGTGCCGCTGGGTGAGAACCTGGAGATATGGGACCTGACCCTGGCGAACCTGCGGGATGAGCCGTGCGACCTGTCGGTCTTCTCCGCTGTGGAGTTCTGCCTGTGGGATGCCTGGGACGACGCCACGAACTTTCAGCGCAACTTCAGCACCGGCGAGGTGGAGGTTGCGGATGGCGTCATCTACCACAAGACCGAATACCGCGAGCGGCGGAACCATTTTGCGTTCTTCGCCTGCTCGGAGCCGCTGGCCGGGTTTGACACTCAGCGGGAGGCGTTTCTGGGCCCCTATCGCGGCTGGGACAAGCCGCTCGTCGTGGAGCGCGGGCGTTCCGCTAACTCTGTGGCGCACGGCTGGGCACCCATGGGGTCGCATCATGTCCGCGTCTCGCTCCGGCCTGGGGAGCACCGCCGCGTCATTTTCTTGCTGGGGTATCACGAGAACCTGCCGGACCACAAGTTTGACCCGCCAGACTCGCAGATTCTCAACAAGCGAACCGTCGCGCCGGTGATTGCGAAGTACCTGAACCCGCGCGAGGTGGACGCGGCCTTTGAGTCGCTGCACGGCTACTGGGACGGGCTTCTGTCCGCGTTGCAGGTGGACACGCCAGACCCTCACACCAACCGCATGGTGAACGTCTGGAACGCCTATCAGTGCGTGGTTGCGTTCAACCTGTCGCGCTCGGCCTCGTTCTTTGAGTCGGGGATTGGCCGGGGCATCGGTTTCCGCGATGCGAACCAGGACGTGCTGGGCATCGTTCACATGCTGCCGGAGCGGGCACGGCGCAGGATTCTGGACCTGGCTGCGACGCAACTGAAGTCGGGCGGGGCGTACCATCAGTATCAGCCACTCACCGGCCGCGGCAACAGAGCCATCGGCGACCGCTTCAACGATGACCCGCTATGGCTTGTCCTCTCGGTCGCGGCGTATCTCAAGGAAACCGGCGACCTCACCATCCTGGACGAGGCCGTTCCCTACGACAACGAGCCGGGTTCCGAGGAGCCGCTCTACGAGCACCTGCGCCGCAGCCTGCAGTACACCCTTGACCGACTCGGCCCACATGGCCTGCCGCTCATCGGCCGCGCCGACTGGAACGACTGCCTGAACCTCAATACGTTCTCCACCGAGCCAGGGGATTCGTTCCAGACCGCTCCCGTTTCCGATAGCGACACGGCCGAGTCGGTGTTCATCGCGGCGTTGTTCGTCCTTGCGGCGAGGGAGATGGCCGGGATTGCGTTGGTGCGTGGCGATGAGGGTTCGGCGCGGCGGTATGAGCAGGCGGCTGCGCGCATGGCCGATGCGGTTCTGGCGCATGGATGGGATGGCGAATGGTTTCTGCGCGCCTACGATGCCTTTGGCGGCAAGGTGGGGTCTCGCGAATGCGAGGAAGGCCAAATCTACATTGAACCGCAGGGGATGTGCGTTATGGCGGGCATCGGCCTGGACAACGGGCATGCCGAGAAGGCCCTGGCTTCGGTGCGGGAGCGCCTGGCGACTCCCCATGGCATCCTGCTGCACCAGCCCGCCTACACCCGTTACCAGGTGCATCTGGGCGAAATCTCCTCGTACCCGCCGGGATACAAGGAGAACGCAGGCATTTTCTGCCACACCAACCCGTGGATCATGATCGCCGAGGCCATCCTTGGACACGGGGACCAAGCGCATGAC
This sequence comes from Chloroflexota bacterium, assembly GCA_014874485.1. Taxonomy (GTDB): domain Bacteria; phylum Chloroflexota; class Anaerolineae; order DTLA01; family DTLA01; genus DTLA01. The sequence goes on from JADBJK010000040.1 coordinate 39,055, forward strand.
TACTACACGCGCATCAACCCCTCGGCCCGTGAGGGGATGAGCGAGGTGCACCGTTGCGAGCCGTATGTGTATGCACAGATGATCGCCGGGCGCGACGCGCCAACCCACGGCGAGGCCAAGAACTCCTGGCTGACGGGCACGGCGGCCTGGAACTACGTCGCGGCTACCCAGTGGATGCTGGGCATTCGCCCCACGTTGCACGGCCTGCGCATCGCGCCGGTGATTCCCAGCGACTGGCGCGGGTTTGAGGCCACTCGGGTGTTCCGGGGCGTCCGCTACCGCATCTCGGCGCGCCGCGTGGGTGCGGGAAACGAGGTGTCCATTCGGGTGGATGGCAGGCCGGTGCGGGGGAATGTGGTGCCAATTCCAGAGGAAGGCTGCCGAGAGGTGTGGGTGGAGGTTGGCATCGGTGGGCCGCCTTCCGCATAGGTGGGTCATTCGCCGCTGACCGCGCGACGGGCAGCGAATAGCCTGTTGGCGGAAGCCATCAGGCGCTCCCGAACCCCGGCCGTGTCCAGTCCAATCTGCTCCATGGCCAGCAACACGCCCCCCACCACAGGGGGCGGGGCCAGCCGCACCAAGTGCGCTCCCGGCGCTGCGCCGTGGACAACGCGGGCCATTTCGTCGGTGAGCAGCGGGCTGCCCTTGAACATACTGCCAAAGAGCACCACTTCAAACTCCAGCGCTTCAATCCCGAGTTGGCGAATCACGCCCACCGCCAGGCTGCCCAGTTCGCGGCCCGCCCATCGGATGATGTCTTGCGCTACGGCGTCGCCCTCTGCCGCGACCCGGAACACCGCCTGCGCGGCGTCGGCCGTCAGGCGGTATCGCTCCTGTGTCAGGCCCTCCATGAGGTCGGTCGCGTCGGCGGCGCCGGTCAGGGCGATGAACGCGTCCGTCAGGCGGGTCTGCGGGCCGCGCAGGCTCCAGGCGAGGGCTATCGCCTGCACCGCCTTGCCGACCAGTTCGGCCGCCCCGGCGTATTCGGCAAAGGCGGGGCCGGCGCCGGTAACGCGGCCTTCGCGCCCCTGGGCGTCGCGCCCGCGGCAGTTGCAGGATGTGCCCGAGACAACCGCCACGCCCCAGCCCCTGGTCGCACCCGCGATGAGGCCGAGCACCGCATCGTTGACGAACCGATAGGGCACGGCCAGTCCCAGGGTCTCAATGGCGCGGCGGGTGGGTTCATCTTCACACGGCCAGTCGTACCCCGCGATTCCAAAACCCGCTGCGGCCACCTGGGACTTGGAGACGCCAGCCGTCCGCAGGGCCTCTTCGGTGATGGCGTTCAGGGTGGCGGTCAGGCCCTCATAGCCCACCACTTCGTGGTTGCCTGAGCCGCCGACGCCCAGTCCCACGGCGTCGCCGTGTTCGTCGGCGATGAGGGCGTGGCTCTTGCTCGCGCCGATGTCCACTCCCAGGAAGTACCGCGTCATCGCCCGTCCCCTCCTAGCCATCCTGGAACTGCGGTAGGTACTGTCGGTGGGTCGCCAGCATGTCGTTAAGCACCGCGCGCACGCGGTCGGCTGGCGGGCCCAGCGGGTGGGTCAGCAGCGCCTGGTAGGCCGCGCGACGGTCTCCGTGAACGGCCGCCTTTACCGTGAGGAGTTCGTAGGCTTTCACGTGCGCCAGCAGCCCGAAACAGGCTGGGGGCAGAGGCTCGGCGGGCAGGGGATGGATTCCCGCGGCGTCCACGCGACAGGGCATCTCCAGCACCCAGTCGGGCGGCCACCCCGCGACCGCGCCTCGGTGAGGGACGTTGACAACATGGGTCTCGGCCAGGTTGTTGAAGTGCGCGTTGAGCAGTTGCGTGGCGACTGTGGAGTAGTACGCGCCCCCGCGCTGCATCAGGGTCGCGGGCAGGGTGGCCGCTCCCGGCGCGGCATACTGGCGCAGCAGGTCGGCCTCAATTGCCATGACTTGCTCGGCGCGGGAAGGCGGCCATTTGGCCTGCTCGGCCAGTTCGCGGCCCGTGTGGTAGTAGTACTTCAGGTAGCCATTCGGAATCATCCCCAGGGCCTCTATGGTGTCGGGGTCCCACTCCGGTTCAGCCGCCTTTCGCAAGTCGGCGATGAACCCTGCCAGAACCTGCGGCCACAGGTCCTGGCCATCCACCGTGAAACCGTAGTGCCACGTGAGGTGGTTCAGCCCCAGGGTTTTCAGTTCGGCGCGTGCGGGGTCCATGTGCCGCGGGTTGTCGGCGCTGAGGCGCTCCAGGATGTGCATCTTCGTTGTGTACGCGACGTTGCACAGGCCCACAGCGGGGATGTCGGGGGCATGGCGGCTCAGCGCCTCATTGATGAGCCCGGCGGGGTTGGTAAAGTTGACCAGGAGCGCGCCGGGGGCCAGGTCGCGCATGTCCGCGGCAACCTTGAGAATGACGGGGATCGTGCGGAGCGCCTTGGCCATGCCGCCAACGCCGGTCGTCTCCTGTCCGATGAGGCCGTGCCGGTGGCCCAGGTACTCGTCTTCGCGGCGGGCGGCCATGCCCCCGACGCGCAGTTGGGTGATGACATAACGAGCACCGCGCACCGCCTCGCGCTGGTCTGTTGTCAGATGGACGGAGAAGCGGCCGCCATGCGCCTCCACCATCCGCCGAGCAAACTCCCCAACGACACGGAGCCGCTCCTCCGAGATGTCCATCAGCCACAGTTCGGTCAGCGGGAACGTCTCGGCGCGGTCCAGAAAGCCCTGGACGAGTTCTGGGGTATAGGTGGATCCGCCCCCGATGATGGCGACTTTGAGCATGTGAACTCCCTACCAAGTGGCAGCGCAGGCTATCACTGCATCCACGAGGGGTCCCACCGCTCCTGCAGCAGGGTAACCGTCGCCTCCTTCACTCCGGGCACGCCCTCCGCGGCCAGGCGCACCTGTTCGGTGAGGAAGTTGGCCAATGGGCAGAACGGCGCGGTGAGCACCATCTTGATCTCAACCCGGTCGCCCTCAATGACCACCTCCCGAATCATTCCCAGGTCCACGACGCTCATCCCGATTTCCGGGTCTATCACCGGGCGCAGCGCCTCGCGAATCTCCTGTTCTGTAGGCATGTCTTCCTCCTGTGAAAGTTATTCAGTCTCCCCCACGTCCCGGGCGCAGAAGGCCAGGCCGATGGTGCCCGGTCCGGTGTGAACGCCCATGACGGGGGTGAATTCGGTAACGTAGAGCTCCTGGCAGTCAAATCGCTCGCGCACCTGGCCTTCAATCCACGCGACATCGTCGCCGGCGTCGGCGTGGAAGACCGCAGCGCACATGGGTCGCCTGCCAACGCGTTCCTCCATCAGGTCCAGGATGCGCTCCAGGGCCTGTCGCCGGTTACGGACGACTCCCGCCACCTTCACGCGGCCTTCGGCCAGGTACAGTATCGGGTGGATGCGCAGACGCGCGCCCAGCATGGCGGCGGCTTCGCCGATGCGCCCGCCCCGGTGCAGGTACTCCAGGGTTGCCAGCGTCGCGAAGAGGCCCACGCGCGGGATGGTGGCCTCTGCCGCGGCGGCCACTTCGTCCAGGCTCTTCCCGGCTGCCGCCGCGCGCGCGGCCGCCAGCACCACGAACCCCTCGGCGATGGCGGCCGTCCGTGCGTCTATCACCCGCACCGGAACGGTGGCCGCCTGCTCTGCAGCGAGGCGCGCCGTGTGCAGCGTGCCGCTCAGTTCGTCGGGGACGTGGATGGACACAATCCCATCGGCTTCGCGGCTCAGCTCCGCGTACAGGTTGGCGAATGTGCCCAGGGCGGGCTGCGACGTCGTGGGCCACGAATTCCTCTCCCGCAACGCCCGCAGCCGTCGGTACACCTCGGTGGGGGTGATGTCCACGCCGTCCCGGTAACTCTGGCCGTCCCACACCAACTCAAAGGGCACGACGTGGATGTTGTACTCCCGCACCAAGTGCTCCGGAATGCATGCTGCGCTGTCCGTTACGACTGCGATGCGTGCCATGGCTCACCTCCGCGTTGCGACTCCGCGCTCTCGGCGCGTCCCGATGGCCCCGTGTCCCGTTCACGGGGTCCGCTGATCCCAGGCTTCTTGCGCCCCCACGTCGCGGTCAAAGAGCAGGCGACGCAGGAGCACGCGGCGGCGCTCCGGCCCCGGCGGAGGCAGCGGGCGGCGGTTCGCCTCCAGCCGCTTGGTGAGCGTAATTCCCAGCGTGGCGACGGTGGCCCAGATGACCTCCGGCGGCTGGTCCGCAAACGCGACCAGCAGGGGCAGGGTGGCGATGCCGAGCAGGGAGAACAGGGCCGTCTGCCCCATGAGCCGCCCCAGGGCCATGAACGCCAGGAGCCAGGGGAACCCCCACGGGAAGACGGCCAGCATGATGCCGATGATGCTGCTGTGGCCGCGCCCCCCGTGGAACCCCAGGTACACGGGCCAGTTGTGGCCGATCATCGCCGCCAGCCCTGCGACCAGCGCAGCGCCCAGCCCCAGGCCCCACCGGATGCCCAGCCACGTGGGGAGCCAGACCTTGGCGATGTCCAGCACGCCCACGGCGACCACAGCGGGCCGCGACACGTGGTAGTACACGCCCGTGCCGCTGACCGTGCCGCTGCCGTAGCGGCGCAGGTCAATGCCCTTGAGCCAGCGGCCCGCCAGGTACGACGTGGGAATGGAACCCATGAGATAGCCCATGGCGGTGAGCAGCAGAGCGCGGGACATACTCGTCTCTCCCTGACTTTCCATCAGCCCTTGCCGATGTATTCTAAAGCAGTAACCCCTAGAAGGCAACAGGGGTGCAATCCCAACTCGGCACTGTCATTGCGAGCGAAGCGAAGCAATCTCGGTTGGCGAGATTCTTCGGCGCTGCGCGTCTCAGAATGACAGCGTGCCGGGATTGCATCGGGCGCTGCGTGCCCTCGCAATGACGGTTGCCTGCGAACTCCGGAACCGAAGCGCAATTCCCTCTCCGCGGCCCCCTCCGTCTCGGTTCGCCCTGCTCGGAATCGCAACGGTACGCCGCTCATCTGAAGACGACCCACAAGAACCGCGCTCCAATCACGACGAGGATTGGAGCGATGACGTAGGTAACCACACGGCCCAGTCGCTGGGTCCATATCCGTTCTACGCCGAGCGCAGTCAGCGCGATGACGGTGAACAGGTACAAGGCCAGCAGGAGCGTGTCCTGGGTCAGGGCAGGCCCGACAGATACCTGGGCCAGCAGTCCGGCCCACGCCCCGCTGACTACACCCAGCGTCGCCAACGCATAGGCACGGCGGGGGTGATGCCCCAGCGCGCCATTGTAGAGCGGGACGGTGAAAGGCTTGCCCCCTGCCGACAGGAAACCTGCCAGCGCCCCGCTCCCTGCAGCGATGGGCACGATCCACGCTGGGTGAGCCTTGTTCTCGCGTTCGGCCAGGGGCTTGATGAGCACGAGCCGGAGTCCGGCCAGGACGGCGTACACGCCCAGAACGCCCAGGAGCACCGGCGGCTTCACGTTCAACGCCGCAACCCGACCCAGGGCGCCACCCACCACGGCGGGGATCACCACCGCAGGCCAGTGCTCGCGCACCGACTCCAAGACCGCGCCCTGGCGAAGAAGCATCATCAGAGCCGCCAACGAAACCACAACGAGATTGACCACGACAGCCTGCTGAATGGGCAGGCCCACGAGACCAACCAGGATGATGACCAGAAAGAAGCGGTCAACCCACGACTGGATGGACGCGGTAACAAAGCCGACAATAAGCCCGGCCAGCAAGCCTTTGAGCAACAACGGTGCAATCACGACGATAACCTCCTGTGTGCGTCTTGCTATTTGCTTCCACCGGCAGCAGGGGCCTCGGCGGTTCTGGGAGCGAACATCCGCCGCGCCAGCCACGGCGACAGTCTCAGAAATGCGGTCATGAATGCAATTTGGATGACCGGCTTCAGGGCCAGCACCAGGACCGTCATCGGGCTGAAGAAGATGGTCGCGAGTGCCAGGGCGATGGAGATGTTCTTACCTGCCACGCCGTAGGAGAACGCGATCATGTCCTCGTATCGGAAGCCGGCCAGTTTTGAGGAGAGCACAGCCCCGGTGAAGAGGATCGCGTACAGAAACGCCAACGGTATCAGGACGATGATGAAATACTGTGGGTGCTGGGTCACGTTATTGGCTTCCAGCGCCATAGAGATGAACACGATCATGTACATGCCCAACATGGACACGCCCGGCAAGATCGGCTTGACCTGCTGGAAGGTCTCGGCGCTCCGGAAACGGATGATCGCCCTGCGGGTCAGGTCTCCCAGGATGAGCGGAACCACGACCGCGATCAGGATATCCTTGAACATCCCCAGCGCATCTATGTGGACATACACGCCTGCCAGGATGGGCATCCAGATGGGAATCATGACGATGCTGACCAGCAGGCTGAGCGCAACAATGATCAGCGCCAAGGCAACGTTCCCCTTGGCGTAGCCGGTCCAGCCTGCCACCATCCCCGCGCACGGTACGGTGCCGGTCAGGATGAGGCCGACGGCGAAGTCGGGCCGCCCGCGCAGGAAGAGCCACGCCAGCCCGGCGGCCAGCAGGGGTGAAAGGACGAAGTTGAATATCATAGACAGGCTGATCAACTTCAGGTTGGTGGCAGCCTTGCCGACCTCCTCAATGCGCAGGCCGATCATCATGGGATACAGCATGACGAACAGCGCCACGGTGCTCAAGGATTTCAGCCCCTTGGCCTGGGCCGGAAACAGCCACCCGAACGCGATTCCTGCCGCGATGGAGAGCAGAATGAGCAGGATCAGGTTGCCCTCCGCAAACTTCGCGGCTTTTTGCAGTGACTTTAGCATCGTGTGCCTCCGGGTTTTTCGTTTGGTATAGGGAGACGCGTTACACGGCCACGGGGTGGCGCGTGAACTACAGGGCTCCCTCAATGAACTCAATGCTGCAGTCTGCCGGCAGGAAGAGCCCCGCCGTTACTTCCAGCGTCTTCAAGATGGCGGCAGGCACGATACAACTGTTGCGGCAGACGTGCTTGGTCGCCAGCGTATAAACGCGCGTCTCGTTGAGCGGGCAGGACATCTCGTGTGCCACATCCACCCGGCCCAGTTCCGCGGCCAAGGCTTCCATTCGCTCGCAGGATGTGGTAACTTCAAGGCCCACGTGTGTCGGGTCCACCTTGTGCGCAGAGATACTGGTTTCCTTTCCGCACTCTCCTGCTTTGACCCAGCATGTAGCCATAAACAGAACCCTCCGTGGGGAGACCTTCGCGTGTTTCTTGTTACCGATTCGTGCGGCGCCAGAGGACAAGGGAGGCACGACAATGCATCGTGCCTCCCTTTGCCCAAGGGCTGCCTTATGCGCCGTATTTCACGCGCAGTTCCTTGATGAGGGCGACCACCTGCTCCTTCTCCGGGAAACTGATGGCATCCTCTGGGCACGCATTGGCGCAGCCTTTGCAGTACACCATGCAGTTGTACGGTTGGGCGACCACAGGATGATTCTCCTGCTCATCCCATGTGTACACACTTGCGGGGCAGTGCTCTATGCATGCCTGGCAGCCGATGCACAGGTCGTAGTTGACCGTCGGGTACCAGGGGATTTCGCGACGGGGAATCCCGTCCCACATCTGCTCTGCCATGTTCCGTGTCCTCCGGGTTTCAACGATTCTGCAAACTTGTAACGACGTCGGCCACCTTCTTGAAAGCCTCATCGGTGGACATGTTGCGAAGGTCCAGGCTCAACACCTGCTTGTCAAAGTCGCCGCCGATGTCGGAGAAGGCGTCCTTGAACATCTTGCGCTGCATTTTGGGGTCGCACGCGCCCACGACATAGGTTACGTCGGGCTTGGCGTAGTCGCGCCAGAAGCGATCTCCATCGTCCACGCACAGTTGTGGGTGCACAATGGCGTACTCCACGCTCAGTTCGTTCCGAACTCGGTTCACCAACTTCCACACATCCAGTGAGGCAAACCCTGGGCATTCTCCGGTGCAAATGCACATGACAAAACGTGCTTTATCGTCCATCTTGTCTTTCACCTCTTCTTGAGAGACTTATGAATCGCAACGGTCAACTCGCAGGCTCACCGTGGCATCTAGGCGGCGAGCGTTTCAGGCTCGCGGAGCGCCTGCGAAAGCACATGCAGCCGCACGCTCGTTTGCAGGTTTTCATCGTCCCACTCCTTCATAGCCCATCGCGGGCTATCGCGCTTCGCGTGCCCAGGCGAGAGTCTCGCGTCCAGGCCAAGCCGACCTCACCCCGCCTCTGGGAGCCACTCGTCCTCATCCGGCTCGGCCGGCACGGGCTGCTCGTCGCCCTCAAGGCAGGCTGCTAGCACCGCGCACAGGTCCACCAGTTCGCCCACACGTGCGTCGGCCAGGCAGTAGTACACGCACGCGCCCTCGCGCCGCGCGCGTACCAGCCCCGCACTGCGAAGCATGGCCAGGTGCTGCGAGATGTACGGTTGACGTCGGCCTGTTTCCCGCGCCATCTCGCAGACCTGAATCTCCTGCGAGCGGAGCAGGTTCAGCAGGTAGAGGCGACACGGGTGGGCCAAAGCCTTGAAAATCTCGGCCTCTTTGCTGTAGAACTCTCTGCTGTCCATTGGCCTCACACTCCATTCAATATTCCGAATACATTATATCCCCCTTGTCAAATCGTGTCAATTCGGATTTGCAAGTGATTCGCCTTGTGCGGGTGGGGCTGGTGCAGGCGGGCGATGGGATCGCTTCGGGCACTGCGTGCTCGCGCACGCGTGTCAGCGCCGTGGAGCATTTCCGTTTTGGGGCGAGAATGACCGAATATCGTTAGGTTGTCGCGCAGAATCTACCTCACCTATCCCCACCCCGGCCCTCCCCTTTCCTCTCCGCCTGCGGAGAGGAAAGGGGAGGGTGTGAGAGGGGTTAGGTGAGGTCAAGTAGCCTCTTCGCTGTACGTTGGGCGGTGAAAGTGGATTTCGTCGGTGGGGAGCGGCTCACGGCCCTGCTCCGACGTGACCATTGCAGCAGGCTTGCCCCCAAACTGAAATGTGCCGAGCGCCGCAGCGCGGTTGACCCAATGCCCCAGGTGTGCTAAACTACGGGCCTGCCGGCACACGGTTGTCCCCGCGCTTGTCGGACATTCATCCTGAGGAGGCGCATCGTGACCCACATCGGCACCGACAAGGCAAACGCCGCGCCCAAAACGCGCGTGAGCCGCAACGTGATCTGGCTAGCGCTGGTCTCGTTCTTCACGGACATCTCCAGCGAGATGACGCTCACAACTCTCCCGCTCTTTCTCACCGATGTGCTGGGCGTGCGCACGGCCATCGTGGGCCTGATTGAGGGCCTGGCCGAGACGACCGCCAGCCTCATGAAGATTTTCTCCGGCTACATCTCGGACCGCATCGGCAAACGCAAGTGGCTGACATTCGTAGGCTACGGGCTTTCGGCGGTGTCCAAGCCGTTCTTGTATTTCGCCGCCTCGTGGGAGGCCGTGCTGGGGATTCGGTTCGCAGACCGGCTGGGCAAGGGGATCCGCACCGCGCCCCGCGACGCGCTCATCGCCGATTCCGCCGGCGAGAACAACCGCGGCGCGTCGTTTGGCCTCCACCGCGCGGGCGACACGGCGGGGGCGTTCGTGGGATTGGCGCTGGCCGCCGTCATCATCTACGCCAGCCAGAAGTTCGGCCTGGCCATGACGCGCAGGACCTACCAGACGCTCGTGCTGGTCGGAATCATCCCCGCCTTCATCGCGCTGCTGATTCTCGGCCTGCTGGTCAAGGAGGTGGTAGGCCCTGGGAAGAAGGCGGAGGCGGTCCGCTTGAGTCTGCGCGGTTTCTCGCCGCGTTTCAAAGCCTTTCTGGCCATCGTCGTGCTGTTCACGCTCGGCAACTCCAGCGACGCATTCCTTCTGCTGCGGGCGCGGAACGTGGGGCTGTCGGTCTTCCAGATTTCCCTGATGCTGGTGGCGTTCAACCTCATCTACGCGGTGATTTCCGCGCCGGCCGGGGCGCTTTCGGACCGGGTGGGGCGGCGGCGGCTGATTGTGGCGGGCTGGCTGGTGTATGGCCTCATCTATCTGGGGTTCGGCCTGGCACGGGCGGGGTGGCAAATCTGGGCGCTCTACGCGGCGTATGGCATCTACTACGGGGCGGTGGAGGGCACGGCCAAGGCGCTGGTGGCCGACATCGTGCCTGCGGAGAAGCGTGGGACTGCCTACGGCGTGTATAACGCCGCCGTGGGGCTTTCGGCATTTCCCGCCAGTTTCATCGCGGGCATCCTGTGGCAGGGCGTGGGCGGCTGGCAAGGGTTCGGGGCGTCGGCGCCGTTCTACTTCGGGGCGGCGCTGGCCCTGCTCGCGGTGGCGCTGCTGGTGCTCTGGCTGCCCAGAACCCGCGCCGACGAGGTGTAAGTCTGTAGTGAGGTGAGTGCACGTGGGCAAGCAGAAGTTGCGGATCATCCCACTTGGGGGGCTTGGCGAAGTCGGGAAGAACATGCTCGCCGTTGAGTACGGCTCCGACATCCTCATCATTGACGCGGGCGTGATGTTTCCCGAAAACGACATGTGGGGGGTGGACCTGGTCATCCCCGACTTCGGGTACCTGCTGGACAAGAAGGAGCGGGTGCGGGCCATCGTGCTGACCCATGGGCACGAGGATCACATCGGCGCGCTGCCCTACGTGCTGCGCCAGATTCCGGTGCCGGTGTACGGGACGCGGCTGACCATCGGCCTGGCCAAGGTCAAGTTGCGGGAGGAAGGGATGGCCGATGCCGTGCCGCTCCACGAGATGGCGCTGCGGCAGCCGTTTCACATCGGCGCGTTTGAGGTGGAGTGCTTCCGCATGAACCACAGCATCCCCGACGACGTGGGGCTGGCCATCCGCACGCCGCTGGGGCTGTTGGTGCATTCGGGCGACTTCAAGTTTGACCACACGCCCATTGAGGGCAAGGGCGCGGATCTGGCCCGGCTGGCACAGTTGGGCGGCGAGGGCGTCCTGCTGCTGATGGCCGACAGCACCAACGCCGAGCGCCCCGGGTTCACGCCGTCCGAGCGGGTCGTGGAGCAAGCCTTTGACCAGGTCTTCTCGCGCGCCAAGGGGCGCATCATCGTGGCCACGTTCGCGTCCCTCATCTCGCGCGTGCAGCAGTTGGTGAACTGCGCCGAGCGGTATGGCCGGCGGCTGGCCTTCGCCGGTCGGAGCATGGTGGACAACGTCAAGATCGCCCAGGAGTTGGGCTACCTGACGATTCCCGAGGGGCTTGTGGTGGATCTGGGCGTGGTGAAGCACATGAAGCCGGATCAGATCGTGATCATCGCAACGGGGAGCCAGGGCGAGCCGACGTCGGCCCTGGCCCGGATGGCGGCGGGCACCCACAAGCAGGTGCAGATTGTGCCGGGGGATACGGTCATCCTGTCGTCGCACGTGATCCCCGGCAACGAGGAGATGGTAGGCCGCACCATCAACCGCCTGTTCCAGCGTGGCGCGGAGGTGGTGTACGAGGCCGTGGCCCAGGTGCATGTGTCCGGCCACGCCAGCCAGGAGGAGCAGAAACTCCTGCTGAGCCTGACGAAGCCCAAGTACTTCATGCCGATTCACGGTGAGTTGCGGCATTTGCACCATCACGCCCGCACGGCCATTGACCTGGGCATGCCGCCGGAGAACGTGTTTGTGGTGGAGAACGGGTACGTGATTGAGGTGGACGAGAAGGGCGCGCGCGTGGGCGAGCGCGTGCCGGGCGGCTGGGTGTTCGTGGATGGGTCTGGCGTGGGCGACATCGGGCCGGCGGTGCTGCGCGACCGCGAGGCATTGAGCCGCGATGGGTTTGTCGTGGCGGTGGCGACGGTCAAGCGCGACGGCTGGACGCTCCAGCGCCCTGTGGAATTGGTTACGCGCGGCGTGGTGTACCTGCCGGAGGCGCAGGAACTGGTGCAGCGGGCTGCGGCGGCTGCGGGTGAGGCTATCGGCGCGGGCAGTCCGCCGAAGGACGAAGTGGAGGTGCGCGACCGGGTTCGCCGCGCGCTTGGCCGCTTCTTCCAGGAGGAAGTGGGGCGGAACCCCATGATAGAGGTCGTCGTCATCGGGGTGTAGGGGGATTTTCCATTGTCATTGCGGGCGAGGCGAAGCAATCCCAGGTTTATCTGTCATTGCGAGCGAAGCGAAGCAATCTCGGTTGGCGAGATTCTTCGGCGCTTCGCGCCTCGGAATAACCGTAGGGACAATTCATGAATTGTCCCTACGGGCGCTGCGCGCCCTCGCTGTCATTGTGAGCGAAGCGAAGCATCTCGGTGGGAGAGGTTCTTCGGCGCTCCGCGCCTCAGAATGACAGTCTGCGGGGATTGCACGGACGTGCGTGAGGTCGCCGAATGGGACGCAACCTGGAACTGCTGGGCGAGGAACTGGTAAGGCGCATCCTGGACGAGGCGATGGACCTGATCGCCACAACGGGCGTGCGGGTCATGGCGCCGGAGGCGCTGGACCTGCTGGCTTCCGTCGGCGCTCGGGTGGACGGCGACGTGGCGCGGATTCCGGTGCCGCTGGCGGAGCGGGCGCTGGCGTCAGTTCCCAGGGAGTTCTCCCTGTACGACCGGAAGGGCAACGCGGTCGTCCGCTATGCCGGCGATGCCGTGCACTTTGACCCGGGCTCCTGCGGCGTGCACGTCCTGGACTCCGAGACGCTGGAGCACCGCTCGTCCCGGTCCGCCGACCTGGTGCGCATCGTGCAGGTGGCCGAAATGCTGCCCCAGTTCGCCGCCCAGTCTACCGCCACCATCTGCGACGACGTGCCGAAGGAAATCGGCGACCTGTATCGCCTGTTCCTGGTGCTGCTGTACTCAGGCAAGCCCATCGTAACCGGCGGGTTCAGCGCGAGGGGCACGCGCAGGATGATCGCGATGCTGGCGGTGGAGAGCGGCGGCCCCGAAGCCCTGCGGGCCAGGCCCCGCGCTGTCTTTGACGTCTGCCCGTCGCCGCCGCTGCGCTGGACCGAGTTCGCGGCGCAGAACCTGGTGGATCTGGCGCGGGCGTGGGTTCCGGTGCAGTTGGTCTCCATGCCGTTGGCGGGCGCGGCGGCCCCGGTTACGCTGCTCGGGTCGCTGGTTCAGCACGCGGCAGAGACCATCAGCGGGATCGTGATCCACCAACTGGCGCAGCCGGGCGCTCCCGTTGTGTGGGGAGGCGCGCCCGCCATCATGGACATGCGCACGGCTACGACACCCATGGGCGCGATAGAGACGGCCATGCTGGACATCGGCTACGCGCAGGTGGGCAAGCACCTGGGCCTTCCGACCCACGCGTACATGGGGGCCAGCGACGCCAAAATCGTGGACGCGCAGGCGGGCCTGGAGTCGGGCGTTACGGCGCTGCTGGGCGCGCTGGCGGGTATCAACATGATCAGCGGCGCGGGGATGCTGGACTTCCTGGCCTGCTTCAGCGTGGAGAAACTCGTCGTGGATGCCGAAGCCGTCGCCATGGCGCAGCGCCTGCTGGCGGGCATCCAGGTTCGCACCGACCCGCTGGCCACCGATGCCTTCGCCCGCCTGGGTCTGAGCGTCAGTTTCCTTGAACTGCCCGAGACGCGCCGCCTGTTCCGCTTGGAGCAGTGGCTCCCGTCGCGGGTGATAGACCGCGGGACGCTGGGCGCGTGGCAGGAGGAGGGTTCGCCCGACACGTTCGCCCGCGCGCGGGAGCGGGTGAAGGCGCTCCTGGCGGCGTACACCCGACCCAGCCTCGCGCCCGACGTGGAGCGGGAACTGTTCGCCATGGTGCGGGCGGAGGCGAAGCGGTTCGGGCTGGAGTGTTTGCCCGGGGCCGAGTCCATCGCCCCGCGAGACTGATTCCCATTACGGAGTGGCAATCATGCGCGTCGCCATGTACTACAACAATCAGGACGTCCGACTGGAGGAGATGCCCACGCCCCGCATCGGCCCGGGCGAACTGCTGGTGCAGGTCATCGCCAGCGGCATCTGCGGCAGCGACGTGATGGAGTGGTACCGCATCAAGAAGGCGCCGCGCGTGCTGGGGCACGAGATCACGGGGGTCATCGCCGAGGCGGGCGAAGGGGTGTCGCGGTACAAGGTCGGCGACCGCGTGTTCGTGTCGCACCACGTCCCGTGCAACACGTGCCGCTACTGCCTGAGCGGCCAGCACACGGTCTGCGAGACCCTGCACACGACCAACTACGACCCGGGCGGGTTCGCCGAGTTCCTGCGCGTGCCGGCCATCAACGTGGACCGGGGCGTGTGGGTCCTGCCCGTTGACGTTTCGTTTGAGGAGGGCGTCTTCATTGAGCCGCTGGGGTGCGTGGTGCGGGCGCAGCGGGTGGCCCGCGTGCAGCCTGGGCAGACGGTGCTGGTGCTGGGGAGTGGCATGTCGGGCCTGCTGCACATCGCGCTGGCGCGGGCGCTGGGCGCGGGCCGGGTTGTCGCCACCGACGTGCACCCGTACCGCACTGAGGCGGCGCGGCGCTTCGGGGCCGACGTGGTGCTGCACGCGACCGAGGACGTGCCCGCCCGCCTGCGCGAGGTGAACGACGGCAGGCTGGCCGATGTGGTGTTCGTGTGCGCGGGGGCGATGTCGGCGTTCCAGCAGTCGCTGCGGTCGGTGGAGCGCGGCGGCACGATTCAGTTCTTCGCGCCGACGCCGCCGGGGGCCGAGTTGCCGATTCCGGTCAACGATTTCTGGCGCAATAGCATCACGGTGATGACGTCCTACGGGGCCGCGCCCTACGATTTGACCGTGGCGCTGGACCTCATCCGCGCGCGCCGCGTCCCGGTGGCCGAGATGATCACCCACCGGCTGGGGCTTGCGGAGACGGGCCTGGGGTTTCGCCTGGTGGCCGAGGCGAAGGAGTCCATCAAGGTCATCATTGAGCCGCAGAGGTAGCGGGCGCCGGTGCCCCGCCGGACTACTTTAGGCATTGCGCCCCTCGCAATGACATCCCATCTGTCCTTGCGAGCGAAGCGAAGCAATCTCGGTTGGCGAGATTCTTCGGTGCTTCGCGCCTCGGAATAACCGTAGGGACAATTCATGAATTGTCCCTACGGGTGCTGTGTGCCCTCGCGATGACAACTTTTTTGCTGTCATTGCGAGCGAAGCGAAGCAATCTCGGTTGGCGAGATTCTTCGGTGCTTCGCGCCTCAGAATGACAGTTTGCGGGGATTGCTTCGGGGCTTCGCCCCTCGCAATGACATCCCACGGGCGCTGCGCGCCCTCGCAATGACAGTTATCCATTCCGACCGAATCGCTATCCCTGCCAGCCCAGCCGCAGCGAGATGGCCCGCGTGGTGGCGACGAGGCCCTGGGCGATCTGCGACACGCGCTCGGGCGTCATGCGGCTGGTGGGGCCGGGCATGCTGATGACGGCGATGACGCGGCCCTCGCGGTTGCGTATCGGCGCGGCGACGGCCCGGATGCCCAGTTCAAACTCCTGGTCGTCGTACCCGTAGCCGCGGGCGCGAACCTCCGGCAGTTGGGCCAGGACTTCCTCGGCCGATGTGATGGTCCAGTCGGTGTAGCGGGTGAGAGGCTCCTTGAGGATGGCACGCGCCTCGGCCTCGGGCATGAAGGCGAGGAACGTCTTGCCGCTGGCGGTGCAATGGGCCGGGAGCCGCTGGCCGACTCGCGCTGCGATGGTCAGGGTGTGCTTGCCCTGAATCACCTCCACGTAGAAGACCTCGCCGCGGTCAAACACGCTGAGGTCGCACGTCTCCTCAAACCGGTCCACCAGTGCCTTCATGTGGGGAATGGCCTCGCGGCGGAAGTCCAGGGTGCGGATGGCGGCCATGCCCAGTTCGGCCAGGCGCAGGCCCAGGCGGTAGCGTTCGCCGCCGGGGGCCTTCTCCAGGAAGCCGCCGTTCATCAGCGACACGATGATGCGGTGGGTGGTGGCCTTGTGCAGCCCGACGAGTTCGGCGATCTCGGACACGCCGCGCTCCGGATGCTCGTCGTCAAAGCAGTCCAGAATCTGCATCGCTCGTTCCATGACGCGGACGCGGTAGATGTTCGGGTCTCTCATCCGTGCTCCTTGCGCAGGGGATACGTGCCGGTTGACCGAGCGCATTGTATCACAAATCGGCGCGGGGTTCAAGATTTGGGGGTGGGGGAGGGGAGCCGTCGCCCGGCAACATGGTTTGCTGGCCTGCCAGGTAACGAAAGGCCACCCCGCAAGCAGGGGCGACTCATGGTTGAGTATCTTGTTGTGAGCACGCTCTCACCCATGTGGTGTTCGGGCGGCCGTGATCTATACCAACAATACCGCGGGCCTCAAGGATTGGCAGGATGTAGTTAACCAATGGTGCTAGTTTGACAGAGTCATGGGGCTTCCCCAAACTGTGGTTGACAGACCATACAGAAAGGAGAATGCCCCATGACCACAGAAGATTTTATCATAACTTTGTTCTG
>JADBJK010000037.1 GCA_014874485.1 Chloroflexota bacterium
GCCGTAGTATGTCGGGCATTGATATTTCCTGCATAGCGCCTCCCATGCGACAGTCTCACAACGAGGGCGCATTTTAGCAGGCCCACCAATATAAATGCAATTGCCCTGCGGCTCTCATTTGAGTATAACGCACAGCACGCCACGCAGGTGCGGATGTACCACCGGCGGGATGGCGGCCGGGCGTTTGGATCGCGGCATGTCAGCCCGCAGGCCGCGCGGGGCTGAACCCCCGCGCTGAAGGGGCGAAGCCCCGATGGGGCTGGGGTAGCCCGCAGGGCTTTGCCCATGTAGCCCGACGGGGTTAGCGTCGGGCGGTGGGCCGCGCGGGGCTGAACCCCCGCGCTGAAGGGGCGAAGCCCCGATGGGGCTGGGGTAGCCCGCAGGGGTTTGCCCGTGCAGCCCGATGGGGCTAGCCACGGGCGGGGGCCGCGCGGGGCTGAACCCCCGCGCTGAAGGGGCGAAGCCCCGATGGGGCTGGGCAGGGCGCGGCGGGGCGTGCATTCCGTCACCCGCTGGGAGAGGGCCAGGGTGAGGGGTGGGCCGAGTCGGAGAGGGTTGGGGTGGGGGCGGCACTCATTTGCCTTGCACCGCCCGTCAGGGTATGATTGCCCAAGCACGACCAAAGGCCGAATGCCGATGACTTCTCCCTTCCGTTCGCAATCTCTGCGCCGCTTCTTGGGGAAACGCGGCTTCTGGGCGCGCGTCCTAGCGGTGGCGCTGGCGGTCCTGGCGTGGCGGGGCGTGGACCGCCCTCCTGCGCCCCTGGTGGTGCCCGGCCCGCCGCAGGCCGTCGTTACCCGCAACCCCAAACTGGGCCTGCACACGCGCCTCACCGACGAGGTGGAGCCGTGGAAAATCAAGCGTTCGCTCCAGATGGTGCGGGAGATGGGCGCGCCGTGGATCGTGGAGTACTTCCCCTGGGCCTACTACGAGCCCGACAAGGGCCGCTTTGACTGGACTCACGCCGACCTGGTGGTGGATCATGCGGTGGCCCAGGGGCTGACGGTCATCGCGCGGCTGGGGTTCGTGCCGGTGTGGGCGCGGCCCGAGGAGACTACGTTCACCTACCTGGACGAGGATGGCTACGACGACTTCGCCGAGTACGCAGCCGCCTTCGTGGAGCATTTTCGCGGGCGGGTCTCCCACGTGATCATCTGGAACGAGCCGAACCTGGCGTCCGAGTGGGGCAACCGCCCGCCCGACCCGCGGTCGTACACGGCGTTGCTCAAGGCAGCCTACGCGCGCATCAAGGCAGTCGCGCCCGAGGTCACGGTACTGGCCCCCGCCCTCGCGCCGACGCTGGCCCCGCCGGGCAACCCCTGGGCGATGGAAGACCTGGCGTTCCTGCAGGCGATGTACGACGCCGGGGCCGCGCCCTACTTTGACGCGCTGGCCGCCCACACCTACGGCTGGGGGTTCCCTGCCGACGACCCGCCCGCGCCCGACAAGGTCAACTTCCGCCGCGTGGAACTGGTGCGCGCGCTGATGGAGGCCAACGGCGACGGCGGCAAGGCCGTGTTCATCACCGAGACGGGCTGGAACGACCATCCGCGCTGGACGAAGGCGGTCAAGCCGGCGCAGCGGATTGCGTACTCGGTGGAGGCGGCGCGCATGGCGTTGGAGGACTGGCCCTGGTGCCGGGCGCTGGTGTTCTGGGTGCTGCGCTTCCCGCGCCCGCAGTTGACCTACCAGGATGCCTTCACGTTCGTAACGTCCGACTTCGCGCCGAAGCCGGTGTATCTGGCGATGCAGGAAGCGTATGCGGGCCGTTAGCCGTTGGCTGTGGGCCATTGGCCGTTGGCCTTTAGCCTTTGGCCCAGTGGCTGTCCATAGAGGAAACTGTCCATTGTCATTGCGAGCGAAGCGAAGCATCTCGGTCGGCGAGATTCTTCGGCGCTCCGCGCCTCAGAATGACAGTCTACCGGGGATTGCTTCGGGCGCTGCGCGCCCTCGCAATGACAATCTCCGCCTGTCATGCTGGGCGAAGCGAAGCATCTCGGTCGGCGAGATTCTTCGGCGCTCCGCGCCTCAGAATGACAGTCTACCGGGGATTGCTTCGGGCGCTGCGCGCCCTCGCAATGACAATCTCCGCCTGTCATGCTGGGCGAAGCGAAGCATCTCGGCTGACGAGATTCTTCGGCGCTCCGCGCCTCAGAATGACAGCCTATCGGGGATTGCTTCGGGCGCTGCGCGCCCTCGCAATGACAATCTCCGCCTGTCATGCTGAGCGAAGCGAAGCATCTCGGCTGACGAGATTCTTCGGCGCTCCGCGCCTCAGAATGACAGCCTATCGGGGATTGCTTCGGGCGCTGCGCGCCCTCGCAATGACAATCTCCGCCTGTCATGCTGAGCGAAGCGAAGCATCTCGGCTGACGAGATTCTTCGGCGCTCCGCGCCTCAGAATGACAGCCTATCGGGGATTGCTTCGGGCGCTGCGCGCCCTCGCAATGACACACCATCCAAAGGCGAAGGGCTGTCTGGGAGCGGCGCACGCAGGAGGGACCATGACTCGCAAACGGTGGCTTATCATGGGGGGCATCGCCGTCGCGGTGGCGGCGATTGTGCTGCTGCGCCTGTTGGGCGGCGGCGAGAGCGACAAGGTCTGGGCGCGCATCCGGCGCGAGGGTGTCCTGCGCGTCGGGATGGACGCCAGTTACCCTCCCTTTGAGTTCGTGAACGGCGAGGGGAAGTTCCACGGGCTGGACGTGGACCTGGCCCAGGCGCTGGCCGACCGGTGGGGTGTGCGGTTGGAAATCGCCAACGTGGGGTTTGACGGGCTGTACGACGCGCTGCGGGACAAGAAGTTTGACCTCATCGTGTCGGCGCTCCCCTACGACCCGTTCCTGCGCAAGGATTTTGCTTTCTCGTACGCGTACTTCAACGCGGGCCTGCGCTGGGTGGCCCGGCCCGATGTCCTGGCGACGCTCGGCGACCCTTCGGGCAGGCGCGTGGCGGTGCAGACCGGCTCGGCTGCCGACGTGCAGGCGCGGACGCTCCAGCGGCGCTTCCCGCAGATGGCGCTGGTCATGCGGGACGAGGTGGCGCAGGTGGGCGAGGCGCTGGCCATCGGGGATGCCGACGCGGCCATCCTGGACGGCGTGAGCGCGCTCCAGTTCGTGGCCGCGCACACGGAGTTTGCCGTCGGCGACACGCTCCTCACCGACGAGCCGTATGTCATCGCCATGCCGCTGGACGCGCCCACGCTGAAGCGCGAGGTCAACGCGGCGCTGGTGGATTTCCGCGAGTCGGGGCGGATGGACGCCTGGGTCGCGGCGTGGGTGGGCGCGCCGACTACGGGGCCAGGACGTTGAAGTCGGCGGTGAGCGACTGCCCGGCCCGGATGGTCAGCATCCGCTTGGCGAGGATGGTGTTCTCGCCGTGGACGATTTCCAGCAGGTATTGGCCGTAGGCGAGTTGCACGCTGTACTTGCCGTCGGCGTCGGGGGTGAGTTCAAACAGCGGCTCGCCCTGGATGAAGACGGGCTGGCCGCCGGAGTGTTTCGGCTGCTCCAGCAGGCTGATGCGCACCCTCACGTCGGTGGCGGGCTGGCCGATGTTGGACTTGTCGGTCAGGGGCTTGTCGGCCGACCGCGCGTAGGTTACTTTCCCCGATACGGTTCCGTAGATGGTGTTGGGCTGGCTCTTGCAGGCCACGGCAAAAGCGGCGCACAGGACGAGCAGCAACACCGCTGTCTTCTTCATGCTGTCGGTTCCTCCGAACGGCGGCGCGGGCCTTGCGTTTCCCGCGGCTTCAGGGTATGATTGCACCGCGAATTATAGCACAGCGGCGCGGATTGCGGGAAAATCGGAGGCGGTATGCGGCTGGAGTTTGACATCCTGACCCTGTTCCCCAACATGTTCCAGGGGCCGCTGCAGGAGAGCATCCTCAAGCGGGCGATGGAGGCGGGCATCGTCGCGGTGCGGGTGCACAACATCCGCGACTACGCGCCGGGCAAGCACCGCCAGACCGACGACACGCCCTACGGTGGTGGGGGCGGGATGGTGATGAAGCCCGAACCCATCTGGAACGCGGCGGAGGCGGTGCTGGGCGAGGACATCGCCCGCAGGGGACAGGACGTGGCGGTGGTGCTGATGAGCCCGCAGGGGCGGCTGTTCTCGCACGCCGTGGCCCGCGAGTTGGCCCGCTATCGGCGCATCGTGCTCATCTGCGGGCGGTACGAGGGGGTGGACGAGCGCATCCGCGAACTCCTGGCCACCGACGAAATCTCCATCGGCGACTACGTGCTGTCGGGGGGCGAACTGCCCGCGATGGTGGTGGTGGAGGCGGTAACGCGGCTCCTGCCCGGCGTGCTGGGCGACCCGGGCGCGACGTTTGAGGATTCCCACGCCGAGGGGCTGTTGGAGTATCCGCAGTACACGCGCCCCGCCGAATTTCGCGGGCTGAAGGTGCCGGAGGAACTGCTGTCGGGCAACCACGCCGAGGTGGTGCGCTGGCGGCGCGAGCAGTCGCTGCGGCGGACGCTGGAGCGGCGGCCCGATCTGCTGAAGAAAGCGAACCTCACGGCGGCGGATCGGGAGTTCCTGCGGCGCTTGGGCTGGGGCGAGGGCGAAGACGCAGACGGGCAGGACTGATTTGCGGAAATTGCGGCACTAGACTATAATGCGTCTTTGCCATTATGACCGGAGGTTGCACAGCATGAGCGAACTCTTGAAATCTGTGGAGCGGCTTGAGCCGAATCCGAATATACCCCCGTTGGCCCCTGGCGACACGGTGCGCGTTCACAGCCGCATCGTGGAGGGCGACCGCGAGCGCATTCAGTTGGTGCAGGGTGTGGTGATCCGCATCAAGAAGGGCGGGCCTGCGGCCAGTTTCACGGTGCGCCGAATCGGGGCGCACGGCGTGGGCGTGGAGCGCACGTTCCCCTTCCATTCGCCTCGCGTGGAGAAGGTGGAAGTCCTTCGCCACGGCAAGGTGCGCCGCGCCAAACTGTACTTCCTGCGTGGACGCGGTGGCAAGTCCGCACGCCTGCGCGAACGCCGGATTGAGACGCCCGCCGAATAGCGGGCCTTTCGCGCTCGTTGCGCGCCTATGACGCCGCACCGTCCGGCTCCCACCCTGGCCGAAGAGCAGGCCCTGCTGGCGGCAGGGTACCGCATCATCGCGGGCTTGGACGAGGCGGGGCGGGGGACATGGGCCGGGCCGGTGGCTGCCGCAGCGGTGGTGCTTCCCCTTGACAGCGCTGACAGGCTTGCCGCGCTGGAGGGCGTGTGCGATTCCAAGATGCTCCACCCGCGCAGGCGTGAGGAGTTGGAGGCGCGGATCGCGGAAGCAGCGGTGGCCGTGGGGTTTGGCCTGGCGTCGGCATCCGAGATTGACGACCTGGGCATCCTGCCCGCGACGCGCCTGGCCATGCGGCGGGCCATCGCCAACCTGGGCATTGCGGCAGAGTTCCTGCTGATTGACGCGGTGAAACTGCCGCAGGAGAAGACCTATCAGAAGAGCATCGTCCGAGGCGATGCTCTTTGTTTTTCCGTGGCGGCGGCGTCCATCGTGGCGAAGGTGCGCCGCGATCGCCTCATGGCCGAACTGGACGCCCTGTACCCGGGCTACGGGTTCGCGCAGCACAAGGGGTACGGGACGGCGCAGCACCTGAAGGCTCTGCAGGCGCTGGGGCCGTGCCCGATTCATCGGCGAACGTTTGCGCCGGTGCGCGCCTGCCTGGAGTTGCGGACTCGGAGCGGGCAGCCATGAGCACGCGGCAGCAGCGGCTGGGCGCGTTCGGCGAGGAGGTGGCCGTCCGCAGACTTCAGGAGTTGGGCTACCGGGTGCTGGAGCGCAACTACCGGTGCGCCGTCGGCGAGATTGACATCGTGGCCATGGACGGCGAGGTGCTGGCTTTTGTGGAAGTGCGCACGCGGCGCGGCGACCGCATGGGGACGCCGGAGGAGTCGGTCGGCCCGCGCAAGCAGCGCAAGATGATTGAGGTTGCCCAGACCTACGTGGCCGAGCGCGGATACACAGGCGAGTGGCGGCTGGATGTGGTGGCCGTGGCGCTGGACGCGCGGGGTCGCGTGGAACGGTGCGAGGTGATCGCCAATGCCGTGGGAGCGTAACGGCCCGCTGATTCTCATCGTGGGGCCGACGGCGGTGGGCAAGACGGCGCTGTCCATCCGCCTGGCCGAGCGGTTCGGTGGGGAAATCGTGTCCGCCGACTCGCGCCAAATCTACCGCGGCATGGATATCGGCACGGCCAAGGCCACGCCCGAAGAGCGCGCCCGGGTGCCCCACCACCTGCTGGACATCGTGTCGCCCGACCAATGGTACACCGTGGCCGAGTTCCAAGAGGCGGCGACGCAGGCCATCGCCGACATCCACAGGCGCGGACGCTTGCCCTTCCTGGTGGGCGGGAGCGGCCTCTATGTTCGCGCCGTGGCCGAGGGGCTGGAGATTCCCCGCGTTCCGCCCAACCCCGAACTGCGCGCCGAGTTGGAGGCGCTGGCCGCCACGAACCCCGACGCCTTGCGCGCGCGGCTGGCCGAACTGGACCCCCAGGCGGCGGCCCGCATTGACCCCCGCAACGTGCGCCGCGTCATCCGCGCGTTGGAGGTGTGCCTGAGCACGGGGAAGCCGATTTCGCAGTTGCAGACCAAGCGCCCGCCGGACTACCGGATGCTGTGGATTGGGCTGACGCTGCCGCGCGCGGAGTTGTACAGGCGGATTGACGCGCGCGTGGAGCGCATGCTAGAATTGGGCCTCGTGGAGGAGGTACGGCGGTTGGCCGCGCAGGGCTACTCGTGGGATGCACCCGCCATGACCGGCGTGGGCTACCGCCAGATCGGGGCCTATCTTCGGGGCGAGTGCTCGCTGGACGAGGCGGTGCGCGAAATCAAACGGGCAACCCGCCGCTTCGTGCGCCAGCAGGCCAACTGGTTCCGAGCGGACGATCCCAGGATTCGCTGGCTGCGCAGCGACGAAGACGCGGAGAGACAAGCCGCAGCGTTGATCCAGGGGTTCCTGGAAGGCAAGGAGGACGTATGCGAAAGTTCCTAGCCGGTCTGCTGGCTCTGGTGTTCATTTTCGGCTTCGCGCTGGAGGTGATCGGGTGGGCGACAGTGGAGGCGCTGTTCACCCCGGGCACGTACACCGCCATTGTCCGCAGGCCCGAATTCGCGAACGCCGCGACGGGCCTGGTGCGCGAGCAGGTGGCGGCGGAGATGCTGAAGCAGGGCAGCGCGCTGGGGCCGCTGTTCACCGCCGACGACGCCGACTGGGTGGCCGAGCGACTCGTTACCGGCCCGTGGCTCACCGCGCAGATAGAGCGATGGCTGGGGGCGGTGTTTGACTGGGTCAGGACCGACAGCCCCCAGCCGCAACTGATCCTCTCCCTCACCGAACTGAAGCAGGACGTCCCCGACATCGCAGAAACGCTCCTCGCTCAGAAACTCCGCCAATTGCCCCCGTGCACGATGGAGCGGGCGGCGGCGGCGCTGGTGGCGCTCATGAGCGGGACCGAGATTCCGCTGTGCCTGCCGCCGAACTTTGACGTGGATGGGTTTGTGCGCTCCGACATCCTGAACCTGCGCGGCCATGTGAACGAGGCCATGAGGTCCGTGCCCGATAGCGTGGACATCCTGGCGCTCGCCGAGGAGAGCGAGGACGGCGCTTCGCTGGCCGAGGGGCTGAACCAGGTTCGCCAGGCGCGGCTGGACGCTCGGCACTATCTCACGCTGCTGGGGGTGGCGACTCTCGGCGTGTTCCTGCTCATCGGCTTGCTGCGATGGAAGCCCGCGCGCGCCCTGTTCCAGTGGTGGGGCTGGTCGTTGCTCCTGGGCGGCGGGTTGGCGCTGGCTGCGTTCGGGATGTTCTACGCGGCGCGGGGCGCGTTGTGGCAGTGGGTGGCCACGTCCCCCAACGGTGCGCTGCCGGCGGACGTTGCGCAGATGGCGCAGGCGGCCTTTGACGGAGTCCTGGCGGCGGTGTGGGGCCGGGTGCTGCTTCTGGGCGGGGTGGGGGCAGCGGCCGGTCTGGCGCTGGCGGTGCTTTCGTTCGCGCTTCCGCGGGGACAGCGGGGAGCGTGAGGGGGTTATCCAGGAATCGCACGCATCGCCGCGAATAGGAGGACAGGTCCGACGCACTTCCGATGGGTGGGCGAAGGGCGAGGGCGGCTGGCGGGGGCTATCCACGAATCGCACGCATCGCCGCGAATAGGAGGGCAGGTGCGACGCACTTCCGATGGGTGGGCGAAGGGCGAGGGCGGCTGGCGGGGGCTATCCACGAATCGCACGAATCGCCGCGAATAGGAGGACAGGTGCGACGCACTTCCGAAGTGCGTCGCACCTTGACGGCTGGCGGGGGTTATCCGCGAATCGCGCGAATTGCCGCGAATAGGAGGACAGGTGCGACGCACTTCCGATGGGTGGGCGAAGGGCGAGGGCGGCTGGCGGGGGTTATCCGCGAATCGCGCGAATTGCCGCGAGTAGGGCAGAGTGTTGCGGGGTTACAGCAGGCGCGGTCCCAGGGCCTGGAGGAACAGGGCCGGCTTGCGGGTGCGGATGCCGTCCGCGCCGCGCTCTATCCACTCCGAGATTCCCTCTCGCGTATCCAGCACGCCCACATACACGCGGATGCGCTTCTCCCACGACAGGAGCATCACTTCCTCGTCGGCGACCTGGGGCGTGCAGACAATGGCGTCCACGGCCTGACGCTGGATGAAGTCATTGGCCGTCTCGGGGTCCTCGGTCTCCAGGGCGATGGCGATGCGGTGCTCCGTGAGGGACGTTACCTGCATTACGCCCACGTGCCGGGCGATGAACGTGAAGCGGGCGCTGGTGTCGGTGTCCTGGGCGAGGCGAATCAGCGGTATGGCGGCCGCGCTGTCGGGGACGTGGATGTGGATGCCCATGCGTTCGGGGAGCACCTCCAGAAGCCGCGCCATGGGCACAGGCCCGTGGCGGGTTACCACGGCGAGGTCCTTGGTCGTGGGCTGCACCAGCGTGCACTCCACGGCGTCCACGTGCTCGGCGATGCCGTCGTTCGGTCCGCCGAGTTCCAGCCAGGGCGCGTAGGCGTGGAGCAGGGCGATGCAGGCGATGTCTGCTGGTGGGCGGCGGTTAGCGTTCATGCGACTCCACCGCCGCGAACGCCAGCGCAGCCGCCCCCAGAAGTCCGGCGTCGTCCCCAAGGGCCGCGGGGACGATGTCCACGCCCTTGCGGAAGGCGAGGGGCGCGCGGGCGTCCACCGTCTGGCGAATGGGGCCGAACAGGAGGTTGCCGGCGAAACTCACGCCCCCGCCGATGACCACACGCCCCGGGTTCAGGATGTGCAGCAGGTTGACGATGCCGACGCCGATGTAGAAACCGGCCTGGGCCAGGAGTTCTATGGCCAGCGCGTCGCCAGCCTTAGCCGCGTCGGTTACGATGTGGGCGGTGATGTTGTCCGGGTTGCGGTCTGGCGTCATGTCCAAGATGCGGGTGGGGCGGCCCGAGGCGATGGCGGCGCGGGCGTTGCGGGCGATGGCCGGACCCGCCGCCAGGGCCTCCAGGCAGCCGATGTTGCCGCAGTTGCAGCGTGGGCCGTGGGCTTCCAGGGTCATGTGGCCTACTTCTCCGGCGTATCCGCTGTCTCCCCAGTAGATTTCGTTCTCAATGATGATGCCCCCGCCGATGCCGGTGCTGATGGTGAGATAGACCAGGTTGGCGAAGCCGCGCCCGGCGCCGTAACGGTGCTCGCCCACGGCGGCGGCGTTGGCGTCGTTCTCCACGACGGTGGGCAGGCCGGTGGCCTCGGTGATGCGGTCGCGGAGGGGGTACATCTCAAACCCTGGGAGGTTGGGGCACTCAATGATGATGCCCGTGCGGGGCTGGAGCGGGCCGGGCGCGCCGATGCCGATGGCCCGGACGCAGCACGTCGGGTTCTGCTGGATGGCCTCGCGGATGAGGCCAATCATGCGGCGGACGACGTGCTCCGCGCCCAGATGCGCCTCGGTTTCGGTTTTCGCGCGGAAGAGGATGCGGCCGTCGGCGGTGCAGACGGCGGTCCGCAGGTGGGTGCCCCCCAGGTCAACGGCAATGACGGCTGATTCCATGCGTTTCTCCCCATGCTTCTTGCTGCTGGCGTGGAGTATAGCACAGGCGGGGCGGGGAGGTCAACCACCTGGGCGGAGCGGGTGCATTTCAACCCTGGGGCGAGAATGACCGGATATCGTTGGGCTGCCGAGCAGAATCTACCTCACCTATCCCCACCCCGGCCCTCCCCTTTCCTCTCCGCCCGCGGAGAGGAAAGGGGAGGGTGCGGGAGGGGTTAGGTGAGGTCAGCAGACCCGTTGCTGTACATCAGGCGGCGAAAGAGGTGTCAATTGCCGCAGGCTTGCCCCCAAACTCAAATGCACCCGGCGGAGCAATGCCGTCGGGGGTCCCGCTGGTACAGAAATTGCACGTTGCATGTGGGAGTCGTGCACCTCCCGACGGTGGGGTGTGCCGCCGGGCGCCGCGCCGCAGGAATCTGTCCCCGTGGGGGCGGCGTGAGGCGGGCACTTGGCGGGCAAGTTGACAAGGTTATTGACAAGTGCTAGAAAACGGTTGTATAATACATAACGTAAAGAGGAGTCTGATGCTCCGGGGCCTTTTCGCACCATGCGGCTGGGCCGGATGCCTTTCAGCGCGAGAAGGGCGATTGGCGCATGGGCGAGAAGGGGACACCCCGCCGCTTGTTTCCACGAAACGAATACCGACAACTGAAGAAAGCGCCGAGGCACGGAGGCGCGAGTTCGTGCATGGGCGGGAAGTCCAGCGGCAAGCGCTGCGGCTTCGTTTTGGCCTATGCGCAGACCAGTGCGTACAAGGAGGCCTGTCATGAGGAAGGCAACATGGTTGGGCGTAGTTGTACTCGTAGCGCTTGCGCTGGCGGTCGGGATGGGGTTGGCGATTCGCCCTGCCCATGCGGCTCCCGGCGTGCTGCTGACCAAGACCTCCAGTGCCGGGGGTACGGCCGTGCCGGGCCAGGTGATCCAGTACACCATCCGGATCACGAACACGGACCCGTCGCCGGTAACGCTGGAGGTGCGCGATGACCTCCCGTCGCAGGTGCAATACGTCGCCGGCAGCGCCGTTGCGGCCTCGCCTCTGACGTATGCCGACGACTTCAACGTGGTCAGTTGGTCCAATAACACGGGCACTGCCAACTGGGCCGGCCCGTGGGTGGAGACCAACGACACCATTGGCCCTCACATCGGCGACCTCGTCATTGAGGAGGATGCGGGCAGTTACCGCCTGCGCATGCGCGCGGCCAACAAGTCGGTGGAGCGCCCGGCCGACACCTCCACGATGATCCAGCCGACCCTGCGATTCATCCGCAAGTTGTGGTCTGTTGAGGCGAACGACTGGTTCTACCTGGACGTGTACGACGGCGGCGTGTGGCACAACGCCGTCCTGTCCTGGAGCGTCGGCTCCACCCAGGATGTGTACGTCTCCGAAGAACTGAACCTGACCCCCTACAAGGCCTCCAACCTCAAGATCCGGTTCCGCACGGGCTCGGCGGTGAGCACCGGCGACGTGATGTATGTGGACGACGTGGAAATCTACGACAAGGGCACCACGTTGGCCGCGCCTCCGGTGATGACCACGAACCTGGTGGTGGAGGCAGGCGCCAGCAAGGTGGTGCGCTTGTCGGCGCTGGTGTTGCAGCCCCTGTCGGGCGGCACGCTGATGACCAACACGGCCACGGTCAAGAGCGGGGCTGTGCCCCTGGCGACCGCCCAGGTTACGGACGTGCTCCAGGCCCCCATCCTGGCGATCACCAAGCAGGCGGTTCCCGCGGTGGTGGAAGCGGGCGAGCGCATTACCTACACCGTGCGGGTTACCAACACCGGCACGACCACCGCCAACAACGTGTCCATCTACGACCCCGTGCCGGCCAACACGTCCTACGTGGGCGGGAGCGTGATGCTGACGGACTTGCTGCCTGATGGGCAGCCTTCCGCTGGGCCGCGCGCCACGTTGTGGGATGCGGAGCACGCCAGCCTGGTGCGCACGCGGCTGACGCCCGACGTGGAGATCGCGGGCGTGGGCGCGCCACCGTGGATTCTGACCGGCCACACCCTGGCCCCCGGCCAGGCGGTAACGGTTACGTTTGAGGTGCAGTCGCAGGCCCCCTTGACCAACGGCCTGACCATCACCAACACCGCATCGGTTACGTGCACGCAGATCATCACGCCGGTTTCGGCCTCGGCCTACACCACCGTGCACAGCAGCCCCTCGCTGACGGTCGTCAAGTCCTCGCAGGTCGTGAGCACGCCGCCGTTGAACCCCGATGACACGCTGCGGTACATCATCACGCTGACCAACTCGGGCAACGGCAACGCGACGGGCACGGTCGTGAGCGACACGCTGCCCGCGAACACCACGTTCGTCCCCGGCAGCGTCGTGATCTCGCCAGCGTCGGCGGGCGGCACGCCGGGCACCCCGCCCAACATCGCCACGGGGATTTCCGTCCCCGGCATGGGCGGGTCGGTAACGGTGCGGTATGACGTGAAGGTGAACAAGCCGCTGCAGAACGGCACGGTCATCACCAACGTGGCCGCCGCGCGCTGCACCGAGGCGATGACGTGGGTCGTTTCCTCGGCGGTTACGGATACCGTCGTCAGCGCGCCCTACGTCGTCGCCACGAAGTCGGCCCACGACATGACGGGCGGGGCGCCCCTGCGCCCGGGCGACGTGCTGAGTTACACCGTCGTGATGACCAACGTCGGCACCATGAACTACTACAACCTGGCGCACCACGAGTTCGTGGACATCCTGCCGCTCACCTACGCCTCGTATGTGGCGGGTTCGCACACGGCGTCCAGCGGCACCATCACCTTCGCGACCGACCGCGTCCGCTGGAATGGCGATTTGCTGGTGGGCCAGCCGGTAACCCTGTCCTTCGCCATCCAGTTGAACACGCCGCTGACCAACGGGCTGACCATCACCAACACGGGTGAGGTGCGCTACGACAGCGACGGCGACGGCGACTACGACGCGCTGGACATCCCGGCGCAGACCAACGCCGTCGTCAGCACGGTTACCGCCTCGCCCAACATCGTGGTTACCAAGACCTCGGCGGACATGACCGGCGGCGCACCGCTTCAGCCGGGCGATCAATTGCGGTACGAGATCGTGTTCACCAACACGGGCGACATGAACGCCACCGGCATGGTGCTGACCGACACCATCCCCGCGAACACGACCTTCGCCAGCCCTGGCACTGTGCCCGGCGGCGGCACGCTGGTGTCCACCAGCCCGGTGCTGCGGATTGAGGGGATTAGTCTGCCCGCGGGGTCTTCGGCGTCATTCGCGTTCCGCGTGAACCTGAACAGCGTCATCACCGTGGGCACGTCCATCACCAACCGGGCCTACATCTTCTACGACAGCGACGGCGTGGGCGGCAACGACACGCTGGCGCAGTCCAACCTGGTGTCGGACGCGGTTACCAGTTCGCCGCAGTTCACGCTGACCAAGCAGGCGCACAGCGGGAGCATCGTGCCCGGCCAGCCGGTAACGTACACCATCGTGCTGACCAACACGGGCAACGCCCCCGCGACGGGCGTCGTCGTCAGCGACACGCTGCCGGTCTCGCTGACCTTCGTGCCCGGCAGCGTAACCATTGCGCCGGCGTCGGTGGGCGGGACGCCCGGGACGCCGCCGCAGATTGCCACGGGCATCAACGCGCCCGTCGGCCAGCCCATCACGGTTACGTTCCGGGCCACGCTGGCGCGGCCACTGGACAACGGGACGGTCATCACCAACACGGCCAGCGTCTGGTGCGCCGAGAACCCAACGCCCGTGGCGAGCGCGCCGGCCACGTTCACCGTGAGCAGCGCGCCGGCCGTGGCGGGCGTGAAGACCATGCAGGACCTGAACGGGCCGCCGCTCCGTCCGGGCGACCAAGTGCGCTACACGCTGGTGGTTACCAATAGCGGCACCATGAACCAGGGCGACTACAGCGGCAACGAAATCCGCGACGATTTGCCCACCTACACGTCGTTTGTGAGCGGCACGCTGTTCGCCTCTTCGGGCACGGCCACCTACGACAGCGTGAACCGTCGCATCTTGTGGAACGGCCCGCTGCCGGTGGATCAGCCGGTTACCATCGTCTTTGACGTGGTGCTGGATAACGCCATCCCCAACGGCACGGTCATCCAGAACCGTGGCCGCCTGTACTGGGACGATGACGGCGACAAGGCGAACAACCGCACCACGTACACGCCCTACGTGTCCGGGACGGTGGTGAGCGCGCCGCTCATCGTGGCGCACAAGACGTCGCTGGACCTGGACGGCGGCGTGTTCGAGCCGGGCGATGTCGTCAGTTACACCGTCGTCATCACTAACATCGGGAACATGGACCAGCCCGACATCCCGTCGCACTTTGAGTTCTACGACCCCATTTTCCCGGGGCTCAGCTACCATCCGGGCAGCGCGACCCAGCCCTGGGGCACGTGGGGCATTGACGGGACGTCGGTGAAGTGGACCGGCCCCATCACCGTGGGCGTGCCGCTGACGCTGACCTGGGCGATGGACGTGGGCGTGCTCAGCCACGGCACCGTCGTTACGAACGCGGCCCAAATCCGCTACGACAGCGATGCTGATGGCGACTGGGATGCCAACGATGTGGTCGTTACGACGAACACGACGCAGGACACGATTTACTACCTGTCCTCGCTGTACGCGACGAAGGTCTCCGAGGACCTGGACGGCGGCGCGCCGCTACAGCCGAACGACCGCATCCGGTACACGGTGGTCATCACCAACACGGGCAACCGGCCCGTTACGGGCGCGGTGTTCACCGACGTTGTGCCGGCGAACACGACCTTCCTGAACGTGCCGACCATTCCCGGCGGCGCGGTGAACGAGAGCACCTCGTCGCAGGTAAAGATTTCCAACATCTCCATCCCGGCCAACGGCGGCAGCGTTACCATTCAGTTCCGCGTGCGGGTGAACCTGCCGCTGTGGGATGGCACGGTCATCAGTAACCAGGGCTACGTGCGCTACGACCGCGACGGCCTGGGCAACTACGAGATGATCCCCACCGATGACCCGCGCACGCCTGCGCTCAACGACCCGACGCAGGACACGGTAACCGCGGCCCCGGCGCTGGCGGTGAGCAAGATCGCGCAGGACATGAACGGGGGCAATCTGCGCCCAGGCGACGTGCTCAGTTACACGATTGTCATCACCAACACCGGCACCGAGAACGCCATCAACGTCGCGGTTACCGACACGGTGCCCGCCAACACGACCTACGTGCCCGGCAGCGTAACCCGCGTGCCGGCGTCGGCAGGCGGGACGCTGGGGACGCCGCCCAACCTGGTGTCGGGCATGGTCATCACGGCGCAGACGTCGGTAACGCTGACGATGGCGGTGCAACTGAACTCACCGCTGCCCAACGGCACGGTCATCACCAACACGGCCACGGTGAGCGCCGACCGCCTGACGCCGGTTACCGCGACGGTAACGAACACGGTAACCAGCGCGCCCATCGGCAACGTGGCCAAGACGGGCACGGACGTGAACGGCGGCAACGTGGTGCCCGGCGACCGCCTGAACTTCCAGGTGGTCCTGTGGAACACGGGCGACATGAACCAGGGGGATGACGCGGGCGACGAGTTCTGGGATGTCCTGTCGCCGCATGTAACCCTGGTGGCGGGGACCCTGACGGCCACGTCGGGCACGGCGACGTACAACTCGGGCGCGCACCGCATTGAGTGGAACGGCCCGGTCAACGTGGGCCAGCCGGTTACGATCACGTACAGCGCCGACGTGAACCTGCCGCTGAACAACGGCACGAACGTCCAGAACACGGCGTACTTCACCTACGACAGCAACGGCGACAATGTCAACGACACAACGGTAACATCGTCAAAGAACTTCACCGTGGTGAGCGCGCCGTTTGTGGTGGCGCATAAGTCCTCGCTGGACGTGAACGGCTACCCGCTGCGGCCCGGCGACATTATCAGTTACACGGTCGTCCTGACCAACGTTGGGACGATGGACTACCTGAACCTGGGCCAGAATGAGTTTGACGATGTTCTGCCGCTGGCCAACGCCACGTTCCTGCCCGCGTCCCTGTGGGCCAGCAGTGGCACGATTGGCCACTCGGGCGGCACAATTGTCGTCTGGAACGGCGACCTGCTGGTGGGCCAGCCGGTAACGCTGAAGTTCGCCATTCAGTTGAACACGCCACTGGCCAACGGGACCAACATCGTGAACCAGGGCGCGTGCTGGTACGACAGCAACGGCGACGGGGCCTACGGTTCCGGCGATACGCCGTCGTACACCAACATCGTAACCGACACGGTAACCAGTGCGGCGGTCATTGAAATCACCAAATACTCCGAGGACATGACGGGCGGCGCGCCGCTCCAGCCCGGCGACGAACTGCGCTACACCATCAACTTCACCAACACGGGCGACATGGACGCCGTGGACATGGTGCTTACGGATACCATACCGGCGCACACGGCCTTCTCGGTGTCCGGCCCGCTGCCGGGCGGCGGGGTGCTGGTCTCCACGAGCCCGGTGCTCCGCATTGAAGGGATTGACCTGCCCGCGGGCGCATCGGCCCAGTACCGGTTCCGCGTGTTGTTGGACAGCGTGATTCCGGTCGGCACGTCCATCACCAACCGAGCCTACATCCTGTACGACGCCGACGGCAACGGCTCCATGGAGTCCCTGCGCCAGTCCAACGAGACGAGGGATCCGGTTACCAGCGCGCCCGTGCTGGCCATCACCAAGTCGGCGACCGACCTGAACGGAGCGCCGCTGGTGCCTGGCGACACGCTGCGCTACACGCTGGTGGTGAACAACACGGGCAACGCCCCCGCCGAGAACACCGTCATCAGCGACACGCTCCCTGCCAACACGACCTGGGCCGACAACATCACCATCAGCCCGCCGTCGGCTGGCGGGACGCCTGGCACTCCGCCGAATATCGTAACCGGCCTGACGGTGCCGGTGGGCACGCCGGTAACCGTAACGTTTGACGTAACGGTGAACCGGCCCACGCCCAACGGGACGGTCATCCGCAACCGCGCCGACGTGAGCGCGGTGGGTGCGCCCACGCCGGTGCTCAGCAACCAGGTCTCGCGGACGGTCTCCGCGCCCGTGTTTGACATCCGCAAGGTGAGTGAGCCCATGACGGTAACGCCCGGCTCGCTCATGACGTACACACTTTACATCACGAACACGGGCCCGGTGGCGGCCAACGACCTGGGCATCGTGGACAACCTGTCGCCGTACGTTACCTACGTGCCTGGGAGCGCGGGCCTGAAGGTGCCCACCGTGTACGCCGACGACTTTGAGTCCAATACGTACAGCGGTAACACGGGCAACACGCCGTGGGGCTCCAACTGGCTGGAATGGAATGATGACGGCATTTCCTCAAGCGGGAGCATACGGCTCGTGAGCGAAACCGGCAGCCGCAGGCTCCGCATGCAAGGTGATGGTGTCAACGAGTTGTACGCGTACAGGCAGGCCGACATCAGCAAGTTTGTCTCGCCGCGCGTAGAGTTTGACGCCAAGGCGGTGAGCCTGGAAGCCGGGAACCAGTTTGAGTTCCGGGTTTGGGACGGGGCTTGGCACACCGTCTACTCCTGGACGGGCCCGCTGAGCGAATCGGCCTACGCAACTCGGTCGTTTGATGTGAGCGCCTACAAGGGCAGCGGCTTTTACATCGGGTTCTGGGCCAGCAGCGCCAACGATGCGTCTGACTACCTGTACGTGGACAACGTGCGGGTGTACGACGCGGGCACGCCGCTGAACCCGCCGCCGAACCTGGCGACGGGCCTGACCCTGGGTGCGGGCGAGGCCATCACCGTTACGTTCAACGTAACGGCCACGTCGCCGCTGACCAATGGCCTGTCCATCGTCAACGAGGCGGGCGTGTACTGCTACGAACTGCCGACTCCGCAGTACACGACGGCCACGAGCGTGGTGGACAGCAGCGTGAGCCTGGCCGCCACCAAGACGAGCATTGACCTGAACGGCGGCGACGTTACGCCGGGCGACACGCTGCGGTACCAGGTGGTGCTGACGGCCACCGGTTCGGGCATCGCCACGAACACGAGCATCGTGGACCCGCTGCCCGCGAACACGACCTGGCAGAACAACGTGGTCGTTACGCCGCCGGGCGGGGTGGCAGGCTCGCCGCCCAACGTGCTCAGCGGCCTGTCGGTGCCGGGCGGCTCCACGGTAACCGTTACCTACGACGTGCGGGTGAACGCGCCGCTGGCCGAGGGCACGATCATCACTAACACGGCCACCATCAGCAGCCCGAACATCCCGGCGTCGCTGACCTCTACGGTAACGGATACGGTGCGCACCGCCGCGCTGTCCATCAGCAAGGCGGCGGATCCGTCGCCCATCCTGGCGGGCGGGGTGGTAACCTACATCATCACCGTGCGTAACACCGGCACCACCACCGCCACCAACGTGATGGTAACCGACACGCTGCCGCCGGAAGTTACGTACATCCCCGGCTCCACCAACATCGCCAGCGCCTTCGTCTTCGCCGACGATTTCGGCTCCGGCGACTACAGTGGGAGCACAGGCACGCAGCCGTGGACCGGCGCGTGGACCGAGTTGCCTGCCGATGGCGGTCCGCTGTCGGGCGACATCACCGTGGTGTCCGAGAGCGGGAGCCTGCGCCTGCACGTGAGCGGGACCAGCAAGACCATCCGCCGCCAGGCCGACATCCGCAGCATGTTCTACCCCGTGCTGGAGTTTGACCGCAAACTGGTGGGCCTGGAGAGCGGCGACACGTTCACGCTGGAATTGTACAACGGCAGCACGTGGACGACGGTGCGCTCGTGGAACGGGCCTGCGGACGAGTCGGGCTACACCCACGAGGTGGTGAACCTCGGCGGCTACAAGGCCAGCAATTTCCGCCTGCGGTTCGGCAGCGGGCCGGCCAATGCCACCGATGACCACCTGTACGTGGACAACGTGATCATCTACGACACCGGCGTGCCGGGCAACGCGCCGCCGGTGCTCACCAATACCCTGTCCATCGGGCCGGGAATGGCGATGAACGTGTCCTTCCAGGGCAATGTCGCCAGCCCGCTGGAGAACGGCTCCACCATCACCAACCGCGCGGGCGCCAGCAGCCAGCAGACGCCGACGCCGGTCCTGGCGCAGTTGGTGTCCACCGTCTCCAGCGCACCGGACGTGTACGTTACCAAGACCTCGTTTGACCCCAGCGGCTACCCGCTGCGGCCCAATGAGGTGCTCAACTACACCATCGTGCTGAACAACACAGGCACGATGAACCAGCACGACAACTCAGGCCACGAGTTGGTGGACGTCATCCCGACGAACACGACCTACGTGCCTGGCAGCCTGTTCTACACATCGGGCACGGGCGCGTACAACGCCGGGCTGAACCGCATTGAGTGGAACGGCGCGGTGAACGTGGGCCAGCCGGTAACGGTGTCCTTCTCGGTGCGGACGAACCCGCTCCTGGTGAACGGGACGCCCATCTACAACCTGGCTGTGGTGTCCTACGACACCGACGGGAACAACACCAACGACGGGACGCGCGCCAGCCCGGTGATTGACATCGTTACCAGCGCGCCGTTCGTGGTGGCGCACAAGACGTCGCTGGACGTGGATGGCGCGCCGCTGCGTCCGGGCGAGATTGTGTCGTACACGGTGGTGTTCACCAACGCGGGCGACATGGATCAACTGGACAAGCCGGGCGCGGAGTTCCTGGATGACATTCCGGCGAACACGACCTACGTAACCGGCTCGGCGTGGGCGTCGGCGGGTTCGGTGTCGTACAACGGCACCTACAACCGCATCGCCTGGAACGGCAACCTGCCCGTGGGCGTGCCGGTAACGGTGAAGTTCGCGGTGCAGACGAACAACCCGCTGCCCAACGGCACGGCCATCGTGAACACGGGCCGCGCGTTCTACGACGCCGACGGCGACGGCACCACCAACGAGGCGGTGGCGCTGGCCGGGCCCATCACCGACACCATCACCAGCGCGCCACGCATTGCGATCACCAAGGCGGCCGTGGACCCGAACGGCGCGCCGCTGGAGCCGGGCGATGTCCTGGCCTACGACATCACCATCACCAACTCGGGCAACATGAACGCCGTGGGCATGGTGTTCACGGACACCATCCCGGCGAACACCAGTTACCTGTCGGTGGAGAACCTGCCCGCCGGCGCGGTGCTGGCCGCCACGTCGCCCGAATTGCGCATCACGAACCTCACCGTCAACGCGGGCACGACGGTTACGTTCCGCCTGAACGTAACGCTGGCCCTGCCGCTGCCCAACGGCACCGTCATCAGCAACCAGGGTATGCTGGCCTACGACGCCGACGGGAACGGGAGCAACGAGTCGCTCGCGCCGACGGACGACCCGTCCACGCCCGCCATCAACGACCCGACGGTGCGAACGGTGGTGAGCGGGCCGGTGCTGGTGGTTACCAAGACCTCCAGCGACCTGAACGGCGCGCCGCTGGGGCCGAGCGACGTGTTGCAGTACCAGGTGGTCATCCGCAACGACGGCAAGGCCAACGCGACCGGCGTCGTGGTGAGCGACACTGTGCCTGCCAACACCACGTGGCAGGACGCGGTAACCATCAACCCGCCGTCGGCCGGTGGCGTCATCGGCGCTCCGCCGCTGATTGTGTCGGGCATGACCATCACGGCGCAGCAGTCGGTTACCCTCACGTACAACGTGCAGGTGAGCGCGGGCGTGGCGGACGGGACGCCCATCGTGAACCGTGTGCAGGTGCAGTGCGCCGAAGACCCGACCTGGCGCACCGCCGTGCTCACCGACACGGCCTACGCGCCGGTGCTGGCGATTTCCAAGGTGGGCGAGCCGAACCCCGTGGAAGCGGGCGCGGTGTTGACCTACACCCTCCTGGTCTCCAACACGGGCGGCTATCCCACCGGCAACGTGTCGCTGGCCGATACGCTGCCCGCGCAGGTGGCCTACGTGCCCGGCTCTACGGTGCTGGGCGTTACGACCACCTACGCCGACGACTTTGAGAGCGCGACCTACAGCGGCAACACCGGCACCCACAACTGGGCCACCAACTGGGTGGAGCCTGCGGGCGATGGCGGCCCGCTGGCGGGCGACGTGGGTATCCTCAGCGAGTCGCTGAGCCGCAGGCTGCACGTCAGCGGAGCCAGCAAGTACGCCTGGCGCCAGGCCGACCTGACGCCGTTCCTCAAGCCCACCCTGAAGTTTGACCGCAAGTTGGTGAGCCTGGACGGTGCCAGCGACTACTTCCGCGTGGAAGTGTGGAACGGCGTGGCGTGGACGCCGCTGCAGACCTGGACCGGGCCTGCGGACGACGGCGCGTACTACACCGAGACCTTTGACCTGTCGCCGTTCATCGTGAGCGGCGCGCGCATCCGCTTCCGCAGCGGCCCGTCCAACAGCGCCGACGACCACCTGTACGTGGACAACGTGATGATCTACGACGCGGGCGTGCCGGGCGGCGCTCCGCCGGTGCTGGCCACGGGCCTGACGCTCCAGCCGCACACGACGCTGCGGGCCAGGTTCCAGGTGCAGGTGAACAGCCCGCTGCCCAACGGCACGACGCTGGTCAACTCTGCGTCGGTAACCAGCCAGCACTTCCCGACGCCCATCGTCGCCACGACGATGAACACGGTGCACGCCGCGCCGGACATCCGGGTGGACAAGACGTCCCTGGATGTGAACGGCGGGCTGCTGTCGCCGTATGACGTGCTGCGGTACCAGGTGGTCATCCGCAATGCGGGCAACGCCGACGCAACCAACGTGAACCTGACGGACGAGTTGCCGGCGTACACCACATGGGTCGGCAACGTGAGCATCGCGCCGGTGTCCGCGGGCGGCATCCCCGGCACGCCGCCCAACGTGGCGACGGGGATGACCGTGCGCGGCGGCGAGAGCGTAACGGTAACCTACGAGGTGCGGGTGATGCGGCCGATCATGGACGGCACCGACATCGTGAACACGGCCAGCGTCAGCAGCCTGCAAGCGCCCGGCCCGTTCACCGACACCATCACCGACACGGTGCACTCGCCCACGCTGCTCATCGGCAAGGGCGGCACGCCGCAGCCGGTGGAGGCGGGCGGGCTGGTTACCTACACCATCGCCATCACCAACTCGGGCACGCTGACCGCGACCGGCGTGGTGGTGTCCGACACTCTGCCGCCGCAGATCACCTACGTGCCCGGCTCGTCCACGTGGCGGCTCGGCGCGACCTACGCCGACACGTTCTCCATCTACAGTTACGCGGAGAACGACGGCACGGTCAACTGGACGAGCAACTGGAACGAGCAGAACGACGACGGCCTGCCGACCTCGGGCCATGTGGGCATGGTCTGGGACGCGGGGAGCCTGCGCCTGATGGTGCAGAACGTCAACCGCGCCATCTGGCGGCAAGCGAACATCAACTACTTCTACAATCCGAAACTGCGGTTTGACCGCCGCATCGTGGGCCTGGAAGCCGGCAAGGCGTTCTACCTGGATGTGTACAACGGCACCACGTGGCAGGTGGCGCAGACGTGGTTCGGGCCGCTGGATGAGGCGGGCTACACCCCCATCGTGGTGGACCTGAGCGCGTACAAGTCCACGGCCACGCGCGTCCGCTTCCGCGCCGGCACCACGCTGGACGCGGCGGACACCATGTACGTGGACAACGTGGAAATCTACGACGAGGCGCAGGCGGGCGGCTCGCCGGGGAGCCTGGTGAGCGGGGCGACGATCCCGCCGGGCGCGAGCCTGGTGGTGCAGTTGACCGGCCGCGTGGCCAGCCCGCTGCCCAACGGCGCGACGCTGCCCAACACCGGCTGGGTGCGCTGCACCGAGTGGCCCGATGCCGTGTCGTCCACGTTCAACAGCCAGGTGCACAGCACGACCGTGCTCCAGGTTACCAAGACGTCGCAGGATGTGAACGGCGGCGACCTGCAGCCGGGCGACGTGCTGCGCTACCGCCTGGCGGTGGAGAATGTGGGCAACCAGAATCAGGCCGACAATCCGGGCAACGAACTGGTGGACCTGATCCCTGCGAACACGACCTACGTGCCCGGGTCGGCCACAGCCACCAGCGGCGTCGTCATCTACAACGCGGGCGCGAACCGCGTGGAGTGGAACGGCGCAGTGAACGTGGGCACGCCGGTGGAGGTTACCTTTGACGTGCAGGTGAACAACGGCCTGGCCAACGGGACGGCCATCGTGAACCGTGCGACGTCGTACTACGATGCCAACGGCGACGGCTCCAACGAGGCCACCGTGGACAGCAACACCACCGAAGACATTGTGGCGAGCCACGTTACCATCGTCGCCACCAAGGTGTCGCAAGACCTGAACGGCGGCCTGCTGGAGCCCGGCGACACGCTGCGCTACACCATCGGCATCACGAACACGGGCAACATGAACCAGCCCGACTCGCCTGCGCATGAGTTGCTGGACGAACTGCCCGCGCACACGCACTACGTGCCCGGGTCGCTGTCGGCCACCAGCGGCACGGCGCTGTTCGTGGAGGGTACGACGGTGCAATGGGACGGCGCGCTGCCCGCGGGCGGCTCGGTAACCATCCAGTTCTCGGTTACTGTGGACGAGGACACGCCGAACAACACCATCATCTCCAACCAGGGCTGGGTGTTCTACGACAGCAATGGCGACGGCTCGGTGAACGAGGACGACACGCCCAAAGTAACGGACGATCCGCGCGTGCCCGGGCCGGACAACCCGACCGAGGACCGCGTAGGCCATGCGCCGCTGTTGCAGGCGACGAAGGTCTCCGTTGACCAGAACGGCGGATTCCTGGAGCCGGGCGACGTGCTGGTGTACACCATCGTGCTGCACAACATCGGCAACGCGCCGCTGGTGAACAACGTGGATCCGGAGTTCCTGGACAACATCCCGGCCAACACGACCTACATCGTCGGGTCGGCCAGCGCGACGGTCGGCTCGGTAACGCTGAACCCGACCAACACGCAACTGCGCTGGGACGGCACGCTCAATCCGAGCCAGGCGACGGCCATCACCTTCCAGGTGCGGCTGAACTCGCCGCTGGCCCACATGACGCAAATCTGCAACCAGGGCACCGTGTACTACGATGGCGACGGCAACGGGACCAACGAGTCCACCGTGCCCACGGATGACCCGCGCACGTCGGAGAAGGATGACGCGACCTGCGACACCGTCGTGAGCGGGCCGATCCTGAGCGTCAGCAAGGCGTCCGAGGATGTGGACGGCGGCGACCTGCTGCCGAAGGACATGCTGCGCTACACCGTAACCATCACCAACACGGGCAACGACGCGGCGCACAACGTGGCCATCAGCGACACGATGCCCGCCGAGGTAACGTGGTTTGACAGCGTTGCCGTGAACCCGCCGTCGGCGGGTGGCACGCCGGGCACGCCGCCGATGGTCATCACCGGCATGACGGTGCCCGCGGGCCAGACGGTAACGGTGAGTTACCTGGTGCGGGTGAACTCGCCGCTGCCCAACGGCACGGTCATCACCAACACCGCGGCGGTTACGGCGGATCGCATCCCCGACCCCATCACCGCGACGGTTACGGACGTGGTGTCCAGCGACCACATCCTGGCGCTGTCCAAGACCGGCTCGCCGAAGCCGGTGGCGGCGGGCGACCTGCTGACCTACGTCATCGGCTACGGGGTCATCGGCGATGAGCCTGCCCCGCTGGCGGTCATCACCGACCGCGTGCCCGCGAACACCGAGTTTGTGGGCGCAAGCGGCGGCGTTACGCCGGTGGGCGGCGTCCTGGTGTGGAACCTGGGCACGCTGCCCGCGCCGACCACGGGCGAGGTAACCTTCACGGTGCGGGTGAACACGCCGCTGCCGCGCGGGACGGCCATCGCCAACACGGCCTACTTCCGCGATCAGGACGGGCGCAGCGCCTCGGCCACCGACACCACGCTGGTAACCAGCGACCACACCCTGGCGCTGTCCAAGTTGGACCTGGTGGACCCGGTGCAGGCGGGCGAACTGCTCACCTACACGCTGACGGTGGAGGCCACGGGCAACGAGCCTGCGACCAACGTCATCGTCTCGGACGGCATCCCGGCGGGCACCACATTCTACTCGGCCAGCGGCGGCACGTCCATAGAATCGCCGCCGGTCGGCCAGCCGGGCATGGTCCGCTGGACGCTGGCCTCGGTGAATCCGGGCGAGCCGGCGGTGGTAACGCTGACGGTGCGGGTGGACCTGTCGGTGCCCAACGGGACGAGCATCCTCAACTGGGCCAGCGCCCTGGATGACCAGGGCAAGGGCGCGACCGCCTCGGCATCCACGCTGGTGGAGAACACCGACGTGAGCATCGCCAAGACGGTTGAGCCGGCCACGGTGAAGTCGGGCGACGTCATCACGTACACGCTCGGCTACGTGAACGCGGGGCCGGCCGCCGCGCTCAACGTGCGCATCACCGATACCCTGCCGTCGGGCCTGACGTTCGGCGGCGTGGTGCACGCAGAGCCGGGCGTGGTCGGCCCGTCGCAGGTGGGCCAGGACCTCATCTGGTCGGTGGGCACGCTGCCCTCGGGTGCCACCGGGACGCTGGTGTTCACG
Source organism: Chloroflexota bacterium (assembly GCA_014874485.1). GTDB lineage: Bacteria > Chloroflexota > Anaerolineae > DTLA01 > DTLA01 > DTLA01. The sequence goes on from JADBJK010000037.1 coordinate 25,535, forward strand.
GCGACGGTGAACCCGACCGGGGAGACGGAGCGGACGCTGACCAACGTGGCGGCCATCGGCACGAGCACCGCCGAGCGCAACTACGGCAACAACACGTCCAGCGCCAGCAACACCCTGCGCCAGCAGATCAACGTGCGCGTCATCAAGCAGTCGTCTGCGGCGGGGTTCGTGCAGCCCGGCGCCGAGATTCAGTACTCGGTAACCGTGCAGAACATCGGCGACGGCCCCATCAGCGGCCTGACGATATCCGACACGGTCCCGGCGAACACGACGTTCGTGCCGGGCAGCATCGTGCTGGATCCGCCCGGGGCGGGCACGCCTGGGTTCACGCCGCCCACGCTGGCGAGCAGCGTGTCCATCCCGCTGGGCGGGAGCGTAACGGCGCGGTACCGGGTGCGTGTGGCGGCTCCGCTGCCCAACAACACGCCCATCGTCAACACGGCCGAGGCCCTGGGCGGCGGCCTGCCCGTGCCGGTGCAGGCGAGCGTTACCGACCTGGTGCAGAGCAGCCACACGCTGAGCCTGCTGAAGGTGGACACGCCCGATCCGGTGCAGGCGGGCGGGCTCCTGACCTACACGATCCAGTACCAGGTGATGGGCAACGAGCCTGCCAACGGCGTGGTGCTCACCGACACGCTGCCTGCCAACGTAACGGTGCAGAGCATCGGCAACGGCGGCATCCAGAGCGGCAACCAGATCGCCTGGAGCCTGGGCAACCTGATGCCGCCGGCTACAGGTAGCGTCAGCGTGGTGGTGCGGGTGAACGCGCCGCTGCCCAACGGCACGGTGCTGGTGAACCGCGCGACCATCGCCGACGCGCAGGGCGTTACGGCCAGCGCCACGGCGTCCACGACGGTGCAGAGCGCGCCGGCGTTCCGCGTGTCCAAGTTGGCCCCGGCGACGGTGCGGGCGGGCGACATCCTAACCTACACCATCGTCTTCACCAACACGGGCAACGCCTACGCCACGTCGGTGGTCATCACCGACCGCATCCCGGCGAACACCGAATGGCATTCGGGCGGGCACTCGCATACGGCCACCGAAGTGCGCTGGAACGTGGCGAGCATGGCTCCGGGCGTTACCGGCTACGCGGTCTTCTCGGTGCGCGTCCTGCCCGACACGCCGGTTGGGACGGTCATCCTGAACAGCCAGTACGGCGTGCGGTCGGCGGAACTGCCCACGACGACGGGCGGTGCGCCGGTCGGCGTAACCGTTGCGCCGCCGACGGGCATCACGCTGGAGTACTTCCGGCTGCGGCGCATCGGGCCGTCGGTGGAACTGGAGTGGCGCACGGCCACGGAGATCAACAATCGCGGGTTCAACGTGTACCGCGGCACGACCGACAACTTTGAGGAAGCGGTGCGCCTGAACAGCGACCTGATTCCGGGTCAGGGGCGCGGCCTGGCCGGTGGCGCCACGTACACCTTCACCGACACCGGCGTGGAGCCTGGCCACACGTACTACTACTGGCTGGAAGACATTGACCTGTACGGCAACGTGCAGACGCGCGTGCTCCGCTCCATCGGGGTGTACACGTACATCCCCGACGAGGCGCGCAGGTACTCCTTGCGCTTGCCGTCGGTGTGGCGGTAGCGCGCGACGGAAGATAACCGCAGGGGGCGGCGGTGCGATGGCCCTGTCCGCCCCCGCGGCTCATCTGAATCGGGAAACATCGCGGCTCCTGGCAGGGAGAGGCTCATGAATCGGAGATGGATACTGGGATGCACGGTTGCGGTGCTGCTCATGAGCGCCGTTGCAGTGCAGGCCGCACAGCCTGAGTCATCCTGGGGGAACGAACTGAAGCCCGAAGTGCGCGTGGTTTCGGGCAGCGCCGAGGCCATCGTGCTGGACATCCTCACGCCGCGCCCGTCGGTGCAGGTGGTGGACGTCCAGGGCGAGACCTGGCACCAGGTGCGGGTGGCGGGGCTTGCCACGGCGTCGGAGCCGGGCGCGCCGGAACTGCCGGTGCAGGGCGTCCTGCTGGGCATCCCGCCCCAGGCCACGTGGCAGGTGCAGTTGGAGAGCACCGACCGCATCCTGCTGGAGGGGCCGTATCGCCTGATGCCTGGGCCGACGGCTTCTGCCGAACGCGAGGGCGATGGCGCGGTGCGGTACGACGAGGCGCGAACGCCCGACGCGCGCATCTACGGCGCAGCGGCGTTCTACCCGGCCGAGGTGGTGGAGGTGTCCGGCAGCGGCTACCTGCGCGACCAGCGATTCCTGGCGCTGCGGGTGCATCCGGTGCGGTACAATCCGGCAACCGGCCAGATGGAGTGGTACCGGCGCATGCGGGTCCGGGTGATCCTGTCGGGCGCAGATTTGACGGCGTGCGACGGCGAGCGGGACGGCTACTTTGAGCCGGTGCTCCGCGCGACCATCGTCAACTACGAGCAGGCGAAGGCGTGGCGCTCCCGCGAGCCGTCCACGGTAGCAGCGCAGGCCGGCCCTATCTGCGGCATCGGCCCGCAGTACAAGGTCCTCGTGAGCGCCGAGGGCCTGCACGAAATCACCTATGCCGACCTGGTGGGGGCGGGGTTCCCCGTCGCGTCGGTGGACCCGGCGCGGCTGACCATGTGCTACATGGGGCAGGAGGTCGCCATCCAGGTTGAGGGCCAGGACGACCACGTTTTCAACGCCACCGACCGAATCCTGTTCTACGCGACGGTGCCCTACAGCCGCTACACAAACACGAGCACTTATTGGTTGAGTTTTGGCGCGGCGGACGGCAAGCGGATGGAGACGAGGAGCGGCGCGGTGAATCCGACGACGTCCTACGTGCCCGCCCACTCCGTTACCGCCGTGGCCGAGCAATCGCTGCGCTACGATTCCCTCTATGCGTCGCCCAAGGGCGATCACTGGTTCTGGGATGATTTGAGTTGGCTGGACGTTGCGCCGTACACGCCGCGCTCGTACACGCTCCAGTTGACCGAGCCGCCCGCGGGCGTGGCCAACGCCGTGCTGCGCGTGGGGCTTCAGGGCTACGACGCGAACCTGCACGAACTGAACTTCGCGTTCAACGGCCTGTCGCTGGGAAGCCGCACGTGGGCCGGGCAGGAGTACCGGACGCTGTCCTTCCTTGTCCCGACGACGGCGCTGCGGTTGGGGGCCAACACGCTGACGCTGTCCAGCAAGGACCGGGGCGCAACTCCCGACGGCGTGTGGCTGGACTTCTTCAGCGTGGAGTACAGCGCGCGCAACGTGGCCGCCGACGGAAAGTCGCTCACGTTTACGGGCCAAGCCGGGACGGCGCGGTACTGGATTACCGGCTTCTCGCAGGGCGACGTGTCCGTGTACGATGTTTCGGACGCGCGCAACCCGGTGCAGATTACGCACATCCCGGCGGAACCGGTCGCCTACGTGCGGCTGCCGTCGGTGTGGAAACGGAGCGGCGCGGCTGCTCTCGTGGAAGCCGCATCTCCATCCGCTGCGGGCCGTCAAGACGTGGCGGCCCAGGCGGTGCCGGGCACCTACGGCGTGGCGTTCCAGGACAGTCCGGCGGCGGCGCGCAAGTACTGGGTCGGGACGTCGGGAGCGGTCAAGCGGCCCGTGTCCGTCGTAGCAGACCCCGTTACGAACTGGCGCTCGCCGACCCTGGGGGCGGACTACCTCATCATCACCGACCCGTCGCTGGCGGCGCAGGCCAACCGCCTGGTGGCCTATCACCAAGACCAAGGGCTTCAGCCGCTGGTGGTGTACGTTCAGGACATCTACGACGAATTCAACTACGGCCAGGCGGACCCTGCCGCCATCCGCGCCTTCTTGCAGTACGCCTACGACCAGTGGAACATGAGGCCGTCCTATGTGCTGCTGCTGGGCGACGGCAGTTACGACTTCCTGGACTACAAGGGGTATGGCGGGCGGCAGATGGTGCCGCCGTTCCTCGCGCCGGTGGACAAGACCATGGGCGAGACGGCGACCGACAACCGATACGTGGCGGTGCACGGGGATGACGTCCTGCCCGACATGTACATCGGGCGGCTCCCGGCGGCCAACGCCGACCAGGCGAAGACGATGGTGGACAAGGTGCTGTCCTATCCCACCGCCCCAGGCGCGGGGACCTGGGACAGGGAGATTATCCTGGTGTCGGACAAGCCCGACGCGCCCAATTACAACAACTTCATCCAGGCGTCGGATTCCATGTACGAATGGCTGGGGACCGCGGCCCCGGCGTACACCCGTACCCGCGTGTACTACGACCCAGGGTCCGGCAGCGCGCCGTGGATTTACACGAGCATCGGCGCGGCGAGAACGGCGCTGTTCGCCGAGTTCAACCAGGGGGCGCTGTTCTGGAACTTCATGGGGCACGCGTCGGAGCACCAGTGGGTGGCCGACCGCCTGCTCCACGTGGACGATGTGCCGAGCCTGACCAACGGGACGCGCCTGCCGGTGCTGCTGGAGATGACGTGCCAGACGGGGCAGTTCCATCTGCCGCAGGCGTCGCCCACGCAGGAGTGCCTGGCCGAGCAGTTGATTCGCCGCGTCGGCGGGGGCACGGTGGCCAGTTGGTCGTCCACAGGCTGGGGCATGGCGACGGGCCACGATGTCATGCAGCAGGGGTTCTACGAGACGGTCTTCACGGCCGGCGTGCGCCAGTTGGGGCCTGCCGTGGCGGTTGGCACGGTTCGTGCATACAACGCAGGGTACAGCGACCTGGTGGATACGTTCATCTTGTTCGGCGACCCTGCCCTGTTTGTGCGGTAGATGCCGCCGGGGCGGGGGCGCGAAACCCGCCCTGGTCGGTGTAGGATCGGTTCCAGGGTAGTGCCTTTAGGGAGGAAGGAGATGTTGACGATGAACTGGAAGAGACTGGCCCTGGCGGGGCTGCTGGTGGTCGCATGGCTTGTCGTGGCGGGCCTTGCGGCGGACGAGTCGCCCGCGGGGTCGGCGCTGGCGCTGGGGTTCACGTCCACGCCGACGTTCACGCCCGAGGCCCCGACCGCGACGCCCGTGCCGCCGACGGCCACCGCGACGCCCGTGCCGCCGACGGCGACTGCGACGCCCGTGCCGCCGACAGCCACCGCGACGCCCGTGCCCACCGTCGCGCCGCAGCCGACGCAGCCCCCGCCGCAGCCGACGCAGCCGCCCGCGCCGCAGCCCACCGCTACGCCGGTCGCCGCGCCGGCCACGTCCGTGCCGAAGACCGGTGCGGGTCTGCTAGGGGTGGCCCTGGCCGGGGTGCTCGTGGTGTTGCTGTTCGGGGCCAGGCGCGTTCGCACGTCGTCGCGGTAATCCAGGGCGGGGCCTGTAGGTCAGGCTCGCCTGCATCTCAATAGAGGACTCCGCGCCCTTTCTGGCAGGCGCAACTGCCGCCGTTGCCCATGTGTGGCATCGGCGGCTTTTGTTTGGGCCGTCGGGGTTGCGGGTGGGCGGGCCTCATCCGCGCTCATGTGCCCGTGCCGAGGCCCAGCAGCGCAGGCAGGTCGGCCACCGAGTCCAAAACCCAGTCGGGGCGCGCGTCGCCTTCCGTGCGTCCCAAGGCGTACTCCCCCGTCTTCACCAACACCGACCGCATCCCGAAGTCGTTGGCCCCGCGGATGTCGGATGCGAGCCGGTCGCCCACCACGATGACCTCATCCTTCGGCAGGCCCATGGTCTCCAGCGTCATGGCGAACACATACGGGCTGGGCTTGCCCACGTACACAGCCTGGACGCCCGACGCCCGCTCCAGCATCATGGCCCACGCGCCCACGTTCAACTCAACGTCGCCCAGGCTGGCGTCCACCAGTTCGGGCGACATGGCCACCAGTTTGGCGCCGCGCAGCAGGAGGCGCAGGGCCTTGTTGAGCGTGTCAAAATTGAATCGGCTGCGGTTGTCGCCGACGACAATGTATTCGGGGTTCTCCTCGTCGTGGACGAAGTCCTGGAACTCCTCGCGCCCCGCACCATCCAGCATCACCCAGACCGAGCGCGGTCGGAGGGTGCGAAGGTACGCGGCGGTGGCAGAGGACGCGGTGATGACCTCGTCGGGCGAGATGGCGAAGCCCATTTGTTGCAGGCGCTCGGCGCGGCTGCGGCGGCTGTGGAGCGTGCTGTTGGACAGGAAGCGGAGGGTCAGGCCCGCGTCGCGCAAGGCGCGCACTGCGTCCGCCGCTCCTGGGTATGCCTTACCCTGGAACTGGAGCACGCCGTCAATGTCCAGGATCACGCCCCGAACGTCCCGCGGCGCGCGGTCTCTAGTGGATTCCATACTCCTCCAGGATGCCATAGGTGCCTGTGGGCGAGTCGCGGAACAGGCCGACGCGGGGCGTGTGGTACGAGAAGAGCACGAACGCCAGCGCCAACAGGATGGGCAGAACCGCAGCCACGCGCGCCACAGGGCGGGGCGAGAACAGCAGGCGATAGCCCGCCCACTGGCCGAGGGCCACAGCCGTGATGAAGATGAGAATGTCCAGAGGGAGGAAACTGTCGCCCAGTACCGCCGTGTAGGCGTAGAACAGGCCGACGATGACCGCGGGCATCAGCGCGATGCCCACCCCCTTGGCCGCCCAGAACCTCGGCAGTCGGGAACCGAAGGCGACGTACTCGGCCAGGGCGAACGCCACCGCGGGCCAGAACGCCAGTTTCAGGTGCTCCCAGAGGCTCTCGTTGACGGCGGCGAGCCAGGCGATGGGCCGCCAGTAGCCCGACCACGCAAAGGCGAAGTGCAGCGCCGAGCCGCACAGGAGGATGAACACAACGCCCAGGGTTTCCCACCTTCGCACGTTGGCCTGGGTCATGCCGCGCCCCTAAATCTCCACGCCCAGGAACGTGCGCATGAGCAGGCCGACCAGGAAACTGAACGCCGCGACGCCCAGGCTGAGCCCTGCCATCTCCACGAAGCGCCTGCGAAACGGCTCGTCCTTGGCGACGGAAATGTAGTAATTGAACCCTGCGATGATGAGCACGGCCAGGGTGAGGGAGCACGCCAGGCAGATGTAGTAATTCGTCAGCAGCAGGTAGGGCAGAATCAGCAGGAGCACGGTCAGCAGGTAGGCCACACCTGTGTAGAGGGACGCACGGGCGGGGCTCTTGCCCGCCTTCTCCGCCTTTGTGGACAGGTATTCGGAGGCCGCCATGGACAGGGCGGCGGCGATGCCTGTGATGGAGCCGGTCATGGCGATGAGTTTGGTGTTCTGGAGCGCCAGGGTCAGGCCCGCCAGCGCGCCGGTCAATTCCACTAGCGCGTCGCTCAGCCCTAGCACCATGGAGCCGGTGTAGCGGAGGCGTTCCTCGTCCAGCATCTGGAGGAGGGCCTGCTCGTGCTGTTCCTCCTCGTCGGCGATGACCGCTGCTTCTGGAATCACGTCCTGCAGCCGCCCGTAGTTCTGGTGGGCATTCTCTTCGCCGCGCTCCATCAGTTTGACGGCGAAGGTGAAGCCGAAAATGCGGCCGATCCAGTAGTATCTCCACACGCGCAGGCGGTTGGGCTGCACGTCGCGTTGGGTGTACGTGCGCCACTCGCGGTAGTGCCGCAACTCGTCGGCGGCGATGCGCTCCAGAATGTGCCGATTCTCCGGATCGCGCAGCGTTCCGGCGAGTTTGTTGTAGATTTGGTGCTCGGTGATCTCATTCCGCTGGTAGCCCAGCAGCGTTTGGACAGTGGACTCCGTCAGGGGCATGACGAACCTCCGTATGGTTGCGCGGTGCGGCACGGACACGACCGAGCCGCCGCGCTCCTGAAGCGAGCGACGCGCAGACAGGGCGCGCGGCAAGTCGTCCTGCGGGAGACCTGCACGGCGTCCGCGCCGACGAGTCGGTGTGCCTGGCAGCGACCGCTAGGCGCCGGGCCGGGTGTAGGTGGGGCGGGCCGGGGCCACCTTCGCGCCGATGATCTCGCCTTCGCCTGGGGGCGGGAAGTACGCCAGTTCATCCGTGCCCATGTCCAGCAGCGCCTTTTCCACGCGGTCCCGCGTCCATTCCCGCAGCCGCACCAGGACGACAACATCGCCCGGCTTGAACTGGCCGGGGCCCTGGGCCGCCTCCTTCTTCTCTTCGCGCTTGGGCTTGCGAAAGCCCAGGATTTCCAGCAGAGGCCGCGCGTACTTGCGCTGCTCCGGCGGCGTGATGGGGATCACCTGCAGGTCGCGCGGGGACACGCCCATGGCCAGCAGACCCTCGGCGGCGGCCTGGGCCTTCTGCGCGTCGTGGAACAGCCCGCGCACCACGCCCGGGATGTTGCCGTAGATTTCGCGGAATTCCTGTGCCATGTTCCTCGCTCCTTCCGGGGGCGGTAAGGTTGACGTCCACGGTGGTGTCGGAACTGGAACAGGCCGGGACGATGCGACAGCCCCCGGTTCTGTTGTATTGTAGCATGAAGGGGCGCTGCTCGTCAAGGCCTGCGCGCTGGATTTGACACTCCTCCCGTTTCCGAATAATATCCACTCGCTGGGCCGCTAGCTCAATTTGGCAGAGCAGCTGACTCTTAATCAGCGGGTTAGAGGTTCGAGTCCTCTGCGGCTCACCAGAGCAAGAGGGAATAGGGTCCGTTGACCCCCTGCATGCAGCCGCGTGCAGGGGGTTTTGCTTCCCTGGCGACCGGCCGATGCCGCGTCCTTCGGTGTGGCTCTGGTGGGCTGGCGGTCCCAGAAGCGACCGCTTTGCCCAAAGCGCCCTTCTGTGATAGGATGGCGCGGGAGGATTTCATGCGGCGCGCAGTTTGGGGTATCCTGGCGTTGGGTCTGTTGTGCCTCGCGGCGATGGGGGTCGCGCTGGGGCTGTCGGTGTGGTGGCCCCATGCGGGCCGCGCACCGATGCCAGCCCTGCCGGCCGCCACCGCGACCACGGAGGCCACACCGCAAGCCTACCGCCTCACGCTGCCGAACGTATCGGTCCCTGCCGTTACGTCCACCCCCACCATCGCTTTGGCGCAGGTCGTTCTCCCGACGGCGGCCCCTGCTGCCCCGACGGTTGTGGCCACGGCGGTGCCCAGCCCCGTCCCGACCGCGGGACAGGCCTTCGGCGCGGCATCGCGCCGGTGCACGGGCATCGTTACGCGCACGGGCGCACAACTCACCCTGGACGGGGAACCCTTCCGCTTCCTGGGCACCAACTCGGCCTACTTCATGGAATCCTACTTCCCCGAAGCGGAGATCGCGCCTGCGCTTCAGTTCATCGGCGCGACGTTCCCCAACGCGGTGCTGCGGCTCTGGGTGCTGCCCGGCTGGGACCTGGACCGCCTGGGGCGCGTGTTGGACGCGGGGGCCAAGTACGGCGTGCGCTTCCTCATCACGCTGGACGACTACCACCGCGGCAAGAGCGAGCATTGGTTCCAGAGCACGTTCCGCATGGAGTACCTGCCCCATGTGAAGCAGGTGGTGGCGCGGTTCCGAGACCACCCGGCGGTGGCGGCGTGGGAACTGATGAACGAGCCGACATGCGGCCCGGAGGGGTTCTCGCAGGCGTGCCTGGACGCCGAGTACGGCTGGGTTAGGGAGACGTCGGAGGCCATCAAGGCGCTGGACCCGTGCCGCCCGGTCTCGGTGGGGACGACGGGCTACCTGTGGGGGTCGGAGCCGGACAGGGACAACTTCCGCCGCATGCACGCGCTGCCTTCCGTGGACATTGTCAGCATCCACAAGCAGGTAGGGTCGGCGGAGGCGGACATCGTGCAGGTGGCGCGGGACTTGGGCAAGCCCTGGTTCTTCGGCGAGGTGTACTACCGAGTGTACGACGACGCGTGCCGCCCCATTCGCACGGAGATGCTGGGCGAGCGGGCCGATGCGGTGGCGGCTGACATCCGCAGGAGCCTGGATGAGGGGGCGAGCGGCTACCTGCTCTGGCAGTACGCGGCCGGACCGGTGGACATGGGCGAGCGCATTCAGTGGTTCTGCGGGTGGTACGAGTACTTCCGCGACGACCCCACCCATGACCGCATCCGCGCCACGGATTGGGGGCTGGGGCGGTAGGCGTTCGGTCCCCGCGGCGTGCGAGCGCAACTCCACCTGTCGCCTTCCGCGGTGTCAGACTCACGGCGCGGGCGTGCTTCCTCTACGGGCCCCAACATTCCCATCCATCCCCGCGGCGAAGGCATTCGCCTCTCCCCTGCTGTCGCTCCCGTTGCTAGCATTGTCGGGCAGGGACCGCTGCGCGCGGCGAGTTCCCTGCTCCGACTGTGCCATAGAAATATTGTCGCATATAATAAGTTACAACAAAAATTGACACGTGCATCGGGCGGTGGTATAATGAGGCAGAGAGGTGGGCGATGGATGCGCTTTTGACCACGCGCCAGTTGCAGCAACTGCTCCAGGTGGACCGCATCACCATCTACCGCATGCTGGCCGACGGTCGGCTGAAGGGCATCAAGGTCGGCGGGCAGTGGCGGTTCCCGCGCCAGGAGATTGAGCGATGGCTTCAGGAGCAACGCGCGGCGACCGACGCAAGCCGCCCCGCGCCCGATGCCGAAGTCGCAGCCCCATCCCCGCAACCGCTGCCCTTGTCCTGTGTCCGCGCCATCCAAGACATCTTCGCCGAAGCGCTGGGCGTGGCGTCCGTTACCACCGCCGCGGATGGGTCGCCCCTCACTCCCGTGAGCAACTGTTGCGCCTTCTGCCGCCTCGTTCTGGACACCGAAGAGGGGCGGCGGCGATGCGAATCGTCGTGGCGAGAGGCTGGCCTGCGCAGCGGGTCTCCGCGCCTGCTCACGTGCCACGCGGGGCTCCGCTACCTGTCGGGGCGCATAGAGGTACACGGGCAATTCGTGGCGGCTGTCCACGTGGGCCAGTTTGTTGGCCCCGCCGAGAACCTGCGCGAAGGGTGGGCGGACCGATTGCGGGAACTCGCCGCGGCGACGGGCGTGCCCGCGAAGGACCTTGAGGCGGCGCTGCCCAGCGTGCACGTCCTGACCGAGGAGCGCCAGAAGCAGATGCCTCGCCTGCTCGGTCGCGTGGCCGCTACCTTCTCGGAAATCGGCGAGGAGCGGCTGAACCTGCTGGGGCGCCTCCAGCGCATCGCCGAAATGACGGCGTATCCGTGAGCGACGGGCCTGCGCCTTGCAGGTGCAGGTTTCGGCGCGGTTGAGAATTCATGCAAGGAGATGGCATATGAGAACCCTACCCGTGTCGCTGCAACAGGAACTGCGGCAGATGTTCGGCCCCCGCGTCAATTTTGACACGATGGAGCGCAAGATTTACAGCCACGATGTCGGCGTCATGCCCAGGCTCATCAAGCCCATCATCGGCAACACCGTGTCCGCGGCCGTGGTCCAGCCCAAGAGCGAGGACGAACTCGTCGCCCTCGTGCGCTGGGCCAATCAGCACAAGGTCCCCCTGGTGCCCCGCGCCAAGGCCACTTCGGGCTACGGCGGCGTCCTGCCCGTGAAGGGCGGCGTAACGGTGGACATGCACCGCCTTCGCAGGATTCTAGAGATAGACGCTCAGGCGATGACGGTGCGGGTGAGGCCGTCGGTGGTGTGGGGCGACCTGGAGAAGGAACTGAACAAGCAGGGCTTGGCCTTGCGCACGTACCCGTCCAGCGCGCCCTCGTCCACGGTGGGCGGGTGGCTGGCCCAGGGCGGCGTCGGCTATGGGGCCTACGAGTACGGCGCGTTTCGCCAGAACGTGGTCTCGGCGCGGGTGGTGCTGCCCAACGGCGAGGTGCGCGTCTTTGAGGGCGACGACCTGGGCCTCATCAGCGACGCCGAAGGCGGCACAGGCTTCATCACCGAGGTTACGCTGCGGGTTCGGAAGGCCGAGCCCGAGCAGGTGTGGGGCGTGCGGTTTGAGTCGGCGGCGAACCTGGCCGCGGCGCTGAAGGAGTTGCGGGAAGCGGGCGTGCCCCTCTGGTCGGTCAGTTTCATCAACCCGACGATGGCCCGCCTGAAGAACCGCCTGCCCGCCAAGTTGGAGCACGGCCATCCCGTTCACGAGCACCGTCCCACGATGCCCGAAGCCTATGTGGCCATTCTCGTTGGCCCCGCGGCCCGATGGCAGGACGCCGAGGCGCGCATTGGCCGCATCGTGGAGGCTCACGGCGGGGCGTTGCTGGACCGCGAAACCGCCGAGCACGAATGGGCGGAGCGGTTCAACCTGATGCACGTGAAGCGGCTGGGGCCTAGCCTGCTGCCGTCCGAAGTGGTCGTGCCGCTGGACAACCTGGGCCAGGCGCTGAGCGAGATTGAGAAGTCGGTGCACCTGCCGCTGGTCATGGAGGGCCTGGTCAACGGCAACGGCGAAGTTACGCTGCTGGGGTTCATCCCCCACGACGAGCGCACCTTTGGGTACAACGTGGCCTTCGGCCTGGCGCTGACCGTCATCAAGATTGCCAAAAAGTACGGCGGGCGGCCCTATTCCACGGGCTACTACTTCGCCAACGAGGCCGAGGCCGTCCTCGGTGCCGACCGCGTGCGACAACTGCGGGAATTCAAGAAAGCGGTGGACCCCAACGGAATCATGAACCCAGGCAAGGTGCTGGGCAATGGCGTCATGGGCACGTTCATGGGCCTGGCCCAGACCTTTGAGCCCGTCATTCGGGTCATGGGCAACCAGTTCCGCCGCACGCCCGAGGAGCGCATCGCTGGCCAGGGCAAGCGCGGCATCCCCGACGACGTGGCCTGGTACGCCTATGCCTGCGCCCAGTGCGGCTACTGCGTGGACGAGTGCGACCAGTACTACGGGCGCGGGTGGGAGTCCGAGTCGCCCAGGGGGAAGTGGTACTTCCTGCGCGAGTACATGGAGGGCCGCGCGCAGATGACCCAGGACTGGGTGGACAACTTCCTGGCCTGCACCACGTGCGAGGTCTGCAATGTCAAGTGCCCGCTGGAGTTGCCCATTGAGCCAGCGTGGCTCCAGATGCGCGGCGAGTTGATCTACAAGGAGAACCGCCTGACCTTCCCGCCGTTTGAGATCATGCGCCAGTCGCTGCGCAAGGAGCGCAACATCTGGGCCAGTTACAGCAAGGACCGGTCGGCGTGGGTGCCCGAGGAGTTGCAGGACAAGATTCGCTGGCGGGCCGACATCGGCTACTTCCCCGGATGCACGGCGTCGTATGTGGAGACGGACGTGGCCCAGGGGACGGCGCGGCTGCTCAATGCGGCCGGAATTGAGTTCACCTACATGGGCGACGGTGAGGCGTGCTGCGGCCTGCCGATGCTGGTCTCGGGCCAGTGGGATACCTGGGGCGAGATCATGCGGCACAATATCGCCGGCATGAAGGCCCGCGGCGTGAAGACGGTGGTTACGTCCTGCCCGGCGTGCTGGCTCTCGTGGAAGCAGTATTACCCGGAGTGGGCCAAGAAACTGGGCATAGAATACAACTTTGAAGTGCGCCACTACTCCGAATTGCTGGCCGAAAGGATCGCCAGCGGCCAGATGAAGTTCACGCACGAGGTTCCGCTGAAGGTTACGTGGCATGACTCGTGCCACATGGGCCGCGCCGGAGGCATCTACGAGCCGCCGCGCGAGGTGCTGAAGGCCATCCCGGGCGTGGAGTTCGTGGAGATGGAGCACAACCGCGACAACGCCCACTGCTGCGGCGGCGTGCTGAGCCTGCTGGAGGACCCCGAAGCCGCCAAAACCATCGGCAGCATGCGCCTGCAAGAGGCCGTGGGCACGGGCGCGCAGGCGCTGGTCGCCTCGTGCCCCTGCTGCGAGGTGCAGTTCCGCGTAACGGCGCGCAAGACCGGCGAGCAGATGCCCATCGTGGATCTGGCGCACCTGGCCGCCGAGGGCCTGGGGATTCAGATTCAGGATCCCACCGACTACGCCATGGACCTGTGGGGGACGTTTGAGGCGATGATTCGCCTGCTGAAGCCCGAGGCGATGGCCGACTTCATGGTGGGCCTGTTGCCGCAGATGATTGACGCCATGCCTGGGCCATTCCCGGCGGTCATGAAGTGGCTGAAGCGGACATCGCCCGGCGTGAGGAACGCCATGCTGGCGGTCATGCGGCCCATCATGCCCAAGATGTTCCCCATCCTGATGCCGGGGATGATGCCGAAGGTGATGCCCGACATGCTGGCGGCGGTGGAGAAAGTTGTGCCCATGCCGCCGCACATGAAGGAGCAGATGCCCGAACTGATGCCCGCGGCCATGGAGAACCTGATGCCCAAGATGCTGCCGCTCATCATCCCGCATTTCATGCCGAAGATGGAGGCGTATCTCAAGGGCGAGTTGGCGTAGCCCTGGACACCGTGGGCTTATCACCGCGGAGACCGCAGAGAGTTCCTGACGAATCTCTGCGGTCTCGGTGTGCTCTGCGGCGAACCAAGTGCGGCGCACCTGCGAGGCGCGTCGCACTTGGCGCTATCTCAGGTTGTAGAACACGTCCTTGCCCAGGTAGATGGCCGCGCTGCCGAGTTCTTCTTCAATGCGCAGGAGTTGGTTGTACTTGGCGACGCGCTCCGAGCGGCACGGCGCGCCGGTCTTGATCTGCCCCGTGTTCAGCGCCACCACCAGGTCGGCGATGGTGGTATCCTCGGTCTCGCCGCTGCGGTGCGACACCACCACCGTCCAGCCGGCGCGGGTGGCCATCTGCACGGCGTCCATTGCCTCGGTGAGCGTGCCGATTTGGTTCACCTTGCACAGGAGCGAGTTGGCGGCGCGCTCGCGGATGGCCCGCTGCACCCGCTCCACGTTGGTAACCAGCAGGTCGTCGCCCACGATCTGAATCTTGCGGCCCAGGCGCTCCATGAGCGCGCGCCAGCCGTCCCAGTCGTCCTCGGCCAGCCCGTCTTCCAGCGAGACGATGGGGTACTTGCGCACCCAGTCCTCGTAGAAGGCGATCATCTGCTCGCTGGACAGGACGCGCCCCTCTTTTTTCAGGTGGTACTTGCCGTTCTCGTAGAACTCCGAGGCGGCGGGGTCCAGCGCCAGGTAGATGTGGTCGCCAGGGCGATAGCCCGCCTGGGCGATGGCCTCCAGGATGAGTTCCACCGCCTCCTCGTTGGACTTGAGCGACGGCGCAAACCCACCCTCGTCGCCCACGTTGGTGGAATAGCCCTTCTTGGCCAGGAGTTTCTTGAGGGCCTGGTACGTCTCGGAGCACCAGCGCAGTGCCTCTCGGAAACTGGTGGCGCCCAGGGGCATGATCATGAACTCCTGCAAATCGGTGCTGTCCAGCGCATGTTTGCCGCCGTTGAGGATGTTCATCATGGGCACGGGCAGGGTGCGCGCGCCGACGCCCCCGAGGTAGCGGTACAGGGGGATGTCCAACATGGCGGCGGCGGCCTTCGCCACGGCCAGCGACACGCCGAGGATGGCATTGGCCCCCAGGCGGCCCTTGTTGGGCGTCCCGTCCAGTTCCACCAGGAGGGCGTCAATGCCGGCCTGATCCAGCGGGTCCCAGCCGATGAGTTCGTCGGCGATCTCCTCGTTGACGTTCTGCACGGCCTTCTGCACGCCCTTGCCGCCGTAGTACGACTTGTCGCCGTCGCGGAGTTCCACCGCCTCGTGAGCGCCGGTGGATGCGCCCGACGGCACGATGGCGCGGCCCATGTCGCCGCTGTCCAGGTACACCTCCACCTCCACGGTGGGGTTGCCCCGCGAGTCCAGCACCTCTCGCGCAAAGATGTCCTCTATCATCTCTCCCCTCCTTCAAGTAAGAGTGAACCGCGAACCTGCGCGGGCGAACGCGGCGGGCTGACCAGTCCGCGGCGGCACGCGCCAGTTCGCGGTTCATGGGAATGGCGACGCAACGTTCCTACTTGGTCAGGCCCAGCGCGCGGTACAGTTCGTCAAAGTCAAACCGCTCCTCCAGCATCTGCACGAACCGCTGGAGTTTCTTCGGTTGATGGAATCGGGTCTTGCCGAAGAACCGCTCAATGATCTCCACAGTGCTCAGCGTGTCGTAGTTCACCAGGATGACCGGCACGCCCACCTCCTCGGCGCGGCCTAGGATGATGGGGCTGGGCTGGATGTTGCCGGTGAGGACCAGGCACTTGGTGGACGTTTCCAGCGCCGCCAGTTGGATGTCGGGGCGGTCGCCGCCGGTGATGACGGCCTTGTTGGGCTTGCGGCGGAAGTAGGTGAGGGCGCTGTCCACGCTCATCGCGCCGACCATCAGGTGCTCCACCAGTTCGCTCAACTTGTCGGGGCAGCAGAGCACTTGCCCGTTGAGCGCCTCGCTGATTTCGGCGACGCTGATGGACATGAGCAGGCGGTCCTGTGGGATCACGGCGAAGGTGCGGATGCCCCTGTCGGCGAGCGCCTTGGTGATGACTTCCTGCACGAACTCCATGTGAATCTTGGGGACGGCGTTGATGATCACGCCGAGCATGGAGTCGCCCAGGCGCTTCAACGCCGTGAGCGCGTCGTCTATCACCTGCACGTTGCTGGTGTACTTCAGGATGACGAGTTCGGGGGCCTTGAGCAGGTGCGACACGTCGGGCGTGCCCAGGTCCACGATGTACCCTTCGCGCAGCGAACCGCCGCCCTCCAGGATGACGATGTCGCGTCCCTTGGCGACTTTCTCGTAGGCCTTGCGGAGCACCTCTTCGCCGTTGATCTGCAACTTGCCGGTCAGAATCTCGTCCACGAATTCCGGCGTCAGGGGGACGGCGACCAATTCTTCGGGGCGCTCCTCCAGCCCCAGCGCCTCGCGCACAAAGGCGGCATCTTCGTCAACGATCTTGCCCTGGATGCGGTGGGCGGTGCTGCTCACGGGCTTGAGGTAGCCCACGGTGTACCCATCGCGCTGCAGCCGCTGGGCGATCCCAAGGCAAAGGGCCGTCTTGCCGGAAACCGGCTCAATAGAGGTGATGTACAAGTTCGCCATTCTATCTTCTCCTTTGGTTACGTTGATAACCCGTAGCCGTACACTAACTGATTACGAGACGCATGTCCACGGCATAGGCCCCCTGGCCGCTGTCCAGCACCATCAGGGGGTTGATGTCCATTTCCACGACTTCGGGGAAGTCGGTAACGAGTTGCGAGACTCGCAGGAGCGTATCCACCATGGCTTCCATGTCGGCGGGCTTCTGGCCGCGCACGCCCTTGAGCAGGGCGTAGGAGCGAATCTCGCCGATCATCTCTTCGGCTTCCTTGCGCGAGATGGGCGCGATGCGGAAGGCCACGTCCTTGAGGACCTCCACGTAGATGCCGCCCAGGCCGAACATGAGTAGGGGGCCGAACTGCGGGTCGCGGTTCATGCCGATGATGACCTCGCGGCCCCCCATGACCATCTGCTGGACGAGGCAGCCCCAGATGCGCGCCTCGGGCATGAAGCGGGTAGCGCGGTACACCAGCAGGTCAAAGGCGTCGCGCACGTCCGAGGCGCTGCGCAGCCCCACCTTCACGCCGCCGATGTCGGTCTTGTGCAGGATGTCGGGCGAGGCGATCTTCATCACGACGGGGAAGCCGATTTCCTGGGCGTAGGCTACGGCCTCGTCGGCGGTGGCGGCGAGTTTGGACTCGGGGATGCGGATGCCGTAGGCTTGTAGGATGTCGCGGGCTTCCGAGTCGCCGATGGTGAGGCGGCCGTCGGCCCGCGCCTGGGCGAAGGCGTTCCGCACCACGTCCTTGTTCACGTCAAAGGTCTCAAACTGGGGCATGGGGCGTTCCATCCAGGCCACCTGGCGGTACATGGCGCGCAGGGCAGCGACGGCCCGCTCGGGCACCACGTAGTTGGGCACCAGGTACTCGTTGAGAATCTTCACGCCGGCGCTGGTGGTCGCCTCACCCATGAAACTGGCCAGGATGGGCTTGTTGAACTTCTTGGACGCCTGGCCGATGGCGTGGGCTGTCTCCTCTATCTCCGTCATGACCTGGGGCGTGAGGATGACGATGAGCGCGCCCACATCGGGATCCTTGAGCACCGTCTCAATGGCCATGGCGTAGCGGTCGGCGCGGGCGTCCCCCAGCACGTCCACGGGGTTGAGGACACTGGCCGCCGCGGGGAGGTTGGCGCGGAGGATGTCCATCGTCTCGCGCGAGAGGGATGCCTGGCGCAGGCCGGCGCGCTCCAGGGCGTCGGTGGCCATGATGCCCGGTCCGCCCGCGTTGGTAACGATGACCACGCCGCCCTTGCCGGGCAGGGGCTGGCGGGCAAAGGCGATGGAGTAATCAAACAAATCCTGCACCGAGCCGGCGCGGATGACGCCCGCCTGGCTGAACGCGGCGTCGTAGGCGCGCTCGGAGCCGGCCAGCGTGCCCGTGTGGGACGAGACGGCCCGCGAGCCTGCGCTGGTGGTGCCCGACTTGACGGCGATCATCGGCTTGCGCTTGGTAACCCGCCGCGCGATGTCCATGAACCGCGCGCCGTTGGCGATGCCTTCCAGGTAGGCCATGATGACCTTGGACTCGGGGTCGTCGCCCCACGCTTCCATGAAGTCAATCTCGTTCAGGTCGGCCTTGTTGCCCAGCGATACGAATCGCGAGAACCCCACGTTTTGGGCCAGCGCCATGTCCAGGATGGAGGTGCACAGCGCGCCCGACTGGGACATGAAGGCGATCTTGCCGCGCTTGGGCATGCCCGCGGCAAACGATGCGTTCATCTTGCCAACGGTGTCTATGACGCCCAGGACGTTGGGGCCGACCATGCGGATGTTGTACTTGCGGGCGATTTCTATGAGGGCGCGCTCCATCTTCGCACCCTCGCTGCCGGTCTCGCGGAAGCCCGCCGAGATGATGATGACGCCTTTGACGCCTTTCTGCCCGCACTCTTCCAGGGCCGCCGCCACGTACTTGGCCGGAATCACGATGACGGCCAGTTCTATGGGGTCGGGCACGGCGAGCACGCTGGGGTAACATTTGAGGCCGAGGATTTCGTCGGCTTTGGGGTTGATGGGGTAAACCTTGCCCGGATAGCCGTACTGGACGATGTTGTGAAGGACCGAATAGCCCAGTTTGTCGGTCTCACGGGAGGCACCGATGACAGCGATAGATTTCGGCGTAGAGAAGGTTTCTATCATGGTATCGTCACCCACTTCCTAGAGATTCGGGCGAGGTGGGCACCGGCCGATTCCGCCCCGCCATGCGCACAACGGCGGCGATTATACTCCGACGGGGCGCGGAATGCAAATCCGATTGTGATAGAATTCGCAATTCGCATCGGCAACGCTGCCGGGCGCCGGGGCCTCTGGTTCACTCGCGCTCCACTTCTTCGGCGATGAGCACCAGGTCGTGGGGCCGCAGGAGCGTGATGCGCCCTCGCCGCGAGCGGATGATGCCGCGCTTCGTGAAGCGGCTCATGACGCGGATGGCGGTCTCCACGGTGGTGCCGGTCATGTCGGCGATGTCCTGGCGGGTTACGGGTGCGTTGATGATGATGCCTTCGCCTATGCGCTGGCCTGTGGCCGCCGCCAGTTTCAGCAGGACGCGGGCGATGCGCCGCTCCACCCGCTCCACCGCCAGGCTGAGCATGGTCTGGTACGCATCCTGAAGCCGCTTGCCCAGACTGCGCGCCGTCTGGAGCGCCAGTTCCGGATGGCGATCCAGCGCCCGCAGGAAATCCGTGCGGCGGATGCCCCACACCTGCGACGGCTCCATCGCCTGGGCCGACACGGGGTACGCCCCGCCGTTCAGGACGCCGATGTCGCCGACGGTGTCGCCCGCCGCCACGATTTCCAGGAGCATCTCCTTGCCGGTGTCGGAATGCTTCAGCACCTTGATGCGCCCGCTGCCCACCAGGTAGAGCATGTCTGCCGGGTCGCCCTCAAAGAACAGGTACTCGTCCTTGTCCACGGCGCGTGGATGCAGGAGCGACAGCAGGCTGTCTCTCGCCTCTCCAGAAAGCGCGGTCAGAGGCGGCACCGGCGCGAACTGCGAATTCATGGCGTTGGCCCTCATGTGCTTTGCTGGGTGCATTATAGCATCAAACCGCGCGATGTGGCAATCGTGGTCGGAGAGGACACGGTTCTGAATTCGCCCAAACCGGCGTGGCGGCGTATAATCGGGCCGAGAGGCCATGCAAACGGATACAACGCCGAAGTGGAAAGCCAACCTGGCCGCCGCAGCGGTGGCCCAGTTTCTGTGCATCGTGGGATGGAATGCCTCCATCCCGTTCCTGCCCTTCTACGTCCGCGAACTGGGCGTAACGAACCTGCACGAGGTGGAACTCTGGTCGGGGCTGTTGGCCGCGGCCGGGTCGGCGGCTTCGTTCCTGGTGTTCCCGTTCTGGGGCGCGCTGTCGGATCGGATGGGGCACAAGTGGAACACCGCCCGCGCGGCGCTGGGCATCGCCGTAACATTCGGGGCGATGGCGCTGGTGGGCAGCGTGCAGCAGTTGTTCGTGGCGCGCGCCTTTCAGGGCGCATTGGCGGGCATCACCCCTGCATTCTTCGCCCTGGCCTCGGCGTTCGTCCCGTTGGAGAACGTGGGGTTTGCCCTGGGCGTGATTCAGATGGCCAGCAGCGCGGGGGGAGCGGTGGGGCCTCTGGTCGGCGGGGCCGTGGCCGACCTGGTGGGGTACCGATGGGCCTTTGCGGTCAGCGGCGTGCTGAGCGCGCTGGGCGCGGCGGTGGTGCTGGTGCTGGTGCGCGACCGGTTTCGTCGGCCGCCGCGCACGACCCACTCCAACGGTGTGGCCGACGGCGCTCGCCTGGTGGCGCACTCGCTGCCCGTGCTTGGCGCGATTCTGGTCATGGCGGGGGCGAATCTGGCCGATTCGGTGGCCCGCGTCATTCTGCCGCTGTTTGTGGACTTCCTGCGGCGGGAACCGGCGGGCGTGAACGCGGCCACGGGTGTGGTGCTGGCGGGCGCGGCGATTGCAGGCGCGGTCTCTGCCCTGCTGATGGGGCGGCTGGCCGACCGGTTCGGCTATCAGCGCGTCATCCTGGCCTGTGCAGCGGGGGCGGCTCTGTCGTACGCCGTGCAAGCGGTGGCGCCGAGTTTCGGCGTGTTCCTGGCGGCGAGCCTGGGGATGGGGCTGTTCGTGGGCGGCATCATCCCTGCGGCCAACGCCATCCTGGCCCGCACGGTGCGTCGCGAGCAGCAGGGCGCTGTGTATGGCCTCAGTGCGTCGGCCAACTCGGCGGGCAACACGCTGGGGCCGCTGCTGGGGGCGGCGCTGGCCAGCGCGTGGGGGCTGCGCGTGCCGTTCGCCACGGCGGCCGTGCTGGCGGTGGGCATCGGCGTGTTGGCGGCGACGCTGGTGCAGCCGCTGCCATATCGGCGCACGGCGCGGTTGCATCACCTGGGCCTGCATCTGCCCGACGCCTTCCTGCGCCGCCTGCACCTGCCGCATCGCGCCGCGCAGTCCCGCTTTGACGAAGTTCGTGAAAGGGAGTACAATTCGAACGACGAGGACCCGGGATAACCTCCTTGCGCTCTCGCTTCAATATAGAACTGGACATAACAATCAAGGGGGACTTACAATCATGGCAGACAGCAAACCTTTGGATCGCATCAAGTCGCGGTTGAGTCCTGAAGCGTATCAGCGGCTCGCCGCCATCCAGAACCCGGAACTCCACGCCTTCGTCGCGAAGTACGTGGAAATCTGCAACCCGGCGCGGATTTTCGTCTGCACCGACTCGGAAGAGGACAAGGCGTTCATCCGCGAGGAGGCCATCCGCAGCGGCGAGGAACGGCCGCTGAAGATGCCCGGCCACACGCTCCACTACGAGCACTACGACGACCAGGGCCGCGACAAGGAGCACACCAAGTTCCTGTTGCCGCCCGGCGTGGATCTCGGCCCCGACATTGGCGCGATGGACAAGGAGGAGGGCCTGGCCGAGATTCACGGCATCCTCAAGGACATCATGAAGGACCACACCATGTACATCCTGTTCTTCACGCTGGGGCCGACGAACTCCGAGTTCTCCATCCCCGCCGTGCAGATCACCGACTCGCCCTACGTGGCCCACAGCGAGCACCTGCTGTACCGTTCGGGCTACGAGGACTGGCGACGGCTGGGGGAGAAGGCTCGCTTCTTCCGGTTCGTGCACTCCGAGGGCGAACTGGACGAGCGGAAGAACTCCAAGAACCTGCACCTGCGGCGCATGTACATTGATAACGAGAACTCCACCGTGTACTCCACCAACACGCAGTACGGCGGCAACACCATCGGCCTGAAGAAACTGGCCATGCGCCTCGCCATCTTCCGCGCCGAGAAGGAGGGCTGGCTCACCGAGCACATGCTGCTCATGGGCGTGCACGGCCCCGCCGGCCGCGTAACGTACTTCACCGGCGCGTTCCCGTCCATGTGCGGCAAGACGTCCACGGCCATGATTCCGGGCGAGACCATCCTGGGCGACGACATCGCCTACCTGTTCAAGAAGAACGGCCGCGTGCGCGCCGTGAACGTGGAAAAGGGCATGTTCGGCATCATTGAGGGCATCAACTCGGTGGACGACGTCATCGTGTGGAAGGCGCTGCACAGCCCGGGCGAGATCATCTTCTCCAACGTCCTGCTGTGCGAGGACGGGACGGTGTACTGGAACGGCAAGGATGGGCCCGTTCCGGAGCGCGGCTACAATCACTCGGGCGAGTGGTGGAAGGGCAAGAAGGACGCCAAGGGCAAGGAGATTCCGCCATCGCACAAGAACGCCCGCTTCACGCTGGACCTCAGCCTGCTGGAAAACGTCAGCCCGCGCCTGCACGACCCCGAAGGGGTGGAGCCGGCCGGGTTCATCTACGGCGGGCGCGACTCGGACACGTGGATGCCCGTGCGCCAGGCATTTGACTGGGACCACGGCATCATCACGATGGGCGCGTTCCTGGAATCCGAGACCACCGCGGCCACCTTGGGCAAGGAAGGCGTGCGCGAGTTCAACCCCATGTCCAACCTGGACTTCCTGTCGGTGCCCATCGGCCGGTACGTGGGCATGAACCTGGACTTCGGGAAGGGGCTGACCCACCCGCCGGCGATTTTCGGCGTGAACTATTTCCTGCGCGACCTGGAGACCGGCAAGTGGCTCAACGACAAGACCGACAAGGCCATCTGGCTGAAGTGGATGGAGTTGCGGGCGCATGGCGACGTGGGGGCTATCCAGACGCCGGTCGGGTACATCCCGAAGTACGAGGACCTGCGGCGGCTGTTCAAGGAAGTGCACGGCAAGGAGTACACGAAAGAGGACTACGTGAAGCAGTTCTCGCTGCGCGTGCCCCAGTTCCTGGCGAAGACGCGCCGCGTCATGGAGATTTACCGAACCACTGTGGCCAACACGCCGCCGGTGCTGTTCCAGGTGGCCGAGGCCGAGATCGCGCGGCTGGAGAAGGCCCGCGCGGAGCACGGCGACATCATCCCGCCCGACAAGTTCCCGGTGGTGGCGTAACCTCGGCGGTGGGCTGACCACGTGCGACGCGCCTCGTGGGGTGCGTCGCACGTTTTCCTGTGGTAGCGCACCATAGGGATATAGTTTGTCATTGCGAGGGCGCGCAGCGGCCGAAGCAATCCCTGGAGCGTGAGATTGCTTCGCTTCGCTCGCAATGACACACAGAGCGTGCGTCGCACGTTTTGCTGTGGTAGCGCACCATAGGGATATAGTTTGTCATTGCGAGGGCGCGCAGCGGCCGTAGGGACAATTCATGAATTGTCCCTACTGAAGCGCCGAAGAATCTCGTCAGCCGAGATGCTTCGCTTCGCTCGCAATGACAACGGGTAGTTTTCCCTGTGGTAGCGCACTAGCGGCGCGGGGCCGTTGCTGCGTAGCCCAGCCGCGCCGAAATGGTTTCCCCGGCCTCCACGAGCGCAGCGCCGATTTCGGACATTCGCTCCGGGGTCATGCGCTCCACGGGGCCGGGCATGCCCAGGGCGGCGACCACGTGGCCCGCCCGGTCCCGTATGGGAGCGGCAACCGCGCGAACCCCCGGATTCAGTTCCTCGTCGTCCACGGCGTAGCCCCGAACGCGCACCTCCTCCAGTTCCTCCAGCAGCCGCTCGGGGGATGTGATGGTTTTGGCGGTGTAGGGCCGCAGGGGGCGGCTGAGAATCTGCGCCAGGCGCTCGGGCGGAAGGTGCGCCAGGAAGACCTTGCCACTGGCGGTGCAGTGGGCAGGCGAGCGGATGCCGGGGCTGCCCGCGAGCCGAAGCGCGTGCCGACTGGGGACGATTTCCAGGTACAGGACCTCGTCGGCGCTGAAGATGCCCAGGTCGCACGTCTCCTCAAACCGTTCCTCCAGGGCGACCATGACGGGGCGGGCCAGCCTCCGCACCTCCAGGCGGTCCACGACCCGGATTCCAAGCGTGATGAGGTGCGGGCCCAGGCGGTATCGTCCGCCATCGGCGGTGCGTTCCACGAAGCCGCCGCTGGCCAGCGTGGAGAGCAGGCGGAGCGTGGTGGGCCGGGGGAGGCCGACCGCCGAGGCGATTTCGGCGATGGTTCTCTCCGGCGTTTCGTCGTCAAAACACGACAGAATGTCTATGGACCGCTCAATGGCCCGCACGTTGTAGATGCTGCGATCCTTCATCGCGTCGCCTGTCCGAATGGGATTGGTGCCGCAACCGTGTGCTCGGGCGCATTGTAGCACACGTTTGCGCGGCGGCCAACATTGGGCGGTCTCGGCACACGTTGGCGAAAGTCACCGAAACATCTTGACAAACAGGGTAAGGTGTGGTAGAATATTGTATCGTGGATAGCGATTTCATAATACGAGACAATGTCCGCCAGTCTCCCCATTGCAGACTTTGGACTCACCGCGGCTGCGGCACGACCCTGTCCAATGGGGGAGTAGCCGGTGCCCTATGAAAGGGGGTGATAGAAAGCAAACACCGTGATCGCCACACTCTTCGTTTGACAGCATCCGGAACCCAAACTTTCGCAACTCAAGGAGGAAAATCATGAACAAGAGGCTGTTCACCGTTCTCACCCTCGTGCTTGTATTGGCGACCGTGCTGTCGGCCTGCGGGGCCAAGGCGACGCCGACGCCCACCGCGAAGCCGGCCGCGCCGACCGCTGCGCCGACGACGGCACCCACCACACCACCTGCCAAACAACTGCGCATCGGCTACTGCATTCCCGATGCCGCGAACTCCTTCCTGTCGGCCCTGACGACCCGCGTGAAGGAACTCTTCGCGGCCGATGGAATTGAGGTCCTGGTGGCCAGCGCGGATGGCGACGCGGCCAAGCAGTACAACCAGATTGAGAACTTCATCTCCATGGGCGTAGATGCGCTCATCGTCATGTCGGTGGACCCCGTGGGCGTGATCAGCGCCGTGGAGCAGGCGAAGAAGGCGGGCATCAAGGTCCTGGGCGTCCCCGTGGACGAGCAGGGACCCTACGACGCCTACATGCACACCGACCAGTACGAGATCGGCACGCTGGCGGCCGGCATGGCGTGCGACTTCATCAACAAGACCTACCCCAACGCGCCCGACAAGAGCATAGAGGTCGCCATCATGAGCACCGAGGGCGCGCCGGAGATGAAGAAGCGCACCAACGGCTTCCGCACCATTGAGAGTTGCCCCAAGGCCAAACTGGTAACGTTCGTGGACGTGCCCAACGCCACGATCACGGCAGGTGTTACAACTGCCGAGAACATTTTGACCGCTTACCCCAACGTGAAGGTGTTCCTCGTCATCGGCGACTCGGGCGCGATGGGCGTCTCGCAGGCCATTCGCGCGTTTGCGCCGAACGACCTGGACAAGACTTGCGGGACTGCCCGACTTCTATCAGAATGTCGTGAAGGGCACGGTGCTCCTGGTGGCCGTGGGTTTTGACATGTACCAGAAGCGGAGACGGGCCAAGGAGACCATCGCAAGGGTATCCACGCACGGGTAAGCCTGCTCCAAGCGACTCACTACAAAGAGGTGGCAAACATGAGAGAGCACGGTATTCCCAAGGGGCCCATGCCCCATCCTGCGGTGCAGAACCCCCATCCGCCTGCAAAGACGGATCACATCAAGCGCAAGTACCTGGACGTTCCCTATGCGTCCCTGTCGCCCGCGCAAAAACTGGACATCTACCTGCCGGACGAGGGCAATGGGCCGTTCCCGGTGATCATGTCCATTCACGGCGGGGCGTTCCTGGGCTGCGACAAGGCGGACGCGCAGGTGGAGCCGATGCTGCGGGGCCTGAAGCGGGGGTATGCGGTGGTCGCGGTGAACTACCGGTTGAGTTGGGAGGCGAAGTTCCCCGCCCTCGTCCACGACGTGAAGGCCGCCGTGCGCTGGATTCGCGCCAACGCCGCCCGCTACGGGTTTGACCCCAACCGCATCGCGGCGTGGGGCGGGTCGGCCGGCGCGTATCTGGCGGCCATGCTGGGCACGAGCGCCGGCGTCCCCGAACTGGAGGACATGAGCCTGGGCAACCCGGACCAGCCAAGCCATGTGCAGGCGGTTGCGGCCTGGTTCCCGCCCACCGATTTCTTGGCGATGGACGAGCAGTTGGCGGAATCGGGGCTTGGGCCGACGCCCGGCATGGAGCACAGCGGGCCCGAATCGCCCGAGTCGCTGCTGCTGGGCGAGCAGATCACGAAGATTCCCGAGCGGGTGAGGGCGGCAAACCCGGCCACGTACATCACACCTGCCGCGCCGCCGTTTTTCCTGCAGCACGGCACCGCGGACACGGTGGTTCCCGTGCAGTCGTCCATCACACTGGCCGCCGCGTTGGAGAAGGCTATCGGCAAGGACAACGTCCGGCTGGAGTTGTTGGAGGGCGCCGGCCATGCCGACCCGCGGTTTGAAGCGCCCGAGAACGTGGAGAAGGTCTTCGCCTGGCTGGATGAGCGGCTGAAGGGGGCTTGACCCTCGGCCCTGCAGCGAGTCGCGCGAGCGGGCGGCCGGCCCCGTCCGCGATGGGACTGCTCCCGCCTTGCCGGCATGGGACAACCGCGGTATGATGGGGTAACCATTGCCGAAGGGAGCATGCCTGTGCAAATCCTCCACGACTTGTTGGTCGAAGTCCAAGAAGGGCGCATCCTGGACGTGCGCGTGGGGCTCTTCTGGACGGCGGTGGTCGCCGAGGTGGGCGGCGCTGTGCGCTGCGGCCTCGCGTCCACGCTCTACGGCGGGCACACCGACGCCGAGCCACCCATACCGCAGGCCGGCCATCTGCTTGAACTGCCTGCGCGGGAACTGGCGTCTATGGCCCTCGTTGGCCGCCCGCCCCAGACGAGCATCGGGTTGGCGGCCATCAACGCGCTGTTGCCGCCGTATTCGGAGGGAGCGGTTGAACTGAATGCCGAAGCGCTCCTTTCAGACCTGGGCCGCAACCGCAAAGTGGCCCTGGTGGGCCACTTCCCGTTCGTAGACCGCCTGCGCGAGCGCGTGGGGGAACTGTGGGTGCTGGAACTGGCCCCTCGCGAGGGGGATCTGCCGGCGTCTGCCGCCGCGCGGGTGGTCCCCCAGGCCGATGTGCTGGCCCTTACGGGGACGACGCTTCTGAACGGAACGTTTGAGGGCCTGATGCGGCTCCGACGGCCCGAAGCGCAGGTTCTAGTCCTGGGGCCTACGACGCCCATTTCGCCGATCCTGTTCCAGCATGGCGTCCACTATATCTCCGGGTCGGTGGTGGAGGATGTGGATGCCGTGGTGAAGGGCGTGTCACAGGCCGCGGGTTTCCGTCAGATTCATCGGCTGGGCGTGAGCCTGGTTACCCTGGCGAGGCCGGGCGCAGGACTGTGATCTGCGCCCTTGCAGCCGGCCTGGGCGTCGGTGGCGGTTACCGCGCCTGCGTGGCCATGTCCACCCCGGCGGCGCGCACCCATCCGCCCGAGTGGTCCGGCCCGCGCACCTGGAGCCACGCGCCTTCGGCGCTGCGGTCGTACACGGCCAGCGCGTCGCCGCACAGGAACGCGCCCCGGACCGGCTCGGCATCGCCCGGCCCGGCATGCACCGCCAGCGCGTTCACCACGACCATGGCGTAGGGGAAGGCGTCCGCGCCGTCGGCCCAGAACCCGCGCCGCGCGGCCCACGCTTCCCGCGCTGCGGCTTCCAGGCGCAGGTGGTGGCGCGTGTCGGGACCGTACTGCACCGGCAGCGCCACGCCCATCCGCACCAACTCCTCGTTGACCATGCGCCCGTCGGCCAGCCACACGTAGCGCAGCAGGCGTTCGCCGTCGTCCTCGCGGCAGTCGCGCTCCAGGTACACCGTCTGGCCGGCGACCAGGCGGGCGTTGGCATCTTTCGCGGCCTCATACCCTGGCTGATTGCGTTCGGGCGTGTCCATGCCGATGTAGCGCACCTTACGGATTTCGCTGCCGATGCGGACTTGAATGGTGTCGCCGTCGGTGATGCCGACCACCGTGGCCTGGGTCCACCGGTCGCGGGGCGCGGGCGTGCAGGCGGAACCTGGTCCCGCGGGCGGGGTGGGGAGGACGCACGGGAGCGCGCGGGCGGCCGTGGGCGAAGGGGGCGCGGGCGTGGGGATGGGCGTGGGCTCGCACGCGGCCAGGGCCGCGGCGATGAGCAGGAACGTGATGACGAGCAGCAGGCGACGGGCGGGCTTCACGGATTTCTCCTCGGCGAAAGTTTGGGGCCATTGTACTCCGCGGGGGCGGGGCGTCAACTGCGTTCACCCCTCACCCTAGCCCTTTCCCCGCGGGCGGGGCGAGGGGACGGCCCTCACCCTGGCCCTCTCCCCGCGAGCGGGGCGAGGGGACGCGGACCTCACCCCCGGCCTTCGGCCTCCCCCTCTCCGCCCGGCGGAGAGGGGGAATGAGGGGGTGAGGTGCCCTTCGCGATCCAACCGCCCGCCCCTCACTCCCCCTGGCAAAACTGCAGACAGCGGGCCAGGTTCCGCGCCACAATGGGATACACCTCTGGGAACAGGTCCTCTCGGAATACCTGGAGGGCTTGCTGGAAGGCGTGGATGGCGCGGGAGCAGTTGAGGGCCTTGTCCTGGACCTCGGCCAGGGTGCTGTAGGCAATCCCCAGGTTATTTTGGGTCATGGCGTAGTCCATGGGGAAGCGTTCCAGGGTTCTGACCTGGAGGGCTTGTTCATAGGCGTGGATGGCGCGGGAGCAGTTGAGGGCCTTGTCCTGGACCTCGGCCAGGCGGGTATAAGCCCCGCCCAGGTTATTTTGGGTGGTTGCGTACTGGATGGGGAAGCGTTCCAGGGTTCTGACCTGGAGGGCTTGCTGGAAGGCGTGGATGGCGCGGGAGCAGTTGAGGGCCTTGTCCTGGACCTCGGCCAGGGTGAGGTAGGCATTCCCCAGGTTATTTTGGGTCATGGCGTAGTCCATGGGGAAGCGTTCCAGGGTATACACCTGGAGGGCTTGCTGGAAGGCGTGGATGGCGCGGGAGCAGTTGAGGGCCTTGTCCTGGACCTCGGCCAGGGTGCTGTAGGCAGTCCCCAGGTTATTTTGGGTCATGGCGTAGTCCATGGGGAAGCGTTCCAGGGTATACACCTGGAGGGCTTGTTCGTAGGCGTGGATGGCGCGGGAGCAGTTGAGGGCCTTGTCCTGGACCTCGGCCAGGGTGGTGTAGGCATTCCCCAGGTTATTTTGGGTCATGGCGTAGTCCATGGGGAAGCGTTCCAGGGTATACACCTGGAGGGCTTGTTCGTAGGCGTGGATGGCGCGGGAGCAGTTGAGGGCCTTGTCCTGGACCTCGGCCAGGGTGGTGTAGGCAGTCCCCAGGTTATTTTGGGTCATGGCGTAGTCCATGGGGAAGCGTTCCCGGGTATACACCTGGAGGGCTTGTTCGTAGGCGTGGATGGCGCGGGAGCAGTTGAGGGCCTTGTCCTGGACCTCGGCCAGGGTG
>JADBJK010000050.1 GCA_014874485.1 Chloroflexota bacterium
GCCGTAGTATGTCGGGCATTGATATTTCCTGCATAGCGCCTCCCATGCGACAGTCTCACAACGAGGGCGCATTTTAGCAGGCCCACCAATATAAATGCAATTGCCCTGTCAATGGGTTTTGTGAGCATTGGCCACTGTCCAGGCCCGAGGCGCGCTTGCATCCCGTGCGCGATGCGCTCCGCCTGGGGCGAGGCACCTGCCGCCACCGGCCCCACTCGGCCGGCGCCGCCCTCGGCCCCGCGATTCCCTTGACGCCTCTCCTGTTTCCCGCTATACTTGCCCCATCACGGCGTAGGAGGTGGCCTATGGCACTGTATTGCAGCAGAGAGATTTTTGAGGCCCTGGAAGGCTTGCAGTTCCCGGCGACCAAGGCGCAGATCATCACCTACGTAACCCAGCGCGACGCGCCCGAAGCCGTCCTCATCTCGCTCAACAGCCTGCCCGACGGCGTGGAATTCAAGGACATCGCGGCGGTGTGCGACAACGTCAGCATCGTCTGCTCGCTGGACGTGTACCGCGCGTTGGAGGGCATCCGCTTCCCCGCGACCAAGCCCGAACTGCTGGCCTACGCCGTGAACCGCAACGCGCCGGAGTGCGTCCTGTCGGCCCTGCGGGCGCTGGCCCCCCGCCACCGCTACCTGAGCATCAGCGAGGTGTGCAGCAACGTGCTGGTCGTGGAGGGCGAGGAAGTCCTGGCCAACGTTACCGTCAGCGCCCTGTACCAGGACGGGGTGTTCCGCCCGTTGGAGAGCGTCCCCCTTCCCGATGGGTTGCGCGTGCGGCTGATCGTGGAGCCGCTGGGCAAAGCGTAGCGAGGTGCGTATGAGACAGCGCAGGGGTTGCCTTGAGGGCTTGCTCCAGATGTTCCTGCTCACCGCCGCCTTTGACTGGCTGGAGAAGCGGTTCGGTTTTGGCCGCCGCACGTCATGCACGGGCTGCGGGTGCGGGATCATCCTGCTCATCATCTTCCTCATCCTGCTGTGCAACATCGTGGGGGGCACCGACTGGTTCCGGCTGAAGGCGCTGCTGCCCTAACTTCGGAGGACGGCCATGCGGGTGGTAACCTCGGAAGAGCGGGTGGAGACGCGCGGGCACACCGACATCCTGGACATCACGCCCCGCGTCCAGGCCGCCGTGTCCAAGGCGGGCATCGCGGACGGCCTGGCGGTGGCCTTCGTGCCGGGCTCCACGGCGTCCATCACCACGATTGAGGACGAGCCCGGCCTGCACGCGGATTTGCGGGCGGCGCTGGAACGGCTGGCCCCCGAAGGCGCAGCCTATCAGCACGACCGGCGGTGGGGCGATGGGAACGGCTACGCCCACGTGCGCGCCGCGGTGCTGGGGCCTTCCGTGGCCGTGCCCATCCAGGGTGGGCGGCTCATGCTCGGCACCTGGCAGCAGATCGTGCTGGTGGATTTTGACAACCGCCCCCGCACCCGCCGCGTGGTGATTCAGGTCATCGGCGAGTGAGCCTATGTCCGCCCGCAGCATGGCGTGGATCGCGGTTGCGATAGCGGGCGCTGCGCTCCTCGTGTATCTCCTGACCCTGGCCCCCGGCGTGGGCTTCACCGACAGCGGGGAACTGGTCGTTGCGGCCTACACGCTGGGCATCCCCCATTCGCCCGGATTCCCGCTGTACGTCCTGCTGGGTTGGGTCTTCGGCCACATTCCCCTCGGTTCGGTCGCGTGGCGGCTGAACCTCATGTCGGCGGTCTGGGCAGCGGCGGCCGTCGGCGCGTTCTTCGTGCTGGCCTACCGTCTGCTGCCGCAGGAGCCGCTCCACGAACCCGCGCCGAAGCGGGAGGCCCCTCGCGCCACTTCGCACCGCACTCCGCCGTCGCGGATTTGGGCCGCAGGGTGCGCGGCGCTGTGCCTGGCCTTCGGCATCACGCTGTGGAACTGGGCCACGGTGGCCGAGGTGTACGCGCTCCAGGTGGCGGCGCTGGTTGGGATGCTGCTGGCGCTGTTTGCGGCGCTGCGCGGGGGCGGGCGCTGGGCGTGGGGCGCGGCAGGGCTGTGCTTCGGCCTGGGCCTGGCCAACCACCACGTGATGACGCTGGTCTTCGCGCCCGCGCTCCTGTTCCTGCTGCTGGCCGCGCCCGATAGCAGGCGGGCCTTCGGGCGCGGGTGGCTGCCTGCGACGCTGGGGGCTGTGCTGGGCCTTGCGCTCTACCTCTACCTGCCCATCCGCGCGGCGCAGGGGCCGCTCCTGAACTGGGGCAACCCCGTCAACCTGCAGCGGTTCGTCTGGCACATCACGGGGCGGCAGTACCAGGTCAACCTGTTCGCGGTGCCGCTGTCGGCCATGCTGGACAACCTCGCCTTCGGCCTGCGCCTGTGGTGGGGCCAGTTCACGCCGCTGGGATTCCTGCTGGCGGCGTGGGGGTTCCTGGCGATGTGGCGGCGCGACCGTCGGCTGGCGCTGTTCTGCGCCCTGGTCGTTCTCGTGGACATCGCCTTTGCGTCCCACTACGACATCGCCGAGGACAGCGACGCCTACTACATCCCGACGTTCCTGATGACGGCGCTGGGCATCGCCTGGGGCGCGCACGCGGGCCTGGCGTGGGTCGGCGGCAGGTCTGGTGCCTTGCCGCAGAGGCGCAGAGGGCGCGGGGAGGACCGGGGCAGATCATCGGCTCGGCGTCCCCGCGATGCGAGCGCGAGGGGGCGCGGGCGCGCGTCGTACCTGCCCCTCGCCTACGCGGCGCTGGCCCTGCTCGTCGCCCTGAACATCGGCCTGCACTGGCGGCAGTCGGACAAGCACCGCCTGCAACTGCCCGAGGACTACGCCGCGCAGGCGCTGGCCGAACTGGAGCCGAACGCGACGTTCCTGACCCGCGACTGGCAGGTGTACTCGCCTCTGCTGTACTTCCAGCACGTGGAGGGCCAGCGCCCCGACGCCCGCATCGTGGATGTGGAGTTGTTGCGCCGCACGTGGTATCTGGACTACCTCGCCCGTCAGTACCCCGACCTCATCGCGCGGTGCCGCGCCGAACTGGACGCCTACCGCGAGCACCTGTACCAATTTGAGTACGGCCTGCCCTACGACCCCGCGGCGATTCAGGAGCGGTACATCGCCCTGCTCAATGCGTTCATCCGCGAGGGTCAGCCCGCCCACGTGGGCCTGGACATGGAGGCGGGCGTGGGGAGCGATTGGGTGGGCGTGCCGCTGGGCGTTACCATCGCGCTGCGGCAAGACGACGCGTTCCAGCCGTTTGACACGGCGGGCGTGCGCGGGCGTGGGCTTGCCGACGGCACGATTCACGTGGATGCGGTAGTGCGGAAGATTCGCCGCTCGTATGCTGCGGTGCGAGCCTACCGGGGCGTGTACCTGGCCCGCCACGGGTTCGCCGATGAGGCCCTGCGCGTGTGGAGTGAGGCGGCAGCGCTGGACCCAGAGTATTCCCTGCCGCACCGCCTGGCGGGGGACCTGTACGCCCAGGCGGGCCGCGTGGCCGAAGCCCGCGCCGCCTACCTGCGGGCGCTGGCCGTCAACCCGAACGATGCGGCTGCGCAGCAGGGGCTTCAAGCCCTTGGCGGCACGCGGCAATAGCCTCTTGCAGCGCCAGGCGCACCGGCGTGTAGGTCAACCCCAGTTCGCGCTCGGCCTTGCTCCCGTCAAACCGGAACCCCTCGCGGGTCGTCCGCATGGCGTCCACCGAGATGACCCAGCCCCGGTCGCGCGACATGGCCCACACGGGCGGGCGCTTCACGCGGTCCGCGATCCACGTCAGCACGCCCGCGATGGCCATGATGACCGGGCCGGGCAGGTGCAGCCGGGGCATGGGCACGCCCGACAGTTCGCTGATAAGGGCGCTGTACTGCCGATTGGACAGGTACTCCTTGCCGAGCAGGTACTTCTCGCCGATGTTGTCCGGCTTCGCCAGCGCCCGCGCGATGCCCTCGGCCACGTCCCGCACGTGGACGTAGGTGAACACCGCGTCGTCAAATCCGGTGGCGGGGATGCGGCCCCGCAGGAAGTCGCGGATGTACAGGCCGGTGTACTTGGGGTCGCCCGGCCCCAGCACCACGCCTGGGTAGATGACCACCAGCGGCAGCCCCCGCTTCTCGTAGAGTTCCCAGGCGACCAGGTCGCTGGCGTATTTCGTGCGGGCGTACTCGCTGAAGCGGACGGGGCCGACGGGGGTCTCCTCGGTGAAGGGGCACTCGGCGGGGCGGCCGTACACGGCGGCGGTGCTGATGTGGACAACCTTGGCGACGCCCGTCTCCAGCACGCTCTCCATGACGTTGCGCGTGCCGTCAATGTTGACGGCGGCGTAGAGCGTGCGGTCGGGTTGCCAGAAAGAGTAGAGGTTGGCCAGGTGCACCGCCCAGTCGCAGCCCCTCATGCCGGCGATGACGGAGTCCTTGTCCAGCACATCACCCACGACGACCGTGGCCCCGCGCTCGCGCAGCCAGGCGGGGTCGCTCGTCGGGCGCACCAGGCACACCAGGTCGTGCCCATCCTGCAGCAGGCGGGCGACGACGTGCCTGCCGATGAATCCCAGCGCGCCGGTGAGGAATACCCTCATGCGCTCCTCCTCGCCGCCTTGCCTAGGTCTCGCCTTCGGGCGCGGCCTGCGGCGCGGGCACCCTGGCCCCGTTCAGGAACACGAGCGAGCCGATGAAGCCGAGAAGCATGATGGCGGCCCCCGTGTAGTAGGGCATGTGGTAACTGATGCTGAACACCGCCCCGCCCCACAGCGGCCCGGCCACCCGCCCCAGGCTCATGAACGACTGCTGAAGCCCCATGGCGGTGCCCTGTCCGGCGTCGGCACGCTTGGACACGTACGAGGACAGCGACGGGTTCAGGAACGCGCTCCCCAGGTTCTGCACGGCCACGAACAGGATGAGCGTCGCCAGGTTCGTGGCCCGCGTAACCAGCAGGTAGCCCACCGCCGTCATGAGCAGCGCGGCGCGACTGACCCAGATTTCGCCCCAGCGGTTGATGGCCTTGCCCACGACGACGCCCTGCAGCACGACGCCGATGATGCCCACGACGGTGAAGACCGTACCCACCTCGGCGCTACCGAAGCCCAGTTTGGCCTCCACGAACAGTGCGAACATGGACTCCAGGTTGCCCATGGCGAAGGCGATGAGGAACGACAGGAAGAAGACGTAGCCCAGTTTCCCCGTGAGGGCGGCCCACAGCGACGGGCGTCGCGTTCGCTGGGCGCGCTCTACGCGACGCTCTGGCGGGAGCGATTCGGGGAGCATGAAGAAAGCGAAGGCCGCCGTCAGGAATCCCAGCCCCGCGGCCACCAGGAACGGGGCGCGGAAACTGAGGATGCCCAGGTAGCCGCCGATGGCCGGGCCGAAGATCATGCCCAGGCCCATGGCCGCGCCCATGAGCCCCATGCCCCCGCCGCGCTCGCGCTCCGATGTGGAGTCGCCGATGTAGGCCATGGCGGTGGGCAGCGTGGCCGACGTCAGGATGCCGCCCAGAATCCGCGCGGCGAACAGCATCCACAGGTGGCTGGACATGGCGAACATGAAGAACGTGAAGCCGAAGCCCAGCAAGCCCAGCAGCAGCACGGGCCGCCGCCCCACGCGGTCGGAGTATCGCCCCCAGATGGGCGCGAAGATGAACTGCATCAGCGAGTACGACGCCATGAGCAGGCCCAGGTGCAGCGATGTGGCCCCCATGGACTCGGCGAAATACGGCAGGATGGGGATGATGATGCCGAACCCCACCATGACGATGAAGAGACCGATGAACAGAATCAGGATTTGACGGCTTTTCACGGGCGGTCCTTGCGCTGGATTATTTAGTGGTCCTCTCGCTAAATAGTTAGGATATCCTGTGAACGACCAATCCCCAAGCCTCCCAGCACAACCTGCTCCTGG
>JADBJK010000084.1 GCA_014874485.1 Chloroflexota bacterium
AATCCCAGGTATTCAGGAAGCCCAGGCCGCCGAGGATGAGACAGGCCAGCAGCAAATCGCCCGGCTGGCGCTGGACGAGAGATATTATGCACGCGCGGACGCCTCTGGGCGCCGGCGCTTCTTGCATTGCATTCAGCAGGGTATTGAAACCCAGCGCCAGTGCCAACAAGACGAATGGCAGCGCCAGCACGTGGGGATGCACGTCGCCCAGGACAAAACTGAACAGGGGGAACTCGTCAATGACCTCCATCGAGCGCCCCAGTAGATCCCGGTCGTGGATCACCCGCGAGGCCCGCCACCACCAACCGTCAGATGGAAACCACGCGCCGGTCACGGGCGCATCGGCCAAGCCCTTCACGTCCACCCACTGCCAGAAGGAGGGTGAGCCAAACCCCCTAGCGTGCAGCACCTCCAGCAGGCCCTCCAGATTGCCGACGCCAGCCACCAGGAGAGCGCCCACCAGTCCCCAGGCTAGCGCCCGCTTCATCTCACCGCGGTATGAAACCACCAGATTTGTTACCAGGCTGAAGGCCCCGCTCACGGTGGCGGCGAAGAGCATGGCCACGATGAGATTGAAGGCTATAGCGGTCTTCACTCCGGCCAGGTCGGTCAGCACGGCCATCAGGAAGTAGCCAAAATAGTAGTAACTGATGGCGAAACCGGAGAGCCAGGGGTCAGGTGGTGGTACGGTTCCAGCGCGCACGATGGCATTCAGGAAAGCGTATTCCATGGGCTTCTCGGTGGCGGCGATGTCAGGGTTATAGGCTCGGTAGAGGGTCCAGGCCAGGACGGAGACGGTGAATACCAGTTCGCTGACGATGACCAGGCGGGCGTTCTGATGCAGGAAGGCGGCGACCTCGGCAGCGTGCCGCAGACAATAGAGCGCCGCCAGGATTATCACCGCCAAGATCGTGGCCCGCGCTAACCGCAGGAAGCCGAAACTGCCGCCGATCCAGATGATGTACCCGGTCAGCAAGAGCCCTATTAGTTTCGAGAAGCCGTAGCCCCGCTCGGGCAATTGTCGGAAAAGGCGCAGGGTGATGGGCAGGGTCACCAAACCCAGCGCCTCAAATGCCAGCCACCAACTCAAGACCGACAGCAAGTCTCTCATCGCACGCGGAATATCTCAACCCGCTCGTTCCGGTACACCAACTCCAACAATCCGCGCTCCGCCATACTCTCAAACCTGGCCCGAGCCTCTGGCCCATAATAGGCCTCTTCCATCTCCCCAAAGTAGATGTACTCGACGTTATATTTGCGAATCAACGACCGCAAGCGAGTCTCGTCGGGTGTGGTGTACAATTCGCGCACGTCGTTCAGTCGCCGATCCACCACATCGTGGCCCACCACCTGGCGCTGCTGCTTCTGGTGCCAGTTGTAGCCCACGATGGTCGGCAGCCCGGTATAAACGGAGACCCTCGAACCCCAGCGGTAAGGCTCAGCGTTACCCTCCGCCACTACCGGCGAGCCCTGGATGTTGTGCAGCACCCACTCGATGGCCTCCTGGTCCCAGCGGAGTTGCAGGTCGCGCCCAGCGTCATTGTAGACAGCTGTCTGCATGAAGGCCATGCCGTCGAGCCCTGGTCCCAGGCTGGGATCGAAGCGATCGCGGATCTTGGCCTTGGAGGCCAGGATGGGATAGAGCGCCGCACAAAAGACCAGGATCATGAGCGCTAGGCACCACGTATTGCGGAATCCCGGTTCCCAGCCCTCCAGGCGCGGCCAGAGATCCACCAGGCAAACCGCTGCCGCCACACCCCAAAGTACCCATACCTGCAGGTAGAACTTGAACACCGTGTTCATGCGCCCGATGTCACCCTTGAGCACGACGGCCTCAACGGCCATGGTGATGCACAACGCCAGGCCGATGAGGAACACGAGGGCGCGTCGTCGCGTCTCCACATTGCGGCGCAGCCCCAGTGGCAGGGCCAAGGCGAGGATGAACAACCCCAGGGTGTACACGTATTCCCTGGCCATAACACCTTTGAGAGCAACGAGAACAACGAGTCCGGCAATAGCCCCTGGCCGGAACCAAGCATCGGTCGCCCGAGAGTACAGATGCCAGGCTCGGGTCGGGCGATACCACCAGCGCAGGAAGTAGCGCACCGTCCGCCCGAATTCCGTGCTGCGCAGGAACTCGGTGATCAGCCAGGAGACAATGACGAAGAGAAAGACACCGTGGATGAGGAAATATTCGGTGAACCCGGTGCGCGGCCCTTTCCAGCGCTCGAAGGCGGTGTAGGCTGCACCGTAATAGGCGTCAAACGGGCGGAAGAGCAGTACGCTGAGCACAGCCACTGCCATTGCTTTGAGCCCTGCGGATTTGATGCCCTCCGCATCTATCCGCCCACGCCGTCCGTATTCCCCCAGGGCCAGCGCCCCGAGCACCACCAGCAGGTAGGTCGGCCAATCCCAGGTATTGATGCAGCGCAGAGCCCCGACGGTCAACGCCGCCAGGAACACCCTTCCAGCCCCAGCCCAATCCCCCCGCTCCAACCAGCCACATTGAGCCTTCAGCCTTTCAACCCAGCGACTCACCTGGGGCCAGCGGCGGAATATGTCCCAGCGGTCGAAGCGGGCGCTGTCTTGATCTGAGCCGCTGATCTGCGGCAGGGCGTAGTTCAGTGCCAGCCCAATCGCCAGCAACGTGAAAGGCAGAGCGATGAAGTGAGCGTGTAGGTCAGCGTAGAGGATGGTGAAGAAGGGGAACTCGTTGATCTCACCATTGACCATCACCCGCGAAGCGTTCCAATACCACTCCTGAAGCCCGATGGGCAGTGGGGTGTGATGGACTAGCACCTCTTTGAGCCCGCTCAGGGTCTGGTAAAAGCCTCGCAGAATGGGCAGAGAGGTCTGGATCTCCGCCTGGCTCAGTTTTTGCAGGGCACGCACGATGAGAGCGACCTCGCCCAGGTTACCGAGCACCGTCACGAAGAGTCCTGCTACTACACCAGCGATCTCCGCCCGTCGCTCGTCCAAGCCAGCCACCAGATTGTAGGCGACTGAGAAAGCTCCAATGGCAATGAGTGCAGCCAAGAGCGGCACGGCCAGATTGTAGGCCACCCAGGGCACGATGCCTGTGAGCTTGATCAAGGTGCCCACGATGATCTGTCCGAAGTAGTAATAGTTCAGGTAGCCACCCGCGAACCAGGGATCATAGGGCGGGAAGATGCTGCTCTTCATCACCGCGTTGAGATAGGCGAAATCCATAGGCTTTTCGCCCCCGCGCCAGGCGTGCCAGAGATCAGGATTGCCCCAGCGCAGGAGCAGGAAGCCAAGGAAGAAGACCAGAAAAGCCATCTCCTCCAGCAGGATGATGTGCCGCTTCTCTTGCCAGAGGGCGTGATATTCCTGGCGGCGGGAGTACACTAATGCTCCAGCCCCTGTTGCCAGCAGGAGCAATGAACATAGAATCGTCCCGCGGGTATAGAGGAACAGGCTGGTGTTAACTAGCATCCAGGACAGCCAAGCCACGAGGAGCAGACCCAGCGCTTTGCTGAGAGCCCAGCCTCGATCAGGGAGGTTCCGCCCCACCGCATTCATCCACGGGAACGCCGCCAAGCCCACCACCTCGACAACGAGAAGCCAGACGAGCAGGGGCAGCCTGTTGGACAGGTCGCCGGGATTAAACATAGCCGACCAGGTGCCGCCCTCCCGTTGGATCTTCGCCTGCTGGTCTGTGAGCATCAGGCCGTTCTTATACGATGGCAACTCGATAGGCGTCAGTTTGCGCACCGCATCCCAGTCCACCACGTCCAGCAGTTCTCGCGCCCGCTCGCGGGAGTATTCAGGCGTCTTTTGCCAGATGATGACTTTCGGGTGGTCATAGACGGTGAAGGACTCCTCCGCATCGTCATCCACAAAGCGAATGGACCCCAGCGTGGGATAGGATGTGAAAACCTTGATGATCTTGAAGCCTAATTTCTCCTGAAACATCAGGTTGTAGTAGTTTATCTGGAAGGGGAAGCGCATGGGCAACTGGATCACCGACCCGTACACGCGGTTGGAACTGGAGACGATGTAGTCGGCCATATCCAGCCAATCCAACGTTTGCTCGAGCAGTGGCGGATCGTTCTCGGAGTAAAGTTGCATCTGCACGCCGACGAACATTCCCGTCCCATAGGCATCCTTGCCATCCACGCCGCGCCAGGGCAAGGCATCATCCCAACTGGTTTCGCTGGCGATTTTGGACCCTTGCGGGATGTGGTCGTACATCCAACTGGAGGCTTGCACGCGGGTCAAACGGCGGGTGTAGATGCGGGTGAAGGCAAAGGCATATAGGAACGTGCCCACCAGCACAAAGAGGCCCAAAGACACTGCCACACCCATCCACAGGAGACGGAGCCGTTTTGCACCTGCCGAGGCAGCCCTCGCTCTCGCTGCATCCCAGACCCTCACCACCAGGTAAGCGGCTAACATGGCCAGGAAAGGATAGATGGGCACCATGTAGCGGATGCTGCACACGAATTGGGTTCCCTGGTAGAGGAACCAGAAGCCCACCCAAGTGAAGGGCACGAGGTGAACGAACTTGCGGCGACGTAACAACTCCCACCCGGCGACAGCCCATCCCAGCCACGCGGCGGTTCCAAGCGGGAACCCCATCGCCCACTGCACCAGGTTCTTCAACGGGAACCAGAGCGGGGTGCGCCCTGCCCACTGGTGGCTCGGGGGCCAGTCAATCAGGCCCGAGGCCATGCGCTGCGCCTGGCCCATCATGCTCAACCAGTACATCGTTGGTTTTATGTCAAGCAAGCCAGGGCCCTCGAAAGAGTAGGGCTGCGCCAGACGAAAGGCTAGCAGAGCCACCAGCCCAGCACCCATCAGGCCCAGACCGACGGCGACCAGACCTTTCACCCACGCGGACACGCCCACATCCAGCGGCCGAACCTCGACCGAGATACGCAACCCAGCGACCATCCGCCGCAGTGAGACCAGCGGGCGCGGTTCACCTTCTCCGGCGCCCCTCCTTTGACGGTAGAGACGCAAGGCGCAGGCAAGCAGCATGATTGGCAAGAAGAACGCCGCGCTGATCTTGCAGGCCACACCCAACCCATAGCACAGGCCCATCAGCAAGAAATCCCGCCAGTCGCCATCATCGGCAACGCGAGCCGCGAAGTACGCCGTGGCTACGATGAAGAAGCCCAGCGCCATATCTACCACGTAGAAATGGGATTGCTGAATGTGATAGACCGTGGTAGCGGCCAGGAATGCGGCCACGACGCCTACGCGCAGGTCGTACAATTTCCTGGCCAGCAGGTAGACGAAATAGACGGTGCCCAAATCAAACAGGGCGGAGAAAAAACGTCCAACCAATTCGATGTTCACTGGGTTAGACTTACTGAGCACCTCGTAGGCCCAGCGAGTGAGAAAAATGGGCAACGTGCCGTAGACCAGCCCGCCGTAGCCATGGGTGTAGGGGTTAAGAGGAGAATTGGCAGAATCCAGATACTCCGAGAAACTCTTTGGCAGATGGATCGCCCCTGTGAGCATCACCATGAAGCGCTCGTCAGGGTGCAGGAGCGTGCCTTCGTCCCAGTTGCGACCCAGGAAGCGGAAATACGCTCCGAGCAATAGGATTATGACAAGTGAGGCGGTCAAGAGCACCCGCTCTCGCACCGCCGGGTCGCGCAGCCTGGCTACCTGTTCCCAGAGGTCTGGCTCTTTTGGATACGATGCCTCGTGGAATCTCCCCGCGTTCATACCGTCCTAGCCTTCGTTATGCCTCAATCTGATAGAGGATGAAAAGCAACTCGTGCTCCCGGCCTTTGCCCTGCAGATAATAGCGCCACTCGTAGCCGCCAGGGTATTGGTTCACCACCCATTCGT
>JADBJK010000112.1 GCA_014874485.1 Chloroflexota bacterium
TGTGCAGGACTGGGAGGCAAACGAACTATACGAAGTCGTTCGCCAGTCTTAAGCCTACCATAAACTCACGTCAGACCTCTACCACTCCGTACTGGATATGCTCTCGGGCAAATACCCCAGCACTGTGGCCCGCGAACTACGCCCCCGCATCGCTTGGGATCGAGTGCATAACCGGCTGGCCGCCCTGCCCGGCAGCCGGCTGTTGGCCATCCGCAATGGCGGCACCATCCCCGACCGGGGCGCGTTCGGTGCTTACCTGCCCGATGGCAAAACCAAGATCGGCGAACTGGACGAAGAATTCGTCTACGAAACTCGCCCGGGCGATGTCTTCACTTTGGGAGCGAACACCTGGCGGGTGATCGAGATCACGCAGGATCGGGTGATTGTAACCGACGCGGCCGGCGCTATGCCTCGCATGCCCTTCTGGAGGGGTGATCTCCCCCGCCGCGACTATCACCTGGGGGTGCTCGTGGGTCGTTTCCGGCGAGAATTAGCCGAGCGCGTGCGCGATCTGCCACCCCTGCCCGATGACCCCGAAGTCCCCTGGCCGGAAGAAGCCCAAGCCATCCTGGACTTTCTCCGACAACAGTACAAACTCGACGACAACTCAGCGTACACTCTCTTGCGTTATGTAAAACACCAACTTGATGTGCTGGGCGCAATCTCATCGGACAAGACGATCATCGTGGAGACCTTCAACGACGCACTGGGCGACCTTCGCATGGTCATCCACTCCTGCTTCGGGGCGCGAGTGAACAGCCCTTGGGCGTTAGCACTAGCCCACGCTCTACGCGAGCGTACCGGCCGCGATGTAGAAGCACAGGTCAACGACGACGGCATCCTATTCCGCTTCCTGGACGCCGAGTGCGAACCACCCATCAATCTGGTGCGCGAGATGGGGCCCCAGGAGGTCCGCGAACGTTTGTTGGCTGAGTTGCCAAATTCAGCGTTGTTTGGAGCGCAATTCCGTATGAATGCCGCCCGGGCCTTGCTTCTCCCCACTGCTGGGGGCAGACACAAACGCACTCCCTTCTGGCTGCAACGGCTACGGGCGAAGGACTTGCTCGCCGTGACCAAGGGCTTCCCGGACTTCCCCATCATCGCCGAAACTTACCGGGATGTCTTACGCGATGTGCTTGATCTGGCACATCTGGAGGAGGTGCTGACCAAAATCCAGTCGGGTGATATCCGGGTGGTGACTGCTGAGACCATAGTGCCATCGCCTGTGGCTCAGGGACTGCTCTTCGACTTTACCGCCGTCTACATGTACGAGTGGGACATGCCCAAGGCGGAGCGGCAGATAGCAACTCTATCCCTCAGCCGCGAGATGCTGGCGCAACTGCTCGATGAGGCAGCCTTGCCCGATCTGCTCAAACCAGAGGCTATCCAGGCTGTGGACCGCCAACTCCAGCGCATCGAGGAGGGTTATCGCGCTCGCACGCCCGATGAACTGGCGATCCTACTCTACGAAGCAGGCGACCTGACGACGGAGGAAATCGCGGCCCGCTGCTCTGGGGATGCCCGAACCTGGCTCGAGGGACTTGCCGATAGCCATCGCGCCCTCCAAGTGGAAATACCAACCCCCGATGGTATTTGCCCACGATGGGTTGCCTCCGAGCGCTACGCCCTCTATCGCGATGCCTTCGGGCTACCGCTGGTCCCACCCGCCCCTCTGCCCGCTGAATTGCTCACGCCAAAACGCCCCGTAGAAGAGGCTCGTTGGACCATTCTGCGCCGTTACCTTCAAAACCACGGCCCATTGACCCGCGCTGAGATCATAGCACGTTACGGCTTCCCCGACGAGTGGTTGGATGAGGCCTTGAGAGCGATGGTGGAGGCAGGCGATGTGGTTTCCGGGCGACTGACGCCAGGATCGAGGGAAGTTCAGTGGTGCGATCGGCGCAACTTGGAGCGCATTCACCGCCAGACGCTGACTCTGCTGCGCAAGGAAATCCAGCCGGTCTCCATATTTGCTTACGCCGACTTCCTGGCCCGCTGGCAGAAGTGTCACCCGGCGGAACGGCTGTCCGGGTCGGGTGGCCTCATTAACATATTGCAACAGCTTCGCGGAGTGCTTGCTCCTGGTCTAGTCTGGGAACGGGATCTACTGCGCTATCGTTTGCGGGATTTCAATCCAGCCAATTTGGAAGAGTTATGTCAACGCGGAGAAGTAGTATGGGTGGGTTCGGGCGGCAAGGACCCCCGCCGGAGTCGTATTCGCTTCCTTTTTCGCGGCGAAGGAGCCTATTTCTTACAGCCAGAACCGGATCCTGAGGCTATTGCCGAACTGAGTGATGCAGCGCGCGCCGTCTGGGATTTCCTCAAGACAGAGGGAGCGTGCTTCACCGCCGATTTGCAGGCAGTCCTCGGGATGAAAGCCGAGAACCTTAGCCGAGCATTGGTGGAATTGGTGATGGCGGGCATCGTCACCAACGATACGCTGACGGCTATGCGCGAGGTTTTGGCACATGGCACTACCGGGGAGGCTGGTGAGCGTCGCCCGCTCAGTTCGTTGGAAGAAGACCTGGCCCAGTGGCGCGCGACGCGCGCGCCACGCCCGCTGACGCGAGAACGCTACTACGCTGCCAAGCGCGCCGCAGCCCGACGCACCCAAATGTTGCCTCGCTGGAGCGGCCGCTGGTCGCTGGTGCATCGCCTCGGCGTGTGGGGGAAAGATGTGCCGCCCGAAGAGCGGGTGTGGCGCCAGGCCAGGCAACTGTTGGCCCGCTACGGCATCGTCACCCGCGAGAGCCTGGCAAACGAAGAGAGCACGTGGGATTGGACAGCACTATACCCACAGTTCCTGCTTATGGAGATGCGTGGGGAGGTGCGACGGGGCTATTTCGTGCGTGGCTTACCTGGGGTGCAATTCGCGCTGCCCGAGGCAGTGGAGCGGCTGCGGCAATGGAATGCGCCGGATGCGGAAGGATCAGAGGAATTGGTGTTACTGAACGCGACTGATCCAGCGAATCCTTTCGGTCCGACGCTGGCGGAGACGGGTGATACCCTGCCACCGGAGCGCAACCCGATGCGTTTCGCCCGCCTGCCCTCCACCTACCTTGTGTTGCGGCGCGGCCAACCGATCCTACTACTGGAGAATGCTGAGAGAATAACTACAATGCTCGGCATCGAAGAGGCAGTGATAGGTCGGGCGATGAGAATGTGCATCGAGCATTTGACCACGCCCGGCGGCTTGGCTTCACGGCCACAGCGCATTACCCTGACAACCTGGGATGGCAAGCCGGTGCTGGATAGCGGTGCTGTAGCCCTCCTCGAATCACTCGGTTTCCGCCGCGAGGCATTGGCGATGGTGTGGGAAGAAATATAGGCTCTGTGTGCTTTCGCATCGCCTAGAGTTACGAGACCTCTGCCTTAAGAGCATCCGCGATGCCAGCAGCCCAAGAAGTTATGGCATCCCAATCCCGAAAGTCGCCCACCGGCGCCTTGATACCCTTAACGATCAGTTTCTCAGCCAGACTGAGTTTGTTCATATCTAGCATACCGTGGAAGAGGGCGACGTCGCGGGGTCGGATGCGGTCGGCGATGGGTTGCAGCGCCTCAGGGAAACGCCAGCCCTTCAGTAACTGCACTGGATCTCCCTCGCCGGTGGGCCCACTGGAGAAAAGCCACACCAGTCGCTCGACCAGCATCCTCTCATTTTTCCCCAGGAAGTCCGCC
The DNA here is from genome assembly GCA_014874485.1 of Chloroflexota bacterium. Classification (GTDB taxonomy): domain Bacteria; phylum Chloroflexota; class Anaerolineae; order DTLA01; family DTLA01; genus DTLA01. The sequence goes on from JADBJK010000112.1 coordinate 3,679, forward strand.
GCCTCCTTGCGCCATTGGCCTATGTACACTGCGCTGCCCAGTACAACTGCCCGGTAGGCGGCCAGGTCGCCGACGCGATCCGCGGGCAACACATCGGTGTGAAAACCTGCTTTACGAAGCACTTGCCCGATCTTCTCGGCAATCTCCGCCGTGGCACCATACTTGGTCGCGTAGGCCACTAGGACGTGAATTTCCATATGGATCCTCCCCTCGGAGTAAACGTCTCGGTTGCATATGCCAGCCAAGCAGCCGAAGAGCCAATGAACCCTCGCTAATGGTCACGAGCATTATACGGTGGCACTTTGCCGCCGTCAAGAGTTCTCACTTTTCGTGGCGCGAAAGAGAGTAGACATTTCGCCGAATATGTGATATAATAGAGGTGAAATTGATATGTCATTCGCGTTAGAGAGTTGCTGCCTGAGCGCCCAGGCAGGAGGGAAATCAAATGGAGGTTCGAAAATGGCACATATTTATTGTGCCTCTGACGGTTTTCACGGTAGCCCTCCTGGGGGCCCAGATTGCGCTGGCGGGGCCCCCACCACCAGGTTGCTACTGGGTAGAGACAGGGCGCTGGTACGAGGGACAATTGCCACCGCCCACAATCCGGGGCGTACGCATCCATGTCCTTTTCTCCAACACAGAGCCCTGGTTCCTCACCTTCCGCGGCGAACGCTCATCTGACACCGGCCCCGTCAGTATCCCCCTCGTTGTCCAGTCCGCCGTCTCCCCCTACGGCTACGGTGAGCTAGACAACGACCCACCATGTCTCAGCATCCGCACTAACTACCGTAGCACAGAGCAATGGGCTTGGGAAACACGACCATCCCTGTATCTGGGACCTGGGCAGTTCGCCGTCGAACTTGTCTTTGACCTGCGCCGCCTTACCGATTGGACCGGCATTAACTGGTGGGAATGCGGGAGCCTGCAGATAGACCTGTGGGCCATAGACCGCTATAGTGGCGGTTGGAATTATGTCGAGTTACGAGGGGGCCTGTGGTTCTCCGGGCGTACCTGGCCGGAAGAGTGCATCGCGTTCACGCCTACTCCAACTCTCACACCACCACCAACGGAGACAGCGACTCCAACGCCCACGCTCAGCGAAACGTTGACACCGACCGGCACTCCGCCAACCCACACCCCAACACCAATGGAGACAGCGACTCCAACACCCACGCCCAGCGAAACGTTGACGCCGACCTCGACTGCCACTCCCACGGACACTCGTACGCCGGGCCCCTTCCTAGTGTTCCTGCCCATTATTCACAAGGATTACTCACCGCCTTCACCACCGGGATACGACCTCGTGATCCGCGACCGGGAAGATGATGACGGCAGTGTCTGTCAACCCCCACCCTGGTGGTCGAGCCCGGACGTGTGGGTGCGCCGTATCCAGGACAATGGGACGGAATACCAATATCCACAGCCAGGGCGGCGGAATTACATCTACCTGCGAGTGCGCAATCTGGGGCCCCATGACGCCACCAACGTGCGCGTCTGGGCTGAGATGGCATTGGCAGCGATGGGCCTGCGCTACCCGGAGGACACTACCTACGTGGGCGAGCAGATTATCCCCCTCTTCCGCGTCGGAGAAACGCGGATTGTAGTGATTCCATGGGATGTGCCACAGGTAACAGGGCACTTCTGCATCATGGGCCTGATAGATGCGGAATATGACCCGCTGCCTAGAGGTTATGGCCAGCGCCTGGTGCCGTGTTCCAACAACGCAGCCATTCACAACGTCATCGTCGTGGCCGGCGAGATGCCCATCGAATGCGGTCAGGTGGCGACCGGCTTCTACGAAGAGGCATTCAGTCTCTCCGTGGTGAACGGGGGCGTGGAACGCGCTATGAACCTGAACCTTATCGGTGACGTCCTCGACAGCGTAGCAGTCGTTATCGAGCCCGGCGAGTTGGCTGGGCGGTGGACAAGTCTGGAGAACATGGAATTGCAGGCCGATGGGACGTTGCGAGTCACGGCCCTGCCCGCCGGCATCGTGGGCGTACCCATGCTGCCGAATGAACAGGCTACGATTGTGATTCACTTACGTGCACCTGCAGGGGCGCGATTGAGGCTGGAACTCGAGCAAATGCTCGATGGCTTGGTGGTAGGTGGGAACGAAATACTCCGCT
>JADBJK010000043.1 GCA_014874485.1 Chloroflexota bacterium
CGCCAGGTGGCGCTGACCCAGGCGTGGCGGGGGGGCGTCGGCACCTAGCGCTTCGCCACATTGACTTAATGATGTCATTGCAGGGCGCAGCGACAAAGCAATCGTGGTGAACTGTCATTCTGAGGCGCGGAGCGCCGAAGAATCTCGTCAACCGAGATGCTTCGCTTCGCTCAGCATGACAGGGAGGGCCCGGGGATCGCTTCGGGCACTCCGTGCCCTCGCAATGACAGCAGGCAATCTTCCCTGTGTTCAAGCGCTAGCGCGGCGTCTCCTCGGCGATGAGCCGGCGGTACAAGTCCACGGTCTCCGGCATGGGGGGCGCGTCCAGTTCGCCGCGCAGCGTGGCTTCGCACTGCTCAAAGGTGCGGATGACCATGGGACGGTTGCCCTGGGCGCTATAGCACCGCATGAGGATGCGGTATGCCTCTTCCCAGCAGTTGTCCAACGTCAGCGCCCGCCGGCACCATGCCGCTGCTTCCTCGCATTCGCCCGCATCGGCCAGGAGTCCCGCCAGCCGCGTCGTGGCCTGCACGTACACCTGCCGCAGGCGCTCGCGCTCGCGAAGCGTCCACTCCTCGTACAGGAAATCGGCCAGATAATCGCCCTGGTACAGGGCCAGTGCCTCGCGCAACAGGGCGATGGCCTCGTGCGGGTCTGTGCCGCCTTGCTCTGCGCGCGCCAACAGCGATTCAAACTCGTCCGCATCCACATGCAGGGCAGCGGCGGGGTTCAATCCGTATGCCGACTCCCTGCGGAGGACGAAAAACCCCGCCGAGCGGGCCGGGCGTCGCGGCTCCAGCGCGCGGTTGAGGGCATTCAGCGCAACCTTGAAGCCGGCCTCGGCGGACGTGAGGTCCGCATGGGGCCAGAGGTACTCCAGAATCTGGTCGCGCTGGAGAAACGTGCCGCGATGGGCGAGCAGCAGGGCGAACAACTGCCGCGCCTTCTCGCGTTGCCACTCGCGCGGGGCGACTTCCTCGTGCCCGCGCCAGATGCGCAGCGGCCCCAGCATGTGGACGGTGAGCGAGTAGCCCGGGTGCGAGTCAAACTCGGCAACTCCCAGGTCGTCCAGGAGGCGCGACACGTAGGCCGGGTGGATGCGCCGACGGCGGGCTTCCATCAGCAGCGGAATGCACCGCTGGGGATCGCCGGGGGCGAAGAAACTCGGCGCGGTGAGGATGGCGGCGGCATCGTTTTCCTGCACCAGGCGCAGGAGCGCGTCGGTGTGGAGGGCAAATGCCGCGGGGTCGCCGCTGTCCAGGTAGGCCAGGCTCAACCATAGGCGGCAGGCGGTGCGCGCGAACGCATCCGAGCAACGCAGGAACGCCATCTCCGCGCGCGCGAGTTCGTCTATGCCTTGCGGAATCCGGCCCGTGTGCACGTACACGGCTCCGAGCGTCAGGCGCACCAGGGCCGCGATCCACTCGTCGCCGGCGGCCAGGGCGATGTCTATGCCTTCGCGGGCGCATGCTTCGGCGCGGCCGGCGTCGCCGAAGAACCCGTACAGCCGCGTAAGCCCCCACAGCGGTTCAACGGTGGCGCGGGAAACCTGGAGCGATTTGGACAGGGCGATGGCCTTCTGGTAGCAGGCTTCGGCCTCCGCCGGCCGGGGCCTGCCGATCTGGTAGGCATGCCCAAGCCGCATGTAGCCGACGGCCTCCACAAACGGCGAACCCAGGGCGCGGCCGATTTCAATCCCCTCTTTGGCGCATTGGAATGCGGCTTCTGGCTTGCCGCGGAAGGCGTAGATGAGCGAGAGGAGGAGCAACGTCTCGCGGTGGGCGCGGGCGGGGCGGTGGGGAGGGGCAGCACGCTCTTCGGCAGCGCGCTCCTCCAGCACGGCCTGGGCCTGGGCGATGCGCCCCGTGCGCAGGAGGACGCGCACGTCCAGGTCGGCGGCGCTGGGGCCATCGGCTGCCAGCAGGTCGCGCGCCTGCTGACGCAGTGCCTGGGCTTCCTGCAGCCGCCCTAGGTTGGTGCGGTTCTCGGCCAGGGCTTCCAGCAGGGCCGCCCGCTCGCGCCTGTCTTTCTCGTCGTTGAGGCGCAGGGCTTCTTCCAGCAGGGCCTCGGCCCGGAGGGGGCGCACCGTGTCCAGGTACACCGTGCCCTGCGCCCGCAGCGCGCGGCTCAGCCCGGCGTTGTCGCCCGCGGCGCGGAACCGGCTCTCGGCGCGGCTGTACCACTCCAGGGCTTCCTCAAACTGGCTGGCCAGTCGGTACGTGTCGCCCAGCCAGACCATGAGCAGGGGGTAGTCTTCAAGCACCGGATGGGGCAGGGCCGATATCCAATTGCGCAGGGTATCCAGCCGCCCGGTCCGTATCATCCCTTCGGCCAGCGTGGCGATTTGCTCGGCGGCTTGGACGAAGTCGCCCGCGGCCAGGTAGTGGATCACCGCTTCCTCCACTGCGCCTTTTCCCATGTAGAAACGCGCGGCCTGGCGGTGCAGGTGGCTCTTTGACAGGCCGTGCGCCGGGAGTTGCTCTTGGAGGAAGTCCTGGAACAGGTGCTGGTAGCGGAACTCGTGCGGGCCAGTCTGGTGAACAAACAGCCCGTCGTCGCACAGGCTGCGCAGGACGGTCTCCGAGCCACGCCACTCCAGCATCGCGTCGCAGGCTTCGGGCGTGAGGGAGCGAAGGACGCTGGTTACCAGCAGGAAATGCTGACGTTCAGGGGAGGTGCGGTGGAGGACTTCCTTGCCCAGGTAGTCAAAGAGGGGGTCCAGCGTCTCGGGCAGCGCGGCCCACACGTCGGAGAGGGAGCCGACAGACCGCGACTCCAGGGCTTTCCAAATCATCTGCAGGGCGATGACCCAGCCTTCGGTCTCGCGGGCGAGGCGCTCTACGTCGGCGGGCGCCAGTTGGACCTTGTACTGTGTGCGGAACAGCGCATCTATTTCCTCGGTGGTGAAAGCCAGGTCGTCGGCGCCGATCTCCAGCAGGTGGCCCTTGACCTTCCATCGGCTGAGGGGCAGCAGGGCAGGGCGCTGGCGGGCGCTGAGAATCAGGTGGACGTTAGGGGGCAGATAGTCGGCCAGACGGGTAACGATGTGGGCGATGTCGGGCGCGTCGCCTACCAGATGGAAGTCGTCAATGATCAGGGCGCTTTCGGTGCGGAGGTCGTCGGTGATTTCGTTGATGAGCATGTCGGTGGCATGCCGCCAGGAAGCAGGCCCGCCCGCAGGCCCTTGCCGCAGGAAGGCCAGGGTGCTGTCGGCGATCTCGGGCAATTGCAAGCGCAGGGCGTGTACGATGTGCAGCAGAAACACCACGGGGTCGGCATCCGTCTCGGCGGCGCTGTACCAGAACAGTGGCACCTTGCCGCCAACGAGGGCCTGGGCCAGCGCCGTGGATTTGCCGTAGCCCGTGGCGGCTTGCACCAGCGTAACCCGATGCCTCAGGCTCCCCAAGATGCGGTCTGACAGGCGCGGCCTGTACAGGCTGGGTTGCTGGGGCTTGGGTGGGATCAGTTTGGTTTGCAGGATCAGGATGTCTGCAACCATACTCCTATTATACTTCCTCATGCGGCAGGCGCAAGGCGGACACGCAGGGTGTGCATTTCAACCCTGGGGCGAGGATGACTGGATGTCGTTGGGCTGCCGAGCAGAATCTACCTCACCTATCCCCACCCCGGCCCTCCCCTTTCCTCTCCGCCTGCGGAGAGGAAAGGGGAGGGTGCGGGAGGGGTTAGGTGAGGTCAGCAGACCCCTCGCTGTACATCAGGCGAAAGAGGTGTCAATTGCCGCAGGCTTGCCCCCGAACTGAAATGCACCAACGCAGGGCGACGTGGAGAGCGGAGCGACGTCCTTTGCCGCGCTGGCGTGGGTGTGCTACACTTGGCTGATGTTCTGCAGTTCCCTACAACGCGAAATTCGTCGCGGCCAAGGAGGTGGCTATGAGAGACCATACGAAACTGCTGGCGGAACTCTCCGAGGAATACAGGCGGTACGCGCCCAAGTCGGCGGCGCTCCACGAACGCGCGAGGGCGCACATCGTGGACGGCATGAGCCACGCGCGCCGTGCGGTAACTCCATTCCCGCCCCGACTGGTGCGCGCGAAGGGCGCGTGGGTGGAGGACGAGGATGGCCATCGGATTCTGGACTTCTGGCAGGGGCACTACGCCAACATCCTGGGCCACAATGCCGATGTGATCGTGTCGGCGGTTGTGCAGGCACTGGAAGGCAGCCGCGGCCTTCAGACCGGTTTTGAAGACCGCGTTCATGTGGAGGCGGCGGAGATTCTCTGCCGACAGACCGGGGCCGAGCGCGTCCGTTTCACGACGAGCGGGGCGCTGGCGACCATGTACAGCATCCTGCTGGCGCGGGCGTACACGGGGCGAGATTTGGTGCTGAAGGTCGGCGGGGGCTGGCACGGGGCGCAGCCCTGGGGGCTGAAGGGCGTGAGTTTCAACAGCCGCAGCCGCTACGACCACATGGAGACCGATGGATTCCCCGACATCATTGACCGCGACACCATCGTGTCTCGGTTCAACGACCCCCAACACCTGCGCGACACGTTTGCCAAGCATGGAGACCGCATCGCGTGCTTCATCTTGGAGCCGTTCGTGGGGGCCGGCGGGTTCATCCCGGCGACGCGCGAGTACCTGCGCGAGGCGCGCGCCCTGACGGAACACTATGGCAGCGTGCTCATCTTTGACGAGGTGATTTCCGGGTTTCGCTTCCGGGCGGGCGATTTGGGGGCGCTCTACGGTGTGCGGCCCGACCTGGCGGCCTTCGGCAAGATCGTGGGCGGGGGGATGCCTGTGGCGGCGGTGGCCGGGCGCGCGGACATTCTGAACCTGGCCGGCGCGGAAGGCGGGAACCGCGTGCGCTTCACGGGCGGCACGTACTCGGCGCATCCGGCATCCATGGTCGCGGCCAAGGTGGTGATGGAGTACCTGGTGGCCAACGAGGCGTCCATCTACCCGCGCCTGGCCGACCTGGGTGAGAAGACGCGGCGGGCCATGGAGCAGGCGTTTGCGGAGGAAGGCATCCTGGCCCGCACGACAGGCGACCCGCGTGGCGCGTTCGGGGGCAGTTCCCTCGGCATGCTCCATTTCCCCTACGACGAGACCCTTGAACTCACCAGCCCGGACGACGTGTACGACCCGCAGAAGTGCGACGTGGCGCTGCGCGACCGGGTGATTCAGACGGCGCTGCTGCTAGAGGACGTTCACGTGGTGCATGGGCTGGGGGCGGTGAGCACGGCGCACACCGAGGCCGAAGTGGAGTTTCTGCGCGAGGCGTGCCGGCGGGTGGCGCGGCGCATCAGGCGATACCTCTAGGTTGGTGCGATGCGCGGCGCCCGGCGGGGCGTCGGTTGAGGATGGGAAAACCCCGCTTGACACGGAGCGCAAACGGTAGTATAATGCCTCTCGGATAATCGATAATCGATTATTGGAATCTCGCAACTTGCCGCACCTAGAAAACATGTCAGGAGCAGGCACATGTCCTCATTGGAAGAGTACCGCAAACTGTACGATTTGACCGGGAAGGTGGCGCTGGTGGCGGGTGGTGCGGGCGGCATCGGGGCGGC
>JADBJK010000053.1 GCA_014874485.1 Chloroflexota bacterium
GCGCGAAAGACGCGCGGGGCTGAATCCCCGCGCTGAAGGGACAAAGCCCCGTTGGGGCTGGGTAGCCCGCAGGGCTTTGCCCCTTCGGCCCGACGGCTTCGGCCTCGGGCGGGCCCCCTTCGCTTGAGGTGGCACACGCTGGCCGCGAACTTGCAAACCGCGCCCGCTAACGTATAATGAACGGTGTTGCAGCAGGGCCGACGTGAGACATGCGGCCGTGGGGCAGCGTGCCGCGCGATTCGGCGGCGCTCGTGCATGGTGTGGCCCTGCCTGACACGAGAATCAACGACTGCCCTGGGACATAGGGCGAAGGAGTCTGTGGATGGTAATGGATACCCAGAATGCATGTGAACCGACCGGCGCGCCCTCTTGGCACGCCCAACCCATCGGCGCAGTGGCCGAGGCGCTGGGCACGAACCTCTCGGCTGGCCTGTCGCCGGAGGAGGCGGCCGCGCGCCTCAAGAATTGCGGCTACAACGAACTCTCCGAGAAGCCCCGCCCCAGTTTCTGGAAGCGCCTGTGGGACCAACTCACCAGTTTCCTGGTGATCATCCTCATCGTGGCGAGCGTCATTTCCATCTTCATCGGCGAATACGTGGACGCCGCGGCCATCATGGCCATCGTGGTGCTCAACGCCGTCCTGGGGGTGATTCAGGAGTCGCGCGCCGAAGAGGCGCTGGCGGCCCTGAAGCGCATGGCCGCGCCCGAGGCGCACGTCATCCGCGGCGGGCGACTCATCACCATCCCCGCACGGGAGTTGGTCCCCGGCGACCTAGTTGTGCTGGAAGCGGGGAACTACGTCCCCGCGGACCTGCGGCTGGTGGAGAGCGTCAACCTGCGGATAGACGAGGCGTCGCTCACCGGCGAGTCCACACCTGCGGCCAAGCACGCTGAGGTGGTCCTGGACCGGGGGCTGGCCCTGGGCGACCGCGACAACTCGGCCTACATGGGCACGCTGGTAACCTATGGGCGCGGGCGTGGCATCGTCGTCAGCACCGGCATGCGCACGGAAATCGGCCTCATCGCCGACATGATTCAGAGTTTTGAGGAGGAGCCGACGCCGCTCCAGGTCAAACTGGACCAACTGGGCCGGTGGCTGGGCATCGCGGCCCTGGCCGTCTGCGCCATCGTGTTCGGCGTGGGCGTGCTGCGGGGCATTCCGCCGCTCACCATGTTCATCACCGCCACCAGCCTGGCCATCGCCGCCGTGCCCGAGGGCCTGCCCGCCGTCGTTACCATCTGCCTGGCATTGGGCCTGCAGCGCATGGTGCGCCGCCACGCCCTGCTCCGCAAACTTCCCGCCGTGGAGACCCTGGGCAGCGCGACCACCATCTGCTCGGACAAGACCGGCACGCTCACCAAGAACGAGATGACGGTCGTGCGCGTGTATAGCGACGGCGAACTCATCAGCGTAACGGGCGAGGGATACGACCCGCGGGGCGAGTTTCGCCAGAACGGGCACGAGGTGGACGTGCGGCGGCCGAGCGGCATCCGAGACGTCCTGCTCGCCGCCGCGTTGTGCAACGACTCGCGGCTGGAGACCAGCGGCACCGACGCGGCCGGCCAGCAGACGTACCGCATGGTGGGCGACCCCACCGAGGGCGCGCTGGTCGTCGCCGCGGCCAAGGCCGGGCTTTGGAAGAGCGACCTGGAGGAGCAATATCCGCGCGTGGCCGAAATCCCCTTTGATTCCGAGCGCAAGCGCATGACCACCATCCACAAGGACAGCAACGGCTACGTCGCGTTCACCAAGGGCGCGGGCGACATCATCGTGTACCTCTGCGACACCTACGAGCAGGACGGCCAGGTGCTGCCGATGACCGACCAGGCCCGCGAGCGAATCCTGCGCGTCCAGGAGCAGATGGCCAACGATGCCCTTCGCGTTCTGGGCGTGGCCCGCCGCCACCTAGACGCCGTCCCGCCCGAAGACCGCATGCACGAAGTGGAGCGAGGCATGACCTTCCTGGGCCTGCTGGGCATGATTGACCCGGCGCGGGCCGAGGTAAAGGACGCCATCCGCGTGGCCCGCAAGGCCGGCCTGAAGACGGTGATGATCACCGGCGACCACGACCGCACGGCCATGGCCATCGCCCGCCAGTTGGATTTGCTCACGCCGGGCCGGCAGTTGGTTACCGGCGCGGAACTGGAACAAATGTCGGACGAAGAACTGGCGGAAATCGCGGATGAGATTGACGTCTTCGCCCGCGTGTCGCCCCACCACAAGGTGCGCATCGTGGAAGCCCTGAAGCGCCGCGGCCACATCGTCGCCATGACGGGCGACGGCGTGAACGATGCGCCCGCCCTCAAGCGTGCCGACATCGGCGTGGCGATGGGCATCACCGGCACCGACGTGTCCAAAGAGACCGCCGACATGGTCCTCACCGACGACAACTACGCCAGCATCGTGGCCGCCATAGAAGAGGGCCGCATCATCTACTCCAATATCCGCAAGTTCGTGTACTATCTCCTGTCCTGCAACGTGGGCGAAATCCTCATCGTGTTCCTGGCGACGATGTTCAACTGGGGCCTGCCCCTCACGGCCATCCAGTTGCTGGTCCTGAACCTGGTTACAGACGGCGCGCCCGCGCTGGCGCTGGGCCTGGAGAAAGGCGACCCAGACATCATGGATCGGCCGCCCCGTCCTGTGAACGAGCCCATCATCAACCGCCCTCTGATCGGCTTGATCGCTGTTCAGGCGATTGCTGACACAATCGCGACACTGGCGGCCTTCCTGATCGGCCGACACTGGTTTGGCGGCACCGAAGTCCACGCACGGACGATGGCCTTCGCGACTCTCGCCATCGCGGAGTTGTTTCGCGCCTACACCTCTCGCTCGGAGCGCCATTCCGTGTTCTCTATAGGCATCTGGAGCAACCGCTCCATGCAATGGGCGGTGCTGACGTCGCTCACCATCATCCTGGCCATCATCTACGTCCCGTTCCTGGATCCGATCTTTGACACCACCTTTCTCACTATGAAAGAATGGTCGGTAGTGGCACCCCTGTCCCTGGTGCCGGCCCTCTTTGCGGAGATTACCAAATGGATCCGGCGGCGGCTGGACCGGCGTCGCAAGTCCGCGAATCCATCCCAAGCATAACCGGAAGGGAAGGGGACACAACGATGCAGCCCAACAACGAGTCGGAGGAGCGAGAGCGATTTCTTCGCTGGGCGCAACTGACCTGCGCGGGCGAGGTCGCCGCTATGGTCGCCCACGACATCAACAACGCGGTAACAGGCGTCATGAGTTACACCGAACTGGCGCAGATGGACCTGCCGTCGTGGAGCGAGGCGGGCACGTACCTGCAGAAGACCCTGGACCAGGCCAAGCGCATCAGCACCCTGGCCAACCGATTGCTGCTCATCTCGCATGAGGCCGCGTACACGCCCGTCCGCGAGGATGTGCGCGGCAGTCTGGAGGCAGCGTGCGCGCTGGTGCGCCGGCGGTTGGAGAAGGACGGCATCGCCTTTGAGCAACGCTTGGACATCGCGGACGCCTGCGTGATGGCGGACACCGCCCGCCTTCTGCTCACGTGGCTCGGCCTGATCTTGGTCGCACGGTCTGGATTGCTTCAGTCGCCCGCCGAGTCCGTGCGCACGCTGCGGCTGGGCGCGGAGACGGCGAGCCGCGGGGGTTCGCCCTGGGCGCGCGTCGCGGTGGAAGCCGGCGCGGATACCCCACCCCCTGCGCAGTTCGTGGAGACCTTGTGCCGCGCGGAGACGGACGGCGTGCCCCTTTGCCGCGAGGCTGTGCTGTACGCGGCAGCGCGGGCGCACATCGCCGAACTGGGAGGCGCATTGTCGCTCCGCCAGACCGACGGCGGGTTCGTGTTTGGCGTGGAGTTGCCCCTGACCGATTGAGGGATACGAACGTGAAGCGCATTCTGGTCGTGGACGACGAGGAAAGCATCCGACTCACGCTTTCTACCATTCTCACGCGAGAAGGGTACACGGTTCGGGCTGTCGGCAGTTTTGACGAAGTAACGCAGATTCTCCCATCCTTTCCCCCCGATACCATCATTCTGGACGTGCTCCTGCCGAAGGTCAGCGGCCTGGACATCCTCAAGTACCTGAAAGAACACGGCGTGGAGGCTCCCGTCATCATCATCACCGGCGCGCCCGATATTCAGAGCGCGCGGGAGAGTCTGCGGCACGGGGCCTACGACTACATCGCCAAGCCCTTCACGCTGGACGTGCTCCGCCAGTCGGTGGGCCGCGCCATCAAGGAGAAAGAACTCCTAGACGCGCGGCGCGAACTGGAAGAGCAAAAGCGCCGCTATCAGGAAGACCTGGAGCGGCAGGTGCGGGAGCGCACTGCCGAACTCCAGCGGCGCAACGCCGAACTGGCCGCGCTGAACCGCCTGGGTGCCATTCTCGCCGAATCCCTGTCCCTGGAGCGCACGCTACAGGCGGCCATCGCCGAGTTGGTGGCGGCTGTCGGCTCGCCGCTGGGGGCCGTGTATCTCCTGCGCGAAGGCTCCTTCGCCCTTGCCGCCGCGGTGGCCCAGAGCAAGGGTGTGGCCGCGCTCTTGCCCAGCACGCTGGCAGGGGCTGTGCCCGACGTGCCCGCAGATGGCCCTGTGCGGATGGCCGCGACGACGCTGCCCGACGACCTGCGCAAGGCGGTGGTGGCCGCCGGCGCAGATGGCGCTTGGCTTGCCGGCCTCGTTACCATGGCCGAGACGGAGGGCCTTCTCGTGGTGGCTGTCGGGGCCGAGGAGCCGGATGCGTCGCTCCTGTCGGCCTCTGCCCGCCAGATCGCCGTCGCCGTGCAGAATGCGAAACTCTTTGAGGAATCGGTAACGCGGCGGCAGCACACCGAGGCCATCATCCAGAACATGGCCGACGGCGTGCTCGTGCTGGACAAGCAGGACCGCATCTCGGCGTGCAACCCCGCCCTGCGCAACATCCTGGGCATCCTGCGCGAAGACCTCGTGGGCCGCAGCATCCACGAGTTCCGCGACTCGCCGGACCCCGGGCTGGCGGCCCTGTGGGAAATCGGCGCCCCCTCTGCGGACCTGATAGAGCAGTTGCAGGCCATGTCCTACGACAATGCCGGCGCATCGGAGATGCCGTTCGTCGTCCGCAGGGAGGTGAGCCTATCGGCCCCACTCAACCGCATCGTCATGGTGTACACGACCCAGTTGCGCGACCTTGCCCACAACCCCCTGGGGCAGGTCCGCCTGGTGCGCGACATCACCCGCGAGCGCGAACTGGATCGGATGAAGTCCGACTTCATCTCCATCGTCTCCCACGAGTTGCATACACCCTTGTTCTATATCAAAGGGTTCATAGAACTGCTCCTGCAGGGCAAGGCCGAAGACCCCAAAGTCCGCACCGAGTTCCTGAACATCATCCGCGA
>JADBJK010000111.1 GCA_014874485.1 Chloroflexota bacterium
AAGGCCTGGGTGAGCATCGTTTCAAAGCGGCGCCTGGCCTCATCCATCCCGCCCGCCTTGCTGGCGTCGGCCACCATCTCATCGGATTTGGGGGTGAGCGGCGTGGCAAAGAGGTCGGGGTAGAGGTCGCCCACCGTGCGCTTGAGCCAGACGTAGAAGAAATCGGAAAGGTCCGCATAGGGCACGTTATCGTAGTAGGGCGGGTCGGTGAGCACGGCGTCGAAGTAGTTATCGGGCCAGGGCAGGCGCGCCGCCGAGCCGTGGTAGGCCCTCACCCCCTGCCCCTCTCCCGCAGGCGGGAGAGGGGAGACGGCCCTCACCCCCTCCACCCCCTCCACCCCCTCTCTCCACGCTTGGGGAGAGGGGGCCGGGGGGTGAGGGCTGCCCCCGCATGGCGGGATTTGGGTGAGGTGGGAGAGGACGAGTTCCACCCATTCTTGCATATTCGGCCAGCCAACGTCGGTGAAAGGATTGACTTCCACGTAGTCCCAAACCATGGGAAGAGCTTGGCGGCCAAACACATGTTCAATCTTCTCTCCCACTACGTTATATACTACAAGGTTAGAGTTCTTGTCCGCGAGCCTGTTGAAGGTTATCGCCAAATACGTCGCCACCGCCTTGGCGAAGTCGGGGTCGGCGCCCTCATCCCCCTGGCTCCCTTCTCCCCAGGCTTGGGGAGAAGGGGGAAGGTTTGTTTCTCCTGCGGTGGAGCCGAGGGATAGTGGGGGATGGTTTTCGTAGGTATGGACTTGAACAAAATCGGCGATGGTCTGGAGAACCTGTTCGGTTTGGTGCAGGACTTGTTCGTTGGTAAAGCGTAGCAAGTGGTAGCCATGCCGACGTAGCGCCTCCTCGCGAGCCAGATCGCGCTCTCGCTGGTTCGGTTCCTGGTGCACGGCGCCGTCAATCTCGATAATCAGTCGCGCATCATCGCAGAAAAAGTCAGCGATAAAGCGGCCAATGGGATGTTGACGCCGGAATTTGCGGTTCAACAGTTGCCGATTGCGCAGCAACTCCCACAGGAACGCCTCTGCCTGCGTCGGGTTCTGGCGCAGTTCACGAGCGCGCTCGATGAGTTTGCGCGATAATGCCCCCACCCCAAACCCCTCTCCCAAAGCGTTGGGAGAGGGGCCGGGAGTGAGGGCCTCATACGCCTGCCGCACCTTCTCCGCAAAGGTGATCAGCGCCAACTTCTGGCGGGGATTGAACAGGTCGCCCCAGCGGGTAAGACCGTATTTGTAGACAGAAAAGGCACGCTCTGCGCCCGATCCCCCTCCTTTGGGAGTTGGCTCATCCGGCACGGGGTCCATGCCCCACTCGGCCCAGAGCGCCCGGCGCTTCGTTTCCAGCGCTTCCTCCGCGGCGCGGTAGGCGGCCAGGTCGCGCGCCGTGGGCAGGCGGTAGGTTTTGCCCCTCACCCCCGACCCCTCTCCCGCAGCCGTGGGAGAGGGGTGGCGCGCAGCGTCGGGGTGAGGGTAGTGCAGCACCACGGCCATCAGCCGTTGCCCTGCCTTGCCCTCGCGAAAGAGCCGCCGCGTGGTCTTGTCGTCTATCGTCCCGCCGCACACGGGGCAGCGCGCCTTGGCCCGGCTCACCGTGCCCTCTTGGGGGTCAAAGTTGATGGCGCTCCCCTCCACAATCACCGCCTCCACGCGGTGCTCCGCCTTGTTCGGGGTCAGTTTCAGCGCGATCTTTCTCTTGTCCTTCTTGGCCAGCCAGGTCTGGCGCATCAGCGGGATCTCCGCCCCGCAGGCCGGGTTCTGGCAGGGGATCGTGCGCGCCCAGATGTAGCCCACGGGGATGGCGCCGTCGGGGTCGGGCGGGTAGAACGGCGCCAGTTCCCGGCGCGCCTCTTCCAGCACCCAATCGCCCCAGGCGCGCACAGCCTCCAGCAGAGGGCTTTCGCCCCGCACCGGCACGCCCTCCAGGGAAAAGAGCATGTTCGGGAGGGACCGGGGGGAGGGCGGCAGCGGGACGCGGGTCACGGCGCCAGGCCGGCCAAAGCGTTGAGGATATTCCAGCACCGCCTTGTTGATGAGCACCGCCACCGGGTTCAGGTCCAGGGCATAGGCCTCGCAGCCCAGGCGCAGCGCCTCCAGCGGGATGCTCCCACCGCCGGCGAAGGGGTCCAGCACCCGCGGCGCCTGTCCACCGAAGGCCTCCCGGATGAGCCGGCGGGCCCTCTCCAGGTTAGGGTTGTCATCTTTTGTGACCGCCTCCCAGGGGGCCAGCTGGGCCACCAGGCTCAGGTACTCCTCCCGCCGGGCCGGGTCGTCGGGCAAAAGCGCCGCCAGCGCCGTGCAGCGTGAAGCCGCCAGCGGTCGCCGTGCCCACCAGATGTGCAGGGTGGAGATGTGGCCGTGGCGGATGTTCTTTTCCCGCACCGATTCTTCGGAGACCCGGCGCAGGGGAAAATCGCTCTCGAGGAGACGCGTCGCAGGGAGGGCCTGGGTTTTCATCGGTCCAACGCCTCCAGAAGTGAGTCTGGCCTGGCGGGGAAGAACCCCGCCGCTTGCGGGCCCAGATGCCAAATCTGGGCCCTGCGCACCAGCAGGATGTGCAGGCCGAGCTGCCGCAGGCCGGGAAGGATGCTGCGCACCAGGTCCTCGAAGCGGTCGGTGTAGGGCAAGGCCAGCGCGCAGACCACGTCGGCGTCGTAGCGGCTGAGGATCTGCAGCAGGGCCTCGCCGACGGCTGCCCGTTCGTTGCCGCTGGGGCGCTCCCCCTTGGCCTCCACAAACAGGCGCCGCCGGGAACGGGGCAACCACCCCTCGATGTCCGGGCCGGGCTCGCTCCCGTAGCGGACGGTGAGGTTGAGCAGCCCCTCCCGCCGAAGGCGCTCGGCCAGAGTTCTGGTCACATCACGTTCCTGCATCGGTAGCTTTTTCCTTCCAATATTTTACCACATAACGCACGATCTTGCATACTTCTTCTGGATGGAGGTTCACGGCCGGATTCTGCAGGGTATAGAGGCGGGGCACGGCCGCCGTTGCCGGTGGCATGGGCCTGCATGAACTCCACCGACTGCACGAACATGCCGCCCGAGCCACAGCAGGGGTCATAGAGCCGGCCGCGGTAGGGCTCGAGCATCTCCACCAAGAGGCGGACGATGCAGCGCGGGGTGTAGAACTCGCCGCCCTTCTTGCCCTCTTTGCGCGCGCACTGGGCGAGGAAGTACTCGTACACCCGGCCCAGCACGTCCTTGGCGCGGGCTTCCTCGTTGCCCACCTCGATGTCGCTGATGAGGTCGATGAGCTGGCCCAGGCGCGGTTTGTTCAAGGCGGGGCGGGCGTAGTTCGTGGGCAGCACGCCCTGGAGCGCCGGGTTGTCACACTCAACGGCGGCCATGGCGTCGTCCTACGTTATTCTTGCGCTTGGCCATGGTCTACCTCATGTTATCATTGTTGCGCGTCGCTCATAACCGCCTCAAAGCCTGACCTTCTGATTGCCGCAGAAAGAGAGCGCCGTGTATCACCTGAGCGCTGCTCGCAACTCCCTCAGTCGAGTCAACGCTGTGCTGTAGCCCTCGTTCTGCTTGGCCCAATCGACGAGTCGGTCGCAGGCAAACAGCTCACACTCGCTGCAGTTGCTGTGGCCCCGCTGGTCCACACAGCAGGCCAGAATCCAGCAGTCGCTTGACCAGTGCGTTCCCCGATCCCCGAGACACCCAGTGCAATACATCTTTCGCTCGATGACTTGTGTCATCCCTTCATCTTCGGAGAGCCAGCCCTGCTTCTTGAACCAGTCAACGACGACTTGGGCGGCGTCCGGGTCTGTTGGCGCTAGCCTGATCTCACACGCTCCGCAGTCTAGCCCACACGCTGCGATCATACTGTTACTCAAGCTTCCCTCCTCCAAGCGACCAATCCCCACAACAGGCCCATCCAGAGCGCCCAACGGCCTGTGCTTCACCTGCGCCGCGAAGCGGCGTCAGGTGCAAGCGCATGTTGGGCACTGCTATCACTCCTGTCACAATGCCTCTAACCTGCCCCTGGAAGGGCGGTTACACCTATAACCTTGCTCAACTCTGTATAGGCTTCTGCCTCTACTTCTGCGACACGGTCAAAGTAGGTTGCGGCTGTCTCAAGATCGTTCTGGCGAATGGCCTCAGCCAGCGCTGGAATGGTCGCTATCGATTCGCGAAGCCAACCGATGGCCTTAGAGAAGTCTAACCCAGCCAGTGCCTCAGCTTCTTGCAGAAACGCGATGTATAGGTCCCGACCAGCCGTGAGATGGTGCCCCTCCAGATCTGGTGGAGAGTTCAGGTACTGGCGCACCTGTAACAGGCATTTAGCTGCCGTATCCTCTCCCAACTCCTCTGGCCAGCGTGCAATCTCGCGCGCCACCTTCTTCATCGCTGGAATTCCCACCATACTGACAGGAGGATGTAGCATCGTTTGACATTCATCAGCAATAGATCTCCGTATGAGCGCATCGGTCGGTGGAAGCTCCTCAGGAACGTCTATGATCACCAACCGGTTGCGTTTGCCCAAGCCAGGCACATTCACATCCCAGGCCAGCCGTAGCTCGTCCAGCGAGATTGCTTGAACGTCCTCCTTGTCGGTATCGTGAACATAGGCCTTCTCATCCTCGTAGCCTACCAGCAATACATAATGGATCGGGATGTGCCGTTTGTGATAAATATCCTCGTAGAAGTGCAGATGGAACATATCCAGTGGTCCAAGCACTGGTGGTGTCCCTGCGTCTACGGCCTCCCGCGCCTTGCTCCAGGAGAACTTGAAAGCCCGGTTCTCAATCTCCGTCAAGTCGGCATCGAATAGCTCTGCCAAGTAGCGGTGTTGGCGGGGAGTTGCAATGCCTGTGTATACCTGGCGCGGCGGATCGGCTGAGTTGAACCGGAGATAAGCAAATCCCCCGCCTTGGCCCAGCCCCCACAGAAACTCGTTTGACCAGTCTCGACCAGAACGCCAATGAACCAAGTCACGGATGCCATTGACGGGACACATCCCAGGTCTTCGACGGTGTGGAATGCTCAATAACTGCCTCATGTAGAAACCTGCACACCAATTTGCTGCATGGCGCCTAACTATATTTTCAACCGAAACGGCTGAAAATACATTTAGGGCGCGACGGCTTAACTAGCCCAAAGCCGTAGTGAAACTGTTGCGGCTTAACCGCAGCAAAAGCCGCAAAAGGACATCCTATTGTAATTGTAAAATGAACCTTCATTTCTGTCAATGAGAGGGTGTTGCATAATACCTTCTTAGGGTCATCCCTTCACTATGTTCAGGGCAGGCTCTTCG
>JADBJK010000023.1 GCA_014874485.1 Chloroflexota bacterium
GTCTTGGCATCCACCTGCGCCTCTTCGCGCAGCGCCGGGATGCTCAGCGCGCGATGGATGAGCAGGAGCGGCGCGACGCCTAGAATCACCAGCCAGGGCCCCAGTCTCCACAGGAAGGCGATCGCGCCACCCACACACGCCAGGGCCAGGTCCGTGAGCAGGTTCGTCGGGCTCAGCACTTGCGACTCGCGCAGGCTCACGTTGCGCGCCAGCATCAGCACGATGCCCACCAGCAGGTGGTTGACCAGAATATACACACACGCCGCCGCCAGCACCGCCCCGATGCCTGTCATGGTCGGCGCAGGGATACGATCGGCGCCCACCAGCAAGGCCAGCGTCGCCTTGCCCGCGAACCCTGCCAGCGTGTGCCCCGCGATGTTGAACGCCTGGATGTACCACCGGTACTTGACCTTGAGCCACTCGGGCACGTGCCCCACCGCCACGACGATGGCGAAGGTAACCGGGTCTTGCAGCACGATGCTGGCGAAGAAGAACGCGGGCGTCAGATAGTAGTGCTGGTGTTTCGGCGTAACAACGGTGAAATACTGGGCCGTCATCGCGCCGACCAGCAGGAACCCCAGCAGGGCCCAGTCCACGTCCCGCGGCGGAACGACCGCAGCCGCGCTCAGGACAGCGAGGATGGTCAAGCCAAGAATCCCCAGGATGTAGGCTCGCGCGGGCCTTGACAGGTCTTTCATCCGTCCCCTCTCTGCTCTGCGGAGTAGCCGAATGGTAGCATGCTACTACTGAGAGGTCAAACACAAGCCCTGCCCGTTCTGCGCAGGCAGGGCTGTGTGCGCTTTGCTATTTCCGTGGGCCGCCGCCCCAGTTCACAGACCAGGCAGGCGCCCAGCCCCAATTCACAGACCGAGGCGGAATCCAGCCCCAGTTGACCGAAACCGGGATGCGCGGCTTGCGCCCCCAATTGACCGACGAACACACCACCGAACCCCAGTTGACGCTCCCCCAGTTCACACTCCCCCAGTTGACCGAGCCCCAGTTGACCGAACCCCAGTTGACGCTGCCCCAATTCACGCTGCCCCAGTTGACAGGCTCCGGGCCGGTCCACAGGAGCGCCGAGGCGGGCGTGCCGGTGTTGGCGGTGCCGACGCCCTGCATGTGAATCGCGTTGTACACGTTGAGAATGCCCGCCCCCGCGCCGGGCTGGTTCAGCGGCGTGGCCGATGCCTTCAGGAGCATCTTCACCTGGTCGGGGTTCAAATCGGGGCGGGCCTGGAGCAAGAGCGCCACCGCGCCGCTGGTTACCGCTGCCGCCATGGACGTGCCCGACAGGCGGAAGTAGCGGATGTCCACCCGATGGTCCGGGTGCTCGCGGCTCAGCCGGCACCCCGCGTACGACAGCGTGCTCACGAGGTCCACGCCCGGGGCCACCAAATCGGGCTTGGAGAAGCCCTGAGGCGTGGTGCCGTAGCCGGAGAAGGGCGCTACGGTGTCATCGGCGGTCGTGCGCGTGCCGTGCTCGTCCACCGCGCCCACCGTGATCACAAACGGGTCATTGGCGGGCGGGTACACTGCGCCGCGGCTGTTCCCTGCCGAGACTACCACGACAATGCGGTTGAACCACAGGATTTCCAGCGCGGCGTCCAGCGGACTTTCGTGATACGACAGCAGACTGTCGGAGTTCAGCGACACGTTGACAACGCGGATGTTGTAAAGATTTCGGTTGAAGTAGACCCACTGCAAACCCGCGACGAGGGAGGACTCGCTGCTGGCCCCGGTCGCGTCGCACACCCGCACAGGCAGGATTTTCGCGTCGGGCGCGATGCCCACATACTTGCCGAGGCTGAATGTGCCATCGCCCGCGATGATGCCGGCGACGTGGGTGCCGTGGCCGTACTGATCTACGTACGCCGGCAGGCCCGTGGCGAAGATGCTCCAGCCCATGAGGATGCTGCGCAGCAGGTCGGGATGGTACTGCACGCCGCTGTCCACGACGGCCACGGTTACACCTTTGCCGGTGATGCCCTCGGCCCACGCCCTATCGGCGCCGATGGTGAAGTTGTAGGTGTTGGCGATGCGGTCCAACCGCGGCGTCCATTCGGTCTCCACCGCCTCGCCGTCGTCCTGTGGGAGGATGGGCCGGTCGTAGGAGACCGAGCGCACGCGCGGGTCGCTGCCCAGGCGCAGCAGTGCCGCCTCGGGCACGCGCGCCGCAAACCCCTGAATGAACTCCAAGTCCACGCCGAGTTCGCCGCCGAGTTGTTCCACCAGCGCCTTGACAGGCGCCGTGTCCTCGTATGCGCGCACGATGACCGGCACCATACCGGCGCCGGGATTGGCCGCAAGGGCCGTCAGTTCTTCGTCTAGCCTGGGGGGCAGGGCAGACGCAGGACTCGGAGCGAACGCAGCCAGTATCGACACCAGGACCGTAACGGTGAGCGCCATTCGCCAGATGAGTCGTCTGCCTGCTTTGATCATGCGTTTTAACCTCCCGATAATCGTTGCTATCCCGCATCAACCGGCGGCGACTAGTAGCCCCAGTTCACGGAGCCCCAGTTGACCGAACCCCAGTTGACGCTACCCCAATTCACGCTCCCCCAGTTCACGGAGCCCCAGTTGACGCTACCCCAATTCACGCTCCCCCAGTTGACCGGCTCCGTGCCTGTCCACAGCAGTTTGCTGGCTGTGATTCCCGTGTTCGCTGTGCCGTATTTGCCCAGGCTGATGGCCGCCCAGACGTTCAGGATACCCGCGCCTGCGCCCGGGTGCCGCAGCCGCGTCGCCGAGTTCATGAGCGCCCACTTCACTTGGTCGGGGTTCAGGTCTGGCCTGGCCTGCAGAAGCAGCGCCACCGCGCCGCTCGCCACGCCCGCGGCCATGGACGTGCCCGACAGCCGCAGGAACCCACCGTACAGGGCTTCGGGGTGCTGGACTGCAATGGTGCAGTCGGCACTGGCCAGCAAGTTGATGATGTGAGCGCCCGGCGCCACGATTTCGGGCTTCCAGAACCCGTCCTCGGTAACGCCGAAGGCCGAGAAGGGCGTCAGGATGTCGTCCCACGTGTAGGGCGTGCCCATGTCATCGGACGCACCCACCGTGATCACGAATGGGTCGTTGGCGGGCGGGTACAGGATGCCCGGGACGGTGCCATTGATGGCGACACCGCCGTTGTTCCCCGCCGACACGATGACCACGATGCCGTTGAACCACAGGATTTCCAGCGCGGCGTCCAGCGGGCTGGTGTGATACGATTGCGCCGTGGCCGAGTTCATGGAGACATTCACCACGCGGATGTTGTACTCCTTGTGGTGCTCGTAAATCCACTGGAGCGCGTCCACCATGTCCGACTCAAAGGCACGGCCGTTGTAGTCGGCGACGCGCAGGTTGATGAGGTTGACCTCCGGGGCAACGCCCTGGAAAGCCCCACCCGAACTGGCCCCGTTGCTGCCGATGATGCCGGCGATGTGCGTCCCGTGGCCGAACAGGTCCGACGTGGTCGTGTTGACACGGCTGGCGTAGGTGAGAATGGTGCTGGCGAAGGTAACATTGGCCAGAATGCGGCTGCTGCGCGTCAGGCTCGTGGCACCGGCGAGGAAGTCGGTCTTGGGCGTGATGCCGCTGTCCACCACGGCGACGGCGATGCCGTTCCCCTTGAATCCGTAGTTCCACGCTGTGGTTGCGCCGATGGTGTAGTTGTAGGCGCTAAGGTACGCGCCCAGGCTGGTCAGCGGATCCACCTGCCCGGTGTCCTGTTTGACCATCGGGCTGTCCCACGAAATCCAGCGCACCAGCCCGCTCTGGGCCAGTTGGCGGATGGCGTCGGCGGACAGGTTGGCCAGGAACGCCGGGATGATGCTCCATGAGCGCACGACTTCCCCGCCCAGGCTGCGGACCAGGGCCTCGGCCTCGTCGCCTGGCGTCGCCTTCTGCACGATGACGGCAATGCGGGCCTCGCCGTCGGCCTCGGCCAGCAGCGCGCGGAGCGCGGGATCAACGGGCAATGGACGGCTCAGAGGTTGCGCGGCGGGGAGCGCAGTAACGAGGAGCAAGCAGAACATGAGAACAAGGTACAGAGGTAGCCTGAACAGTTGGCCTACTCGGGTCCTCACGATTAGCCTCCTTTGGCGTACTATCCCCAGTTCACGCTGCTCTGGCTGCCGAAGTTACGGTACTGCTGGTTTCCCATGTACGACAACTTCCCTGGGGGGCAGATACGGTTTGCCAAAACAACAGAGGTTCTTCGGCGGCCCGGCGATCTTGGGAGGAGGCCACAAGACCCGTAGCTTTGCGTCCCACAGTCACCCGTGGTTTGCCCTTGTCGGAACCTCGCCATATTCAGTTGTTGCTTGGTGGCTTGGGTGTCGGGCAAAGGGAGAGTGGCGTGAATTTTCTGTGAACCTGCCTCATTATAGCACGTGCAAATGAAGGGGGGCGTTAAGGTGTCTTAACGCGAAGGCCGAAGAACGTTCAGGTTTCTTAACGCGGGATGCTTGGCCATCCGCCTGGGCCACAGGAGGAATCGCGAATCTGCGCGGACGGACACAATCGTCCTAAGTACTCTGCCACAGTGAATCTTGACGGTGTGTCGGTGCGAGGGTGCGCAGTGCCCGTAGGGACAATTCACGAATTGTCCCTACTGAGGCGCGGAGCGCCGAAGAATCTCGCCAACCGAGATGCGTCGCGTCGCTCAGCATGACAGATGGAGTGTGAGATTGCTTCGCTTCGCTCGCAATGACAACGGGCCATTTTCTCTGCGGTCAAGCACTAGCGCCCGGCGCGAGGGCGCATGCGCCGCTCCAGCAGGTACCCCTTGCCGCGCGAACTGACGATGTACGGCGGGCCGACGCCTGCCTTCTGGAACTTGCGCCGCAGGTTGTGGATGTGCACGCGTACTAGCTCGCCCGCCTCCCGCTCGTCCACCTCGTACCCCTGGATTTCGGAGGCGATGGCCTGAGGGCTGATGTACTTGCCCACGTTCGCCGCGAGGATGGACAGGATGTGGGTCTCCGTTGGCGTAAGGGGGATGCTGACGCCGCGGATGGTAACTTCGCGCCGGTGCACGTCCAGGCTCATGAAGCCGTACTCGCCGCTGACCGGCTTGTTTTTGCGCACGGGCTGCTTGGCGGCCAGAACGTCGGCCGTGCCCACCAGCGCGGGCAGGCTGCGCACTACGTCCAGCGCCCCGAAGATGCCCAACACCGGGCACTTGAGGTCAAGGGTCGCCAGCGCCCGCTGGAACGCTGCGGAGGCGTCGCGCGACATGGAGGCGAAGTCGGCCACCAGGAGGTCGGGCCGCAGTTGCGCCGCCTGGTAGAAGCGCGACTCGTGGCACTCCAAAGGGATGACCACATGGCCCTTCTCTTCCAGGCGCTGGGCCACCTCCCGCGACAGTTCCAGGTCATCCGAGATGAGCACAATCCTCCCCATAGGCCCCTCCCTCGTGCACGCATGGCAACTCCGGCTGGAAAGATTATACGAGAGTTCCGCTCACGCGTCAACGCTCGCCGCGGGGAATTGGCCGCCAAATCGTGCTGCGCTGTCATCCTGAGCGGCGACGCAGCGAATATCTTGCGAGCCGAGATGCTTCGCTCCGCTCGCAATGACAGAGGTTGGGGCGAGGGCTTCGCCGCACCTACCGGCCGAAGTACGCCAGCGCCAGCCGAATCCGCTCCTCCAGCGGCAACTCCTCGCGCGGGAGCGACTGCACCGCCCGCTGGGCCTCCAGCACGCTGTAGCCCAGCGAGGTGAGGGCGCTGATGACCTCGGCGTCGGCCTCCGCCAGCGCCGCCAGCGACGGGCCGACCGGGGCGGTCTGAATCTTGTCGCGCAGGTGGAACACCAGGTTGCGCGCGGTCTTGGGGCCGATTCCCGGCACGCGACTCAGCGCGCCGATGTCCTCCTGCACGAGCGCTTTCTGCAAATCGTCGGGCGAGAAGGCGGAGAGGAGCGCCATGGCCACCTTGGGGCCGATGCCGCTCACGGTGAGGAGAAGTTCAAACAGTGCGCGCGCCTCCTCGCTGGAGAAGCCGTAGAGGGTCAGTCCGTCCTCGCGGACCTGCAAGTGGGTGAAGAGCGTTACCTCCCGGCCCACCTCGCCGAAGCGGTCCATGTCGGACGCACTCAGCACCACCTGGAACCCCACGCCGTTCACGTCCAGGATGACGGACTGCTTGCCGTGGCCGACGATCCTCCCGCGCAAGGTGGCGATCACGGTTTACCCTCCTTGTTGCGTGGCTTCCGCCAGTTTTCGGTAGAGGTTGAAGGATTGCAGGTGGCACAGGGCGACGGCCACGGCGTCGGCGGCATCGTCGGGCTGGGGGATGCTGTCCAAAGCCAGCAGGATGCGCACCATCTCCTGCACCTGGTGCTTCTCGGCCCGCCCGTAGCCCACCACTGCCTGCTTGACCTGCAGCGGCGTGTACTCGTACACCGGGACTCCTGCCTGCGCCGCCGCGAGAAGGACCACGCCCCGCGCCTGCCCAACCGCAATGGCCGTCCGCACGTTCTTATTGAAAAACAACTCCTCTACGGCGACCGCATCGGGGCGATGCGCCGCGAGGAGTGCCAGCAGATGGTTGTGGAGCAAGAGCAGGCGCTGGGGCATCGGCTCCTGCGCGGAAGTGAGGATGACGCCGCAATCCACGAGTTGGTACGCGCCGTCCTCCTCGCGCACCAGTCCGAAGCCGGTGGTCGCCGTCCCGGGGTCTATGCCCAGCGCCAGCATCTACGCAGCCTGATACTTCTCCATGACCTCATCGGGGATGTCCAGGTTGGTGAAGACTTTGGAAACGTCTTCCAGTTCCTCCAGCGCGTCAATGAGGCTCATGGCTTGCAGGGTCTCTTTCTCGCCAAGGCGCATCAGGGTCTTGGGGGTCATCCAGATGGGCTCTTGCTCTTCCAGTTCATACCCGCGCTTCTCCAGCGCCTCGCGCACCCACTGGAAGTCCTCCACTTTGGTGTACACCTCCACCGTATCGTCGGAGGGAACCACGTCGTCGGCGCCGGCGTCAATGGCGGCCATGGCGATTTCGTCGGGATCCTGCCCATCGTTGACCTTGACGGCCAGGTAGCCCTTGGGTTCAAACATCCAGGCAACGCAGCCGGTCTCGCCCAAACTTCCGCCATGGCGGGTGAAGACCCTGCGGACTTCGGCAGCGGCGCGGTTGCGGTTGTCGGTGAGCACCTTGACGAGCACCGCCACCCCGTTGGGGCCGTAGCCCTCGTAGGTGATCTCAAACTCGGCCTCGCCCTTCAGTTCGCCGGTGCCGCGCTTGATGGCCCGCTCAATGTTCTCCTTGGGCATGTTGGCGGCCTTGGCCTTGTCTATGATGAGGCGCAACTTGAAGTTCGCCGCCGGATCGCCGCCCCCTTCGCGCGCCGCGACAGAGATTTCGCGGCCCAGTTTGGTGAACAGAGCCCCCCGTCTGGCATCGGCAACGCCCTTCTGACGCTTGATCGTTGACCACTTGGAGTGTCCGGACATATACTCCTCTCCCTCAGAGAAAAGCCTTCCCGCGCGTCTCACGGCGGGAAGAACAGTCGTTTCTTGTATTATACCACAACCTGGCCCTTTCGCGCCAAAAGACTTGCCCTGGGATTCGGCAGCGTCGGCGCGGGACGGGAACCGCGAATGGACGCGCAGGTTCCATTCACGAATCGCACGAATCGGCACGAATGTAACAGGCTCCCTTCACTGTCATTGCGAGCGAAGCGAAGCAATCTCGTACCCCGGGGATTGCTTCGGGCGCTGCGCGCCCTCGCAATGACAATCCCTACCTGTCATGCCGAGCGGAGCGAAGCAATCTCGTACCCCGGGGATTGCTTCGGGCGCTCCGCGCCCTCGCAATGACAATCCCTACCTGTCATGCCGAGCGGAGCGAAGCATCTCGGTTGGCGAGATTCTTCGCGGCTTCGCCGCTCAGAATGACAGTTTGGCCCTGTCATTGCGAGCGAAGCGAAGCAATCTCGTACCCCGGGGATTGCTTAGGGCGCTGCGCGCCCTCGCAATGACAATCCCTACCTGTCATGCCGAGCGGAGCGAAGCATCTCGGTTGGCGAGATTCTTCGCGGCTTCGCCGCTCAGAATGACAGTTTGGCCCTGTCATTGCGAGCGAAGCGAAGCAATCTCGTACCCCGGGGATTGCTTCGGGCGCTCCGCGCCCTCGCAATGACAATCCCTACCTGTCATGCCGAGCGGAGCGAAGCATCTCGGTTGGCGAGATTCTTCGCGGCTTCGCCGCTCAGAATGACAGTTTGGCCCTGTCATTGCGAGCGAAGCGAAGCAATCTCGTACCCCGGGGATTGCTTCGGGCGCTGCGCGCCCTCGCAATGACAACCTCTGCCTGTCATTGCGAGTGAAGCGAAGCATCTCGTACCCCGGGGATTGCTTCGGGCGCTGCGCGCCCTCGCAATGACACGCCACCAAGAATCGCCGCGATACAGCATTAGCCCCGGCTGGCCAGCAGGCACAGCATCTCGTACATGAGGTTGGCCGCAAGGAGCGCCGTGATCTGCCCAGGGTCAAAGGCCGGGCACACCTCCACGACGTCAAACCCCACGATGGGCAGGCCGCGCAGGCCCCGCACCAGCGCGAGCATCTCCCGCGCCGAGAACCCGCCCACCTCGGGCGTGCCCGTCCCAGGCGCGCAGGACGGGTCGGCGGCGTCTATGTCCAGCGTAACGTACACCGGGCTGCGCACCGTCTCGCGCACGCGGGCCACGACGGCGGCGACCCCTATCTCCGCCGCCTCGTCCATGGGGATCAGGCGCAGGCCCAGCGCCCGCGCCTCGTCCAGGTCGCCCGCGGCATCCACCGACCCACGGATGCCCACCTGCACCGACGCGGCGGGGTCAATCAGCCCCTCTTCCACGGCGCGGCGCACCCATGTGCCGTGGCCGTGGCGTTGGCCGTGCTCCGTGTCCCACGTGTCGGGGTGCGAGTCAAACTGCACCAGCGACAGGGTCCCGTGCCGCGCCGCGACCGCCCGCACCAGCGGCAGCGTTACCGAGTGGTCGCCGCCCATGGCCATGGGGAACGCGCCCGCCTCCACCACGCCCGCCGTCCAGTCCCGAACCGCGCGCAGGGTCTCGTCCACATACGCGGGAACCACCGGCACATCGCCCAAATCTCCCACGCGCAGCGCCTCAAACGGAGCCACCCGCCACCACGGGTGATATTCCCGCAGCAGGCCCGACACCGCGCGAATGGCGGCGGGAGCGTGGCGCGCGCCGCTGCGGTACGTGGTGGCGCTGTCGCATGGCACGCCGAACACCGCCACGTCCAGCCCGTCGGGGCTTGTGGCGGCGGGAACGTGGGCGAAGGTGGACACCCCTGCATAGCGGGGCGGGCGGCCAAACCGCGCTTGCCAATCCATGCGCTACCTCCTCGTGAGGCGGTCGGCGATGACGGCGAACAGGAACTGCGGGAGCGCCAGCATCCGCCGCCAGCGCCATGGCTGGTGGATGAGGCGGTGGAGCCATTCCAGGCCCATGCGCTGCATCCAGAGGGGCGCGCGCTTGGCCCGGCCCGCGATGAAGTCAAAGGCTCCGCCCACGCCCATCGCCATCGGCACGCCCAGCCGAGCCAGGTTGCGCGCGATCCACAGGTCCTGCTTCGGCGCGCCATAGGCCACGAACAGCACATCCGGGGTCGCCGCGGTGATGCGCGCGACGATGGCGTCCTCCTCGTCGGGCGCGGGCGACCCGGCGTAAGTTCCGGCGACGGTCAGGCCCGGGTTGGCCTGGACCAGCCGCCGCGCGGCTTCTTCTGCCACGCCGGGCGCTGCCCCCAGCAGGTACAGCCGATACCCGCGCTCCGCAGCCAGCGCAGCGACGCGCATCACGGTATCCACGCCCGTAACCCGCTCCTTGAGCGGCGTCCCCAGGATGCGCGCGCCGAGCAGCAGGCCGACCCCGTCGGGGAGCGACAGGTCGGCGTGGAGCAGCACATCGCGGAACGCGGCGTCGCGCCGGGCGGCCATGACGAACTCTGGGTTCACCGTTACCACCTGGCGCGGCTTCCGCTCGCGGATGAACGCATCCAGAATCTGCAACGCCTCGCGGCTGTCCACGTTGTGGACGGGGATGCCAAGGAAACGGACTATCTGGACGTGGGCGAGCGGGGTCATTGGGCTGCGTCCTCCAGGGCCTTGAGAATGGTCTCGGCGCAGCGCCGCCAGGTGAACCGCTGTGCCCGCTCTCGGCCCCGTCGCACCAATTCGGCGCGCAGACCCTCGTCGGCCAGGACGCGGTTCATGGCGGCGGCCAGCGCCTGCGTATCCGTCGGCGAGACGAGAATCGCGGCGTCCCCGGCCACCTCCGGCAGCGAACTGGTGTTGCTGCACACCACCGGCGCGCCGCACGCCATCGCCTCCAGCACAGGCAAGCCAAACCCCTCGTAGAGCGACGGGAAGGCGAACAGCGCCGCACCAGTCAGCAGCGCGGGCAAATCCTCATCGGGCACGTAGCCAGGGAACAGCACCCGCTCGCCGATGCCCAACTCCTCGGCGCGGCGCAGAATCTCCCCGTACATCCAGCCTTTGCGGCCCGCCAGCACCAGCCGATGGGGCGGCGGGACGTGGGCGAACGCCTCAATCAGGCGCACTAGGTTCTTGCGCGGCTGGAGCGTGCCCACGTACAGCACATAGGGCGGCTCAATCCCATAGCGGCGCTGCACCGCCTCCATCGCCGCCGCGTCCCGCACCGGCTGCAAGTCGGGCCGCAGCCCCGGATACGCCACGCGAATCTTATCGGCGGGGACGCCGTAGAACCGCACCAGGTCCTCGCGGGTGGCGTGGGAGTCGGCGATGACGAGGCGGCCGGCGCGGGCGTTGTGGCGCGTGCCCCAGTCCAGGTACATCCGCGCGGCCCACGGGTGGGCTTGCGGGAAGTACCGGTAGCCCAGGTCGTGCACCGTCGCCACCGCCCGCCCAGGCCACAGCGGCAGCACGTGTGCGGGGACGAACAGCACGTCGGGCGGCCACAACCGCACCTCGGCGGCCAGGCGGATGTGCGTCCACAGGCGCGGGAACGGGATGACGCGCAGGCGCACGTTGGGCCGGGCGGGGAACAAATCCGGCTCCGGCGGCTGGTTGAAGTACAGCGTGAAAGTGTGCTGCGTGCCCAGGTCAATGAGCGCGCGGATGACGTGGAGCGAATAGTTCTCGGTGCCGGTGCGCACCGTGCGGGCGGCGCGGCTGGCGTCTATGCCGATGTGCATGGCGGGCGACTCACCGTCGGTGGGCTTGCTCCACCTCGGCGATCTTGTCCAAGCGGCGCTGATGCCGAGGCGAGTCGCTGAACTCGGTCCGCAGCCAGATGTCCACGATGTCCAGGGCGAGGCCCGGCCCCACCACGCGCCCGCCCAGGCACAGGACGTTGGCGTTATTGTGTTCGCGGCTCATGCGGGCCGAGTAGGTCTCCAGGCAGACGGCGGCGCGGATGCCCCGGACCTTGTTGGCCGTCATGACCATGCCCTGGCCCGTGCCGCAGATGAGGATGCCGCGGTCAAACTGCCCGGCCGCCACAGCCTCGGCCACGGCGCGGGCGTAGTCGGGGTAGTCGGTGGACTCGTGGGACCGCGTCCCGAAGTCCTGCACGTCGTGCCCCTGGGCCTGGAGATGCTGGCAAATGACGTCCTTCAGGTCCACGCCGGCGTGGTCGGCGCCGATTGCGATTTTCATGGCTCCCCTCCACGAGCGAGATGCAGCGCCATTATACCACATGCGCCGAAGCCGCGCAGATTCCCGCAGAGGCAACGCCCGTAGGGGCAGTTCAGCAGGGGGCAATTCCGGAGGGCCAATTCAGCAGGGGCAATTCCGTAGGGGCAATTCATGAATTGCCCCTACGGTGCCCCCCAATCACAGGCCCAGCAGCGGGGCCAAATCCTCCCAGCGGATGGGGCCGGCGCGGACGATGCGCGGCGGGGTAACCGTGAGGTCCAGAACCGTGGAGGGGACCCCGCCCGGGCACGGGCCGCCGTCCAGAATCAGGTCCACCGCATCGCCCAGCGCGGCCTCCACTTCGTCGGCGGTAACGGAATCAGGACGGCCCGACAGGTTGGCGCTGGTGGTGGCCAGAGGCGAACCCGCGCGCTCAATCAACGCCAGGGCCAGCGGATGGTCGGGCACGCGCACGGCCACCGTCGGCCCGCCCGCCGTTACCACATCGGGGACATGGGCCGACTTCTCCACGATCAGGCTCAGCGCCCCCGGCCAGAACGCGCCGGCCAACTGCCACGCGGCGGGCGGCACACGCTTGGCGATGCGGTGCAGGTCGCGCACGTTGGCAACGAGCACAGGGATGGCCTTGGAGCGGTCGCGGATTTTGGCCGCGAACAGCCGTTCCACCGCGTCCTCCCGAAACACCAGCGCCCCGACGCCGTACACCGTGTCGGTGGGGAAAGCCACCAGCCCGCCTTCGCGGAGCACCTGCGCCGCTTTGTCCAGGGCCTCGTGCATGTTGTCAGGCGTTACCCGAATGCGCATGGCTACCTTCCGATGCCAGGGGCCTTGCCCCCGATTTTCAAAATCGCCGCGTTGGCGAAGTACTCAAAATCAAACTCGGTGATTTCGCCTGCCTGCTTCCCCGGAATCGGCATCAGGCGGGCCGTGAGGGGCTTGGCGAGCCGCGTGGACAGCGCCGCCAAATCCCACAGGATCGCCGCGAGTTCGTCCTGCGTCGCATTGCCGGGGAGCGGCACCGTGTCCAACCCCGCCCCGCACACGGCGGAGTACAGGAGCAGGTGGTCCAGCGAGTAGGCACCCTCTCGGCTCCGCTGGGCCAGCACCGCATCTTCCAGAACCGGCAGGAACAGCCCACAGAAGCCGGTCTTTGGGAACTCGGCCGACTGGACGGCGCGGGTGAGCAGCGCCGCGGCGAACAAGGTCCCGCGCGAGCCAAATCGGTCGCCCGTCAGCGCCTCAATCGCCTGCGCGATGCTCCGCTCGGGGGTTGGGTAGGGCGCGAGGGAGAAATCTATGCCCGCGAATCCCATGCCCAAGTCCTGGGCCAGCGCTCGCGCCGTTTCCGCGATGCGGTCGGCGTGGGACTGGACGGCGGCGCGCAGGTCGGCTTCCGCCTGTTGCGCCGACTGCGCCTGCGAGAAGGCTTGTACGGCCAGGCTCGCCGCCTCGGTCGCTACGGCGAAGCGGGCCGCCCCGCCGCCATGATAGGCCACGGGGAAGAACGGCGACCACGGAGCGCAATTGCACAGGGCTGCCAGCCGCAGATTGCCGAATCCGTTCGCCACGCTGCGACTCACCCGCGCGATGAGCGAGGCAGCCACGCGGATGCCCTCGGCGTCCACGCCCGTGGTGGGCGAAGCGACCGTCGCGCCGAAGAACACGCCCTGGGTCGCCGCGATGGCGTCGGGTATCTCCTCGGCCAGGCGCCACCCGAAGGCGCGGTGCGCGCCCGGGGCCGGCCCCAGGGACACGTAGTCCACACCGGCCTCGCGCGCGGCGGCTTCCACCTCAACGGCTACGTCCGGCAGGGAGAAGGCTTCCACGTCGGCGGCGAACTCGGGGAAGGGCTGCGTCGCCAGGCGTATGGACTGGACGCGGTAGCCCGCATCGGTGAATGCGCGGCGGGCCGCCGATGCGAAGCGTGCAATCTGCTCCCACTGTGGGGTCTGGAGCGGATACGCCAAATCCACGAAACAGGTGAGCGACCGAATCTCCATCGCTAGTCCTCCTTGCGCCGCCTCTGTCGGAAGGCTTCCATCAAGATGACGCTCGCGGCCACCGCTGCGTTCAGCGACTCCGTGCCCCCCATCATGGGGATGGCGATGGGCGTGGCCTCCAAAGTTCGGACGCCCTGGCCGGCCCCATGCGCCTCGCCGCCGACCACCAGCACAGCCGGGCGTGTCCAGTCCACCCGGTCGTAGGGCAAGTCGGCGCGGGCATCGGCCAGGTACACCGGCACCCGCCCCACCACCTGCCGAATCCCGTCCCACGCGCGGTCGGGGAACACCGGCAGGCGAAAGTGCGCACCCATGCCCGCCCGCACCACCTTCGGTGAGAACGGGTCCACCGTGCCGGGCGTCAGGATGACCCAGTCGGCGCCGGCCGCCTCTGCCGTGCGCAGCGCCGTGCCCAGGTTGCCCGGGTCGCGCCACTCGTCCAGGATGAGGCCGATGCGCTGCGGCCTCTTGGGCGGGGGCCAGGTCGGCATCTCCACGACCGCCAGCACCCCCTGCGGCGTCATCGTGTCGGCCATGGCCCGCATGACCGCTGGCGACACGGCGAAGCAGGCGCTCGCGGCCTGGTGGAGTTGCGGGAGCAGCCGTGCGCCCATCGGCGACGCGGCGAACTCCTCGGTGAAAAACGCCTCGCGGATAGCCGCGCGGGCCTGCAAGGCATCCGCCACCAGCCGCGCCCCTTCCGCGATGAAGCACCGCTCCCGCTCGCGGACGTTCTGCCGGTGCAAGGAGCGCGCGTACTTGACCCGCGGATTGGCCGTGCTGGTGATCGTGATCATATCCGAATACAACAAAACGAGGGAAAGTGGGGGCAATCCTCACATTCCCTCAGATTGTGCGCAAGGTTGACCGCAGGCCGATGGCCTACGCCAAGGCGTTGCGGGCCACGTCAACCAGGCTGGCGAAGGCTTTCGGATCGGTAACCGCCATGTCCGCCAGCACCTTGCGGTCCAGTTCCACGCCGGCGGTCTGCAATCCCTGCATGAAGCGGCTGTAGGACAGGCCCTGCTCGCGCGCGGCCGCGTTGATGCGGAGAATCCACAGGCGGCGCATATCGCGCTTGCGGTTGCGGCGGTCGCGGTACGCGTAGGACAGCGACTTGAGCATCGCCTCGTTGGCGCGGCGGAACAGTTTGCTCCGAGTGCCGAACTGCCCCTTGGTCAGTTTGAGTACTTTCTTATGCTTCTGATGGGCGGGAACGCCCCGTTTCACTCTAGGCAAAGTCGGATACCCCCTTCCGTCTAAGTCTTACGATACTACTGCTGTTTGAGGTAAGGAGCAAGCCGAGCCACCCGGCGCTTGAGCCCCCTGGACTCCACAACCAGCATCTCGTCAAATTGAGCCTTCACGCGCGCGGACTTGTTCCGGCGCAGGTGGCTCTTCATCTGCTTGGTGCGCAGCAACTTGCCGCTCCCGGAGTAGCGGAAGCGCTTGGCCGTGGTCTTGTGCGTCTTGATCTTCGGCACGTGAACCCTCCCAGTCGTATGATCCAGTTCTGTCGTAATCAAGTGCGAACCGCCTGCCAGACGGTGGCCGGCGGTTCTGCTCGCTCGTTCGCTACACAGTGTCCGCCTAGGACTTCTTGGCCGGACTCAACACCATCAGGAGACTTCTACCGTCAACC
Source organism: Chloroflexota bacterium (assembly GCA_014874485.1). Taxonomy (GTDB): domain Bacteria; phylum Chloroflexota; class Anaerolineae; order DTLA01; family DTLA01; genus DTLA01. The sequence goes on from JADBJK010000023.1 coordinate 15,285, forward strand.
TGGGGCGGCTGCTCAACGGTAGAGACGTCCCCCAACATATCTGCCACCTTCTGGAGCACTTCCATCCCCAATTCCGGATGGCTCGCCTCGCGCCCCCGGAAGCGGACCCGGACCTTGACCTTGGCGCCGCTCTCCAAGAATCGGCGGGCGTCGCGCACCTTGTACGTTACGTCATGGTCGCCGATCTTGGGGCTCAGGCGGATTTCTTTGACATCCACCGTCTTCTGAGCCTTGCGGGCTTCGCGCTCCTTCTTGGTGCGTTCGTAGAAGAACTTGCCGGCGTTCAGGATGCGGCACACCGGCGGATCGGCGTTCGGCGCCACTTCCACCAGGTCCAAATCCCGGTCGTAGGCCATCTGCAGGGCGTCGCGCAGGGACATGATGCCGACCTGCTCGCCGTTTTCGTCTATGACGCGCACCTGGCGGGCCTGGATCTCTTCGTTGACGCGTTGGGTCCTGCTGCTTATGTTGTGCTCCTTACTGTCGCAATAAGATGAAGGTGTGAACCCCTGCTCTTGCAGGCAAGCCTTTACAACTTTGCGAGTATAACATGACTCGCAAAACCCGTCAAATCAACGCCGATGGGCACTGGGTTTCGCCGCTTATTGGCGATTCGGGGCATGGGGCTGCTGCGAAGGCCGCGAATGTTCAATCCACGAATCGCACGAATCTACACGAATGCACAAAGGTGCCATTCGGGTTCGTTCGCGCGGGTTGGCGGTTTCTCCACATTGTCATGCTGAGCGAAGGCGAAGCATCTCGCACCCCGGGGATTGCTTCGGGGCTGCGCCCCTCGCAATGACAACCTCTGCCTTTCATTGCAAGCGAAGCGAAGCAATCTCGGTTGGCGAGATATTCGCGGCTGCGCCGCTCGGGATGACCACGGCAACCAACAGTCCTGGACCGACTCGGCGTTTGACCTGCGCCCGCTCCTGCGGCTATACTCTGGCCGAAGGGTGCGGTGCGGCGGGCAGGGCAGACCCCTCCGCCCTGGGCGAAGCGAAGGATTCCGCCGCCGTGCCCACATTCGCAGTCGGGGAGAGGACAGACCATGACCAAGAAAATCCTGGTGGTGGACGACGAGCGCGAAATCGTGAAAGTCGTCCGCGCCTACCTGCAGGATGCGGGCTTCTCCGTGGTAACGGCTGCCGACGGCCAGGAGGCGCTGACTGTATTCCGCCACGAGAAGCCCGCGCTGGTCATCCTGGACTGGATGCTGCCCAAGATGAGCGGGATAGACGTGTGCCGCGCCCTGCGCAAGGAGTCCGACGTGCCCATCATCATGCTGACGGCCCGCGTGGAAGAGACCGACAAACTCATCGGGCTGGAACTGGGGGCCGACGATTACGTTACCAAGCCGTTCAGCCCGCGCGAGTTGGTGGCGCGCGTGCGGGCCGTGCTGCGGCGCGCCGAGGGCGGCGAGGCCCCGCCCGAAATCGTGGAGGCGGGCGACGTGCGCCTGGACATGGCCAGCCGCACGGTGGAGGTTCGGGGCAAACGGGTGGACCTGACCCCCACCGAGTTTGACCTGCTGGCCGTCCTGGCCCAGAACCCTGGGCGCGTCTTCACCCGCATGCAACTGCTGGACAAGGTGCAGGGGTACGCCTACGAGGGGTACGAGCGCACCATAGACGTGCACATCAAGAACCTGCGGCAGAAGATAGAGGAGACGCCGTCGGAGCCGCGCCACATCGTTACCGTGTACGGCGTGGGGTATCGGTTTGAGGCGTGAGCGGGACGGAGACCTCGCACCGCAGAGACGCGGAGAACGGGGGGAGAGGACATCGCCATCGCAGAGGGCAAGTATGATCCCGTACATCCATGTTTACGCGGACGAGAGTCGGCTGAAAGGAGAACGATACATGCTGATCGGCGGGCTATGGATTCCCGCACTCGCCGAACCTGCCTTGCGACAAGATATCGCCCAACTGTGAACCAGCCATCGCCTGATAGCCGAACTCAAGTGGACAAAGGTCTCCCGCGCCAAGCTCTCGGCGTATGAAGACCTGGTGGACCTGTTCGTGAAACACTGCGAGGCCGCCTTTCATTGTATCGTCATTGACGTTACCCTTCTGGATTACAAGACCTTCTCGCGAGGGGACGATGAACTGGGGTTCTACAAGTTCTACTTCCAACTCATCAGCCGCAAACTGGCTCAGGGCTATCGGTATCTGGTCTTCACTGACGCCCGGCGAAACCGGCGTGCCTACAGACTGGACGTTCTCAAGATGTGCACGAACCGATGGTGGGCCAAAGAACAAGGCAGTCCGGGCACAGCACCGGTGCGGGCCGTTGAGGCTCGCAACTCCAAAGACGAAAATCTGATCCAGATGGCAGACGTCCTTCTGGGCGCAGTGGGTTACGCTTGGAACGGACATGCGGAGAGCCGCGCAAAATTGGACTTGATCAGGCACATTGAGCAACGCTTGGGCGGAATCTCCCTGAGTAGGGGGACTCCGCGAAGTGCACCCAAGTTCAACATCTGGCACTGGCGGCCGTCAGCCGCTTCACTCGCCAGACAGCAGAAAAAGCGCCCTGGCTCCTAACTTTGCCCTGAGGGCAACTCACCGTACACTGGGTACGGGTTTCGGTAACCAGTGGCGCCTTTCTATAAACAATTATACGGCAGAAATGCCTTTTTGTCAATAGCCATTTCCACAATTCCAGGACACGCACTAGGCTAGGAGGTGCGCTGCCGATCCGAAGTAGAACACCAATGCCGCGACAGGCAGGGAGGCACGATGGATCTCGTCATCAAGAACGGCACACTCATCACCCCCGACGGGCCGTTCAAGGCCGACGTCGGGATAGAAGGCGAGCGCATCGCCGCCATCGGCGAGGGGCTGACGGCCCCAAACGTGCTGGACGCCGCGGGCAAGTACGTGCTCCCTGGCGCCATTGACGTGCACGTGCACATGCAGATGCCCGTGGGCGACGTGGTCTCCAGCGACGACTTCTACACGGGCACCGTTGCGGCGGCCTGCGGCGGCACCACGACCATCGTTGACTTCGTGGAGCCGAAGGGCCTGCAATCGCTGATGGACGCGCTGCATCAGCGCCGCGCCGAGGCCGATGGCCGCGTCGCCGTGGACTACGGCCTGCACATGACGCTGAACTCCGACGACCCCCTGCGGCTGGCGGAGATTCCCGCCGTCATGGAAGCCGGCTGCACGACGTTCAAGTTGTACATGGCCTACGAGGGCCTGCGCCTGAGCGACGGGGCCATGCTCCGCGCCCTGGCCGCGCTCCAGAAACACCGCGGCCTGCCCATCGTCCACGCCGAGAACCACGACGCCATCCAGTACCTGACGGAGAAGTTCCTGCGCGAGGGCAAGACGGCCCCGCGCTACCATCCCTTGACCCGCCCCGACTTCATGGAAGGCGAGGCGACGGCGCGGGCGCTGGCGCTGGCGCGGGTTGTGGGCCTGCCCATGTACATCGTGCACGTCTCCTGCGCCGAGGCGCTGGGGGCCGTGCGCACGGCGCGGGCGAAGGGCCAGCCCGCCTATGGCGAAACGTGCCCGCAGTACCTGCTGCTGACGCGCAAGGAGTACGAGCGGCCCGGGTTCGAGGGGGCCAAGTTCGTCATGTCGCCGCCGCTGCGCGAGGAGGCGGACGCCGCCAGACTGTGGGACGCGCTGGCTTCCGGCGACTTGCAGGTGGTAGCCACAGACCATTGCCCGTTCTTCTACGAGGGGCAGAAGGACAAGGGCCGCGCTGCGTTCAACAAGATTCCCGGCGGCGCGCCCGGCGTGGAGACCCGCCTGCCGCTCCTGTACACGTTCGGCGTGCGCGCCGAGCGGCTGTCGCTAGGGCAGTGGGTGCGGGTGTGCTGCGAGGAGCCGGCGCGGCTGTTCGGCCTGGCCCCCCGCAAGGGCCGCATCGCCGAGGGCGCCGACGCCGACCTGGTCATCTTCAACCCCAAGCGGCACGTCGTGCTGCATTCCCAAATCCTGCACCAGAACGTGGACTACACGCCCTACGAGGGGCTGGAACTCGTCGGCTATCCGGAGACCACGCTGTTGCGGGGGCAGGTCATCGTCCGCGACGGTGAGTTCGTCGGCCACGCGGGGCAGGGCCGGTTCATCCGGCGGCACGTGTCGGGCGCGTGGGGTTAGCCGTTCCCCGCCCTGTCATTCTCGTGGCGGCGAGGTCGCGAAGACCCTCGCCAGCCGAGATGCTTCGCTCGCAATGACAGATGGGGTGTCATTGCGAGGGGCGAAGCCCCGAAGCAATCCCCGGAGCGCGAGAGCGCTTCGCTTCGCTCGCAATGACATGGAGAAACCGCAGCGCGTCCTGTGAACGTTTGGAGTCTTGCAGGTGCAGGCGTATAATCGCCGCGGAGAACGGACATGGCCCAAAACGAGCACGAGACGCGCGCAATCTTGCCTCCAAACTATCGCTGGAACATGGCGGCCCTGATGGGCGACTGGATCAGTTTCGGGCTGGCGATGACCTTCGTCAGCGTGAGCACGGTCCTGCCCACGCTGGTGGACCGCCTGTCGGGATCGCCTGTCGCCGTGGGCATGGTGAGCACACTGGCATCGGGCGGTTGGCTGCTGCCCCAGTTGTTCGCCGCGGGCCGCATTAGCCGCCTGCCGTGCAAGAAGCCGGCGATCATTATCCCGTCGCTCATCGGGCGGCCCATGTTCATCCTGGGCGCGCTGGCGCTGTTCTGGCTCGCCGAATCGCGGCCCTCCCTGGTGGCGGCCATCGTGCTGGCCGGCTTCGGCATCTTCAACATGTGCGACGGCATCGCCAGCGTGGCGTGGTTTGACCTGTTCAGCAAGGCCATTCCCCCGTGGCGGCGCGGGCGGTTTATCGGCACGACGCAGGTGGTCAGCGCCGTGCTGACGACGGGCGTGGGCGGGCTCATCGGGTACATCCTGGGCGACCGAAGTCCGCTGGCCTACCCCGCCAACTACGCGGCACTGTTCGTCGCGGCGGCGGGATTCCTGGCCCTGTCGCTCCTGTTCATCGCCAACATCCGCGAAACGCCGTGCCAGGTTGACGACGCCGCGCTTACCTTGCGCGACTACGCCCGCGAACTGGGGAGCATCTGGCGGGGCGACGCGAACTTCCGCACCATCTCGGCCATACGCCTGCTGCTGGGGCTGACCTCGCTCTCGTCGCCTTTCTACGCGGTGTACGCCATCAATCAGAAAGGCGTGCCCACCGCCACGATCGGCATCTTCCTGTCGGCGCAGATCGTGGGCGGGTTCCTGTACTCCATCCTGGGCGGGTATCTGCTGGAGCGGTTCGGTGGGCGGCTGACGACCCGCGTAGAGGCGTTCATCGCGGTGGTCGCGCCGACCCTGGCCGCGGTTGCGGGCGTGTTCATGCCCGGCAACTCGTCGTGGTTCATCGGGGCGTACCTGTTGCTGTTCGCTTCGTTGGGCGCGCTCAACAGTTCGTTCATGCTGGGGCACATGAACTACCTGCTGGAGATCGCGCCGGAGAGCAAGCGGCCCATCTACGTTGGGCTGAGCAACACGCTCACCGGCATTATCATCGTATTCCCGCTGCTGGGCGGCACGCTGGCGAGCGCGGTGTCGTACGAGCCGCTGTTCGCGCTCACGGCGCTGGGGCTTCTGCCCGCCCTGGGCCTGACCGCTCGGCTGGTGGAGCCGCGCGCATTGGCGAAGAAGGTTCCATCCACGAATAACACGAACGCTCACGAATAGAGCCGCACGGGGCTATCCCTAGCACTCGGCCACAGAGAAAAGCCCCCGTCGTCATTGCGAGCGGAGCGAAGCAAATCCACGAATCGCACGAATCTACACGAATGTAACAGGCTCCCTTATACTGTCATGCTGAGCGAAGCGAAGCATCTCGGTTGGCGAGATTCTTCGCGGCTGCGCGCATCAGAATGACAGTGTGGCCCTGTCATTGCGAGCGCAGCGAAGCAATCTCGCACCTCAGGGATTGCTTCGGGCGCTGCACGCCCTCGCAATGACGACTTGGGCCTGTCATTGCGAGCGAAGCGAAGCAATCTCGCGCCCCAGGGATTGCTTCGGGCGCTGCACGCCCTCGCAATGACGACTTGGGCCTGTCATTGCGAGCGAAGCGAAGCAATCTCGCGCCCCAGGGATTGCTTCGGGCACTGCGCGCCCTCGCAATGACAACCTCTGCCCGTCATTGCTTTGCTTCGCTCGGTGTAACAGACGGCGCGCCGCCCCTTCGCGCATTTCGTGCCCTTTCGCGCCCTTCGTGATCCAAACCCCCGCCCACGGGCCCCTCGCGCACAGCACGCACGCCCTTTCGTGCCTTTCGCGCTCCTTTCGCGCCCTTCGTGCTCCATCTGCCCCCACACGTCACAAGACGGCGCGCCGCCCCTTCGCGCCCTTTCGTGCCCTTTCGCGCCTTTCGCGATCCAACCGCCCCCCGCACGCCCCGTGCCGGCGACACTTGCCGGATGCGCCTGTCGCCGATATACTGCGGGCGGAGGGGAATATGCGAACACTCTGGCTGAAAATCGTCGGCGTGATGGCTGTCGTCCTGATCCTGGCGCTGGGCGCGGTGGGCTACGCCTACAACCGCGCGGCGACCGCCGGCCTGGGCGTGTACGTCAGCACGGGAGGGCTGCGGTGGGCGCAGGCGCTGGCCCCGCAGTTGGAGGACTACTACGCCCGCGTGGGATCGTGGGACGGCGTCGCCGCGTTCCTGGGCGCCTACGCCACACCTGGAGCGGGCAGGGGCCACGGCGCTATGGCGGGCGCGGGCGGTGGCCTGCCGCCTGGACAGCGGGTCATTGTCGCGGACGCGCAGGGCCGCGTGGTGGCCGACACGTTCGGCGAACTCATCGGGCAGACGCTGGCCGAGGATGACCTGCAACAGGGCGCGCCGTTATCGGTGAATGGCGCGCGCGTGGGCACGCTTGTGGTGGCGGCCCCCATGCTGAACCAGGGGCCCGAAGCCGAGTTCCTGGCCACCGTTCGGAACGGCATCGTCGTGGGCGGGGTGTTGGCAGGGGTTCTCGCCCTTCTGCTCGGCAGCCTGCTCGCGTTCCAGGTTACGTCGCCGCTGCGGGCACTCACGCGGGCGGCGCGGCGCGTGGCGGGCGGCGACCTGGCCCAGCGCATCCCCGTCCGCTCGCAGGATGAGGTGGGCGAACTGACACAGGCGTTCAACGAGATGGCGGCGGCGCTGGAGCGCAACGAACAGGCGCGCCGCAACATGATCGCCGACATCGCCCACGAGTTGCGCACGCCCCTGACCGCCATTCGCGGCAACCTGGAGGGCATCCTGGACGGCGTGTTCCCCGCCAGTGGTGAGTCTGTCGCCCCGGTGTACGAGCAGACGCTGCTCCTGTCGCGCCTGGTGGATGACCTGCGCGACCTGGCGCTGGCGGACGCGGGGCAATTGCGCCTGGAGCGTCGGCCGCTGGACGTGGCCGGACTGCTGCAAGGCGTGGCGGCCGCCGTCCAGCCTCAGGCTGCGGCCCAGGGCATCCGCCTGGAAGTTCGCGTGACGGAGGCGTTGCCGCCTGTCCATGCCGACCCGATGCGCATGCGTCAGGTGCTGCTGAACCTGGTGGGCAACGCCCTGCGGCACACGCCCGAAGGCGGCGCGATTACGCTGTCGGCGGAGGCGGCCGAGGGCGCGATCACCGTGTCGGTGCGCGACACGGGACCGGGGATTGACCCTGCGGACCTGCCACGCATCTTTGACCGCTTCTACCGTGGGGATCCCTCGCGGGCGCGCGACAGCGGCGGGCACGGCCTGGGGCTTGCCATCGTCAAGCGCTGGGTGGAACTCCACGGCGGGCGCGTCTGGGCCGAGAATCTCCCGTCGGGCGGCGCGCAGTTCTCCTTCACCCTGCCCGTAGCCTCTGGCGGGAGTTTGTAAGACTAGCGTCAAAAGTTTTTCGCTACCTCGCCATTTCGTGGCCCTTGACGGGCGTGGCACCCCCAAATAGCCGACGTCTTCGTTCTGTTTCTTGACAAACGAAGTTCCCTGTGGTATAATGATTGCAACTGACTGTATTCTTCGTGTAATGCCCATGGGCGGGTGCAGCATGGATTCTACCGGCTGTGGCGGGGCCATTGATTTCGGCCGCATGCGCGAAATGAATCGCTCGCTGATCCTGAACGTCATTCGGCAGGAGGGATCGGTGTCGCGCGCCGCCATTGCCCGCCGCACCCGCCTGAGCCGCTCCACCGTCTCAAGCATCGTCTCGGAACTTTTGGAAGCGAACCTGGTTCATGAAGTCGGGCGGGGGCGCTCCAGCGGGGGCCGACGCCCCATCCTCATCAACCTGAACTACAACGCCGGCTATGTCGTCGGCGTGGATTTGGGGGCGACCCACCTGATTATCCTGATCGCCAACCTGAACGGCGATGTGATCGCGCGGCGCGAGACCGATTTCTCGGTGGCCGTTGGCCCCGACGCGGGCCTGAAGCAGATCGCCGACGCGGTTCGCCAGTGCCTGGCCGATGCGGGCATCTCCCTGGATCGCGTCCGGGGCCTGGGTATGGGCGTGCCGGGGCCGGTGGAATACGCCGAGGGGCGCGTGGTGGCCCCGCCCATCATGCCCGGCTGGCACGGCGTGGCCCTGCGCGACCGCCTGTCGCGGGAACTGGGCGTGCCGGTGTACGTGGACAACGACGCCAACCTGGGCGCTTTGAGCGAGCACTGCCACGGCGCCGGGCGCGGATACGCCAACCTGGCCTACATCAAGGTGGGCACGGGCATCGGCTGCGGCCTCATCCTGGGCGGGCAACTCTACCGCGGCGAGGTGGGCAGCGCCGGCGAAATCGGCCACGTTACCATTGACGAGAACGGCCCGCCCTGCAAATGCGGCAGTTACGGCTGCCTGGAGAGCATGGCGGGCGGCCCGGCCATCGCCCTGCGCGCCCAGCAGGCCATCCGCGCGGGGCAGGCCACCTCGCTGGCCGCCATCCAGCCGCCGGAATCCATCACCGCGCGGGACGTGGCGTTGGCGGCCCAGATGGGCGACAAACTGGCCCAGCAACTGTTCGCCGAGGCCGGCAGGCACATCGGCGTGGCGCTGGCAAGCCTCGCCAACCTGCTCAACCCCGGCCTCATCATCATCGGCGGCGGCGTGGCCCAGGCGGGCCGCCTGCTGCTGGATCCCATACGCAAGACCCTGGAGCAACGCGCGCTGCAGCCCGTGGCGCAATCCACGCGCGTGGTCCAGTCGGTCGTGGGGCGCGATGCATCTGCCCTGGGCGCTGTGGACCTGGCCTTGCAGGAAGTCTTCCAGTCCCCGGCGCTCATCACTTGCGCGGCGGCCTGAGAAATGCTATCATTCAGGCAATCCATGACACTCGGCCACCCGAAAAGCCCATAGAAAGGGGGGATGTGGACATCAAGACAGACTCCGGGATACCGTTGCGACCGTCTAACTCTGAGGGCGAACCCATTCAGACCACAGAAAGAAAAGGAGTGAGAACATGAAGAAGAACCTGTACCTCGTTCTTGGGCTGCTCGTCATCGTGAGCATGCTCGCCGTTGCCTGCGGCGCCAAGCCGACACCGACCGCGCCGCCGCCGTATCAGGCCAAGCCGACACCGACGCCTGAGCCGACTGTGCCGCCGACGCCGACCGAGGCCCCCAAGCCGGTCAAGATCACCATCTGGCACCAGTGGTCCGGCGACTACCTGACCGCCATTGCGCAGGCATTCAAGGACTACGAGGCCGCGCATCCGGGCGTTACCATTGACCTCACCAAGCCCGATGACGTAACGGCCGCGCTCAAGGTCGCCATCCCCGCCGGCGAGGGCCCGGACATCATCGCCTGGGCCAACGACCAGATCGGCGCCAACGCCCTGATCGGCAACATCGTCCCGCTGGACGACTTCGGGATTGACATGAAGTTCCTGGAGAGCACCTACGAGCCTGCGGCGGTCAAGGGCGTCGTGTACCAGGGCAAGATCTGGGCGCTGCCCGAGTCCCAGGAAGGCATCGCCTTCGTGTACAACAAGGCGCTCGTTACCGACGAGTTCCTGCCGAAGGACCCGCTCAACTTTGACGACCTGCTGGCCAAGGCCAAGGCCTTCGCCGAGAAGAACCCCGGCAAGTACCTGGTCTGCAACCAGGGCCTGGGCAACCCCGACGCCTACCACGTGGCTCCCATCTACTTCGGCTTCGGCCTGCCGGGCTACGTGGATGACATGGGCAACGTGTACATGGGCTCGCCCGAGAGCGTCAAGGCCGCCAAGTGGATGGTGGAGTTCAGCAAGTACGCTCCCAAGGAGACCAGCCACGACATCTGCAAGAGCCTGCTGACCGAGGGCAAGGTGGGTGCCTGGTGGACCGGGCCGTGGGCCATCGCCGACATTGAGAAGGCCGGCATTGACTACGGCATCGCCCCCATGGGCCGCCCGTTCGTCGGCATCAAGACCGTCATGCTCTGCAAGAACGCCGTGGACCGCGGCAACCAGGCGGTCGCTCTGGACATCATGAAGTACTACACCAGCGCCGAAGTCCAGAAGAAGATCACCCTGGTCAACAAGACGATCCCCGCCAACACGGCCGCGCTGAAGGATCCCGAGGTCCAGAAACTGTACACCTTGGCCGGGTTCGGCGCGTCGCTCAACCTGGGCGTTCCGATGGGCAACTCGCCGTTCGCCAACGCGCAGTGGGGGCCTGTAGGCGACGCCACCACCGCAGTGTGGACGGGCGCGCAGACGCCTGAGGACGCTATGGCCGCGGCGAAGGCAGCCATTGAAAAAGCCATCGCGGAGATGAAGTAGAATCGGTTAGCGAAGAGGGGAGGCGTGGGCCTCCCCTCTTCCCTTGTTTTTCAAGCCAGGGGAGGTCGCCATGGTAGGCTGGTCCGGCCGCCGCAAGACGCTCACAATCCTTCTCTTCATCGCGCCCACCCTCATCGGAATCCTGATCTTCAGCGTGTACCCCATCCTGTACAACACGTTCATCTCCTTCACGAACCGCGGGATGTACCGCCCGAACCCCGACTGCACACAAACGCTGACATCCATCTTTGAGCCGTCGTGCTGGCCCATGTTCCGCGAGCGCGCACCCAAGGGTCTTGGTCAGCCCTACTCGTTGCAGACGCCCTTTTACGGCAACTACGCAACCCTTATCGGCAAATTATTCACCAAGGAGTCTATGGTGGCATTGTTGTTTATCCTCATAGCGTTGTTGCCACTTTGGGGGGCGCGCCGTCTGAACCAGCACTACGACCGACAGTTGACCCGCCCCGTCTCATCCTTTGTGGTATGGCTGGGCGGCCTGGTCGGGGTGGCGCTGCTGGCGTGGGTGCTGAAATTGCCCGCACAGATCGCCGTCCTGATGAAAGCGGGCGATTTCTTCGTGGTAACGATACGAACCATTCTTTACGTGGCCGTCTGCATCCCGCTGTTCTTCATCGTGGGGCTGGCGCTGGCGCTCATCCTGAACAGCAGCAACCTGCGCGGGCGGACCGCATTTCGGGTCATCATGATCGTGCCGTGGGCCGCATCCACCGTTGCCATCATGATGTCGCTGGTGTGGCAGTTCTTCTTCCGCGAGCAGGGCACCATCAACCAGTTGCTGAAACTGGTGGGCATCCAAGGCCCCGCGTGGCTCAACAACCCCACCCTGGCGTTTGCGGTCATCGTCCTGGCCAACGTGTGGTACACCTACCCGTTCTTCATGACGGTGATCCTGGGCGCGCTGCAGTCCATCCCACCCGAACAGTACGAGGCCGCCGAGGTGGACGGGGCCAACTGGTGGGACAAACTGACGAAGATCACGCTGCCCCTGCTGCGACCGGCGGTGCTGCCCGCCACCGTGCTGAGTTCCATCACCACGTTCCAGATGTTCGGCACGGTCTGGGCCATCACCCAGGGGCGACCCAGCATGGGCGCGGGCGCTCCAGGCGCGACCGAACTGGTCATGGTGTACGCCTACAAGCAGATTTTCCAGACGAACGCCTACGGCCGAATGGGGGCCTACGCCGTCATCATGTTCGTGTTCCTGTTCCTTGCGACCCTGTATAGCCTGCGGGTTACGCGGATCACGAAAGGAGCCTACGAATGAGACGATCAACGCCTGGCGTCAAGATTCTGCAATACGTGATCCTCGCTGCCGCAACCATCTTCGCCCTGTATCCGGTCTGGTTCGCGGTTCTGGCGTCCGGACGGGCCGGCGGCCGCCTGTACACCTTCAACCTGGTGGGGATGTTCATCCCCGTGGAGTGGACGTGGGAGAACTACCGCGTGATGCTGCTGGGCGGCCAGCCGTTCCTCCAGTGGATGCGCAACAGCCTGTTCGTGGCGGGGGTAACGACGGTGGCCTGCATCGTGGTCGCCACCTCGGCGGCCTTCGCCTTCTCGCGGTTCCGGTTCAAAGGGCGCGAGGCAGGCCTCATCTTCCTGCTGGCCATCCAGGCGTTCCCGGGCGTGCTGGCCCTGGTCCCGCAGGCACAACTGCTGACCGCCATCGGCCTGTACAAGAACCCCTGGGGCCTCGTCATCGCCTACACGTCGTTCACCCTGGTCTTCTGCACCTGGAACCTGAAGGGCTATTTTGACACCATCCCGATTGACCTGGAAGAGGCGGGGATGATTGACGGGTGCGGTCCGGTGCAGTCGTTCCTGCTCATCGGGTTGCCCCTGGCGCGGCCGGCGCTGGCCGTTACGGGCCTGTTCGCCTTCATGACCGGCTGGGGCGAGTACGCCCTGGCCTCGGTCATCATCCCCGCGCCCGATTCGGCCAAGACGCTGATGGTGGGCATGTACAAGATCGCCAACGAGATCAACATCCCCTGGGGCTACTTCGCGGCGGGCGCGGTCATGGTCATCATCCCGGTCCTGCTAGTCTTCCTGTACCTCCAGCGGTATCTGGAGTCGGGGCTGACCCTGGGCGGCGTCAAGGGTTAGTGTGGAACGACAAGCGGCCTGGCCCGGGTTTCGGACATTGCGCAGTACGGGCGACCCATGCGTCGCCCGTACAATGTGAGTATATGCCTGCTCAATCTGGCGCGCGAGAAGGAATGCGGTATAATACCCTCACCGACGGGCAATCCGCCAGGCGCGAAATGGCGGGTCGCCATACTCTGCGAAAGAGAGGGAGGGTATCGTGAGACGCTTTGGCTTTCTTACTACGCTGTTCGTTCTCGTGTGCGTCCTGGCCGCCTGCGGGACCGGTAGCACCACAGGCCGGTCGCCACAAGGCCAGGCCGAGCCGACTCCCACGCCGACGCCCGAGCCCCAGCCCGTCTCGCTCGTCATCTGGCACGGCTGGCAGCCCGAAGCGCTCGCCAACGTGGAGCCCATCTTCCGCGCCTACGAGGCCCAGCACCCGAACGTGCATATTGAGTTGGTGCACGTGCCCGACATGGCAAACCGCGTCATCTCGGCGATTCCGGGCGGCGAGAAGGTGGACATCCTCGCCTTCGGCATGGACTGGGTGGGGCGCCTGGCCGACAAGGGCCTCATTGTGCCCGTGAGCGACCACGGCGTTACCCGCGACTTCATGCGGAGCACCTACATCGGCCCCGCCGCCGACGCCATGTTCTACAAGGGCAAGGTGTGGGGCTTCCCCGAGGCGGTGGAGTGCGTAACCTGGATTTACAACAAGGCGCTGGTCTCCCAGCAGGAGATACCGAAGACGACCGACGAGTTGCTGGCGAAGGCCAGGGACTGGAACGCGGCGCATCCGGGGCAGTTCTTCTTCGTCTATCCTGCGCAGAACGACCCGTACTTCTCCGCGCCCTGGTGGTACGGCGCGGGGGCGTACTTTGTCAAAGAGGACGGCTCCGTGGGCCTGGAATCCGAAGGGGGGCTGCGGGCGGCGCAGTTCCTGGCGCAACTGCCCCCGCTGATGCCGCAGCCGGTGGACTACGTCGCCGCGGTGGCGCTGTTCAAGGAGGGCAAGGCGGCCATCATCCAGAACGGGCCGTGGCTCATCCCGGAGTTGCAGGCGCTGGGCATGGATTACGGTCTGGCGCTGATGCCCGAGTTCAGCGGCACCGGGCGCAGGGCCATGCCCTTCGTCAGCGGCAAGGCGCTGATGCTCACGCCCAACTGCGAGCGGCCCGATGTGGCGATTGACCTACTGAAATACTTCACCGGCGCGGAGGCCCAGATCGCGCTGGCCAAGGCCAACCGCGCCATCCCGACCAACAAGGCCGCCATCGCCAGCGCCGACTTGCAGGCCATGCCCGACATCGCCCACTTCGCGGCGCAGGCCGAGTTGGGCGTCCCGCTCCCCAGCACGCCCTACATGAGCGGGCTGTGGGAGCCGGTAACCGCCGCGCTGGAGGCGCTGTGGGCCGGCCAATCGCCCGAGCAGGTGCTGCAGGAGGCGCAGGCCCAGGCGCTCAAGAACATTGCGGATTTGAAAAGCGGCCATTAGCCTTTGGCCTCTGGCCTCTGGCATACCCTTGCAGCCCGCGGACGGGCTCGCTCCGCGCACCGGGCTAAAGGCCAAAGGCTGATGGCTAAAGGCCACAGGCCAGAGGCTTGACCGTATGGAAGACTTCATCTTCGGCAACCTGACGCTCACCGACGAGATCGTCGCGAAACTGACCCGGCAGATGCGGGGCGTGTACCATGGCCACCGCATGGACCCCACGCCCGCTGCACCCGGTCGGCCGGTCGCGCTGTTCGCCACGACCGGGCCCGCCGTCGCCGCCGACGCCGCCTATCTCTACTACACCACCGACGGCTCGGAGCCGCAGGGTATGGGCGGGCAGGCGTCGCACGGCCATGTGCTCCCCATGCAGCGCGTGAGCACCGAATGGGTGCCCCTCCTGTGGGATTACGTGGCGTGGTGGAAGGCCGAATTGCCCCCGCTGCCCGCCGGTACCAAGGTCCGGTACAAGATTGAGGCGCGCGACTCCGTCGGGGCAACCAGCACCTTCGCCGACAACGGCGCGGCGGACTCCCAGACCGCGACGCGGTTCTCGTTCCCGGTGGGCGACGCCGAGCCGCCCGCCTGGGCCAGGGAAGCCATCATCTACCACGTCTTCGTGGACCGGTTCAACCCGGGCGCCGGGCGCAAGTTTGCCAACCCCGGCGACCTGCGCGGGTTCTACGGCGGGACGCTGCGCGGCGTAGCCGAGCGCCTGGACTATATCGCGTCCCTCGGCGCGAACGCCATCTGGCTCTCGCCCATCTTCGCCAGCCCGTCGCACCACGGGTACGACGCGACGGACCTGTACGCGATTGAGCCGCGGCTGGGGACCGCCGACGACTTCCGCGCGCTGGTGGAGGCGGCCCACGCGCGGGGCATCCGCATCATCCTGGACTTCGTCCCGAACCACGTGTCCAACCGACACCCGTACTTCGTCAGCGCCCAGACCGACCCGCGCAGCCCCTACCGCGACTGGTTCACCTTCCGCCGCTGGCCCGACGAATACGAGTCGTTCTTCGGCGTGAAGTCGCTGCCGCAGTGGAACAACGAGCACCCGCCTGCCCGCGCCTACATGCTGGACGTGGCGCGGCACTGGATTCAGGAGTTCGGCGTGGACGGCTACCGCCTGGACTACGCCAACGGCCCGTCGCACGACTTCTGGACCGACTTCCGCCTCGCCGTCAAGGCGGCCAATCCCGATGCGTTCCTCTTCGGCGAGATTGTGGAGGGCGGCGGGTTGCTGCGGACGTACCAGGGCCGCCTGGACGGCAGCCTGGACTTCCTGCTGACGCACAACCTGCGGCGGGCCTTCGCCTTCGGCACGATGAGCCTGGCCGAGTTGAGCACGTTCGTGGACCGGCACGGGGCCTACTTTGACCCGCGCTTCGTCCGCCCCAGTTTCCTGGACAATCACGACATGAACCGCTTCCTGTGGGTGGTGAAGGGCGACAAGCGGAAGTTGCGACTGGCGGCGCTGTGCCAGTTCACGCTGGCCGGCCCGCCCATCGTGTACTACGGGACCGAGGTGGGCCTGTCGCAGGAGCGCGACTGCCGCACGCCCGACGGCCACGGTCGGCCCCACGAGGCCCGCGCCCCCATGCTCTGGGGCGACGCGCAGGACGCCGACCTGCTGGCGTACTACCGGGCGCTAGGGCGTATGCGGCGCGAGCGGCCCGTCCTGTGGCGCGGCGAGCACACGACGCTGGCCGTGGACAACCCGCCGGGCACATGGGCCTACGCCCGCGCGGACGGCGCGGATGTTGTCGTGGTGATACTCAATGCGGGAGATACCGCGGCAGAGGTCTCGGTTCCCGTGGCGGGCCTGGGGCTGGCCGACGGGACGCGCCTGCGCAACCTGCTGGGCGAGGAGGTGTATGCCGTCGCGGGAGGACGGCTCAGGGTGGGGCTGGCGCCGGTGTCGGGGGTGGCGCTGGCCGTATAAGTAGCGCTCGCGGCGGTATATGCCACTTGGCTATGAGGCTGAGTCGCGCGAGACCGATAGGTCATCCTGAGAGGACCTGAACGCGGCCTGGAATAGGTTGAATATCCTGACGAATGATGGAATCCAGTCCTGATACGAGGAGGTATCCGAAATGAAGAAGAGCCTTTCTGTGCTGTCCGTACTGTTGATTCTCGCCATGCTGCTGGGCGCGTGCGGGCCCAAGGCGACGCCGACGCCCACCACCGCGCCGACCAAACCGCCGGCGACGGCCGTGCCGCCGACCGCGACGCCTGCGCCGGAGCCACTGTACCTGGCCATCATCTGGCATCAGCACCAGCCGATGTACTACAAGGACCAGGCGGCCAACATGTACATGAAACCCTGGGTGCGCGTCCATGCCACCAAGGACTACGTGGACATGGCGGCCATGCTGGAGCAGTACCCCAAGGTCCACGTTACGTTCAACCTCACGCCCACGCTCATCCGCCAGTTGGACGACATCGCCGCGGGCGCGAAGGACAAGTACTGGGTCATCGCCGAGAAGCCGGCAGACCAGTTGACGGTGGACGACAAGAAGTTCATGCTCCAGCGCTTCTTTGACATCAACCGCAAGATCATCGCCCGCTTCCCGCGCTACCAGCAGTTGCTGGACGACCGTGGCACGGACCTGAGCGACACCGGCCTGGAGGCCACCATCGCCCGCTGGACCGACGCCGAGTGGCGAGACCTGCAGGTGCTGTTCAACCTGGCGTGGACCGACCCCGACTGGCTGGCCCAGGAGCCCCTGAAGGCGCTCAACGAGAAGGCGGCCAACTACTCCGAGGCCGACAAGGCCATCCTGTTCGCCGAGCACCTGCGCCTGGTCAGGGAGGTCATCCCGATCCACAAGAAACTGCAGCAGGCCGGGCAGATTGAGATCACCATGACGCCCTATGCGCACCCCATCCTGCCCCTGCTGGTGGACACGAACCTGGCGCTCCAGGCCGCGCCGAAACTCCCGCTGCCGTCCCGCTTCATGTACGGCCAGGACGCGGTCGCGCAGGTGCAGAAGGGCGTGGAACTCTACAAGGAGCACTTCGGGCAGCCGCCTGCCGGGATGTGGCCCGCCGAAGGCGCGGTGGCGCAGGAAATCGTCGGCATCGTCGCCAATGCGGGCATCAAGTGGATGGCATCCGACGAGGGCGTGCTGGCCCGCTCGCTAGGCAAGCCCGGCTTCAACCGCAACTCCGCCGAAGTCGTAACCGAGGCCGACGACCTGTACCGACCCTACTACGTAACGTCGGGCGACAAGCCGCCGGTCCTCATGGTCTTCCGCGACGTGGTCATTTCGGACAAGGTCGGGTTCACGTATTCGGGCACGCCGGGCAAGGCCGCCGCGCAGGACTTCATGAACCGCCTGCGGAACATCGCCGCGCGGCTGAAGGAGGAAGGCAAGCCCGGCCCGCACCTGGTAACCGTCATCCTGGACGGCGAGAACGCCTGGGAGTACTACCCCAACGACGGCAAGGAGTTCCTGCACACCCTGTACCAACTCCTGAGCGAGGCGACGGACATCAAGACCGTTACCCCCTCGGAGTACATGGCGATGTACCCCGACCAGCGCAAGATTGAGAAACTGTGGGCCGGCTCCTGGATCAGCGCCGACTTCACCACCTGGATCGGCGAGGACGAGGAGAACCTGGCGTGGGACTACCTGGGCAAGGTGCGCGCCGACCTGCAGAAGTACGTCGGCGGCATCCGCCCGACCACGCCGGAGAAACTGGCCCGGGCGATGGATTTCATGTACGCCGCCGAGGGTTCCGACTGGTTCTGGTGGTACGGGGCCGACCAGAACAGCGGCGACGACGCCTCGTTTGACGAGATGTTCCGCCGCACGCTGATGGACGTGTACAACGCCCTGGGCGAGACGCCGCCCGACTTCCTATACGTTCCCATCATCGCCAAGCCGCCCCAGCCGCCCACGAAGGTGGTAGAAGGGCTGTTCACGCCGATGGTGGACGGCAAGGCGGGCAAGGAGGAGTGGGCCACCGCGGGCTACTACGCCGTCGTGGGTGGAGCCATGGCCCGCGCCAACGACATCATCACCGACCTGTACTACGGGTTTGACGCCAAGAACATCTACATCCGCCTGGACGCCAAGGCCGACTGGGCCACGATAAGCCCCGACACCTACGTGGGCATCTACCTGTCTGCGCCGGGCGCCGCCGCATTCAACAGTTTCTCGCGCTTCGGCGCGAAGCAGGAGCCGCGCACGCTGCTGGGCTTTGGCGCAGCCTACGAACTCGCCGCCCACTTCCAGGACGGCAAACTGGCGGGCCTGCTGTCCAAGGCGAAGGGCGACAACACCTGGGCCGAGCCGAAAGCCCTGGACACCGTCGCCAGCCAGGGCAACGTGCTGGAGATCGCCGTGCCCTACGACCTGCTGGGCAAGTTTGACGCGGGCGACGTCATCAACTTCCGCGTGGTCGTGGCCCTCAACGGGGCCGACGTGCAAATCGTGCCGTCCGAGGGCGTCGCCAAGGTGGTCGTGCCCGACCTGGGGCTGGTTACCAACGTCCTGGAGGTGCAAGACCCCGTCGGCGACGATCACGGCCCAGGCTCATACACCTACGCGACCGACCCGGTCTTCGGCCCCGGAGCCTTTGACGTCAAGAAGTTCACCGCGGGCTACGACGACAACAATATCGTCTTCAAGTTTGAGATGAACGGGCCGGTGGAGAACGTCTGGAGCTCGCCCAATGGCCTGTCGGTGCAGACCTTTGACATCTACATTGACAAGGACGGCAAGGCGGGTTCGGGCGCGAGGCTGCTCCTGCCGGGCCGCAACGCCGCCGTGTCCGCCGATGAGGCGTGGGACTTCGTCATCTGGGCCGAGGGCTGGACGCCGGGCATCTACAAGGCGGGCGCAGACGGCAAGCCGGAGAAGATTGACGGCGCCCAGTTCCAGATTCTGGCCGACCCGGCCCAGCGCAAGGTTACCATCCGCGTCCCGAAGGACATCCTGGGCGACGACCCGCAGAACTGGGCGTTCCTGGCCGTCGTGTGCGGGCAGGAGGGCTACCCGTCCACGGGCGTGTGGCGCATCCGCGACGTGAACCCCAAGGCCGAGCAGTGGCGCTTTGGCGGCGCGCCGCAGGACACCAACCACACGCGCATCATGGACGTGGTCTGGCCCGCCGACGCCAAGCCCACGCAGGAGGAGATGCTGAGCGCGTACACGCCGAGCACCGAGACCAACATGGACAAACTCGGCCCGAATGACTTCGCGCAGTTGAAGATGCTCAAGGCCAAGTAGCGCGCCCTGAGCGCACGTTCCGCAGACGCAAAGACCTCCGAGGTCACGAGGGCCTCGGAGGTCTACATTTGTTTCGGCGGAGGCTCGGGGCTGCACTCTACAAGAGATCGCTCAACTGTTCCGGCGTCATATCGCAGTCCCGCAAGATCTGTGCCATCAGCCCTGGCCCAATCGTCTCACCGCGGTGCACGGGCACGACCGTACGGCGCCCGTCGGGGTGCCGCAGGAAGTGGTGGCTTCCCTTCACGCGCACAGTTTCAAAGCCCGCCTTGAGCAATGCGGCGATCAGCCTCTGCCCCGTGATTCGCGGAAGCCTGCTCATATCTCCACCAGAAGCCGCTGCACACCGACGAATTCACGCGGTTCCGGCTCCTGTCCTTCCACCTCCAGGCACAACTCAATGGCCTCGCGGATTCGCCTCATGAGGGTATCCAATGACTTGGCCTGGGTGTGGCACCCGGGCAGTTCCGGCACCGAGGCCACGTAGTAGCCCTCGGAGTCGCGCTCTATGATCACGTTGAACGCCCTGACCATGGGAACCTCCCCGTGCATCGCACTGCACTACATTCTACTGGTATCTTACAGCCCTGCCTGCACTCTGTCAAGCGCAGTTCGCATCCCCTTCATCTTATGCAAAGACCTCCGAGGTCACGAGGGCCTCGGAGGTCTCTTGCACTCGCGGTCTTCTGGGGCTACAGCATCCAGTCCAGCCCGAGCCGCTCCAGCGTCTCCTTCTTGGGCAGACCCGATTTCTGGTCCCAGCCCATGGCCTCAAAGTAACTGTCCAGGTTCTTCTTCAGGTCCACCACCTCGCCCTCGCCGCGGCCATCGGGGGCCGGCTCCTTCAAGAACCGCTCGGGCAGGGTGTCGTCCTTGCGGTCAAACCCGAAGCGGGCGTTGATCTGGCGCTCCATGTTGATGACGCGCTCGGCGGCCTTCAGCAGGTCGTCCTTGGTGATGGTGCGCCCCATCGCGGCGGAGGTCAGTTTCGCCCAGGTGGATGTCTTGATAGCCAGCGTGATGGAGGCGAACAGGCAGACGCCCAGCATGTTGGTCGCCATGGACAGTTCCTGGAACGGCTTGACCCACGCCTTGTTGCCGTCCTCCAGGTAGTTGATGTCACCCGTGATGCCCAGTTCCTCGTCGCGGTACCCGAAGGCGTCAATGGCGGACGCATACGGGCGCAGATGGTCGGCGCCGCGGGCGGACGTGGCATGCACGATGGACTCGCCCTTGCTGGCGCGAACACCGTCGGCGGCCATCTCCAGGCCCTTCACGTGCATGGCGGCCTTCTCGGCCTTGGGCCCGAGTTTCTCGGCGGCCCGCTTCACGCCGTTGGCTAGCAGGTCGCCGATGCCCTCGCGGTGGGCGATCATCTTCACGAGTTCCACGACTGCGTCGCCGTTGCCCCAGGTCAGGTCCAAGCCGCCCGTCTGCTCCTTGGTCAGCAGGCCCATCTCGTACCATTCCATCGCCGTGGCGATGACCTGGCCTGTGGAGATGACATCTAGGCCGAAGTTGTTCGCCAGGTGGTTGGCCGCAGCGACGGCGTTCAGGTCGGTAACGAAGCACTTACTGCCGAACGCAGCGACGGCCTCGTATTCGGGGCCACCTCCCTCCAGCCCCGCGTACTTGCCGCTCTTGATTTTGGTATGGCGGCCGCAGGCGATGGGGCATCCGAAGCACGCGTAGGGCTTGACCTCCAGCGTCTCGTGGTACGCCTTGTAGGTCAGGAGGTCCTTGGACTGAGGGAACGAGGTGCGCTGCCAGTTGCGGGTGGGCAGGATTCCCAGCGCGTCAATGGCATCGTAGAACGAAGGCGTCCCGTAGGGGTGCAATTCGTCGCGCACGAAGGCTTCGGCGAAGAGTTCGTCGCGGGCGGCCTTGGCGGCTTCCTTGAGTGCCTCGGGGTCGGCGATGGGCAGCGGCTGGGTCCCGCGCACGGCGATGGCCTTCAGGTTCTTGGCCCCCATCACGGCCCCTGGCCCGCCGCGCCCGAAGGCCCTGTGCTTGTCCGTCATGATGTTGGCGAACAGGACGCCCTTCTCGCCCGCGGGGCCGATGGACGCGATCTGCAACCCCTGCGCGCCCACCTCCTTCTTGATGGCGTCCTCAGTCTCCTTGACGCCCTGGCCCCACAGCGACGACGCGTCGCGGATTTCCACCTTGTCGTCCTGGATGAGGAGGTACACCGGCTTGTCGGCCTTGCCGGTGATGACGAGGAGGTCCCATCCGGCCTTCTTCAGGGCCGGGGCGAAGTGCCCGCCTGCGTTCGCCGCGCCGATGGTGCCGGTCGCCGGCGAGCGGAAGATGACGCAGGCGCGGCCGCTGCACGGGGCCGCCGTGCCGGTCAGCGGGCCGGTGGCGAAGATCATCGGCTGCTCGGGAGCGAGACCGTCGCGGTCATCGTGCACCAAATCCCAGAACAGGCGGACGGCCACACCCTCGCCGCCCAGGTAGTCCCGGTACCACTCGGCCGGGATGTTCTGCACCGTTGTGGTGCGGTTGGAGAGATTCACAAACAGCGCGCGCCCTGTGTACCCTTTCATGTTCGCTTTACCTCCATTGGTAAGGTTGTACTGCGCGTCGGCGCAAAGCATGAACGCATTGAAACTGGGGGTAGCGGTCCGTGCGGTCTTTTCCTGTGGTGCATCACCTCCCCTCTGCGAAGACACGGTGAGGCAGGGATCGGAACGAGAATAGAGAAACGATAGTGCAGTGTATCACAATTATATGGAGAATCGGCGTTCGGGGCAAATCGGGGCCTGTGCAGATTGGGCAAGCGCGGTTCAGGGCGCGCCGCACTTCCGGCAGTGGGTCGCACCTTGCCCCAGAGCGCGGCCAACAAGAAACCGCGGGACCGAGCGTTTGTGCGCAGCCCACGCTCCGCGCTATAATGCGGCCACATGCCAACATCAGGAGGCCCCATGACCCCACCCGTCATCGCCATACCGTGCCGCCACGACGCGTCCGGGCGGCATCACCAACTGCCCATGCAGGGGATGGGCCAGGCGTACCTGTCGGCCGTCATCGCGGCGGGGGGCGTGCCTGTGCTCGTGCCGCTGGGCCTGGATGAGCCGCGCCTGTTCCGCGCCCTGGAGCGCACCGACGGCCTGCTCCTGGCCGGCGGGGAGGACATCGCGCCGGCGCTGTTCGGCGAGGAGCCGCATCCCAACCTGGGCACCGTGGACGCCGACCGCGACGCGGCGGAGGTGGCGCTGGCGCGGCGGGCGCTGGAGGCGGGCCTGCCCCTGCTCGCCGTCTGCCGTGGCATCCAGGTGCTCAACGTGGCGGCGGGCGGCACGCTGTACCAGGACATCCCCAGCCAGGTGTCCGGCGCGCTGAAGCACAATTGCTTCTACCCGGAGTATCCCCGCGACCACATCGCCCACACCGTGGCGATTGCCCCCGATAGCCGCCTGGCTACCATCCTGGGGCGGGATGTGGCCGTGCCGGTCAATTCGCTGCACCACCAGGCGGTCAAGGCGGTGGGCGCGGGGCTGCGGGTCGTGGCCCAGGCCCCCGACGGCATCGTGGAGGCGGTGGAGGGCACGGGCGGCGCTTGGGTGCTCGCCGTCCAGTGGCATCCGGAGGAATTGGCCCCATCTCGGCCCGACATGGCGGCCTTGTTCCGCGCCTTCGTGGAGGCGGCAGGCCGATGATCGGCGTGTTTGATTCAGGCGTGGGCGGGCTGTCGGTCCTGCGCGAAATCTGGGCGCAACTGCCCGACGAGGACACGCTGTACTTCGCCGACACCGCCCATTGCCCCTACGGCTCGCGCAGCGCCGACGAGATTCGCGCGCTGTCGGTGCGAATTGCCGATTTCCTGATTCGGCGCGGCGCGAAGGTCATCGTCGTCGCCTGCAACACCGCCTCGGCTGCCGCGCTGCATCACCTGCGCGAGCGATTCGCCGTGCCCATCGTGGGGATGGAGCCCGCCGTCAAGCCTGCCGCCGAGCGCACCCGCGCGGGCAAGGTGGGCGTCATCGCCACCGAGGTAACCTTCCAGGGCGAACTCTTCGCCCGCCTGCTGCAGCGCTACGCCAACGGCGTGGACGTGCTCACGCGGGCCTGTCCGGGGCTGGTGCAGCAGGTGGAGGCGGGGAAGTTGGACGACCCCGAGACCGACCGCCTGCTGCGCCTGTACCTTCAGCCGATGGTGGACGCGGGGATTGACTCGCTGGTGCTGGGGTGCACGCACTACCCGTTCCTGCGCGATGCCATCGCCCGCGTCGTGGGGCCGAATGTGGACATCCTGGACCCCGCGCCCGCCGTGGCCCGCCAGACGGCCCGCGTGCTGGAGCAACACGGCCTACGCGCCCAGACGCACGGCCCCGCGCGCCGCCTGTTCTACACGTCGGGCGACCTGCGCGCGTTTGAGGCCATCGCCGGGCGACTCCTCGGCGTGCCCGTCCGGGCTGCATTCGCCGCGGAGATTGCCGAGAACGCAGAGGGGACAATCAGCGACGGCGATGCCGAGGCGCGGGGGGATTGATGTCCTAACGGGTCTTTCCTCGGGTCTTTGTGCAGCCAAGCCGCAGGGCACACACGCAGGTGCGCACCTACGTGGTCTCTGCGGTCTCCGCGTTCTCCGCGGTGAAATCCTCGGCATACACGGCGACCTCAAACGTGGTCAGGATAGGTGGCGGCGTCTCCGGAAGCGGGAATTCCTCTAGGTAGAGTTCGGTAGCCTCTTTTAGGTTCGCCAGCGCCTCCTCAAGGGTACGCCCCTGGCTTGCTGTGCCCACTTGTGGGCACTCGGCCACATAGAGGTCGTTCTCTCTGTAGATCACGGCGGTAAACACACGCACCGGCATTTCTGCGCCTCCTGACGACAATTGTAGCGGCATCGGGGCTACCGGTCAAATGTGTCTTTATGGCTTGGCGGTAGAATCCTTCGCAGCCTCTGCGGTCTCCGCGTTCTCCGCGGTGAAATCCTCTACCTGCTGGCGGGCTTCAGGAACACACAGGCCAGGGGATTTGAAGCGCGGAACTCGCGAAGGGGCGCAACAGGACGTCGCCCCAGGGCCTCTTCTCAATTGACGCATTGGCTCCGCTTGGGAGCGAGTGCAAGACAGCCCGCCCCCATCCCCGCGCGGGGCTGAAGCCCCCGCGCTGAAAGTGCAAAGCCCCTTCGGGCTGGATTGGCCCGCGGGGCGTTCACCTTTCCCGGCTTCTGTCGGCGGACAGGAAATCATCGGTTATGGAGTTGTCCTTTGTGTCTTTATGGCTTGGCGGTAGAATCCTTCGCAGCCTCTGCGGTCTCCGCGTTCTCCGCGGTGAAACCCTCCACCTGCTGGCGGGCTTCAGGAACACACAGGCCAGGGGATTTGAAGCGCGGAACTCGCGAAGGGGCGCAACAGGACGTCGCCCCAGGGCCTCTTCTCAATTGACGCATTGGCTCCGCTTGGGAGCGAGTGCAAGACAGCCCGCCCCCATCCCCGCGCGGGGCTGAAGCCCCCGCGCTGAAAGTGCAAAGCCCCTTCGGGCTGGATTGGCCCGCGGGGCGTTCACCTTTCCCGGCTTCTGTCGGCGGACAGGAAATCATCGGTTATGGAGTTGTCCTTTGTGTCTTTATGGCTTGGCGGTAGAATCCTTCGCAGCCTCTGCGGTCTCCGCGTTCTCCGCGGTGAAATCCTCCACCTGCTGGCGGGCGTGGTACGAACTGCGCACCAGCGGCCCGGCCTCCACGTGCTTCAGTCCCAGCGCCACGCCTTCGCGGGCCAGCGCCGCGAACTCCTCCGGCGGCACGTAGCGCTCCACCGGCAGGTGGGCGCGGCTGGGCTGCAGGTACTGCCCCAGCGTCAGCAGATCGCAGCCGACGCGCACCAGGTCGGCCATGACCGCCCGCACCTCGTCGGGCGTCTCGCCCAGGCCCAGCATCAGGCCGGACTTGGTGAGCGCGCGCGGGGCCATCTCCTTCGCCCGCCGGAGCAGGCGCAGCGAGCGGTCGTAGTCCGCGCCGGGCCGCGCGACCGGATACAGCCGAGGCACGGTCTCCAGGTTGTGGTTCAGCACATCGGGGCCGGCGTCCATGACAACCCGCAGCGCGTCCTCGCTGCCCTGGAAGTCGGGGACGAGCACCTCCACCCTGCAGTCGGGCGTGCGGCGGCGGATGGCGCGGATGGTCTCGGCGAAGATGGCCGCGCCACCGTCGGGCACGTCATCCCGCGTTACCGACGTGATGACGGCGTACTTCAGCCCCAGCGCCTCCACGGCGCGGGCCACCCGCTCCGGCTCGTCCCAATCCAGCGGCTGGGGCATCCCCTTGGGCACGGCGCAGAACCGACACCGCCGCGTGCACACGTCGCCCAGGATGAGGAACGTGGCCGTGCCGCTGTGGAAGCACTCGCCCTTGTTGGGGCACTGCGCCTCCTCACAGACGGTGTGCAAGCCCAGGTTGTCCAGCAGGCTATTCACTTCCCGATATGCGCCGCCCGCGGGCAATCGCACCCGCAACCACGGCGGCTTCGGCCCCGAAACCGGCATCCCTGCCCCCTCTCCGCTGATCGCTGTCTGCTGACGGCTAATAGTGAATCGGCATCCCCGCCGCCGCGTGGGCCGCCTCCATGACAGCCTCCGACAGCGTGGGGTGCGGCCGGACGGCCCGCGAGAACTCCTCGGCGGTGAACTCCTGCCGCAGTGCCAGCACCGCCTCGCCGATGAGTTCGGTGGCCCCAGGCCCGATGATCTGCACGCCCAGCAGCGCGTCGTAGGCTTCGCTCACCACGAGTTTCACGAACCCCTCGCGCTCGCCCAGGATGACCGCCTTGGAGCAGGCCATGAAGGGGAACTTGGCGGTGCGGACAGCGTGGCCTTTCTCCCGCGCCTGGGCCTCGGTCAGGCCGACGCTCGCCACCTCCGGGCGCGAGTACACGGCGCGCGGCATGTGGTCGTAGTTCAGCGGGCGCGGGTTCAGCCCCGCCATGTGCTCCACCGCCACGATTCCCTCGGCGCTGGCGACATGGGCCAGTTGCAGCGTAGGCACGCAGTCGCCGATGGCATAGATGGACGGCACGTTGGTCTGCATGTGCCCGTTGACGGGGATGAAGCCGCGGTCGGTCTTGACCCCTGCCGCTTCCAGGCCCAGGCCGTCGGTGGCCGGGCCGCGCCCCACGGCCATCAGCAACTTCTCCGCCGCGACGGTCTCGGCCTTGCCCGCGGCGGTGGTGAACGCCACGCGCACGCCCTGCTCGTCGGTCTCCACCTTTTCCACGCGCGCGCCCACCTCCACGCGGATGCGCTGGCGCTTCAGGCTCTTGGCCAATTCCTCGGCCACCTCCGCATCCTCGGCGGGGAGCACCTGGGGCAGCGCCTCCAGCAGCGTTACCTTGCTCCCCAGCGTCTGGAACAGGCACGCGAACTCCACGCCCACCGCCCCCGCGCCGATGACGACGAGGCTGGCCGGGATGTGATCCAACTCCAGCGCGCCGGTGCTGGACAGCACGCGCTCCTCGTCAATCGTTACGCCCAGCAGCGTCTTGGCGCGCGCACCGCTGGCGATGAGGATGTGCCGCGCCGACAGGGTCTCGGTTGCGCCGTCGGCCTTCTGCACCCTCAGCGACGCGGGCGAGAGGAGCGTCGCCGTCCCCTGGACCAGCGTAACCTGGTTCTTCTTCAGGAGCGACTCCACCCCCTTGCGCAGGCGCGACACGACCTGTTCCTTGCGCTTCTGGATTTGCGCCCAGTCCACCGTTGCGCCTGTGAGTTGCACGCCGTACTCGGCGGCAGATTGCGCCAGGCTCCACGCCTCGGCGCTGCGCAGGAGCGCCTTGGTGGGCACGCACCCTCGGTTCAGGCAGGTGCCGCCCACCTGGTCTTTCTCCACCAGGGCCGCCTTCATCCCCAGTTGCGATGCGCGGATGGCGGCCACGTACCCGCCCGGACCGGCCCCGATGATGGCGATGTCGTAGGTGTCTGTCATGGAATCCTCCTATCGGCTTCAGTTGTGCGTCAGAATGTCCAGAATCGCTCGCTGCACTTCCGTCTGCTGCATCAGCCGCGTGTGGGCGTAGGGCGGCAGATCCCCGCCGAACCACGCCAGCGGGTCGTCTGTCGCCGGCCGCGTTACGTCCACGCAGTACCCGTTGCGGAACACGGCGGGCACGGGTCTCGCCCCCGGAACCGCGGTGGCGCTGTGGAGCATGGTCAGCAAATCCCCGAAGTGCACCTCCACGGGGACGCAGGCAGTCCGGGTAGGGATCAGGAACTGCACCGTGATCTGCCCCGCCAGGCACCAAAACCGCACGTCCCTGGGCGTGCACTCCGGGCGATTCAGGTACCGCAACAGGAAACTCTTCTCCGAGATTTGCAGCAGCCCCAGCGCCCTGGGCGAGATGGGCGGGCCGGATTCGCCGGGCATCTCGGCCAGCACCCGGTCGCGCAGCGCGTCAAACGCCGCGAAAGCCCGCTTCATCGCGTCTTTGGCGCGCGCGGGCATGAACAGCCGCAGCCACCCCATTCGCCTCTCCCAGTCTCCGGCAACGGACTCCAGGCGCGCCCCTCGGTTGGGCGTGCCCACCAGGATGACCTTGTCCACGTTGCCGTTGTAGCGCGTGCCCAGGGCGTCGGGCGTCCGGCGGCTCAAGTAGTACCGTGCGAGGATGCCCCCCGCGCCCAGGGCCACGAGGCTCACCTTGTCAGGCCCGCCCAGCGCCCGGCTCTCCGCCGCCAGGGCGTCCACCTGGAACGCCTCGCCATCCGGCACGGCGGCGGCATCCGACAGGCGATGCGCGATCTGGATGAGGTCGCCCTGCGCGTCGTATCGGGGCACCGTCCCGTGCCGCACGTAACCGTATTCAAAGCGGCGGATGAGGCGCGGGTCCAGTCCCCCCTCGTTCACCAGGCGCGAGATGACGCCCCAGCGGTCCCAGTCGTCGGGCGAGCCTCCCAGGTCATGAATCAGGATCACCGGCCGCAGGAGCACCGCCGTTGCCCTCCGATTCTGCAGCGCCGTTTTGCGGCGCGCCCCGGTCGCTTTCCAGGCGGGCGACGGCCGCCACCTCATCGTCGCCGCGAATGTCAATCACGCGCGAGCCTCGCGCAGCCCGTCCCGCCCGCGGGATGTTCTCCACGGGGGTTCGCAACACCATCCCGCCGGTGGACACCACCGTAATCTCGTCGTCCGGCTGTACGACCCGCGCGGAAGTAACCGGACCGGTTACCTTCTGGTTGCGGGCCTGCACGAGGACGCCGCGCCCGTTCCTCCCCTGCAGGGGAATCTCATCCAGCGGGATGCGCTTGCCGTAGCCCTTCGTGGTAACGATGAGCAGGTCTCCCCCTGGCTCGGCAATGGTCATGCTGGTTACGTGGTCGCCCTTGGCCAGGCGGATGCCCATGACGCCGCCCGCGCTTCGGCCCATAGGCCGCACCGACTCCTCGCTGAAGCGGATGCCCTGGCCCCCTTCGGTAACGAGGATGATCTCCTCGCCGCCGCGCGTGAGCCGCACCCAGTGGAGCGCGTCGCCTTCCTCCAGGTTCAGGGCGATGATGCCGCTGGGCCGCACCGCCGCGAACTCGGACAGTGGGGTCCGCTTGACCCTGCCGCCGCGCGTGGCCATGACCAGGTACTCCGCCTGCTGGAAGTCGGGCACAGCGACGGCAGCGGTGGCCAGTTCCCCTTCGTCCAGCGCCAGCAGGTTGGCCATGTGCACGCCCTTGGCCTGGCGGGATGCGTCGGGAATCTGGTGCGCCCGCAGGCCGAAGGCCCGCCCCCGATTGGTGAAGAACAGGATATAGTCCATGGTGGTCGCGGCCAGGATGAACTGGACGGCGTCCTCCTCCCGCGCGGTGATGCCCGACACGCCGCGCCCGCCGCGAGCCTGAGCGCGGTAGGCCTTCAGGGGCACCCGCTTCACATAGCCCCGCTGGGTGATGGTGATAAGCACATCCTCGCGGGCCACCAGGTCCTCTTCGCTGAGTTCCGACGCCTCTTCGGGCGAGATGTGGGTTCGGCGGGCGTCGCCGTACTTCGCCTTGATGTCGGCCAGGTCCTGGCGGATGAGCGTCAGAATCTTCTGCGGGTTGGCGAGGATGTCCTCCAGGTAGGCGATGGTGCGGCGGACCTCGGCGTACTCGTCCTCAATCTTCTGCCGCTCCAGGGCCGCCAGCCGCCGCAACTGCATGTCCAGAATCGCGCGCGCCTGAATCTCCGTGAGTTTGAACCGCCGCACCAGTTCGGCCTGCGCCGTGTCGGCGTCGGGCGACTGTCGGATGGTGCGGATGACCTCATCCAGGAAGTCCAGGGCGATGCGCAAGCCCTCCAGGACGTGGGCGCGCGCCTTCGCCTTGTCCAGGTCGTAGCGGCAGCGCCGCGTGATGACCTCGCGCCGATGCTCGATGTACAGCGCGATGGCCCGCTTCAGCGACAGGACGCGCGGCTCGCCGTCCACCAGCGCCAGCATGTTGATGCCGAAGGTGCTCTGCATGGGCGTGAACTTCAGCAGTTGGTTGAGCACGGTCCGAGGCGACGCGCCGCGCTTCAACTCAATGACGATGCTCATGCCGCTGCGGTCCGACTCGTCGCGCAGGTCGGCGATGCCGTCAATGCGGCCGCTGCGCACCAGGTCGGCGATGCGCTCCAACAGGCTGGACTTGTTCACCTGGTAGGGCAGTTCGGTTACCAGGATGCGGAACCGCCCCCCGCGCATCTCCTCAATGACGGTCTTGGCGCGCACGGTGATACGCCCCGTGCCCTTGGCGTAGGCCGCACGAATGCCCTCGGTGCCCAGGATGATGCCGCCCGTGGGGAAGTCGGGCCCAGGCAGGTAGTGCATCAGTTCTTCCACGGAGATGTCGTCCAGCCGCGCGTAGTTCTCAATGACGAAAGCGATGGCGTCGCAAAGTTCGCCCAGGTTGTGCGGGGGGATGTTGGTCGCCATGCCGACGGCGATGCCCGACGCCCCGTTCAGCAGCAGGTTCGGAATCCGCGAGGGGAGCACCGACGGCTCCTTCAGCGAGCCGTCAAAGTTGTCCACGAAGTCCACGGTCTCTTTGTCAATGTCGGCGAGCATCTCCTCGGCCATGGGGGCCAGGCGGGCCTCGGTGTAGCGCATGGCCGCAGGGCTGTCGCCGTCAATGGAGCCGAAGTTGCCCTGCCCGTCCACCAGGACGTAGCGCATGGAGAAGTCCTGGGCCATGCGCGCCATGGCGTCGTACACGGCAGCGTCGCCGTGGGGATGGTACTTGCCCAGCACCTCGCCGACGATGCGGGCGCTCTTCTTGTACGGGCGGTCCGAGCGCAGCCCCATATCGTGCATGGCGTACAGGATGCGTCGGTGGACGGGCTTCAGGCCGTCGCGCACGTCGGGAAGCGCGCGCGACACGATGACGCTCATGGCGTAGTCCAGATACGCCCCGCGCATCTCGGCTTCAATGTCCACCTTGCGAACGATACCGATGTCCATGGGTCTCCTGAGTTTGCTCCTTGGGGTAGGGGTGTCTACTTGTCCAAATCTCGGGCGAACATGTAGAGGATGGTGGACTGCTGGCTTGACGCAGGTCTCCATCCGCGCATCGTGGAGAGGGCCTTCATCTGCGCGACGAAATCCTTCTCCCAGGCGTTCTCCGGCTTCAGGTACGACAGGATGGCGGGCCAGTACTCATCGCTGTCGGGCGGCGGCAGGTCGGGCAGTTCCTGCTGCACCATCACCTTGACCGGCACGGTCGTCGCGCCGCCGTTGGAGATGACCTCAATCTTGCCGGTGTAACTTCGCCCAGGCTTCAGCCCCGACGGGGTGAGCGTTACCACAATCTCGTTGCGATCGCCCTTGAACTCGTCGCGGTCCACGGCGAGCCAGGCGTGCTTCACGCGGATTTCGCCCTCAAACTCGCCTTCGCCCGCGTTCTGCACGTGCAGCGTCATCTCAATCGGCGCGTCGGTGCGGCGAACCGTGCCCGCGTCCAGCAAGGGCGGCTCCACCTTCAGAATAGGGCGAGACTCCGGCGCCACGGTAACCCGCACCGGGATGAACACCGCACCGTACAGCAGCGACGTGATGGCGACTCGCCCCTGGTAGGTTACGCCGCCACGCAGGTCCGTGGTGTCCACCGTGATGCGGATGACCACCGCATCCTTGCGGCGGGCGGCGACTTTCGCGCGAATCCAGGATTGGTGGGGCATCATCTCGCCGCGGAACCGTCCGGCGCGGCTCATGGACAAGGTTACGTCGGCCTCAACGACCTGGCCGCGCTGGACGTGGTCAAACCGCACCTCTGCGGGCGTAAGCGTAAGCGACGGGCGAATGTCAGCAACCCACAGGGGTCCCTGCGTCGCGGACACGTGGTACCGCGAGCCGTAAACGCGCTGCCACTCCTGATGGTACTCCGCGCGCTTCTGGGGGTCGCCCAGCACCTCGTAGGCGAGGTTGATCTCCTGCATGCGCTGGTTCGCGTCCGGGTCCGGGTTCAGGTCCGGATGGTACTTCCGCGCCAATCGTTTGTATGCCGCTTCCACCACATCGGGGTCGGCTTCCGGATCCACTTGCAGGATCCGATAGTAGTCCACCAGTTTCTTGCTCACTTCAAACTCACACCGGGATTCAAGACGTTCGCTTTCGATTATACCCCGTTTTGCACTTTTCTGCCAGTTGCGCGGGGCGCGGGGTGCATTTCAGTTCAGGGGCAAGCCTGCTGCAATGGGCACGTGGAGCAGGCCGTGAGCCGCTCCCCACCAACGAAATCCACTTTCGCCGCCCGACGTGCAGCGAAGGGGCTGCTTAACCTCACCTAACCCCTCCCACACCCTCCCCTTTCCTCTCCGCCCGCGGAGAGGAAAGGGGAGGGCCGGGGTGGGGA
>JADBJK010000118.1 GCA_014874485.1 Chloroflexota bacterium
CAACGTCCAGGTGGTGGACGTGCGCCCCGACCGGGCCACCACTCCCCAACTTGATCCGGCCACCATCACCCCCTGGACTTATGTGGTGGTCATCACCGAGAGCCACATCACCGACGAACAAGCGCTGCGCCAGGTGCTCGGCACTCCAGCCGCCTACGTGGGCATGATCGGCAGCCGGCGCAAGGTGGGGGTTATCTTCGACCATCTGCGGGCCGAGGGCGTATCGGAGGAGCAGTTGGCTCGTGTCCATGCTCCCATCGGGCTGGACTTGGGAGGGCGCTCGCCGGCTGAGATCGCCTTGGCTATCCTGGCAGAGATCGTACAGGTGCGCTATGGTGGGACAGGGACGCCGAAAACACAAAGAGCGGAGGAGGCCAGCGGGACCTAATCCCCTTTCCGTTGGCTACCATCGCCGTAGCGGCGCAGGAACTCGTCAGCGGACATCCATATCTCCGCCCGGCGCAGGCGGATCAGTTGCCGGCGTCGCAGGCTGACGGCGTTGAACGTCCACATCAGGCACCAGGTGTAGAAGTTCTCCCAGAATTCGCCAAAACGCCCCAAAGGACTGTGGAACGGCATGACGGTGAACCCCAGCCGTTCCATCAAGCGCATCCCAGAGGGGCGGTCTGGGGATAGAAGGACCGTTACCCCACCGAGGGCGCGCACTTCCGCCAGACGCGGATCATGCTCCATCTGCCGAGCCAGACTGCGCAGCGAATGAATCAACATCCGCCGCACCTGTGTAGCCCAGATCAGGTCGGGGCCAGCCAATGGCAGCGTGGGGATGTGCTCGTTCCACAGGTGGAGTTCCAATACTGGCTCCCCGACTGCCACGACCTGCGGCGATAATTGCAGCGGGTGAGACGCTACTGTGAGGCGCAGGCGCAGCAGGCAATCCTCATCCTCACAGTACTCGAAAATCCCATGGGCAGCACGAAGCAAGCCGTCGAAGCGGCGGATCAGGGTGCGCATCCCTTACCGCCCGCCAATCAGAGTGATGCCTGCTACCACAAATAAGGTGCCCAGCCAATGGGCAGATGAGATCGGCTCGCTGAAGAGCCATCGCGCCGCCACTACTTGCACGCCGATCACCGCCAAGCCGGTGGTGACCGGATAGGCCACGTGGAGGGGGACGAAGCGCAAGAGCCCGGTCAACGTGAGCACGGTGATGAACCCAGCCAGATTGCCTACGATTTGCCAGGCTAGGAAACCTCGCCAGGTCTGGCTGGTGGCGGAGAACTTGAAGCAGGAGTTGGCGATGACGTTGCAGAGCAGGTTGCCACCGACCAGAGCGATTGGCACCACGGTGTCGCCTGTGGACAAAATTTGACTATTGGATCGAAAACTGCGCCACATGGGAACGCCTCCAATTTTCGCCACCGAATAAATATCCCCCGTATACAGCGGCTATCAACGCGAAATCCCGGAGGAATCTCGTCATTAAGGGCCGGTTGTTATCTCGATGCTTTGAAGGTGTGAACACATTGTACCGCAGTTCCGCATGTTTGTTAAGTCAGCGTTATCTCCTGCGTCAACAACTTCAGAAGTTCTCTTGCTTGCCCTATCATCCCCGTCTCTTTTAGGATCGCACCTCTTTCTCCACCGGATGCCTCAGGACCGTCCGCAACTTCTCCGGCTTGGCTCGGCGCGGGTCCCCCAGGTAAATCTCGTGGTGCTTGCCGCAAAAGCGGAGACCATTCTCCTGAGCAAACGCCATCATTCGCTCGATGGTCTGCGGTTCCCCAGAATACGGCCCCACGTGCATAATCTGGACACAGAGGCCCTCGCGAAAGTCTTCAAAACGGAGGCGAGATAACGCCGGAGTGTCCCTTTTCTTCTTGAGTTGTTGCAGGGCTTCGTGGAACATCTCCGCGGTGATGTGATCGGGCTGCAGGATCATCATGGTCCATTTCCATTCTTCCTGCTTGCTCCAATTGAACTCCCCCGAATCCGTCCACCACAGCCCTTCCAGCGCCATCACGGTATAATCAACGGGGTTGGTTTTTCGAAGTTTGGACATGAACTTCAATGTATACGACACCCCGTACAAAGCGCCTATCGCATCCTGAAACTCCTGGGATGTCTCTGGAGTCTCATCGGGTCTGATGGCGCCATCTATCATGACGAAGTGAAAGTTCGGCACATCCACGATCTCTACTTTCTTCGCCGACGGTGCGTACAGATGCTTCAATTCCTTTCTGAGGTCAATTTTCACTGCGGATATCCTCCTCTTGTGTAATCTCCTGGTCCGTTCAGACGGAAATGCTCCTGCGCCCGGACCATTTCTCCAACCAACCCGCTCCCCGCAGAAGACGAGGCGGCGGGCGGAACCTCCAGCCGCCCATCCGCCAGCAAATGAACTCGAAGACGTAGCCAAGCACCCCGACGGTGTCCATATAGGCGAAGTCCACATTCACCGGCCCCATCTTCAGGCACCCCCGAACCCACACCGGCACCCCGGCGGCAGCAAGCCCCTCCGCCCACGCGTCCACATCTCGGACCAACACCCCGATGTGATGCAGGACGATCCCTCCCTGAGAGTCCAGGGCCTGGTTGTAGAAATCGGAGCCCGCCAGCGGCTCCAACAGTTCCAGTTCGATGCCCCGATAGTAGGCCAGACCCATCCTGCCGCGAACCCTGCGTTCCCCTCCGCGCTCGCGCCAGAGCACGGGCGCACCACCGGCGATAAAGAATGGGGCGATGCCCTGCTCTTCCAGGGCGCTCGCCGCACGTTCAACATCCGGGACCACCAGGCCCAATTGGTGGATTGGGGGCAAGGTATGTCGGTCCCTGAAGGCGCGAGCCAAACCATTCACGGTGGCGCGAAAGTCTGCGGTTTTCAGCAAATCATCGAAAAGTAGCACTCTTTCACCCCCGAGCGGCTGGGGTGACACCATTGCGATTACATTAACCCCATCATACCGGCCAAGGTTTGCAGATCTGGAACCTCCAAGTCCGGCTGGGCTTGGGCGGGAGGAGTCGCCCCAAAGCCTGGCTTGTTGTGGCGGCGGTTTACCCACACGGTAGCCAAACCGAGTGCTTTGGCTGGGGCTATGTCGTGGTAGAGGCTCTGGGCCACGTGCAGGATTTTGTCCCTAGGCAACCCGATCCTCTCAAAGGCGAGATGGAAATTGTTCAAAGAAGGCTTGTAGGATCTGGCTTGCTGGGCGGTGATCACCCAGTCGAACTGTGTTTGCAGTCGCTGGGCGGAAAACGCAAAAAGGTCGTCATCAACATTGGAGATGATGGCCAGTTTGTACTTCTTCTTCAGCGCTTGCAAGGCGGGAGCGGAATCCGGAAAAGCCGGCCAGTCCTTCACCGACTCCGCAAAACGCTGCAACTCTGCCTGGGATGGCATGAACCCCAGCCTGGAGCCAAACCCTTCCAGCACCATCCTCAGCACAATCTTATACTCGCGATACTCCCCCCGCTCGGCCTCGGATTCCAATTCGGCGTAGAGTTCCAGAGCCCTCTCGCCCGTTATGTCAATCCGATGATTGGCGAACACGGGGCGCAGAGCCTCCCAGATTCCGGACTCCCAATCCATCAACGTGCCGTAGCAATCGAAGGTCAGGACTTCAAAAGCATCGAAGTTCAACATGTTAAACTCTCCCGAAGCCTCCACCGTTCTCACGAATTCGGCGGCCAGCCAGTCCCTGTGCCCCTGACACCAGTCGAGCCAATCATCGTTGCCACCGTGTGTTTGACCGGTCTAGGCCAATGATCTTAGCCAGTTCTTTAAACGACACGAAGTCCTGATCAGGCATTGGACCTTTCAGACTCCTGTTGGACTAGATTTACCAATTATAAGACTCCGCCCTTTGTTCCGCCTTTTATGTAGAACTCGCATAATCCACCCTTTTACAATGTCATTATACGCCAAGTCCCCCGGCTGTCAATCCTCGCCCACCCAAACCCCGCGCCACTCGGCTCGAAATGGAATCCCCCCTGCCAGCAAAACAGTCCCGCAGGGACTTACCAATCGTAGCCGTCGAATTCATTCGACGGCGAGGTCAGGCGTATGCAGCCGCAGATGGGCAATTTATTCGACGGCAAGGAGGCTGTGCGTAGAGAGGTGTTCCATCCTTCACAAAAGCCGCAAAATATGATAAAATGACAGTAAGCGAAAGGTCCCAGCGTCGATGGACAGCATGAAGATGCTACCATCCGCTGGGAACTGCCGCGGAGAAAAACTGCACACATGGAGGGAAGCACAATGTCTGTGACGTACCGAGATCTCAACCCGCCGACCCGGCTCCTCCTGGGCCCCGGCCCCAGCAACGCCGACCCCCGCGTGTTGCGGGCTATGACCACAGCGCCAATCGGCTATTTCGACCCCGACTTCTTCCAAATCATGGATGAAATCAAGCAGTTGCTCCAATACATCTTCCAGACCGCTAACCCCCTCACCCTCCCCATCTCTGGCACCGGCACCGCAGGTATGGAGGCGGCGCTTTGCAACGTCATCGAGCCCGGTGACAGCGTGGCCGTGTGCGTCAGCGGCTTCTTCAGCGAGCGCATGTGCGACATCGTCGAGCGCTGCCAGGGGAAACTCATCCGCATCGAGGCGGAATGGGGGCACATTATTGACCCCCAGCAGGTGGAGTCCGCTTTGAAGCGATCCAAAGTCAAGGTGGTGGCCATCGTGCATGCCGAGACCTCCACCGGCGTTCTCCAGCCGCTGGGGGATATCAGCCGCCTGGCTCACGAACACGGCGCTCTTCTCCTTGTGGATGCGGTAACATCCCTGGGCGGCTGTGCGCTCAAGGTGGACGAGTGGGGTCTGGATGTGGTGTACAGTGGCAGCCAGAAGTGCTTGAGTTGCCCGCCGGGACTAGCGCCCATCACCTTTTCGCCGCGGGCGCAGGCGGTCCTGGACGGGCGGCACACCAAAGTGCCCAGTTTCTACCTCGACCTGTCCTTGATCCGACGCTATTGGGGCGAGGAGCGAGTGTATCACCACACCCCGCCCACCAATATGTGCTATGCCTTCCGAGAGGCGCTGCGCGTGGTCCACGAGGAGGGGCTAGAAGCCCGATGGCAGCGCCACGAACAAAATCATCGCGCCCTAATGGCCGGATTGCAGG
>JADBJK010000001.1 GCA_014874485.1 Chloroflexota bacterium
CCCGCCTCCCTGCCCAGCTTGAGAATGCCCTTGCGGGCCAGATCGTCAATGGGCAGGGCCACCAGGAGCAGGTCATCCGGCTCGGCGGCCTCGAAGGCCGCGGTCATGGCCAGGTTGGCCGCTGCTTCGGCCTTGGCCGCCTGCGAGGCGCTGGGATCATTCATCACCCGCAGGCTCTGGTAGCTGTCCCAAGCCGTCCAGCCCCAGTCAACGACCTTCAGGGCAATCATGCCTCCGGCAATGAGAATGGGGATAATGGGCAGGTGGCCATCATCATCTATGTAGGTCAGCGGGTTGTTACGTCCGTAAGAGTAGCGATTCAGCGCCTGGGGGTTCCCCGGCTCCGGCACCAGGGTGTCGGGCTGGGTGAAGCGGCCCAGGGCGGGGTCATACCATCTGGCGTTGTAAAAGTACAGCCCGATTTTACTCTCTTCCCGCTGACCTGTAAAGCGGTAGGGGGTGGGGAGTTCGGTTGTGCTGCGCCGCGCGCCCCACGGGAAGTAGCGCTGGGTTGCCGTGTTGGGGCTGGTGGTGTTGGTGGCGGAGCCCAGGTGGTCGCCGTAGATGTGGGTAACGCCGTCGGATGTCCGCATGGCGACGCGGCGGCCCGCGAAGTAGTAGTACTTCGTCTCCGCCAGGCCGGTCTTCTCGTACCAGTTGCCGATGTAGTAGGTACCGGTGCCGCTGAAGTCCGCCTTCACCCGATTGCCATCGCCCTCGTAGACGAGAGCAAGACAGCTATCGCCCACCTCATCTGCGTCGCCGCTCTCGCCGGTTGGCCCACTCCGTTAGAATAAACCAAAACACGGTGGCAACTGCAAAGACCAAGAAAACAAGGGCAGGTCGTAAGTGAAACTCCACACCAAAAACCATAAGCAGAGGCCCACCTACTAACCAAATCAACCCCAGTAGTTGCATCCCTCCATCTCCCAGGTCGATCAGACCGTCCCTCCTGGGATTGCCGCAAAGCCAAGCTACAAACCGAGGTGGACGGAAAATGACGGACCGATGCCCACCGCTTCGTTGGATCACGTATCCTCCAAGCCAAAGAGCGATGCCTATGCCCAGAAAGCCCACCAGTTGCCAGAAGTCCCGTCCCATCTTCTCCTCCCATTCTCCCCCTACCATGGTATTGGCCCACCGACAGGCACATAAATGATTTCTGTGCTCCCGGTAGATGAGGTAGGAGGAGAAATGATAGGTTCCACCAAGGTCGGCAATGTGTTGGCGGCAAAGCTGCCACCTGCTGAACGGACTAAGGTTCCCAGCCCTAGCCGCACATCTTCCCAGAGGATTTGCCGGCTGATCTCCTTGTAGAACCGAGGGGCAACCATCCTGGCTCCTGCCAGGTCCACGCTAGCGCGCAAAGCGTTCGCAGTATAGGGGCCAGCAACAGCCCCTCCAACAGCTCCGGCCCCGGCATTGATAGCTGCATCTCGGATACTCAATGGTTGTCCGTGGACCACCTGGGTGAGGGCGTATTGCGCCACGTTTGCCGCAGCTCCCAGAGCCACCGCCCCTACCGCATTGACAGCCACGACAGGCGTAAGGGCCCCAGCGACGAATCCTACGCCAGTCGCTACCGCAAAGCTCTTAACGTTAAACTCCTGTCCGGTCAGCGCCACCGATGCGATATAGCCTAACCCGCTGGCCGCAGCCCCAATGAGCCCGGGCACGAGCAAAGCAACGAAGGCGATGTGTCCATCGGGGTCCACGTAGGCCACTGGGTTGTTGCGGGCGTAAGTATAGCGATTCAGGAACTGCGGGGCAAGGACCGTCGGCGTGCTAGGGGCCTGGGCTTCAGGCTGCAGGCGTGCCCGCTGGATCTGGTTCCACTGCTCCAGAATCCTGGGGTTGGCGTAGGACACGACCAGAGGTAAGTACGGCGTAGGGTCCTTGCCTGCGCTCTGTACCACCGTGTCGGCCTGCACGAACCGCCCCAGCATAGGGTCGTACCAACGCGCGTTGTGAAAGTACAGGCCGATTTTACTCTCTTCCCGCTGGCCTGTAAAGCGGTAGGGGGTGCAGGGCAATTGCATTTACTTCGTTGGCGGCCCATAGGCCCGGAATTCCGCACGTGCGTGGCGCGCGTCCCCCATGAAAGGGGCATGGAGAGCCGTGGAGTGGGGCGGTCCTCGGAAAACCGGACAAATGCAAGTGCCCTGACCGATGTGAGGTGGGCTTGACACTTGAGGGGATCATGCTATCATCCTTGCTGAATCCGGCAGGGCGAACCTCCCCCTTACGCTCAACACTACAACGGTCGTCGGCCGGGCAGGGGCCCTGCATTCGGGTAACGTACTGGTCATCGCAGCCGTCATCGCAGACAGGGCTCGACCTCGAGAATCATCCAGTAAGAGGAGGGGTTGCGATGATGCGGTTCCGACTGAGGCCGGTGCTGAGCGTGGTGGTGCTCTTGGTCATCGTGGGCGGTACTCTGTGGGCCTTCGGTGTGTGGGCGGCGTTGTGCGGGGTCGCAGCCGCAGCCACGGTCTTCTTCGCGTCGGCGCTCGCCTACACGGAGTTCTACGGCGACGCCTGGACCGCCATCCGCTACCACTGGAGTATCCTGGTAGGGACGACGCGCGGCTTCCACAAGATTGAGGATGGCGCGACCTCGCTCCCCAGAGATGCCAGGGGGCCTGTGCTCGGGCCCAGGTTGGTTATCGTGGCCCCGTACAACGCCGTGGTGCTGGAACAAGGGTCCAGGCAGACGGCAATTCGGGGGCCGGAGGTGTTTCGGACGCGGCCTTTTGAGTTTGTGAAGCGCATCTACGACCTGCGGCCACGACAGCGGGCGATGGAATTCCGGGATGTCCTGACCAAGGATGGGCTACTCACGGCGGTGGCGCTGTCGGCCACGTACAGCATCGCAATCGCCCCTGCGGTCAAAATCGGGCAGCGAAAGATGACGGCTTCAGACCGGGGCATCTTGCAGGCGATTGACATGCGCACGCCCGACTGGGAAGAGAGTGTTCGCAGCGCCATTGAGCGGAGTGTGCGCGATGTCGTCCGGGCGATGGAACTCTCCAACTTGATGGGAGTGCCCAATCTAGACGGCTTAGGACAGATCGTCCTGGAACAAGCGCGACAACGCCTAGTGCCATCGGGTATTCACCTAGATCAGTTGCGAATAGAGAGCGTACAGCCGACCTCCGACGTAACCGAAGCGAGCACTGACCTGTGGGTTGCGGCAGTGGAGCAGCAGATCCAGGCGATCCGCATGAGATCGTTGGCGAGTTGGGTTGATACCATGGCCAACGCCCTGAGCGCCGCCGCGCAGAAGGGTCTCTCGCAAGAAGCGCTATACAAAGAAGCGTGGTGCCGCGCCATTGAGCGCATGAGCAGGAACATCCCTGAGGGTCTCATCCTGGAGCCAGAAGTGGAGAAGTCCCTGATCACATTGCGGAGATCGGCCGGTCTTGCACCGTAGAGGCACCTGTAGCCGGGCAGCATCACCCCCCGTCCGGTGGGACGACGGCGCCCGTGGTGACGTCCAGGATTGGGTGCGGCGCGCGGATATCCAGTCGGACGTCCAGGGCCAGCGCGACCGCCTGGAGCGCCGCGACGAACCCCGCGCGGTATATCGCCACTTGCGAGGTGGGCAAGTGAACGGCCAGAGCAGCGTTGGCACTATCTATGGCGCGGAGCAGATTCCTGATATCTTCGCGGAAGAATACCTCGTGGCGGATAGTGGGTTGAGCCATTTTGTACACCTCCCTATCGTCCTGGGGAACGGAATGAGTCGTCGCTCTAGTACATATGTTCTATTCATTTCCCGGACTTTGTCAAATTCGGGGGCTGCATTGAAATCGCCACAAGGCACTGAACGAATGCACTCGCTTGCATTGTTCCCCACGCTCTGCTATAGTTTTGGCCGAAGACAGCCTGGGCTGGGCAGGAGGCTGAGGCATGATGGGAGACGCAGGGAAATCAGCCGCGAAGGCGAAGACCGCATGGCGCGGGCGCGTTGTTGCCTGGATCAAGGACAGATTGAAGCCCTTTTGCGACCATATCTCCAAGAACTGGTGCTCGCTTGTACTGTGTCTGTTGGCTTGGGGGCTCGCGATCTTAGTGAAAGTGGTGGGTGAAGCGTGGGGATGGCCGGTGGGTTGCACGGCGGTCGCGGTTGGTGTGCTGGCAGCGTTTGGGCTGTTGCAGTGGGGGAAGTTCCTCCCAGCGGACTGGTTTCTGGTTTTTCTCCTCGTTGCAACCGTTGCCTTCTACTTTGTAGCCGTCGGCCATCAGGCAGAGGTACGAGACGACACCGGCCGCGAAGAGAAGTCCATCTACTTCGCGGGCAACATGCGGGAAAGTACCGCACTGCGAATCTCGTACCCGAAAGCGATACCGCTTGAGGGCGCGGACAGGCCGGGATGGCCTCTGTCCGTGTACT
This sequence comes from Chloroflexota bacterium, assembly GCA_014874485.1. Classification (GTDB taxonomy): domain Bacteria; phylum Chloroflexota; class Anaerolineae; order DTLA01; family DTLA01; genus DTLA01. The sequence continues at coordinate 4,397 of JADBJK010000001.1, forward strand.
TCCAGCCGCCTATCGGTGAGTCCGGGGTGGGCGCAACCCAGCCATTCACGTGTATCGTATCTCTCACACCTGCACACCAGAATGTGATTGACTTCACAGACGAGGACGGCGTGCCACTACCCCCACGGATCACTGTGTCGCCTTACGGTGAGGCCGAACCATCTGCGTTGTACCTGCGCCAGAATGCAACATTCGCGCGGTCATTCCCCGTTACCGTAACCGTCGCCCTTACTGTGCACCTCGCCAGCGGCCAGCCCGTTGCCCTCCGGGAGTCGGAGTCGCCGACATTGGAGTTTGCCCTGGAGGATGCGCGGACCGCTTGGCGGCGACATTTCCTCGCGTTGCTGCTTGGCCCGACGACCCCATTTGTTGCAGTTGCCAGCTCGGTGGTCGCCCTCGCAGTCTGGTGGTGGCAGGAGGAACAGAAGCGCCAGCGAGAGCGAGAAGAAGCGGAGCGCCAAAGCAGGTTACGTGAGATTGCTTCCGTGCGGGAACTTGTGGAAAAGTACCGTTCTGCCAAAGACGCGAAAGAAGCCCAGCAGCATTTGGAGCAGGCGGAGCGCGAACTGGACGAGGTCCGCAAGAAATACGAGGCGGTTCCAGAACTGAAAGACGAACTGCGTCGGGCGACTGAAGCCGTGCGCCGGGAGCAGTTGGAGCACATTCGCACCACTGTGGCGAAGAATTGGGAAGAAGCACAGCGCCAGTACAATAAACTGAGAGCAGCGAAGGAAGTGGAGGAGTGGAAGGACGAGGCCCTTCTCTCGCTGTTCGCCAGTACCGGACAGTTGATCAGACTATTGACCCCCAAGCCTCGCCCACCGGAGATTCCCGCCGTGGCTGCCTGGCTACAGTCAAAGGGATTGCAGTTCAACCCGTTTGGCCCCGAGAAGGCCGAGGACGACCCGTACTTCCACCAGCGCTGCGTGGAACCTCCAGACTGGGACAGAATCAGCCGGTGTGCGCCCACGATCATTACAGGCGCGCCCGGCAGCGGTCGCACGGCGGCGCGGCTCTACCTGGCACGCTACTGCGAGGAGCACAGCCTCGTCTCCTCTGGGGGCGAGGCCGACACGCTTGTGGTTCCCGTGGAATGGCCATCGGGAGGTCCAGCCTCGGAGTCTGTCGTGGCCTGGCGTAAGGCTTTGGCAACCGCCATTGCGGAGGCCAATTTGAAGCAACTTGCCCAGAAGCCTGAGCTTCTTGACCGAACATCGTTTCACCAACAGCGGGCGTTGGCGGTGCTGTTCCGGCTGACCAGGGATGCTATTGGCGATCCTGGAGTGTACCTGGAGCGGCACGGGCTGAAGCAGAGCCAGGCGAAGGACATGGCTCGTCTTGTGGGACGATTGTCGCGATACGTTGACTTGCCGCCTTACGACGCGGAGAACAAAATCGTGCATCTCCTGGAGCAGGCGCGGCTGGCTCCGTTCTCCCGATATTTCGTCTGTATAGAGGTCCCTGATGGCGCAGCCGGCGGAGAGCCGAGTGCGGAACTAGAGGCCCACCTCCAGGCGCTAGGGGCGATGATGACCTCGTTCGCACAGGCCGCCGTCTTTCTCAAAGTCTTCATCCGGCCGGAATGGGCACATCTGCTTCAGACGCCCGATGGTGCGCCGCATGCGACGTTGACCTGGGTGGAGGCCCCCGTGAGGCAACTCCTTCATCAACGGCTCGCAGCCACAGGCCCAGCAGAGGACATCAGAAGCCTCTTCCCGAGTATAAAAGGCGACCTGGAAGGCCCACTCATCGCTGCTGCCCTCAAATCACCGGGCGCGCCGCGGGAACTCATCCGGCTCGGCAATGCACTGGTGAAGGAAGACGCAACGCAGCCGCCACTCACCTGGGAGAAGGCCCACCAGTTGCTGGGAGCAGAAGGGGAGGGCAGCCATGAGTAGAGCCAGGGAAATGGGTGTCAATATACCCGATTACTCCCCGGACCTTTTCGTCAACCGCGAAGTGGCTATTCACCTCGTTGTGGAAAAGGTGCGGAACATCTCCGAAGGCAACCCCGAGCGCAAGCGGCTCATCGTCTTCTGGGGGTACCGCGGCGCAGGGAAGACCTGGCTCCTGCGACACCTCGCAGAGACAGTACTGCCCCAAATACCCGGTGTCTGTCCAGTTTACATCAACCTTGAGAGGTTCACTAACGTTCCCGCAGACGACGCCATCCGGGAGATCGCGGGCAGCATTGGACAAGGCATAGACCGGTACCGAAAGGCCGAACTTGGCGACACACTGTCCCTGCCCCCCGCGTTCGCGCCCGCCCATTGGCTCGTGAGGTATCTTGAAGGTGCACTCAACATGGCCTCTGCGACCGGCGTCCTTGTGCTCCTTGTGGACTTCGTGTACGAAGCCGCCCCCGAACTCCTGGACCTTCTAGAAAAGCACGTACTCGGCCCGCTGGTGGTCAACCCCCGGGTTGTCATCGTCATGGCCGGGCGAGGGCAACCCAACCTGTGGCGAAGCTTCACACTGCGCTCTCAGGTGGAGGACCACGAACTGAAGCCGTTTGCGCAACCCGACTACACTGAGGCTCAACTGCAGAAGCAGCGCCCGGCTGTCGCCCAACACGCTGCAGACATTCACAGCGCCACCCAGGGTTACCCCCTGGCCAACGTCATCATCCCGTACCCGCTGGGCCAGGCCACCGCGGACCAAATGCGGGAGATGATAGACCTGCTGCTGGAGCCCATCCAGAACCCGGACGGGTCCTGGCCCGTTGAGCGCCAGTACCTGGAGGCCCTGTGCGTCCTCCGAACGTTTGACGAGGAGCGAATCCCCGGGCTGCTGAATGCCTACGATCCGAGCCTGGCCCCCACGGGCGGCTGGACCCTGGACAAGGCGAGCGAGATCCTGCGCCGGCTCATCCGGACGAATCTCGTGCGATGGAATTCCGAGCGGTCGGGCTGGTGGATCGTGGACCAGGCGATCCGCCACCTGCTTGAGGAGTACCTGCGGGTGGTGGATCCTAAGCGATGGCGACGCTGCCATGAAGCGGCGATCACTCTGTACCGAGACTGGCTGAAGCGCTACCCCGAGGAACGGGAGCGGTGGGAAGAAGAGATCGCGTATCACAAAAGCCGCCTCTCGGGAGGCGGTCTCCGTAAGGATTCAGACTCACGTGAGTAGGGGAAAAGCGCCAACTGAAACCAAAACACGGGAACCCCTGGGTATCGCGGCTTTCGGCAGCCTGCGAGCCGAGGATGAACCCTGGCTGGCCCAGTGCTACGTAAAGCCGCCGGACTTCGCGCTCATGACCTGCTGGCGGTCCATCCTGGTCTTCGGGGACGAGGGGGCCGGCAAGACGGCGCTGGGACTGGCGTTGGAGCGAGCGTGGGCGCCCCCAGGCCAGCCGCCCAAGGCGCTCGTGGTACGCTGGCCTTTTGCCATTGTGGAGGATGAGAGCCTCAAAGGCACGCGATTGGTCGTGGCCTACCGCGACCAGGTGCTGGACGCAGTGGCCAGAGCCGTCGTGGACTACGTGCTTCGGTTCCCGCCCGACTGGGGTCAACTGCCTCCCTGGGTCGGGCGTACCCTGGCCTGGTTCTTGCAGCGATTTCTTCGGGGCGACTTGAAGGATCATCTAGAGTCGCTATGGGGTAAGTTTGGTGAGCAGAGCCCTGGCTGGCTGAGGAACGCGCTCGCCGGTCCGGTGCCCGATGTAGTGTCTCCGTCCGCCCCTCCATCGGAGGTGGCTGGGGAGATAATCAAGGCGCTCAAAGCCCTTGGCCTTGAAGGGATACGCGTCATCGTGGATAACCTGGAAGCCTGGCACGAGGCAGACCCGACTCTGCTGACCGATCACTTGGAGTCGTTCCTGAACGCGCTGACGGAGTTCTGGCACCCGCGCTTTGTGTACGCGTTCATGGCCCCGAGCGAGTTGGACTCCAAAGACTGGTCGGCGGGTAGCGTGTCGCGGCGCAGGGTGGACGTGTACCGCCTGGAATGGAGGGCCATGGACTTGGAGGCCATGATGGAGCGCCGGTTGGCCCTGGCATTCGGTGAGGAATCGTTCCCGCTGAGCAAACTGGGGCCGGCAGAGCGGCTGATGAACTGGCTCAGCCGATGCGGAGGCCAGTCGCCGCGTGGGTGGCTGAGGATGCTCGCACCGTTTGTTGTGCGATTCTTGAACAAAGCAGCCGAAACAGGGCAGATGACGCCCCTCACGGAGGAGGAGTGCATCGCGATACAGAGCGAATCCGCGCCGAGGCTGAGCATAGACCCGATGACCGATGCTGTCTTCGTCGGGTGGCGAAAGGTTTCGGATATACAACCGGCAGATCTGGAACTGCTCAAATACCTATACCAGCGGCGGGGAGAACTTTGCCCACGGTGGGCGGTGTTGCGAGAATATCTGAGCATCACCGGGCAATTGTTTCGCGCAGATGATCCCAAGAGCGAGCGGCTCCTTGACCAGCCGATATACCGCCTGAAGCAGGCCATTGAACCTGACCCGGATCATCCTGTTTTCATCAAGACGGTGAGGGGAAGGGGTTACCGCCTGGACAATGCCTGGTAGTGAGTTTGCGGTTAGGTACAGATGAGCCAATTGCGAGCGAACCGAGAGGGAAAATGTGCTATACTAGATGTTGTTGAAACATCCCGGCAGAAGAAACGGGGGAGGCTATTGGCTCGCTTCACGCAACTTGGGTACCACCGGCGGCGTGTGTCCCTGAAATTCTGTTGCTAGAAGGGGGTGCGACTGTCAGTGTGACTGAACTGGGGGTCGGCTCGGGCACGTTCGCGCCCCAAGAGGAACAGGATGAAGGGGCGACGGCAGCAGAGAGGCTGCTTCGGGCTGTTGAGGCGCTGGATGCGAGCGCGGATGCTCAGTTGCCAGAGTATCTCGTCGCGCATGACACGTTTGAAGCCATCTGGCGCGACGAGGTGTCTTTTCTTTTTGCGCCCGCAGGGGGCGGCAAGTCGGCCTTCCGCGCGCGCCTGGCGCAAGCCTGCCGTGCAGGGGAGGGCGGGCGAAGGGTTTTCCCCATTGTGTACATGTTGCCCGAAAGCGTTGTGCTGGCCGGCGAATCCGAGCGGCTAGACGCGCATCTCCGAGAAATCCGCCGCGCGGCAGCCTCCGAACTGTTCCTTCACTTGGCCCATCGGCCCTACGAGTTTCTTGACTTGGACGATGCTGCCAAGCAGACTGTGCGCCGTCTGCTAGAGCAGAGCCTGCCTCAGCCCCTGGACCACCTACTTGAGCAGTTGGGGCCATATGGCGGTCTGAACCCCGAAGCCAGACTGCGCGCCTTGGCCGAGCCTTACGACCCTGGCGCCGTCTGGCTGAATCCTCCCAGCGAGGAGAGCCTGGCCAAGTTCCGGACCGCTGTGGCAGAAACCCCTTTGTCAAAGCCTGCGGAAGCGCCCCGCGACTCCCTGGAGCCATGGCTGAACCTTCTGTTGAGCACGCTGCACTTTGAGGCCGTCTATCTGCTCGTGGATGGCGTTGACGCGTACCCCGAGACCATTAGCAACCCCGGCTATGCATTGGCGCTGATCAAGCCGCTCCTGGACCAGGCTGGGCGCTGGAGGGAGCGGCGGCTTTTTGTCAAGGCCTTCTTGCCCATAGAGACGAAATCTGCAATCCAACAGGCTTATCCCCTATTGACATCGCGCAAAAACACGGTTATAATACGATGGACGCGCAGTTTGCTGGCCGAACTGCTCAGGCGTCGTGTGGCGGCAGCGACAGGTACGGAGCCGGCAAGTCTGGACATGATCAGCGAGCCCGGGTTTCGCGGCGTAGACTTGCGGGTGGTGAATGCTGTGGAACCCTTGCCACGCGAGGTCCTCGCATTCACGAGCAGGATGCTGCATGAAATGCAGCAACGCACAGGGGGCACCGGCAGGTTATCCCGCGAGGACTTTGAGGCGGCTCTGCGCTGGTACCGAAGGGACCGCCACAGGGAGCGGTCCTGAGAAGCCTTCGCTGTTCAAGGAGGCGAACCGTGATGCATCGCAGGACACTGTGAGACCGTGATCGGGTCTTTCGGTGTCCTGCTTTGTTTTGCGGCGACGCCTGCCGTCTGCGGATTTGGGAGGCAACATGGGAAAGAAGAGTCCAGAGGTGCCCGACTACTCCCCGGCCCTTTTTGTCAACCGCAAAGAGGCCATTGACCTCGTTGTGGAAAAGGTGCGGAACATCTCCGCAGGCAACCCCGAGCGCAAGCGGGTCATCGTCTTCTGGGGATACCGCGGCGCAGGGAAGACCTGGCTCCTCCGGCACCTCGCAGAAACAGTGCTCCCGCCGATTTCCGGCGTCTGCGCCGTGTATGTAGATCTTCGGGATTTCAAGGACAAGCCCGCGGAGGACGCAGTCCGCGACATCATCGGCAAGATTCTGGAGGCGCTTCAGAGAGCCCGGGGGGAGACGCCTCTGCCCCTAGACCAAGATGCGCCGTGCCTGACGCGAGCGCTTGAGAATACCAACCTTGTCCTGGTTCTCCTTGTGGACTTCGTGTACGAAGCCGCCCCCGAACTCCTGCACCTTCTAGAAAAGCACGTACTCGGCCCGCTGGTGGTCAACCCTCAGGTTGTCATCGTCATGGCCGGGCGAGGGCAAGCCAACCCGTGGCGAAGCCCCACACTGCGCCTCCAGGCGGAGGACCGCGAACTGAAGCCGTTTGCGCAACCCGACTACACTGAGGCCCAACTGCGGAAGCAGCGCCCGGCTGTCGCCGGGCATGCCATGGACATTCACAGCGCCACCCAGGGTTACCCCCTGGCCAACGTCGTCATCCCGTACCCGCTGGACAAGGCCAAGCCCGCCCAGATGCGCGAGATGATAGACCTCCTGCTGGAGCCCATCCACAACCCCGATGGGTCGTGGCCCGTTGAGCGCCAGTACCTGGAGGCCCTGTGTGTCCTCCGGACGTTTGACGAGGAGCGAATCCCCGCGCTGCTGAATGCCTACGGTCCGAGCCTGGCCCCAGCAGGCGGCTGGACGCTGGTCAAGGCGAGTGAGATCCTGCGCCGGCTCATCAAGACGAGTCTCGTGCGATGGAATTCCGAGCAGGCGGGCTGGTGGATCGTGGACCAGGCGATCCGCCACCTGCTTGAGGAGTACCTGCGGGTGGTGGATCCTCAACGATGGAGACGCTGCCATGAAGCGGCGATCACTCTGTACCGTGACTGGCTGAAGCGCTACCCCGAGGAACGGGAGCGGTGGGAAGAAGAGATCCCGTATCACAAAAGCCGCCTCTCGGGAGGCGGCTTTGCCACGCCTTGAAAAAGGGCCCTGCGAGGAGGAAGGACGATGACCGAGTTCGCACATGAGTTCATTCCTGCGCGCGCCGCGCACAGCTTGGTTGACCGCGACAGGGAACTGGACATTATCCACAAGGCCATCTTCGGCGCCGGCGAAGAGACAAGGGTGCTCCTCATCACCGGAAGCGGGGGCATGGGCAAGACGTTCCTTCTCCGCAAAGTACTGGAGATGTGCAGGGAACGCGGGCGATGGCACGAAGCAGGGCGCTTGATCGTTCCGCCAACGCCTGGCGAGGACCTGGTGGACTTCTTCCACATCCGAACCCACACCGTGGCCGGCTTCACGCGCGAGGTCTGGCAAGTGCTGGGGGCGAAGAAGGCGGGGATGCAAACCTTCGCGGACGCGCTGAAACGTTTTGAAGCGGAACGGTTCCACCTGGGCGAGGTGCATCGCGAGTTATCCAAGGCGCAGGACAGACTCGGTGAGAGTTTGTTGGAGGACCTCAACCGGCTGACCAAAAAGAGTCGTTTGGTTCTCGCGCTGGACACGGCCGAGAAACTCCTGTACGAAGCCGGAAGAATTGAGCGAGAACTAAGATTGCCCCCCGAAGAAACGAGCACGCTGTCGAGGTTGAAGGAGACTTTCTTCCCACGGGTGAGAAACGCCACTATTCTGCTCGCAGGGCGGCCGGAAAGCGATGTCCTCCGTCTGAAAAGCGAGCTGGAGAAGGAACTGGGCGACCGTTTCACCCATGTGGACTTCGGGAACTTTGACGAGGACAGCGCCATCGCCTACTTTGATGCGGTGGCGGACGCCGTGTACAGGGATGGCGACGTTGCCACCGCGGAAGCGATCCGGAGTATCTCCGAAGATACCCGCAGGGTTGCCTTTTTCTACACGAACGGCCGCCCCATCCTGTTGTCCCTTTTGATAGACTACATCACGACCCAAGGGCGGCTGATGGATGAGATAAAGGATTCGCTGGAAGAAGCCAAGGCCAGGGTGGAGAAGCAAGGTTGGGACAATGTCCAAAGCCGCATAGAGAAAGGCTTGCTGACCGGCATTTTGGAACGTGTTGCGCCGGAGGCCGGCGTGATCCAGTCCCTGGCCTGGGCGCGCAAGGGCCTCACCGCAGAGATGCTTGCGGAACTCCATGAAATGTCGCGCGAAGAGGTGCAAGAACTGCTGAAGAGACTCCGCGTTCTGTCTTTCATCAAGCAGATAGGCGATACGTATTTCCTACACGATGCGCTCTACGAGATGTTTGAGAAACACGTCCTGCAGCGTGTTCCACGAGAACGGCGCGAGAAGGAGTACACCACCATCACCAATTGGTACGCGAGGGCCATTGACGAGGCTCGCAAGGCGCTCGGCGACGCTCTCATGAAACCGCTGGAAGTTCGCGGCGCCGCCGTTGGGCAGGCGCACGCCCGGCTCGCCCGCCTGCTGGTGGACGAGATGCACTACCGGTGGCGGCTCAGCCCCGTTTGGGGGTTCCAGGCATGGGAAGCCGACCACCAGGAGATGTACTGGGCCAACGATTCGGCCACTCAGATAGAACTGGATGACGATGTCCGCGCCATGCTCCGAGAAACACCCGAGGAAGACCAACTGAATGGTCTGGCGCGCCTGGAAGTGGAACTGACCCTACTCCTGCACCGGCTCAAGCGGATGCTCCTTCACGCTCAGTATGATGAAGTGAGCCGCATTTGCGAGCAAGTCCGGGCACGGTGCGACGGGTTGTCCAAGCCTTCATGCCAACTCGTTGGAGCGCGAATGGACGTGCTACGAGGCGAAGCACTGGCGCGCAAGGGGGCAGGGCTAGCGGAGGCAGAATCCGCGTTGAAGGGCGCCATAGACTCGCTGCAGAAGCTTGATGTTTCCCCATCCGAATTTGATACCTGGCGCCGCGACATCACCCTCGCCGAGGCGTGCAACAACCTGGGCTACCTGTACCGTACCATGGGGCGGTACGAGGACGCGGTGGACACCTACGGGCAAGCCCTAGCCATGTGGCGTCGCCTGGAGGACGAGGAACCCGAACAGACACGCAAGTTCGGGCTGCGGGCACAGCACGCCAACACGCTGAACAACAGAGCCTGGGCGCTGGCCTGGACGGGGCGGTTTGAGCAGGCGCTGCGTGCTTGCCAAGATGCGTTGGAGATGCGCAGGACACTTGGCCCGGAGGGGCCCGTGGCGTTCAGCCTCAACACGTTCGGCCTGATTCAAACCAAGGCTGACCAGCCGCACCGCGCCGAGCGCGCTTGCCGAGCGGCGCTGAACATCTTCATCCGGCTGGAGCAGCCTCGCGGCATCGGTCTGGCCCTGACGGCCCTTTCCGAAGTGTCCCGGCGCAAGGCGGAATTGGAGGCGGTCTACTCTGCGGAAGAGCAGCGGAAACTCCTGGAGGAAGCCATAGAACACGCCGAGAAGGCAGTGGCGATTTTCAGCGAAGAGGTCAAAGAGTCTGCACAGCACGCGCAGGCGCTGATTGAACTCGGCTGCGCACACCGCGACCTTGTCCGCATCTTGAGCGGCGACGAGCGCAACACGCACAGAAACCTGGGCGAGGACGCCCTCAGGAAGGCAATGGAAGTCGCCAAGGTAGACCCGAATCTCCGGCACCTGGGGATTGACGCCGAGGTGAACCTCGCCTGGCTCTACCACTATGCCGGGGACGACAAAGCCGCAGAACAGGCAGCCAAAAGCGCGAGGGAGTCTGCGTGCGGCGCATTAAATCTCGGCGAAAAGGAGATTCCAACGAAGGACAGGCGACTGGATCAGTCCTTTCTCCTCGTCCAACTGGGCAAGATAGAGCTCCTCCTCGGCGAGATCGCTCTGCAACGGAACGACCTCGTGGCTGCCGGGGAGCACTTTGCGGCATCCCTGGCGTATGACGAGCGCTATGCGCCCGATTTCCGCGACATGCGCCGGGGCCTGGACAAAATGTACACCCTGCTCAAGGGCCTGAACGCTGACGAGTTCAAGGAAATCCTCAAGGGCGTCAATCAGGCGACGGAGAACTACAAGAACCTGTCCAGTCCGACAAGGATGCATGCTTTCCTTGAAGAGTCCTTCGGGCTGGGGGATGCAGGAAAGGCGTGATGGTTCATCTGCGGCCTTTCGCAGTGGGCGATGGCGAAGGCCTTACCCGCGCTATCAACGCCGTCTGCGCGGAGGGGCGGTGGATGCGCACGGTGCGCTTTGAGCCCGACGCGGCCTGGGAGCACGCGCTGGCGTACCCCGACTGCCCGTGCCACCTGCTGCTGGTGGCCGAGGACGGCGGCGACATCGTGGGCTGGTGTCGTGCGTTTCCGGGGGATGCGGGCGAGGCGGCCGTTACGGTTGGCCTGGGCCTGCGGCCGTCGCACCGGGACCAGGGCATCGGCACGGCCATGCTGCGCCAGGCACTGGACTGGGCCCGACGGGTTGGATGCCGACAGGCGCGCCTCACCACGCGCGAGGACAACGCAAGAGCGATTCACGTATTCCAACGGTGCGGTTTCCGGGTGGCGGGGCGGGCGGACGATGGTCTGCTGAGCATGACCTGCGACCTGGTTGACCTGGGATTTCCCGAGCAAGGAGGGCGATCGTGAACAAACGGGATGCGAGTCAGAAGCCCTTTGTCCTATACGACGCGTCTCGGCTTCTCGCCGAACAGGACTGCGCATGCGCCGGCGATGAGCCCGCGCCACTTGCGCTGCATTCGGGCGGCCCGGCCAGCGGCGACACCGACTGCGCGTGCGCCGAAGCGAACGCGTCGGCGGTGGCCCTGGAGGCGAGCGGCGTGTGGAAACAGGCCCCGGTGCTGTACCGTATCCCTCTCGGAGGAGATTGCGAGGCCGTGTTCAACGTCGGGCGGCCGTCCGGCGTTGCGGTGCTGAACCGGCCCGCAGCCGACGTGCTTCGGACGTTCCGCCAGCCGCGCCCGCTGCAGGGTGAGACCTCTCGCCAACTGGCGATGGCGGGCCTGTTGATTCCCGCCGACGCGCCCCAGGACACGCGCTGCCCGACCGACGACCCGGCCATGCTCACGGCCTGGCTCCACATCGCTAACGCCTGCAACCTGCGGTGCACCTATTGTTACGTGCAGAAGGACGGCGCCGCCATGGACGAGGCCACCGGCCGTTCTGCAGTGGAGGCCATCCTCCGATCGGCGGTGCGGCACAGCTTCCGCGCGGTCAAACTGAAATACGCCGGGGGTGAACCGACCCTGAACTTCGCCCTGGTACGGCGGCTGCATGCCCATGCCTCCGACCAGGCCGAACAGCAGGGCCTGGCGCTCCGCGAGACCCTCATCACCAACGGCGTGAACCTGGCGGATGAGGTCCTCGCATTCGCTGCCGAGCACGGGATTCGCCTTGCCGTGTCCCTGGACATGTGTCCCGGAGCCCACGACAGCCAGCGAGCCCGTCCCGAGAATGGCATCTACGAGCGGGTGCGCCGGAATATTGAACGCGCCGTGCAGCACGGCCTCCGGCCTCACTTGTCCATCACCGTAACGGGCGCCGATGATGAGGTTTCCGCGGACGCGGTCCGCTTCGCCCTGGGCATGGGCCTGCCGTTCAACCTCAATTTCGTCCGGCCGCCGGATGGGCACCTGTCCGACGCGCAGATTGCGGGGGTCATCCGCTCCGTGCGGCTGGCCTTCGCCGAGATGGAGGCCAACCCGCCATCCTGCAGCCTGCTCGGCGTCCTGGACAGGGCGGACTTCGCCCGCGCTCACAGCCAGGCGTGTGGCGCCGGGCGGTCGTACCTGGTGGTGGACCACCTCGGGCGCGTCAGCCCGTGCCAGATGCGCATGGGCCGCACGGTGGGCGACGTGGGCATGCCCGACCCGCTGGCCGCCGTGCGCGCGGCCTTCACGAACCCGCCGGTGGACGAGCGCGGCTCCTGCGCCGAATGCGCATGGCGCTACGCCTGCGGAGGTGGGTGTCCCTTGCTGGGCAAGCCGCTGGCGGGCGGTCGCACCGGTGCCTCGCCGTACTGCGCCGCGTACCGCACCCTCTATCCCGAACTCATCCGGCTGGAAGGGTTCCGCGTCCTGAAACTCCACGGCCTCTGCTAGAGCTATCCCTCCGGACCGATCTGCAAGAGAGCGGCAATCCCGCTCTCTTCTTTTTTGCCACGCAATTCGCGTTTTTCTCCGACTGGTGAGGTTCGGGTGAGTTACAGGCGAGAACGCGCTCAGGGTGAGATTAGCATACCGGAAGCGCACACCATCCAGAGTCATTGTATCCTAGAGGCAGAAACAGGATAGCGCAGAACGTGCGCGGCAAGATCCTAGTTCAGAAGGAGGTGGGTACGATGGAAGTGTTGATTATCCTGATGCAAGTGACGGCCTACATCCTGTTCGCACTGGCGGGATTCCTGACCCTGTGCGGATTCAAACTCGGGACCTTTGACAATGCAGAGCGCGCCCTCGTAGCGTTCATAGACTTGGGGCTCGTCGCCTTCGGCAGCGTTCTGCTCATCGGCAGCACCCGCATGGGAATCTGACAGCACAAGGAGGTGTACCATGATCCGAATCACGCTATAAGCAGAGATGACCAAACAGTGGACGGAGACCCGCAGCGATCTCTCACAGACAGAAAGGAGGTATGCGAACGGCAAGACTCTCAGAGCGAGGCGTGGTATCAAACCGCAGGGCCATCGGCCCCCAGTTGACCAGAAAGGAGGACGAGTAGGGAACATTCCTCAACGCAGGTAGCGGGGGAACCAACGGCGGCAAATCCAACAGGGAGGTGAACAGATGGACAGTCTTGGAGAAGCCTCTTCGGAGGCTTCTCCGCTTTTCTACGGGCTGTTGGAGTACTGGAATTGCTGGTCTGGTGAGCCTCGGGTTGTCAAGGAAGGTCTTTTGTGCTCACGTATTGGCCATCGCTGTCCTTGCACTTTGGCTGCTGAATAGGCAGGCATGACCAACTCTAGGATAATGAGGTTCGCCAAAACCAGAATCCATGTCATTGCTCGCCCCATGCTATACTGGGCATCGCTGCCCGATGTGTACCACCTGGCGGCGGATGCGGGCGACAATTGACAAATGGGCTACCGGAACGCATATGGGCATCCCCATATCTGGAAGGAACAACCCCAGGAACAGCCTCTGGTGAGACGGGCTGGCATTGGTTACTCACACAATATGGCAAGTGTTGAGCGAGAGAACCGCTTCGCGCGTCGCGCAACGCGGTGTCGCGGGCTCCAAGGGCCGCGAGAGGCCCACACCGGAGCGTCCCCAAGAGGATTTCCACCGAACTTCAAACCCGCTGTCGAGGTTTTGCTCCCCTGCGGTTTGTATATAGAATATGTGGTAACCTTTGCGCCAGCCGATGGGAGACTCGTAGATTCTGTGGCCGCTGGCGGCTGCAAGCCAGACAAGGTGATGGTAGACGTCTCACTTCTTTTCTTCGTCAACGGTTTGGCGTTCTTCGCCACGGGCCTTGCGATTGCTCTGGAAAATCGCAGGGCGATGGCTGCGTTTCCCGCTGGCCGACTCAACTTCTTGGCGGCGTGGGCCTTTCTGGGAAGCGCCTCCAACTTCCTGCAGATGCTCGTCAATTGGCAGGGTCTGGCCGCGTCGGACTTGCTCTTGTTGAACCTCGCAGCGGCGAAGTCGCTACTGATCGCGATAGGCCCCATCCTCCTTCTGCTGTTTGGGACCGAACTGGTGAGGACCGCCACTGGCCTTCACCGCCTGCGCCTGCTCCCCATCGGGCTTGTCGTGGCGTGGCTTCTCCTCCTGTTGATGCGATTGCCCGCGTCGGGTCTTGGCCTCGCTTGGATGGCCGCGGCTGAGACGGCAGCACGCTGCCTCCTCTACCTTCCCGCCCTTGGGCTATCCGCGGCCGGCATGGCGCTGCATGCACGGCGATTTGCCAGTTCGGGCATGCCGCAGATCGGGCGGGCGAGCGCCTGGGGAGCGGCTGCGTTCGGCCTGAAGGCGGTGGTGTCTGGCGCCATAGGGTTGCCGTCTCCGGCGATGGACACTGCCAATGCAACCGGTGCCTCTCTGGTGTGGGCTTGCGTGGCGTCGGTCCAGGGTGCGCGAACCCTCACTACGGTAGCCATTGCCTGGTTCGTGGTGCGGATGATGCGGCTTGTGGCTCTGGAGCAGCAACGTCAACTGCATGCGACTGTCCAGGGGAGTCTGCAAACCCAGCAGGAGGCGCGGGATCGGGTTGAACGGTGGAGCGTGGGCCTGGGCCGACTGATGTCCGCGGTTTCCTCGGCGACGAGCAGCAGCAATATGACCCTTACGGATATTCTCCACGTCGCGCTGCACGAAGTCCTGAACCTGACGCAGTTTGAAGCAGGCGAGGTCTTCTTGCTTGACGGAGAGCGCGGCTTGCTCAGGCTCGTAACCCAGGAAGGTATGCCGGATTCCATGGCGGATTGCGTGAGGGCGCACCTGGCAGCCGAAGGCAAGGGGATTGTGGCGCCGACGGAACTGGAGATCGTGCCGTCAATTCAGGAAGCCCCCGAGTTGCGCGGGATGCCATGCCAGAAAGCCGGATTCAATGTGGTTGTGCGGGTTCCACTGAAGCACCGAGGAACGGTTCTCGGCACACTGAACCTGTTCGCCCGAGGCGAGCGCATGCCCGATGCCGATGTGCTCGCCGTTCTCGCGGCTGTTGGTCAGCAGGTTGCCGTTGCCGTTGAGAACACCCGCCTTTACGCCGAGATGCAGCGCATGGCGGTCCTGGAGGAGCGAACCCGGCTAAGCCGCGAACTCCATGACGGGCTTGCCCAGGTCTTGGGGTATGTCCATCTCAAGAGCAGGGTTCTGCAGCAGCATCTGGCCTCGGGCGATGTGGCCCGCGCCCAGGCTGAGGCTGACGAGATTCGCGACACGGCAGGCCGCGCCTACGAAGACGTGCGCGAGTCCATCCTCGGGCTGCGAAGCACAATCACCCCAGGCGGTGGCCTGGTCGCGGCTCTCAAGGAGTACATCCGGCGATTCAGCGAGCAGAGCGGGATAGTGGTGAATCTCATGGTGTCGGAGCAGGCCAGGGTAACCTTCGCGCCCGACATTGAGGTGCAATTGCTGCGAATCATCCAAGAGGCCCTCACCAATGCTCGGAAGCATTCGGGCGCACGCAGAATCTGGGTGCGTTTTGAGTGCGACGGGGTTACGGACAGCGTCGTCATAGAGGACGACGGTCGCGGCTTTGACGTGCGGGCAGCGGAGCAGCAGGGAACCCCTCACTTCGGGCTCCAGACCATGGCGGAAAGAGCGCAGGCCGCGGGCGGCCGCCTCATGATCTACAGTGAACCCGGCCAGGGCACCATGGTGGTGGTGGAACTCCCCCGTGGCGGATAAGGAGGCTGGGTATGGAAACGACGCGGGTACTTCTTGTGGATGATCATGTCCTGTTTCGGAAGGGCCTGGCGTCCCTCATCTCGGGTCGCCCCGGCTTTGAGGTCGTGGGCGAGGCTGGCAACGGGTTGGAGGCGCAGGAAAGGGCGCGCGAGACGAAGCCCGATGTCATCCTGATGGACATCCACATGCCGGGATGCAGCGGGCTGGAGGCTGTGGGCGCGATCAAGCGGGAGATGCCCAACGTTGGAATCATCATGCTCACCGTTTCGGAAGACGAGGATGATCTCTTTGCGGCGATCAAGAACGGGGCTCAAGGGTATTTGCTGAAGAACCTGAATCCCGACGACCTGTTCAAGATGATAGAGACGGTCCGCAAGGGTGAGGCAGGCTTGAGTCCCGCGATGATGGCCAGGATTCTGGACGAGTTCCGCAAGCCCACTCGGAGCACGGAAGAACCCGAAAGCGTGCGCGAGGAGTTGACACCGCGGGAATTGGAAGTGCTGCAACTGGTGGCGCAGGGGGCCAGCAACAGGGAAATCGCGGAGGCCCTTGTGATTTCGGAAAACACGGTCAAGATTCACCTGCGGAGTATCCTGGCCAAACTTCACCTGCAGAACCGCATCCAGGCCGCGACCTACGCATTGCGAGAAGGGTTGGTCAATCGTCCCCCGGAAACCACATAGCCCGAATGGGCTAATCCAGTCGGGCTAGGCATTACCCCAGAATCACCCTCGCGGGCTATCCAAAAGATAGCCCGTTTTTGCGCCCGCAAATAGCCCTTCCGGGTGTATCGCGAAGCGGCACTGCCCTGTATACTGGGATTGTGATAAACGGAGCGAATTTGTCGGCAGGGAGCCGCATACTCATCGTGTCCGCGCACCCGCTCTTCGGGCAGGGCGTAGGCCGCCTGTTGTGCCAGGACGCCGGCCTCTCCGTTGTGGGCATTGAGGGCGATGTCCCCACGGCCCAGGAGCGCATCCGCGAACTGAAGCCTGACATCGTGATTCTGGATACCAACGATCCCCAGTGCGACCCGACTCCCATCCTGGCGCAGGTTCTGCGTGCGAAGCAGGACGTAGTGCTTATTGGCCTGAACCTATCGGACAACGTCGCGTGCGTGTGCGGGATTGTCCACAGGATGGTTGGCGACGTGAGCGACCTGCTGGCGATTGTGCGTCCAGCGGTGCCTGCATTGCAATCGGAACGTGACGAAGACTGTGCGTGATGAGGTTCTTGTTCGCAAGGAAGGAGGTAAGAAGCAGGAGAAAACCCCACATATTGAGCACGCGAAGATACTACCCGGGTTTGATACAGGAACTTGAGGAGGAAGCGTTATGAGTGAAGAGACCGGATTCATCAATCGGAAGTTCAGCCGGCGAACGTTCCTGAAGGCCACAGGCGCGCTGGGCGCAGCGGTGGCTCTCAGCGGCGCGCACGACACGCTGCTGCAGAAGAACGTCGCCAAGGCCGCGGCCGCGGCTCCGGCGGAAGAGAAGTTGATCCCCACATTCTGCGCCATGTGCGGGCCGAGCGCCGGTTGCGGCATCCTCGCCAAGGTGGTGGACGGCAAGTTCGTGGGCATTGAGCCGATGCCCGAGTGCCCGCTCAACAACGGCAAGAATTGCCCGAAGGCGCACGCGGCCCCGCAGTGGGTGTACTCGCCGGAGCGGTTGAAGTACCCCATGAAGCGCGTTGGCAAGAAGGGCGAGGGCAAGTTCCAGCGCATCACTTGGGATGAAGCGATCAAACTCATCGCCGACAAACTGCTGGAACTGAAGGCGAAGTACGGGCCGGAAAGCCTGGGCACCGTGTCACCGGCGCGGAGGTCGTACTCTGAGTACATTTACCGCTTCCTGATGACGCACGGCAGCCCCAACTACGGCCACAGTGGCATCTGCGCGGTGCAGAGGATGTTTGTTCTCTCCTACACGGTAGGCGCTGTTCCTTCCGCCGACTGGGCCAATGCAGACCTCATCCTGCTATGGGGGAAGCAGCCCATTTATTCTGGGTCGTCAAAGGGCGGCGTGCAGAGTTTTCTCGCAGCGAAAGAGAGGGGGGCGAAGATCATCGCCATCAAGCCCACCGTGGAATCCGATGTTGCCAAGTCGGACATCTGGGTTCCGCTTCGCCCTGGCACCGACGCGGCGCTTGGTCTCGCCATGATCAACGTGATCATCAACGAGAAACTGTATGACGCGAAGTTCGTGGAGGAGTGGTGCTACGGCTTTGACCAACTGAAAGCACACATTCAGCAGTATCCGCCTGAGTGGGCCGAACCCATCACGGGCGTGCCGGCGGAGCAGATCAAGACCGTGGCGCGGATGTACGCCACGACGCCGAAAGCCGCCATTGATGTCAGCAACGGCCCCGAGCACGCACGGGCTGCCAACGACGCAATCCGTTGCATCGGAATCCTGATGGCCATCACGGGGCATTTGGACAAGAAAGGCTGCAACGTCTGGCCCTCCGCGAGCACAATGCCGTCACCCAGGGGTGTGCATCTGTTTGATCGGTACACCCAGGAGTGGGTGGACAAACTGCTGGGATACGAGTTGCCGCCGCAGTTTCAGCCGTTCATTGAAGGCACGTCCTGCTCGCTGTACCGCTTGTGGAACAGCGTCCTGGGCGGGGAAAAGTATCCGGTTCGGGCCATTATCGCTCCCGGTAGCCAGTCTGTGGCCAGCACCCGCGGCACCAAGCGCATCCTCCAGGCGCTGGAAAAGCTGGAGTTCTTTGTGATTGTGGACGTAACGCGCACGTCCGACATGCCCTGGGCCGACGTCGTGATTCCCGTGTGCACGATGTACGAGACCGACCATCCGTTTGAGGTCTCGGGCAACTGGATCATGGCTCGGAACCGGGTCATTGAACCGCTTGGGGACTACAAGTCGGACTACGAGTTCTGGCTGGACCTGGGGACGGCCTGCGGGTACGGCGCGGACTGGTGGAACGGCGATATCAAGGCGCACATGGACTGGCGACTGGAGCCGCTCGGGATGACCTACGAGGAACTTCGGACCAAGTATCCGAGGGGTCGGAAGTATGATCCGAAACCGCCGGAGTACGAGCAGTATGCCAAGCGGTTCGCCGCAAAGAGCACCCGCATTGACAAGGGGCCGTACCTCCCGCAGGGCAAGGTCGCGCTCTACAACACGCTGTTTGAGGCGGCGGGCTTCACGCCCATGCCCGTATGGCGCGAACTCCCCGAGGGGCCCACGGCGACTCCGGAACTTCTGGAGAAGTACCCACTGTTGATGTCGGACTATCACACATCCAGAACGTACAATGCGGCCTGGCTTCGCCATGTCCCATACCTGCGCGAGATTGAGCCTTACCCGTACCTCCAGATTCATCCGGATACGGCGAAGGCGCGCGGCATCAACGATGGGGACTGGGTGAAGGTGGAAAGTCCACACGGCTGGATCAAGATGAAAGCGCAGTATTATCCTGGCATTCGGCCGGATGTCGTGTTTGCCCTTCACGGCTGGTGGCAGGGATGCAAGGAACTGGGCTTTGAGGACTTCCCGCTGGGGGACGGTGGGGCGAACACGAACAACATGTACACCACCGATCCGGAGAAGATGTACGATCCCATCATCACCGCCATGACCAGCCAAACGCTGGTCCAGGTTACAAAGATCTAGGCGCGGGAATGAAGGAGTGATAACGATGGCGAAGCAATACGGTTTCTGGATTGAGATAGACCGGTGCGTAGAGTGCTACGCCTGCGAGGTTGCCTGCAAGGCTGAGCACAACGTGGATTTGGGCATCAAGTGGCGGCGCGTGACCAATGTGTGGAGCGGGTCGTTCCCCAATGTAACCTTCAAGACCATCTCTCTGTCGTGTATGCACTGCGAGAAACCTGCGTGCGAGGCTGTCTGCCCAACGGGCGCCATCAAGAAACAGCCGGACACCGGCGCCGTTACCGTGGATCAGACGAAGTGCATCGGCTGCCACTACTGCTTTTTCGCGTGCCCGTTCGGCGTGCCACAGTACGGCAAGAGCGGCGCTATGGAGAAGTGCAACCTCTGCGTAGAGCGCCTGGCGAAGGGGCAGGAGCCGAAATGCGTGAGCACATGCCCAGGGAACGCATTGCACTTTGGCACGATGGAGGAACTCTCCAAGATGGCCCAGGAGAAGGCGGCGAAGAAGTTGGCCGCCTCCACGCAGCCGTCGGTGATCGTCTCCAAGTAGTGGAGACCAGGATGCAAACGGGCTGCGCTTCGCCGGCGTTCCGCGGAGCGCGGCCCGGTTGAGTGAGTCGTGCAGAGCAGAGTTTTGCCAAAGGAGAGGAGTGAGCAATATGACCGACCTGAGAATGACCCGACGCACGTTCTTGAAGGCCACGGGCGCGCTGGGCACAGTGGCAGCCGTGGGCGTTGGTGGGCGCAGGCTGCTCCAGAGCCAGCCGCTGGCCAAGGCCCTGGCGGCACAGGCGGAAGAAGTTAAGATCATCCCAACCTATTGCCATGGCTGTGCAGCCACGGCTGTAAACTGTGCGGTCCTTGTCCATGTCAAAGACGGGAAGATGGTGCGCATTGAGGGCAATCCAGACGCTGGCAACAACTGGGGCGTTGGATCCACTTCACTGTGCGCCAAAGCCCATACGGCTGTGCAGTATGAG
This sequence comes from Chloroflexota bacterium, assembly GCA_014874485.1. Taxonomy (GTDB): domain Bacteria; phylum Chloroflexota; class Anaerolineae; order DTLA01; family DTLA01; genus DTLA01. The sequence continues at coordinate 24,554 of JADBJK010000001.1, forward strand.
TACTCTCCGAACCGCATTCTCTATCCTATGAAGAGGACGGGAGCAAAGGGAGAGGGCAAATTCGTGCGCATCACCTGGGAAGAGGCGATGAGCACGATCGTGAGCAAGTTGAAGGAGGCCAAGGAGAAATACGGACCTGAGTCGTACTGCCATCTAGTCTCCGAGTTCTACCCTCCCCGTGACCAGGTAGCCCGCCGATTCCTGAACCTGTATGGTACGCCAAACTACTGCGAGTGCTGCCTGTGCCATGGGCCTAGGTACCTTGCCGCTACGGTGACCATCGGTTTCTGCAGCGAGTCGACAGATGACTGGAACAATTCAAAACTGATCGTGAACTGGGGCTCCAATTGCGAGAACTCAGCTGTGAACCAAGGGCAGCCCCATGCTCTACTGAACGCGATTGCGAACGGGGTGAAGTATGTGGACATTCGCCCCATGATGGATCCCCTAGCATCCAAGGCAGATCAGTGGATTCCGATCAGACCTGGCACAGACTGTGCTCTTGCCCTGGCAATCCTGAACGTGATCATTGGCGAGGGTTTGTACGATGCGGATTTCGTCCGAGATTGGTGCTACGGTTTTGACAGACTCGCCGAGCATGTGAAACAGTATACGCCTGAATGGGCAGCGCCCATTACAGGCATACCGGCGGATGTCATTGCCAATCTAGCCCGCGAGATGGCCACCACGAAACCTATGGTGATCAAGACTGGCAACGGTGTGGGTGACCAGCAGCGCGACGGGACTTCCGCGATGGCAGCTATCTGCTTGATTGAGGCAATCACGGGGAACCTCGATGTGCCTGGCGGCAACTATGCCGGCGACAACATGCCGAGCATGATACCGCTCAGGAATTTCATGGTTGAGACGCTCTTGGACAGGCTTCCAAGCGACGCGTATGACAAACTGCTGGCGCCGTCGTACCCGAGGTTTTTGCAGAAGATGCCGCAGGTCATCTCCCCAGTGGGCTTTCATACCCCGCAGTCGGCGAGCTACAAAGTACTGGAAGCGGTGCTGACGGGCAAACCATATACCCCCAGGGTGATCAGTGCGCAGCAGACGAGCGTGCTCTCACAATTGCGGAATCCGAAGATGGTGAGCGAGGCGCTGAAGAAGGTAGATTTCTTCTTCGTGATGGATCAATACTGGTCGCCCGCTGTGGATTATGCTGACATTGTGCTCCCGGCTTGCAGTCTTTACGAGCACGGCCACAACTCGTTCTTCCTAGGTGTCAAGAACCGTCCCGATGGCACCTGGATCGGGATGCGGAACAAGGTTGTGGAACCAATGGGTGAGTCGCGGTCAGACTGGGAATTCTGGCTGGACTTGGGCGCCAGGATGGGCTTCGCAGCGGATATGTGGGGTGGTGACATAGAGAGGTTCATGCAGGAGCAGCTGGAGCCTGCGGGGATCAAGCTAGAAGATCTGCGGAATAGCCCGAGGGGCATCTTCGTCAAGAGGACCGAACCGTTGCCGCCTCGCGAGTACCGGAGATACGCACAGCTGTTCAAGAATCTCCCCCATGGTAAGGTGCAGTGCTATAATGAACTGATAGGAGGCAAGCCCGACGCTGACGAAACGGGCACCCTCCCGTACATGCCGGAATACAAGGGCCCTCCTGAAGGTATTGCCCAGACTCCGGACCTTGCCAAGGAGTACCCGCTCATTTTCAGCGATGTGCATGCGTACCGTCTGGACCAGCACAGCAGTTACACCGGTCTCCCCTACCTGCGCGAGTTGCAACCGTACCCGTGGGTCAAGATCAATCCCGAGACCGCGAAGAAGTATGGCATCGGTAACGGCGAGTGGATGAAGGTTGAATCGCCGCACGGGTGGGTGAAGATGGTTGCGGAGTACTTTGAAGGGATACCGCCGGATGTGTTGATGTCAAAACGCGGTTGGTGGCAGAAGTGTGACGAGCTTGGCCTGCCTGGGTATTCGTGCCTAGACGGTGGTAGCGAGGTCAACGTCCTGTACAACGGCGACCGAGAGAAGTTTGATAAGTGCAGTTGCCAGATGGCCAAGCAAACCCTTGTCAGGATCAGCAAGTTGTAGGAGGGGACCGATGAAACGACAGTACGGATTCTACGTTGAGCTAGAGCGGTGCATCAAGTGCTGGTCTTGTGAAGTGGCCTGCAAGGCTTGGAAAGGAATAGACGCTGGCACCGTATCCCTGCGTCGCGTGATTGAGATTACAAGCGGCGAGTTCCCTGCGGTGAAACGCACATTCCTATCTATGTCCTGTATGCATTGCGAAAAGCCGGCCTGCGAAGCCGTGTGTCCCACCGGTGCGATCTCCAAGCGGCCAGAGGACGGCGTTGTGGTTGTGGACCAGACGAAGTGCATTGGCTGCCGCTACTGCTTCTTCGCATGCCCGTTCGGCGTGCCGCAGTACGATAAGACCATGCAGAAGTGCGACATGTGCTTGGACCGGCTCGCCGAAGGAAAAGAACCCGCCTGCGTGGCTACGTGCCCAACGCGCGCTTTGCACTTTGGCACAATGGAGGAACTCTCCAAGATTGCACAGGAGAAAGTAGCCAAGAGACTGGCTGGGTCCACGCAGCCGTCGGTGCTGGTGTCCAAGTAGGCGCAGTATGACACTCGGGGCCGTGCGCCGGAGCGCTTCGCTCCATCCGGGTCTCCGGCGCGGCCCCCTTCGGGGGTGAAATATGACGATACAGAACACATGGGGCTGGCTGGTGGCCGTTTACCTGTTCCTGGGCGGACTGGGCGCAGGGGCGTTTGTCGCGGTGGCGGTGATCTCGCTGGCCACGGGCGAGCGGTTCAAGTCCACAGTGCGCTTCGGGGCCTGGGCCAGCGCCATCGCCATCGGCGTGGGGACGCTGTGCCTCCTGATTGACGTGGGGAAGCCGCTCCGAGCGCTGGTGCTGTTCCGCAGTTTCGTGCACTTTGGTTCGTGGATGACCATCGGCGCGTGGCTGCTGTTCGGCGCGATTCTCTTTGACGGGCTATTCGCGTTGTTCTGGACGGAGCCCGTGCTGCAGTGGGTGGGAGCGCGGTGGAAGTTCCCGGTGGAGCAGCGCAAAGCGTTCCGCGTCATCCTGGCCGTGCTGGGCATCTTCATCAACCTGGGAGTGGCGGTGTACACCGGCGTGCTCCTGGGCGCGCCGCAGTTTCGGCCCTTCTGGCACACGTGGTGGCTGCCCGCGCTGTTCACGGCGTCGGCGCTGGATACGGGCGTGGGGCTGGTAACCGGGTATGCCACGCTGGGCGAGCGCTCTGAGAAGGCCTATGCTCTGAGGAACGTGCTGGAAGGCTGCATCATCGTGCTGATCCTAATTGAGGCCAGCGTGCTCTACCTGTACCTGAGCCATATGCTGAAGGCCTCGCCAGACGCGGTTCGCTCGGCTGAACTCCTGACGAGCGGTGCGCTTAGGGTACCGTTCTGGCTCGTGGTGGTGGGGCTGGGACTGGCAGTGCCGCTGATCGTGTGCGTGACGCAACTGGGTGGCCTGCTGAGGAAGCGCGCGGCGGTCGTGGTCCCGCTCATCGGGCTGGTGTCCTGCCTCATCGGCGGCTGGACGCTGCGCTACCTCGTGCTTTCTGCGGGACTGCCACAGATGCTGGCCAGCCCGGCCCTGGAGCAGATTCTACAAGGCGTGAAATTCATACCCTAAGGATGTGAAAACCTAATGACGGAACCGTTGAGCAAGTCGCAGGTGTTGGAGATTCTACAGAGCCGTGCTTCCACGTACAGTTTCCTGTCGCGGGTGTACCGTGAGGAACTGACCCCCGCCCTGCTGGCCGAACTGGTGCAGCAAATGGCGGGCGAGGCCACAGACGAAGCCGAAAGCGAGGGCTATCGGACGCTCCGCGAGTACGCTGCTAAATTCAACCTACAGGACTTGGAGAGCGAAGCCACGGACCTTGCGGCGGAGTACGCGGCGCTGTTTCTGAACATGAGCGAGCATCCGGTCTTCCCGTTTGAGTCCGTGTACACAAGCCCCGAGCGATTGCTCATGCAGGAAGCGCGGGACCAGGTCGTGGCCGAATACCGCGAGGAGGGCCTGGACCGAACTGCGGAGTTTCGCGAGCCGGAGGACCACCTTGCCATTGAGTTGGAGTTCATGGCGTACCTGTGTGAGCGGGCCGCAGAGGCGGTGGAGGCGGGCGACCGAGTTGCTGCCGCAAAGTATCTGGAGAAACAGAGGAACTTCTTGCAGAAGCACCTGCTGGTCTGGTTGCCTGAGTTCTGCCAGGATTTGCAGCGAGCAGCCGGAAAAGGCTTCTACAAGGGCGTGGCGCATATCACCGAGGAGTATCTGGCCACCGAGGATGAGACGATAGCCGAACTGCTGGGTGCACTGTAGGTGCAGGGTTTTCAGGTGGGGCAGGTGGGGCTGCGCCGGGATACGTATGGAGCAGGCGCGGCCCCACAAGCCCGAATCTTGCGAGGAGGAAACCGAAGTGCCACACTTGGGGCCATTGGAACTGGCGATTATTCTGGTCATTGTGATCATGATTTTCGGGGTTGGAAAGTTGCCGGAGGTGGGTTCGGCAATGGGGAAAGCCATTCGCGGCTTCCGTCAGGCTTCTGCCGGTGTTGAGGAAGAGATCAAGCGAGAGGCAAAAGAAGAACTCCCGAAAGGTTCGGCATAAGGAGCAGGCATGGCACTGGTGGGACTTCCCGAACTGATGGAGATTCTGAGCCGCCTGGGAGGGCAGGCGGTGCAAGTACACACAGAACGGTGCGCGCGGGGCCGCCATCGGAAGTCCACGTGCACGCGCTGTGCGGATGTCTGTCCGACAGGGGCCATCTCGTGGGCCGAGGGTCTGGCCGTGGATCCCGACAAGTGCACGGGGTGCGGGGCATGTGCGGCAATCTGCCCTACCGGGGCGCTGGAGGCTTCCTCGCCCGCAGACGGCGAGCTGCTGGCGCGGGCCCGTCAGGTGGCGCAAACGAGGAAGACGGTGGCGTTCGCCTGCCCGCGCTACGTAGAAGCGGGGCCTGGTGCCAGGGCTGCGTGCGTAGAAGTATCTTGCATTGGACGGCTGCATGAGGCGGTGCTGGTGGGCGCAGTGGCGACAGGGGCGCAGTGGGTGCTGCTGCTGGACGGTGCCTGCGAGGGCTGTCCCTCGGCGAAGGCTCACGAGGTTGCCGAGCGGATGGTGGCTCGTGCGAATGGGCTGCTCCAGGCTTTCGGCGTGTCGTCCCGCGTTTCCCTGGGCCCGCAGCTCCCTGCAAGCCTATTGGCGGGCGGTGGGGATTCGGCCGAGGGGCTGTCGCGCCGGGGGTTCTTCACCTTGCTGGCGCGGGAGACCGTGCGTCTGGGCGCGGTAACCGTGGACACGGTGCTGTCTGGCCGCGAGCGTGTGGAGAAGGCTGAGCCCACGCGGGGGGAACTGCCCGCGGACGTGCCGGCGAAGCGTGCGTTGTTGTTGGCGTCGCTCAAGCGGTTGGGCGAGCCTGCTGTCGCCCGGCTTGAAACGGAGGGCTGGGCCACATTCGGACATACCGAGTCGTGCACGGGGTGCCAGATGTGCGCCTTCTTCTGCCTGACCGGGGCGCTCACGAAAGTAGAAGGCGAGGGCAAGGTCGGTGTTGCATTTCGGGCATCGGCGTGCACGGCCTGCGGGTTGTGCGTGGATATCTGCTATCAGGACGCGGTAACGCTGGCCGCGGGAGCCGACGTCCGCAAGGTGCTGAGCGACGAGGCCGAGGCGCACTGGATGCGTGGCTCGGATGAGGCACCGTGGCAGCAGCCCGCGACCGACAGGATTGCCAAGAGCATTTGGGAGACGTTGGAACTCTGACGGGGACTCTGACAAGTGCATACGTAGGTTCTCCGAGCCGCCGAGCCTAAAGCCTGCGCCATGGCTCAGGTGGCCGTACTCCGGGGCCGTCCCTGGGGGACACCGGCAGTTGCGGTGTCGTGGGTGGGCGCGGAAACGCGATCGCCTCCTCGTGTTTGGAAAGGAGAACGGGACAACAGACGCCAGGGTATGGGCCTGTATGCTGTCGCCGGTCTTCTTTGCGAGGAGGCCGGCGATTCTGTTTGATCTGAAGGCAAGGATGCGCGAGGAATCCAGCAAGATGATCGGGTACAAGGAAGCCTTGGAGCAGACATTGCAGGCCGTTCGGCCTCTGGATGCGGAAGTTGTGCCGCTGATGCAGTTGGTGGGGCGCGTGGCAGCCGAGGGCATCTATGCTACGGTGGACTCGCCCTCGGTGGATGCGTCGTTCAAGGATGGGTACGCAGTGCGGTCAGCAGATGTGGCGGGAGCGAGGCCTGAGTCTCCGGTGCGGCTGCGGCTCATCGGCACGGTGCCGGCCGGGGGCACGTTTGACGGGGTGGTTACTCCTGGGACGGCGGTGCGTATCCTGAGCGGCGCGCGCATTCCGGAGGGGGCAGAGGCCGTGCTGGCCGACGAGTTTGCGTCGGACGACGGTCAGTTCGTGGTGGCCGTGAACGACGCGGAGCCCGGCCGAAATATCCTACGCAGGGGCTGTGATGTGCGCAATGGCGACCTGCTGGTTGCCGCCGGCACGGTGCTGAGGCCAGCGCAGGTAGGGCTTCTGGCTGCGGCAGGGCTACGCGAGGCGCGTGTGGTGCGGAGGCCGCGCGTTGCGATCATCGCGACGGGCGACGAGGTGGTAGCGCCCGGCGGCAGCCTGCGCGAGGGCCAACTGTTTGCCAGCAACTTGGTTACGCTGGCGAGTTGGTGCGCATACTTCGGCATGGCGACGACGCTGGACGTGGTCAGCGATGACCCGGACGCGATCCGGGCGCGGGTACTGGAGGCGATTCGGGCAGGCGATGCCGTGCTAACGAGCGGCGGTGCCTGGAACGGCGAGCGGGACTTCGTCGTGGCCTTGCTTCACCAGTTGGGCTGGCGGGAGATCTATCACCGGGTGAGGATGGGGCCTGGGAAGGCCGTGGGCTTCGGGCTGTTGGAAGGGAAACCGGTCTTCTGCCTTCCCGGCGGGCCGCCGTCCAACCAGATGGCGTTTGTGCAACTGGCACTGCCAGGGCTGCTGAGGCTAGGCGGCCGGTGGGATACCGGACTCCCGCAGATGAGCGTTACGCTGGCCGAAAGCGTGGCGGGTCAAGAGGACTGGACACAGTTCATTGAGGGACGGCTGGAGTACGCCGATGGAGAGGCCTTGTTTCACCCGTTCCGCATGGGAAGCCGGCTCCGCCCGATGGCGCGATCCGACGGTATCCTGCAGGTTCCCGAGGGCGTGAGTGCCATTCCGGCAGGCAGCCGCGTGCGAATCCAGGTGTTGCCCTGCGCATAGCAGATTTCAAAATAGGAGAAGAACATGGTTCCGATCATTTCCGTAGTGGGTAAGTCTGGGGCAGGCAAGACGACGTTTCTGGAGAAACTGGTTCGGGAACTGAAGCGGCGAGGGATACGGGTGGCCGTGATCAAGCACGACACCCATGGGTTTGACATTGACAAGCCGGGGAAAGACACCTGGCGCATGGCGCAGGCCGGGAGCGACGCGGTGGTCATCTCCTCGCCCTTCAAGATGGCGCTCATCAAGACCGTGGATCACGACATGACGCCGGACGAGATCGCGGTGTACCTGGACGGCGACGTGGACATCATCCTCACGGAAGGGTACAAACGCGGCGACAAGCCGAAGATAGAGGTTTCGCGGTCGGAGGTCAGCCACGAACTGCTCTGTTCAGAGGAGGAACTGGTGGCGTTGGTTACCGATCAGCAGTTCAACATGGCCGTGCCGCAGTTCGGACTGGACGATGTAGCGGGTGTGGCAAGCCTGCTGGAGCGGCACATCTTGCATCGGTAGGAGGTTGGCTGTGCGAGAGCCGATCAGTGGGATTGTGCTGGCGGGGGGCAAGAGCAGACGAATGGGGCAGGACAAGACCCAAATACGGCTGGATTCGGGTCTCAGCCTGCTGGAACATGCCGTAGCACGGGTGGCCGAGGTGGCCGATGAGGTCGTTGTTGTTACGGCGGGCTCGCGCGGGAATCTGCCGAACGTCCGCTGGGCGAACGACGTGTACCCGGGGGCCGGCCCGCTCGGCGGCATCTACGCAGGGCTTCTCGCGTGCGCCTGGGACCACGCGCTGGTCGTCGCCTGCGATATGCCGTTTCTGAGCGTGGATTTGCTGCGGTACATGGTGGAATTGCCGCGAGACTACGATGTACTGCTGCCAAGCCTTCCGCGGGGCGTTGAGCCGTTGCACGCCGTGTACGGCAGAAGGTGCCTGGAACCCGCGCGGGAACTGCTTGAGGCGGGCGAGTACTGCATCCTGGACCTCTACGAAAGGGTCAGGGTGCGGTACGTGGGTCCTGAGGAGATCGCCATATATGATCCGGACGGCCGCTCGTTCTTCAACATCAACACGCCGGACCAGTTGCGGCAGGCGCGGAATATGAGCCGCCGAATCCTGGAACGCCGGGGTGCCACGATCAGCGGCAGGGAGGGCTAGAGCGTGCAACAGGGTGTGGCTGTCGCAGCAGGTTTGCATCGTTTACCGGCCGTTGAGCCGCAGGCCGTGGTACGGGTTGAGGACCTGACGGTAGCGTATGGGGGCGAAGCGGCGCTACGCAACGTTACCCTTACTGTGCGTGAGGGGGAGTTCGTGCTGGTAACCGGCGCGTCGGGGTGTGGCAAGACGACCCTGGCCCGGTGCCTGAACGGGCTGATCCCTCACCTCATTCCCGCGCGTGTCGCCGGGAGGATAGAGGTCGCGGGCCTGAACCCGCTGGAGTGCGAGGTGCGAGACATGGCGTCGCGCGTGGGCATGGTGTTCCAGGTGCCCGAGACGCAGTTGTTCAACCTCACGGTGGAGGAGGAGGTGGCCTTTGGCTGTCGCAATCTTGGGTTGCCGCACGAAGAGGTGGCGCGGCGTACCGATTTCGCCCTTGCTGGGGTGGGGCTGGAAGCGCTGCGCAGGCGCGCGCTGCACCAGTTGTCGGGCGGAGAGAAGCAGTTGACCGCCATCGCCTCGGTGCTGGCGATGCAGCCGCGGGTCATGGTCTTGGACGAACCGCTGTCCAGTGTGGACATGCACGGCGTGCGGCGTGTCATGAATGTGCTGGCCCACCTGAACAGGGCTATGGGTATGACGGTGATCCTGATTGAGCACCGGACGCATCAGGCGGCGGAGTTCGCGAGCCGCGTTTTGGTGCTGGACAAGGGGGAAGTTGTTCTGGATGGCGGGCCGGAGGTGCTGTGGGAACAGGGGGCCTTTCTGGCAAGCCTGGGCGTTCGCGTACCCGGGGAGACTGCTAGACCCGCCGTGCCGTTTGGCCACGCGGCTGCCAAGAGCGGCGAGGTCGTCGTCTCGGTGCGCGACGTGCAGTTCGCGTACCGAGACCGGCCTGTGCTTCAGGGAGTTTCCCTGGACGTGCGGCGCGGCGAGTTCCTGGCGCTGGTGGGCGACAGCGGGGCCGGGAAGACCACGCTCGCGCACGTGATCGCCGGGGTACTGAAACCGGCTGGCGGGACCGTTCGCGTCAACGGCCACAACGGCGGCGGGCACAACGGGAACAAGGTGGGACTCCTCCTCCAGAACCCCATTGAGCATCTGTTCTGCGACAGGGTTGAAGAAGAAATCCGTTTCGGCCCCGAGAACTTCGGCTGGCGGGCAGAGGACCTGGTAGAGGAAACCCTTGAGCGCACCAACCTTCGGGATGTGAGGGACAGGGAGGTGCACCGTCTGAGCCGAGGACAGCAGCAACGGTTGTCGCTTGCCACGGTGTTGGTGCTGAGGCCGGAGGTGCTGATTCTGGACGAGCCGACCCTCGGGCAGGATTGGGGGAACCTCACGCGCTTCATGGGTTTCGTCAAGGAATTGCAGGCCGGAGGCTGCACGGTGATCCTCATCACGCACGACTACGACATCGCCGCGAGATATGCAGATCGCACGGTGCGCCTTTGCGATGGTCGCATCGTAACACAAACAGGAGGATGAGATGAAATATCGCACGCAGGAATTGGTGTATATCGCCGTCTTCGGGACGATCTGGGGTGTGGTGGAGATGACCCTGGGATCGTACCTGCACGTGCTGAACGTGCCGCAGTCTGGGACGTTGCTCGCGGGCATGGGGATGGCGGTACTGGTGGTGGGGCGGACGTTCGTGCCCAAGCGGGGCGCCACGCTTCTGATGGGAGTGGTGGCGATGTTCATCAAGATGTTCTCGCTGGGCGGGATCGTCATTAACCCGATGTTGGGCATCTTCATGGAGGCACTGCTCGCAGAAGTGGGGTTTGGATGGGGGATGCCGACGCGGTGGCGGGCCATGCTGGGTGGCGCGCTAGGTGTGTCGTGGATCATCGTACATCCGTTCATCACCCAGGGTATCGCTGCAGGATGGGGCATCGTGCGGGTGTACACCTGGCTGGTGGAGACGGGTGCGCGGCTGTTTGGGATTTCCACGCGGGCGGCTTTGCTGATCTTTGTCTTGTTGTGCCTCACCAAGCCGGTTACGGGAGCGGTTGGCGGGTGGCTTGGATGGGAGATGACCGCAGCGGTGCGCAGGCGGCTGGGACGAGGCCCGCTCGCTGCGGAAGCGAAAACTATTCTACCGGAGGGGAAGCAATGAGGAAGGCGTTCGTAGTCGGATTGGTTCTGGCAGTTTTGCTTGCCGGATGCGAGGCCGGCTCTGGAACGAGCGGCACTTCGGATTGGAGCGTTACGGTTACCTCGGCTGCCGGGACGAAAGCGCTGACGCTGGCGCACCTGAAGGCGTTGCCGCAGACGGAGGTGGAGTTCTTGTCCAAGGAGACCGGGACGACCAACAAGTACAAAGGCCCTGCGTTGAAGGAGGTCCTCGAGGCAGCGGGTGTGGACCTGTCGTCGGTGCAGGCGGTGGACGTGGAGGCTGAGGACGGGTTCTTCGCCACGTTCAGCCGGGACCTGGCGCTGAGGGATAACGTAATCCTGGCCGTGCAGATGGACGGCGGCGCATTGCCTGCCGAGATGGGCACGGCTCGCACGATTGCTCCGGGCGAAGGTACCAAGTTCCAGGTCAAGTATGTCAAGCGCATCACCGTGAAGTGAAAGGCAGGTTGCGGATGGAGAACGCAGAGGCGCGTCCTCGGGTGGGGCTCGGCGACTGGAGCATCTGGGGGTCGGTGTTCTTCCTGGTGTCCTCTCTTGCGGCAACCATGGCTCTGCGGGGAGGCTGGGCATTGCTGGGGCTGGCGTACGTGGCGGCGTGGGCAAGCCTGATGTCGCCGACGGCCGTGCACAGCCTGAAGAGGCGGCGCTTCTGGTTCTTTCTGGTGTCCGTAACGGTGATTAGCGTGTTGGCGATGGGAGGAGAGGAGACCGTCGCAATTGCGGGGCTGAACCTATCCAAGGTGGGGTTGTCCGCAGGGTTCGGTATGGCGGTGCGGGCGACGACGATCATCTTGGCGACGACGGCGTTCGCCCGCACGGCCTCCATCGGGGGACTCTCCGCGTTGTTCGCTCGGCTCGGCGTAACCGAGATTGGGTTCCTCCTCGGGATTGCCGTGAACCTGGTTCCGCTGATTCAGCGTACCGCGTCTAGCGCATTGGTGGCGATGCAACTGCGGGGTGGGTTCAGGCGCAAGCGGCTGGAGGCCGTGAAGCGGCTGGTGGTAACGATTCTCGTCAACACGCTGCGCCACAGCGAGGATATTGTGTGCGCGGCCGAGGCGCGGGCCTTTGGCGGTGCTCCGCCTTCCGTGGAGCCGGTAGCCCTGACCCGCGCAGACCGTGTGCTCATGATCGCTTCCGTTGTTTTCTACGGAGTGGTGGTGTTGTTGCAGGTGGCAACAGCGTAACAGGCGGGATGTGCTCCGGGCCAAATCTGGGATAAGAGCCGACCTACAACTGCGAACGGCCGCACGCTGCGACAGGGCTGTTCCGACACTCAGTGGCTGCGCGGCGCAAAGGGTGCGGTCTACGGAGTGGGGATATAAGCAGGATCGCGCTTCTCTGTAGGAACCGGCCTGTATCTCCATGAGCAGATTGTTGGGGTTTCCTGGGAAGCACGGCCCTAGAATCCCAGCGCCGCTCCTAGAGAATCCGCACCACCACCTGCGGCGCTCGCGGACTCATCTCCTTCCTCGCATCTCGCGCCTCCGCAAGCGAGGCTACCAACTTCTCCGCCCTCTGCCGCAGAGCAAGCAGATGTCCTCTCAAAGTCTCCTCGGGCTGATCTGCAATCCGCTCATAGAATGGATCGTCCGGCGTCGGCCGCAGCCCCTCGGCAGATACCAGTCCCAGCAGCGGCGCGAACGGATAGCCGTGCCGCTTGAGGTTGTCAACCGCGTCCTCGGTGAACGCAGCCGGCATGGCCTCGTCCCTGAACATGCCTGTTTGCTGCGCCATCGCCAGTTCTACCAGAGCCGCCTGGACCAGCACGCGGAGCGCCTGGAATGACGGGCAACCGCGACGTGGAAACGGCTTGACCCTGCAAATCACGGACATCGCAAAAGAACCGCGAGCCTCCTCGCGGTTCTTTGTTTTGTGCGGGGAGCGGGTGTCGGCACGCGCGGTACCGGTTACGCATACCGGTTCAGCGCCTGGGGGTTGCCCGGCTCCGGTACTAGGGTGTCGGGCTGGGTGAAGCGGCCCAGGGTCGGGTCGTACCAACGCGCGTTGTAAAAGTACAGCCCGATTTTACTCTCTTCCCGCTGGCCTGTAAAGCGGTAGGGGGTGGGGAGTTCGGTTGTGCTGCGCTGCGCGCAGCAACCCGGCCGGCTCCTACAGCGCAAACTCGCCCCGCAGCCCGCCCTGGCTATGGGGGACAATCCACACGTGGAAGTTCCCCGGCTCCACGCCCCGCGTGCCGTCGGCGCGCGTGAATGCGAGCATGTCCTCGGTGATGGTGAAGGTAACTTTGCGGGTCTCCCCCGGGCGCAAATCCACCGCCTGAAAGTCCTTCAACTCCCGCACCGGTCGGGTGAGCGATCCGACCAGGTCGCGCACGTAGAGTTGCACCACCTCGCGACCGGCGCGCGGGCCCGTGTTCGTGATTTCCGCGCTCACCGTGATCCTGTTGCGCAACGTGGCGTCGCTGACGCGCAGGTTGTTGTATCGGAACGTGGTGTAGGTGAGCCCGTACCCGAACGGGTACAGCGGACCGGATGGCAGGTCTATGTACCGGGTTCGGAATGCGCCGTCGGCTACGATGGGGCGGCCCGAGTTCTTGTGGTTGTAGTAGATGGGCACCTGGCCGGTTGCCCGCGGGAAGGTGATGGGCAGCCGCCCGCTCGGGGCCTCGTACCCGAACAGGATTTCGGCCAGCGCCGCGCCGCCCTCTATCCCCGGATGCCAGGCGTAGAGCAGGGCGTGCACCTGGGCGACCTGGCGCGTGAGTGCCAGCGGGCGTCCCGCGAATACCACCAGGACGGTCGGTTTGCCCAGGGCCGCCATGGCCTCCACGAACTCGGCCTGGCCCGCCGGGAGCGTCAGGTCGCTGACGTTGGCGTTCTCGCCCGAACGGCTGGGGTGCTCGCCAAGCACCAGGACCACGGCGTCCGCGTGGTGCGCCACGTGCAGGGCCAGGTCAACGTGCGTCTCAAACATCAGTTCCACGTCCCTGGGCGCTGCTTGCCGGAGCGCCTCGCTCAGCGGGACGGCGTCCTCGGCGCGCCCGTCCAGCGTCCACGTGCCGAACAGTTCGCCGCGGGCGTGGGCGAAGTTCCCCGTGACCAGAATCCTGCGGAACCCCTGGAGTGGCAGGAGACCGTCCTCATTCTTCAGCAGCACCATGCACTGGCGGGCGAACCTTCGCGCCAGTTGACGCGACTCGGCCGTCGGCTGGCTGTGCGCGGCCCGCTGCGGGTCGGCGTAAGGGTGGCTGAAAAGCCCCGCGCGGTGCTTGATGCGCAGGACGCGGCGCACCGCCTCATCAATCTCGTCCACGGGGACCTTGCCATCGCGCACGCTGGCTGCCAGGGTCTCCAGATATGCCCGGCTGACCATGTCCATGTCCACGCCGGCATGGAGGGCGATGCGGGCGGCCTCGGCCCTGTCTTCGGCCACGCCGTGCTGGATGAGTTCCGCGACCGAATCCCAGTCCGAGACCACGAAGCCGTCAAAGCCCCACTCGCCGCGCAGAATATCGGTCAGCAGATGTCGGTTCGCCGTGGCGGGCGTGCCGTTGAGGTCCACGAAAGCCGACATGAGCGTGCCGACGCCAGCGCGGACGGCGCTCTCAAACGGGGGCAGGTAGATGTCGCGCAGGGTGGGCTCGGAGATTTCGCTGTTCTCGTAGTCGCGCCCGCCCTCGGCAGCGCCGTACCCCGCGTAGTGTTTGGCGCAGGCAACGAGCGTGTCGGGGCGCGACAGGTCTTCGCCCTGGAACCCGCGGACGACGGCGGCCGCCATGCGGCTGGCCAGCGTCGGGTCTTCGCCGAATCCCTCGGCCACGCGGCCCCAGCGCGGGTCTCGCGCGATGTCCACCGCGGGGGCAAAGGTCCAGTGCACCCCTTCGGCGCTGGCTTCGCGGGCGGCCACCGACGCGGCCTCTTCGGCCAGGGCGGGGTCAAACGCCGCCGCCTGGGCCAGCGGAATCGGGAAGACGGTGCGGTGCCCGTGAATGACGTCCCGCCCGAAGATGAGCGGAATCTTCAGCCGCGATTGCAGGGCCAGTTGCTGCAGGTAGTTGGCGGTTTCGGCCCTGGTTGTCGTTCGCGCTCCCTGCTCGGTCAGCACCCCTGACGACCCGTTGAGGATGGAACCCACCTTGCCCTGACGGAGCATGTCGGGGTCAAAGTCGGGGCCCACGGTGATCTGATTGAGTTGCCCGATCTTCTCGTCTAGCGTCATCTGTGAGAGCAGGTGCTCGGTGAAACTCTCGGTGTCTGGCATGTTGTGCTCCTCTGGAATGATTTAGGGATGGAATGGCCGCGATGGGAGCAGCGCGCTATAGGGTTGCCCACGAGGGCGGAGTCGCCTTCCTCAGGTGGATGCGCCCCTCGGTACCGCGCAGGCGGATGCGGCAGGTCTGGCCCGACTGCTCCACGGTCTCGCCGCCGTCGCACTCCCAGCCGTCAAGGAGCAATTCGGCGGCGAACTCCCGCTGCGCGGTCTCCAGCGTGATGGATGCCGCCTCGCGGGCGACCTGGATGACCTCTGCCGTGAGGTAGCGCACCACCGCGCCCGCGTCCACGCGCCAGTCCAGCGGCAGGATGGCCCCCTGGCGCGCGGGCAGGCTGATGGCGTTCCCGCCGAACAGGGGCGCGCCATTCCAGGAGATGCGGGTCTCCATGGGATCGTCCTGGTAGTTGTTGACGAACAGGAAACTGCCTTGCGTTCCCTGGCACAGGCGGACATCCGCCCAGTCGCTCAGCGTGAAGGCGGGCGCGCAGCCCATCTTCAGCGCCATCTGGTGGACGATGTCCAGGTCATCAAGGGCGCGGATGGGCAGGGCCGCGCCGAACATGAGTACCTGGCCTTTCCCCACGGTCTTCACGAACCCGACTGGCTCGCCCTGCCGTGTGGCGATGACCTCGTCAAAATCGCCGCGATAGGTCTCCACGAACGACACGGGCACGTCGTGGTAGCCGAAGGCGTCAATGGCGCTCGGCGTGAACGGGGCATCGCTGCGGATGTCCGTCAGGCCGAGGGCGTCCTTGAGCAGGGTGCAGCCCTGGTGATCGGAATCCTCCATGCACATGCGGCCAGCGAGGATCAATCGCCCCCCTTGGCGAACATACGCGACCAGTTTCCGCTGGATCGCGGCGTCGCACTCCCTGTCCATCATCATCCACAGGAGCGGGATGCGCGAAGCATCCAACTGGGCGCGTGCCACGTCCACCGCGTCAAAGGGCCTGTGCGTGAGGGCCAGCCCGCGCGCGATCATGTCAAACAGGATGGTCTCGCGCTGATGGGTCAGGATGTCGGTGCGGGGCTGGGAAAGGCGATTGTTGACCTCGGTCATGAAGTCGTCCAAGCAGAAGCCGACGGTGGTTACCGTGTGCGGGCGGGCGCGGATCAGGGCCTCGCCGTAGGCCGCCAGCGCCCGCGACAGTTTCGGATAGCGGAAGTAGTGCCGGCGCAGACTGCCGTCCTTGCGAACCGGATGGCCCCAGTCGTGGCGCTTGACCGGACTGAGCAGGGGGTCGTTCTCGCCGTCAAAGAACAGGTAATGATTGATCGCGCGCATCCCCACGGAGATACACAGTCGGCTGTGCAGGTCATACAGCGACGACTGGCTATCGCTGAAGTCATTGTTGCCGCCGGCCTGGAACTCAATGGAGAACAGCGGCTGGGCAGGGTTCTGCACCGCTTTGGTCATCTCGTTGACCAGCAGCAACTGGTGGAAGTTGCCCTCGCCGATATGTCCGGGATAGACATCGGTCGCGCTGATCATGTCCGGGATGCGCAGGACGTCCACCAGTTGCGACAGCCCGATGGGGAAGGTCTTGCCGCCGTTGGCGAAGCCGTGAATGTTGGCGACGGGCGGGACTTCCATGCCGTTCGCCTTCGCCTCGGCCCACAGGAACGAGGCGTATTCGCGCAGGTAGGAGCGGTAGAACCGACGATAATCCTCCACGACGCGGGCCCCGTGCGGCTCCTGGGGAGCCAGCAGGCTGTCGCGCAGGAACTCGGTCAGGGAATCGGTGGGGTAGCGCTGGGCGAGTCGCTCGCCGAAGGTGCGCCGCAGATGCTCGGCAAAACGCGCCAGCGTGTCGGGGTTGGTGTCCAGGATGTTCCGAACCCATTGGATCATCCCCATTTCGTTGTCCAACTGGATGAGGACAATCCGACCTCCCCGCGTGATCTGGCGCGGCGTCAGCACCTGAAAGACGGCGCGGTACCACTTGGAGACGCAGGCCAGGAAGTCGGGGTGCAGGTAACTGACGACGTTCTGGGCGCGGTTGTGCTGGTCCACGAACGCCACCTGCGGATAGCGGTCAAACACCCATGAAGGAATCCCCTCGTTGATGGTCTCGGCCATGATGTACGGGCCGGGGCGGGCGATGATCCACAGGCCCATCGCCGCGGCCAGGTCCAGGAACCCGGCCAGGTCGCGCATGGGGTGGCTGTGCCCGTCAAAGTCCGACACGTCCTCCTCCACCTGGTGCCAGCGCCAGGGGATGTACGACGCGACGGCGTTGAACCCCGCCTGCTTCAGCAAGTTCAGGCGATGCGGCCACTGGTCGGGCGGGGTGCGGAAGTAGTGGAACTCGCCCGCCTGCAAGAAGACGGGTTCTCCGCCCAGCCAGAACAGGCCGTCTTTGACGGTGAAATCGGCGCTCACGCTGAACCTCCTGTGCGTGCCCTGAAGCCGAGGACACGCAGCGACTTCTGGATGTAGGGGCTGTTGGTGTAGGTTTCCCAGACCAGTCGGGTGAGATGGTTCTCAATCATGATCATGGAGCATCCCTTGTCAATGGCATAGATCGCCTGGCTGTACCAGGCGGGGGCGACATCCAGGTTGTACGCGTCCACGAACCCGTACTGTCCCCAAGTCTGCGGGTGGTGCGCGTACAGGTAGTCCATCATCGCAAGCGAGAGGTCGGGGACAAACGGCAGCGCGGCGATGGCGGCGTAGATGGAGACCGTCCCGTTGTGGTGTGGCTCGCCCAGGCAGGGCGTGCTGCCAAAGACGGCATAACCCGACGGGCTGTCGCCCGCGCTCAACCCCCAACTGTTGGCGTGGTATGTCTTGAAGCGGTCGGAGTTCTCCATGCAGAAACTGCGGTTGGCCAGGGTGGCCAGGCGCGTGTTGTTGAACCAGTCCACGCCGTCGGGGTCGCGGTAGCGGGCCGTGTCAAGCCAGGCCTCAGTGAACTGGTACGCGAACAGGGTGCCTCCCGGGTTGATGATGATGGGCTGGCCCTCGTAGTAGCCGATGTCGCGCGAGAAGCCGCGGTAGAGGCTGACCGCCAGGGCGGGGTCTATCCGCGCGGCGGCCTGCAGGTACATCATCTTCTGCTCGGCGGCCATGTCCCACTGGCCGATGAAGCCGGGCTCGCCCGTTACGTAGTCGCCGCCCCGGTCCGGGTTGTAGGCCATGCGGAACAGGGTCTTGTCGCCCCGCGTGAAGACGATGAAGTGCCAGTCCACGCGCTCCAGAAGTTGTTGGGCCAGGTCTGCGACCTCCGCGTCCTGGTCAAAATAGGCGGCGGCAGTGATGACCCCGTTCAGGCAGAGGGCGGTGTCTATCGTGGAATACTCGCATTTGCGGAACCGCTCGCCGCTCTGCATGTGCAGGAAGTGGGCGAAGAAGCCGCGATGGTGGGCGGCGGTCTCGCACAGCGTGCGGAGCGTCCCGCGCACGATGGCGCGCGCATCGGCTGTGGGCAGGAAGCCGCGCTCGCAGGCGATGACCCACGCGGTCAGCGCGAAGCCCACCGCCGCGATGGATGCGACGCCCGGCCGCTTGGTGGAGTCCGCCGTCAGCCCGAAGCCGGGGCTGTCGGGGGCCAGATTGGTGTAGTCCAGGAAGAATTGGAGGGAGCCCCTCAATTCCTTGTCAAGAAGCGTCGGGGCCTTCATGTCTCACCGGATGCACTGCGAGATTTCGGGTGGAAGACTGGCGCTGAATGAACTCGGCCGGAATACGGCGGGTGTCAAGGGGAGTCCCGTTCTCCAGGAAGTCAATCAGCCGCGCGGCGGCGGCGGATCCCCATCCGACGCGCGAGACGCGCACCGTGGACAGGGGCGGCTGCATGTACCGGGCGATGGGAATGTCATCAAAGCCGACGACGGCCACATCGTCGGGCACGCGAATGCGGTGCTCTTTCAACGCCTCAATGAACCCGATGGCCATCTGGTCGTTGGCGCAGAAGATGGCCTCTGGTAAATTGCCGGACGCAATCGCCTCCTGGGCGGCCTCGTAGCCGGACGGCTGGGTGAAATTCCCCTCGTAGCACACGACCGAGAGGCCGTTCCTCTCCGCCTGTTCCAGGAAGGTGGTCCGCCGCTCGGCATTGTCAAACGAGTCGGCGGCGCCGGACACAAAGGCGAGCCGCCGCGCCCCCTGCTCGTAGAGGTGGCGGAACACTTCCCGCGTGCCGGTGGGGTTATCCACCAGCACCGGAAAGACGAAGTCGGCCTCCATGTAGCGATCCAGCGTGATGATGGGGAATCGCTTCCAGGCCAGCCGCGCGATGAGGTCGCTGGAAATCTTCGTGTCAAACACGATCGCGCCGTCCACCTGGCGGTAGGTCAGGATACGGCGCGTGGTGCGCGTCTCGGGGCAAATGAGGAGTTCGTAGTCGGTTTGCAAGATGACGTTGTGGATGCCCTCCAGAACCTCCTCGTAGAACAGGCCGCCCAGTCGGGTGATGAAGACCCCGATGGTACGCGTTCGGCGCTTCTTGAGGTGCCGCGCAAAGGCGTTCGGGTGGTAGTTGAGTTCCTCGGCTGCCGCCAGAACGCGCTGGCGGGTGGCTTCGCTGATGTTCCCCTTGCCGTTCAGCGCGTAGGACGCGGTGGTGATGCTGACACCAGCCCTCTTGGCGACGTCTTTGATGGTGATCATCGGCGCTTACTCTGCTCGCTTCGTGAATTGAAGGCGCTCCAGGCCCTTCTGAATGTGCGCGTTCCGCATCGTGATGGTGTAGATGAAATCGCTCTGGTAATTCGCCAGCATGAGCAGGGAGATGCCCTTGTCTATGCCGATCACATCGGTCGCGAACCAGCCTCTGCTCAAGTTGAACGCATCCTGGAACCCGTAGGGGCCTTTGAGCCGCTCAAACGAGTAATAGTACAGCATAGCCTGTTCGGCCTGTTTCGGCAAGAACACGATGGAGCCAATGGCGCCGGCCGGCGGCACCGTGTCGTCAACGTAGTGCGCCTTGTAGTCGTAGCCCGACGGCGGCGCGCCGTAGCGGCCCTCGTACCCATCGGGGCCGTCGCATGCCGTCAGCCCCCAGGCCAGGGGGCCG
The DNA here is from genome assembly GCA_014874485.1 of Chloroflexota bacterium. Taxonomy (GTDB): domain Bacteria; phylum Chloroflexota; class Anaerolineae; order DTLA01; family DTLA01; genus DTLA01. Next base: position 44,370 of record JADBJK010000001.1, read on the forward strand.
ATGGTCTGGTACTTGTCGTCCACGGCCACGGCGAAATTGTAGTGCGCCAGCGAGGCCTCAACCGAGTTGTCAAACCAGTTGACCCCGTCCCGGTCGTAGTAGTCCCTGAAGTCTATCCACGCGTGGCTGAACTGGTAGGTGAAGATGGAGCCGAACCACGAGTGGATGAACGGTTTGCCGTCCCCGTACTTGGCGCGGTGTCTTGTGAACGCGTAGTACACGGCGGGGTCAACGGGATGGGTATCCGAACCGGCGGCGAGGATGTAGAGCATCAACTGCTCGGCGTAGAAATCCCAGTGTCCCTCAAACCCCTTTTCGGGCCTATAGGCCATGTAGAACATGTTGCGCGACTTGTCCACGAACCACGGCCAGTTGACCTCATCGTAGATGCGCTGGGCCTTGGCCCCAATGTCGCCGCCGAAGTACTCGCCGACCGACAGGACTCCCATCAGGAGAATGGCCGTGTCAATGCTGGAGACCTCGCTGTTCCAGGCCCGCTTGCCGCTGCGCATGTCCAGGAAATGGTAGTAGAACCCGTTGACGCGCTCCAGCGAGAGCAGCGTGTCCAGCGTCCCGCTGACCCGCTCGTACACCTCCTGTTGGGAGACGTAGCCCTTCTGGATGCCGACGAGGTAAGCCGTCAGCCCGAAGCCCACCGACGCGATGCTGGAAATCCCAGGCGAGCCCGGATAGCGGTCGCGGATGAGTCCGTAGCCCGGGCTGCCCGCGTCGGTGTTGGCCTGCTCCCAGAAGAATCGGAATGCCCCCGACATCTCAAACTCAATCACGTCGCCCACGGGCACCGGCGTCGGCGTGGCCGTTGGCGTCGCCGTCGGCTTGGGTGTGGCCGACGGGGTCGCGGTGGCTACCGGCGTGTCGGTCGCCGGGGGAACGACGGCGGTCGGCGTGGCCGTGGGCGCAGCGCACCCGCTCACCAGCACCAGCAAGACAAGCGTCAGGGCAAGGTATTTATTCACCGACGATACCCGTCCTTTCAACGGATTCCACGAACCACTTCTGCAGGATGAAGTACATGATGAGCAGCGGCAGGATGTTCAGGAACGTGCCGCTCAACTTGACCGCCTCGTTGATGCGGTCAAAGATGTTGACCATCCCCGGCGGGTACAGGTTTTCGTAGGCCTGGACGAACTTGGACAGTTGCATGGGCAAGGTCTGAATGCCGCCCTCCAGGAAAACGACTGTCAGGTAAGTCTCGTTCCAGTACCAGACGACGGAGAAGATGAAGGACACGATGTACGCGGGGATGGCGGTGGGCACGGCGATCTTGAGGAAGACCTTGAGGTCCGAAGCGCCGTCCAGCCGCGCCGCCTCCTCCAGAACCTTGGGCAGCGACAGGAAGGTCTGGTAGAAGATGAGGATGAAGATCGCACTCCGGAACCCCTGGCCCATGGACGCGGGCAGGATGAGGCACAGGATGTTGCCCAGAAGCCCCAACTGCCGGTACGTCAGCATCTGCGGGATGACCGTAGTCTGGGGCGGGATGATGAACGTGGCGAGGATGAGCACGAACAGCAGGCTCTTGCCCCAGAACCGGTAGCGCGCGAGGCCGTAGCCGATGACCGAGCACACGATGGTCTGGATCACCGACGGCACGACGCTCACGAGAATGGAAGCGAGCAGGGTTGACGGGTAGTTCAGGACGCGGAAGGCCTTGACATAATTGCCCCAGTACCATTGGGTCGGCACCCACTGCACCATCGGGTTCAGCAGGTCGGTGGGACTCTTGAAACTGGTGATGAGCATGAACAGGAGCGGGTACAGGTACACGAACCCAATGGCCACCAGCACGCCGTAGAGCACGACGGTGAGGATGAGGCCGCGCCTGGACCGCGTGCCGAAGAGGAAGCCCCGCACGGTGTCCTGATGTCGCCGGACCCACCGCACGGCGTTCGCCAGGTGCGTCGCCACCTGGCCGAGCCGGTCGTTGTCTCTCAGAGATCGCAGTCGGGATGTCATGCGGACGCCCTCCTGACGCGCGATGCCAGCAGGAGGTAGATGATGACCAGGATGAGGACAAGGGCTGCGAGGTACAGGAAGGACATGGCGCTGGCGTAGCCGATTCCGCCTCGGATGACATACGTCTGGCTGTAGATGTACTTGACGACTTTGTTCTCGGAGAAGTGCGACAGCGTGATGACGGTGTAAATCGCCACGACGATGTTGGTTGTGGACAGGGACGGCAGGGTGATTTTCCAGAACGCCTCCCATGCCGATGCGCCGTCAATCGCCGCCGCTTCGTAGATGCTCTTGTCTATCTTCTGCAGGCTGGCCAGATAGATGAGAAT
>JADBJK010000119.1 GCA_014874485.1 Chloroflexota bacterium
TGCTCTTCCGATCTCAACGTTATTCTCTCAGAGTTGCAGACCTTCGCTGTGCAGATTGATATCTACCGGGGCACACCCGCAATTTACAGCACCTACTATGGCTACGACGAGACAGCGCATCACCACGAAGTCAACTCCACGGCGGCCCGCCGTTCCCTCCGTGACATTGATGCCCGCATCCATCAGATTGACCGCTTGCGCCGCGCCCGATTGAATCGTGAGTACGATCTATACATTCTCTCCGATCATGGGCTCACTCCAGCGCAACCCTTCGCCTGGCTCTATGGCGAAACGCTGGGCCAGTTCATCGCCCGTCAAATCGGCAAACCTGTGCGCCTGGCAGAAACGGACGACGGAGAAAACCAGGCTGGGGTACACGCGCAGTACCTTCTGGAAGAATTGCGGACCATCGAGGCCAACCTGGGAGAACGGGGAGCCATCATCGCGCACGCACTGTATCGGCTGGCCGAGAAGCGTCTTACCCGACTCGGAGACCAAACGACCCGGCATGTCGATCGGGCCAATGATATTGTGGTGAGAAACTCCGGCTCACTTTCTCACGTGTACTTCAATGTCACAGATGCGCAGATGGAGTTGAGCCAGGTGATGGAGGTCTTCCCTGAACTCATCCCACGTCTAGTGCTACACGAAGGGATTTGGTTGGTGGCTGGGCGCGAGAGGAGCGAGGCAGTGGTCATAGGAAAAGAAGGCATCCTGTGCCTCGGCGTTGGCCATCGTGTTCACGGCCAAAATCCGCTATGCCTCCTACTTGAACCGGAATGGGCAGCAGATCAGATCCGGCGGCTCCTGTTCTTTCCACACAGCGGCGATCTCATTGTCTTCGGGCGCTATGACCCCGCGACGAACACGGTTGTATCTTTCGAGGAGCAGTGGGCAGCGCACGGCGGATTGGGTGGGCCACAAGACTACCCTTTCATCATGTACCCCGACGGAGTGCAATGGGATTTCGAAGGCGTGCGGAATGCCGAAGAACTATACGGTTACTTCGCCAGTAGGTATGGCATTGCAGAACCTCTCGCGGTGAGTATAGCGACCCTCATTCAGGTAACATAAGGTGGGACTGGAGAACGATATGGTATGCCAGAGAGCATTATTCTGACAGCAGTTGGCACTGTGGAAAACGATTTCACGGACGAGGTGCCGGAGGATTGGGAAAGCTGTCCCAGCCGCATTGTGATCCGGCCCGACCTGGAGCCGGCTTTGGATGGCATAGAGGGCTTCTCTCACCTGATCATCCTCTGGTGGCTACACCGCGCCCACGGGCCATTCCAATTGCGAGTTCATCCCGAACAGCGTGAGGATATGCCCCTCGTGGGCCTTTTCGCCACCCGCACGCCCAACCGCCCCAACCCCATCGCTATCAAGCCTGTACGTCTCCTGCGCCGCGAGGGGAACGTGCTCATCGTCGAGGGACTGGATGCATTGGACGGTAGCCCAGTGATAGATATCAAACCCTACCTGGTGCGTGGCGATCTGGTGCCAGAGGCTAAGGTGCCGCAGTGGCTGCGCGAGTTATGGGCAATGCATGATGCAGAGAGGACCGAACAAGGGACTTAAGCCCCTTGTTGGGCATGGTTGCCATAAGAGGGGGTTAATCTGATGCCAACCGATCGAGTGAGTTTCTATGTCAACGATGAACTCTGCGAGGTGGAAATTGGTACACACACCACACTCTTGGAGATACTGCGTGACCAATTACACCTCACAGGGACCAAAGAAGGCTGTGGCCAAGGCCATTGCGGAACGTGCACGGTCATTGTGAACGGCAAAGCGGTGCGATCGTGCACCTTCTTGGCGAAGCGCCTGGAGGGTGCGCGGGTGCGCACCATTGAGGGCCTGGCAAAAGGAGGCGAACTGCACCCTGTGCAGCGGGCTTTTGTCGAACACGGGGCGGTCCATTGCGGTTTCTGTACCCCCGGGGCAATTATGTCCGCGGTGGCACTTCTGGAAGCCAATCCCCATCCGACCGAAGAAGATATCAAGAAGGCGCTGGAACGCAACCTATGTCGCTGCACCGGTTACGTGCGGATCATCCGCGCAATTCAATCGGCGGCCCAGGCCTTACTGCCCTCCGTCCCAGAGACGAGACCCCCACAACGCATAGTAGGCCGTCCTCTGCCGCGCCCGGATGCTGAAGCCAAAGTGAAGGGCGAGGCCCTCTTCGCCGCTGACCTGTATTTCGATGATATGCTCTACGCTGCGGTGCTGCGGAGCGCTTATGCCCACGCCCGACTGCTGAGGGTGGACACGTCCAGGGCGAAAAGCATGCCCGGCGTGGTAGCGGTGCTCACGGCGGACGACGTGCCGGGCTCAAAGGTACACGGCGTCTCTCGGCCCGACTGGCCTGTGCTGGCCTACGACAAGGTTCGTTACGTGGGCGATGCAGTGGCATTGGTACTCGCGGAGACGGAGGCCCAGGCGCGGGCAGCGACAGAGGCTATTGCTGTGGAGTACGAGCCCCTGCCAGTGGTGTCCTCGCCGGAGGAAGCGCTGGCCCCCGACGCTCCGCAGATCCACGAAGGCGGCAACTTGCTCAAACACATCGAGGTACGGCGCGGAGACGTGGCGGCAGGCTTCGCCAGCGCCGATGTGGTGATCGAGCGCGAGTACCGCACCCCCACCACCGAGCACGCCTTCCTGGAGCCAGAGGCGGCCGTAGCGCGGTTGGATGAGAATGGGACGCTGGTGCTCTACGTCGGCTCGCAAATACCTTTCGCCGACCGGCGCCAGGTGGCAGCGTCGCTGGGCATCCCCGAAGAACAGGTGCGTGTGGTGCACACTTGGGTGGGTGGAGCCTTCGGCGGCAAGGAGGATATCGCAGGCCAGATTCACGCTGCGCTCGGAGCCTGGGTCACGCGCCGCCCGGTCAAATTGGTCTACTCGCGCCAGGAGTCTATCATCAGCCATCCCAAGCGCCACGCCACTGTGATCTGGCTTAAGACGGGCGCGAGGCGAGACGGCAGGCTAGTCGCCCTGGAAGCGCACATCCTGGGCGACACGGGAGCCTACGCCTCCCTGGGCGAACACGTCATGACTCGCACCGCCACCCACGCCGCCGGGCCTTACGATGTGCCCAATGTTTTTATCGAATGCGATGCGATGTATACCAATAACCCTCCCGCGGGGGCCTTCCGCGGCTTCGGTGTGCCCCAGTCGAACTTCGCCATCGAGAGCCAGATGGACATTCTGGCGGAGGAACTGGGCCTCTCGCCGTTCGCCATCCGGCGCATCAACGCCTTGCGCGTCGGGGGGATGACGGCGACCGGCCAGGTACTCCGAGAGAGCGTGGGCCTCATGGAGACGATAGACCGGGTTGAGGCAGAGATAGCGAAATATCCCGTGCCGGAGCCGAGCGGTGATTGGCGGCGAGGGTGGGGCATATCCTGTGCCTATAAAAATGTGGGGTTAGGTGGCGGCGTGGATGATAGCGCAGGGGCTGAGGTAGAGATTGATGAGGAAGGGAATATATCCGTATATACCGGAGCTGCCGAAGTAGGCCAGGGATTGCCGGTCATATTACCGCAGATTGTGGCCGAAGAATTGGGCGTGGATTACCGCCAGGTCAAGGTTGTCCTGGGAGACACCGCGCTGACACCCGACGGTGGCCCCACCACCGCCTCACGCCAGAGTTTCATCACCGGCAACGCGGTGCGCAGGGCTGCCATTCAGGCCCGCGAATCGTTGTCCAGCGCAGTGGCGGAGGCCTGGGATGTGCCGCCAGCGACGTTGGCCTTCGTTGACGGACAGGTGCGGGCCGGGGAGCGGAAGATGTCGCTGGCCGAGGCAGCACGGTTGGCCAGGGCCGAAGGTCGGTCCCTGCGCGCCCATGCCTCCTACACGCCACCCAAGACGGTCCCCTTGGGTCAACCAGGCGATATGCATTTCGCCTTTGGCTACGCCACCCAGGCTGCTGAGGTGGAGGTCAACGTACGAACGGGTGAGGTGCGTGTGCTGCGGGTCATCGCCGCCCACGACATAGGCCGGGCACTTAATCCTATGGCTGTGAGTGGACAGATTGAGGGGGGTGTGGTGATGGGCATTGGCCAGGCGCTATTGGAGGAACTGGTGTTGCGTCAAGGCGTGCCCCAGAACACCAACCTGCGGACCTACCGCATCCCCACTGTCGCAGATGTGCCGGAAATAATCCCCATCTTGGTTGAAGATCCGGCTGCCGATGGGCCCTACGGGGCGAAGGGCGTGGGGGAGATACCCGCCATCCCCACCGCAGCCGCTATCATCAACGCCATTCGTCGCGCTTGCGGGGCCCGGGTGTACCGCCTGCCCGCCACGCCAGACCGCGTGCGGGAGGCGCTATCCGCTGCGGGAGGGAGAGCCAGACCGGCATAGGAGAGAGACAACCATCGTCGTCGGCATCTGTACGATCAAACTGCATATCCCCGGCAATCACTCGCTAAAAGACAAGCGTCAGGTGCTCAAGTCGCTCCTAGCGCGGGTGCATAAGGAGTTCAACGTCTCCATCGCCGAGGTGGAAGGCAACGACCTGTGGCAGATAGCAGTGATCGGCGTGGCCTGCGTGAGCAACGACGCTTCCCACGCCCATGCCACGCTGAGCAAAGTGGTGGAGTTCATCGAGCGGGTCCGCCCGGACGTGCAGGTGGTGGATTTCACGACGGAGATTATGTAAACCGCGCCAAGTCGGTGGCCGAAATCCCCCTTTGACCAGGACTTCCCGTGTAGCCAGGGTGTGGAGTCGACGCTGCTATCGGCTACTCCTCCGCCCCAAGCCGCTGGAGAACCGCTCCTCCCTCCACGGATCACCGCGTATGTGGTAGCCCCTGCTCTCCCAGAAGCCGGGCCGGTCCTCGGCCATGAATTCCAGGCCCCGCACCCATTTGGCGCTCTTCCAGAAGTACAGGCGGGGCACCACCAGCCGTAACGGGTAGCCGTGCTCCGGTGCAAGCGGCTTATCATCA
>JADBJK010000120.1 GCA_014874485.1 Chloroflexota bacterium
CTCCCGCCAGTCGGCGCTAGCCAGGCCAAAGCCATCCTGCTGACCCCATTTCCGCCCCTCCGCATCCACCAAGTGATGGAAGGCGGTGCAGTTTGCCGCACCGACCTCGCCGCTGAGCCCGCGAAACGTCCAATATGTGGTAAGCCGAAGGGTCTCCCCTGGCGTAACGGTGTTCGGCGCACCATAGCCCATTAGCACCGCGCCATTGGCAAAGCGAACCCCCAGCGGGACAGCAGGTCGAGACGAGACCTCCTCTGTGCTCCGGGCCGGGAGCACATAAACAGACAAAACACCCGCATCACCGGGCAGCGGCACGCGTGCGGTCGCGTCACCCCAGGTTTCCAGCATCTCCTGGATGGCGTGGTCGTCTCGCGTGGTCAGATAAACGAGCGGCCGGCCGGCTGGGAGCAGGAAAGCAGTGATCCCACCCCGTCCCAGGAAGCGCGGCTCCACTGCCGGCCGCAACAAGCAATCCAGAATGGCTGGCCGCTCCTCATATTGGGGCACCGTGCCATCAGTGAGCACAGCCACCTGGCTGGTTCCAGTCTCCTGCGCTGCATGCAGGGCTGCCTCCCGCGCAGCCAGCCACGTCTCCAGAGGCACACTGAAGCCGCCGCTCGTATCATAGGCACGCACGTGGTCGTAGAGAGACCACACCGCGAACGCTTGCGCGCCCACCAGCAGGAGGACGACGGCGAAGGTCACTATAGCCACAGCCCGAGAGCGCCCAGCCAACCAATTGGCAGCCACCCCCAGCACCAGAAAAACTGCCGGGAAAAGCACGGTCATATAATGCAGGTAAACCGGCGCCGGGCGCACCGTTAGGAGCAGGAGCGGCCCGAACAGCCAGAGCAGGGCGATTAGGTATGACTCCCATCCCTTTTCGCGCCGCCAAACCGCCCGGGCTGCCAGGGCCACGCCAAGCACCAGGAGCGCAGATATCACATAGTGGACATACGCCAGGGCTTGAGAGACCAACGCGAATCGCCCCGCCGACACCCCCAGCAGCGCCTCCAGGTTGAATCCAGAAGCGATCCAGGCGACAAAGCGCCAGGCTTGGGTATCTACTTGCCACCTGCCACCCAGCGGGCTACTCGTTGCCACTGCCCGGGTGACGGATACCTGCGTGAGCATATAGACCAGATAGGGCAGTGACACCAGGACAGTCAGCGCCAGGCCCAGCCAGAACGGTCGCCCGGCGATGTGCTTATGAAACACAAGCAGACCCAGCGCCGCGGCGGGGAGAAAGAGCACTGCCAACAGGTGCGTCTGCCCCTGGAGTCCGAGCAGGAACAGAAAGCCGGCGATGGCCCAAGACTGGCGCTGCTTCGGGTCTTGGGCAGCCCTCCCACATACGGCTTGGCACAGAAACCAAAGCATCAAGACGGTCAGAAGCGGCTGGATATGCACCCAGGCTTTGCGCCCGTAGATCACCGCCCAGGGAGCGGCGGCATAGAAAAGGGCCGCGAAGAGGGCAGCCCGCCGGTTGAAGAACCGCTCCGCCAAAAGATAGGTGCCCGCTACCGCCAGCAGGTTCAGGCCAGCCACAAAGAGAACGGTGGCGAGGGGGGTGTCTGAAATCAGTGTGGGCAAGGCATAGAGATACACGTCCAGCGGCGGGTCGGGGAGGCCGAAGGACATATTGCCGTCGGCCAGTGGGAATTCTCGCCCCGCCGCGATACGTTGGGCATACGAGCACGCCTCGGCCTCATCAAATTTGAACTCGGCGATGCCTGGCTGGCCGAAACGCAGGATGCCAGCCAAAATGAGGATCAGGATCAGGGGCAGACATCGGACGGCGGGCTTCCACGTAGAGGCTTCGGTGAGGGGCCGGGATTCCATCATGCCTTTGCCGCCTCAGTAGGGCGGCGGACAATGCGCGAGCCGACCAGTTGCCACCACAGTCTGGTGAGATCTATCCCCACCCGCGCAATGCGCCTGAAGTTGAAAAACTGCGACTTGCCATAGGCGCGGTGATAGTGGTGCACGGGCACTTCGGCGAATTTGAACCCCGCATCCTGGATTTTCTTCACCATCTCCACACAGATCACGCCGGAGTTGGATTCGAGTTTCACTTCGTCGAAGACTCGACGGCGTATGAGGCGGAAATCGCAGTCCACGTCGCGCACCTGGAGGCCGAAGGCGATCTTCACTGTCCAGTGATAGATGCGCCCGATGAGAGTGCGGTACCAGGGGTCAGAGCGGCTGATCTTGTACCCCTGCACGATGTCCACATCATCGGTCATCTTGGCATAGAAGAGGGCCAGTTCGCGGGCGTCGTACTGGGCGTCGCCGTCGGTGTAAAAGACGAGTTCCTTCGTGGCGTTGGCGAAGCCAGAGCGCAAGGCCCCACCATAGCCTCGGTTTCGCTCGTGGGTGATGACCCGCAGTTCAGGATAGTGCTGCGCCAGTTCAGCCAGCACCTCCCCGGTGTAATCCTGGCTGCCGTCATTGACCACGATCACCTCGTAGTCATCGGTCAACTGGCGCAGGGTCATAATCGCGGTGAGCACCATACTGGGGATGGTGCCGCCATCATTGTAGGCCGGGAAAAAGACGCTGATACTCTTGGACATATCGCTCCTGACTCCAATCTAAGGGACCCAGCGGTTGATCACCTCGGCCACGTACTCCACCTGATCATCGGTCAGTTCGGGGTAGATGGGCAGCGAGAGGATCTCCTCGGCAGCCCGTTCTGCCACCGGGTAATCGCCGCGCTTTCCACCCAGGAACCTGTAGCAGCCCTGAAGGTGCAGCGGGATGGGATAGTGCACCTGCGTGCCCACGCCATGCGCCTCCAGATGGGCTTGCAGGCGATCCCGGGCGGGGGAGCGCACTACGTAGAGGTGATAGACGTGCTTGCCGTAAGCCATCTCCACAGGAGTGGTCACCGGGCTGTGGGCCAGCAATTCGTCGTAGCGGTGAGCGATGCGCCGCCGGGCGTCGTTCCACTCGTCCAGGTGGCGCAACTTGGCTCGCAGTAGCGCCGCCTGCATCTCGTCGAGCCGGCTGTTGATGGCCAACATCTCGTGATGATAGCGCTTCGACTGGCCGCCGTTGCGCAGGAGCCGCAGTCTCTCGGCCAGGGCCGGGTCGTTCGTTACGCACAGGCCGCCGTCGCCGTATGCCCCCAGGTTTTTGCTGGGGTAGAAACTGAAGCAGCCGATGTGGCCGATGCTCCCCAGCCGGCGGCCCTTGTACTCCGCCCCGTGAGCCTGGGCCGCGTCCTCGATCACGTATAGGCCACGGCGCTCCGCGATCTCCATGATGGGGTCCATATCCGCGGACTGGCCGTAAAGGTGGACGGGCATGATAGCCCTGGTGCGCGGTGTGATGCGGGTCTCTATTTGTTCCGGATCCATGTTGAAACTGTCGGGCCGGATGTCTACGAAGGTGGGGGTCGCACCCGTGGCGGAGATGGCCAGGGCGGTGAAGCAAGCGGTCAGCGGGACGGTGAGCACCTCGTCGCCGGGGCCGATGTCGAGGGCCATCACTGCCAGTTGCAGGGCCTCGGTGCCGTTGCCGACTCCGACGGCATAGCGAGCGCCCACGTAGGCAGCGAACTCCTCCTCGAAAGCAGACACCTGCTGGCCCAGGATGAACCAGCCGCTATCGAGCACCTGCTGGAGGGCAGATTCAGCCTCATCACGTATCGAGTCGTACTGCAAGCGCAGATTGCCGAAGGGAACGTTGGTCACCGCCCACCTCCTCGCTAAAGTTAGCGCCATTATAGTCCAATCCGGGATATCAGGCAACAGCGAGATGTTTGGTGGGGAGGGCTGGGGCAATGGACTGAGGGAGACTGTCGTGTCACTGTCTATGAAGGAGCACCGCCAAGCACTTAGCCACAACAGTTGGAAGCTGAAATAATGAGAGCGCTAGTAGGAGTGAGGCAGTGCTTTCTACTCACCAAGAAGGATCAGACTTCGGCGGTAACAGTCCTATGCATTTTCAACGTAATGTGAGCGAGAACGTTTGTGCTATTGACAAAGCCGACGATTTATGATAATATTATAATAAATATGAGCCAAAAGGGCTCATATAAGAAATATGCTAAGGAGGGTTAGCAAATGAAACGAATCGCATTGGTTGGTAGCAGTGGCGGTCACCTCTACGTTCTAGGTGGCAAGGACCCTAGTGGCCTGCTGGGCGAAGTCGCCAGGCAGGCCAAAGCCGCCGGAATCGAGGTCGCCAAAATCGCTTTCGTTGCTGCCACAACCACGCTGGATCGAGCCACCGAGCAGACACCTGCTGCACTGTGGGTACAGAGCGAAGGGGCTCCCAAAGAGGTCTTCGCAGGCACCCTTGCTGAGGTGAACGACCGCGCTAAGGAAGAAAGCAGTGCCATCGCCCAAGCCATTCGAGACGACGAAATTGACGGCTTGATCCTGGTAAGTGCCGATCCGAAAGCCACCAACAAAGTTGTGATTGAGGCAGCTGCGGAGAAGAAGATCCCAGTAGTCGGCACTGGTGGCACTGCAATGGCAGATGCCCGCAGTATGGGGGCTAACGTCATCTCTTTCTCCGGCACCACTGGCACAACGAACCGCACTCGTGCCGTAGGCTATATCTCCGCGCTGGCGAGCGAATGGAAACTACGCTACACCCCTGTCATCGGCAAAGTCGCAGAAGCCGCCACTGGAGACATTCGAGCGCGCATCAACTTACGCAGCATCATGATGGCCTCGTTGCCTGCCTTCATCGCTATGGCTCTCACTTTGGCAATTGGCAAGATCCCCGCGCTCAGTGAAACTGTGGGGCCTTTGTTCGACACACTGATCGCTGCGTTACCCGTTGTCGTAGCAGTGATAGCGGCTAAGCAGGTGTCAGGCCTGGATGAAGTAGGCATCGTGGCTGGTGTCGTGAGTGGTACCCTATCGGTGAAGGGTGGTATTTTGGGTGGCATCTTGGGTGGCGTCATGGCCGGCATAC
>JADBJK010000064.1 GCA_014874485.1 Chloroflexota bacterium
CGGTCTCCAGCCAGACAAGGACGGCTTTGTGAGGCTGTCCATCGCCGAGTTCAGTTTGTGAAGTAGCACCATTGGTTAGTTAATGCATCGGACATTGTCATTGCTGGCCCGTGCTGCGCGACACAAGGGGCCTGCATCCTCGGGGTTGTTGCTCGACCTGATAGGGCAAGGGTTTCCTTCGTCGTGGCGATTCTCTCGCAAGTAGTGCAAGGCAGCCGAAAATGCCTCCCGCTTGATCTTGATCGTCCTCTTCTGCAGCGAGATCTTAATCGCGCTCGAGCCCACGTCCGACACCTCAAAGGAGCACCCGTCCGATGGTGTCTTGTACTTCTGCCCGGCTTTAAGGTGGGTCCACACGCCATCAATGTGGACATCACAGGACTCGCACGTTACCTCCCGAACTCGTGCCATCCCTTCTGCCCTGAGTATCTCCGCTTGCTTAACCGCCTCCGCCCGTCTTATCTCCGCTGACGCCTCCCCTTCCGATTCCAGGATCGCTGCTTGTTTCTCCCCCTCGGCTTTGAGTATCGCAGCTCTCTTCTCCCTTTCAGCCGTCATTTGCAGTTCCATGCGTCGGCGGATGTCTTCCGGCGGAGAGATTTCCTGGAGTTCAACGCGGCTCACTCTGACCCCCCAGTTTGGTGTCGTCTCGTCCAGCACAGCTCTAAGCTGAGCATTAATGGTCTCTCGCGATGCCAGAGTCTCATCCAGACTCAGTTGTCCAACCACGTTCCTAAGCGTAGTCTGAACGAGTTTCTCAATGCCGTCCACCAAGTTGGCGATCCCATACACCGCCCGTTCTGGATCAACAACCTGATAGTAGAGTACGGCATCAATCTCCATCATCACGTTGTCTTTTGTGATTACGCTCTGCTTGGGAAAGTCCAGCACCTGTTCACGCAGGTCCACCATCTCTGACATCTTCGTTACCACTTGCCGGACACCTGTTACGTCCACTTCTAACGCTCTGAAGAAGATCGGCCTGGTTCTTTCAATGATAGGAAACACGAATCGCAGCCCGCTATACAGTACCCTGTTGAACTTTCCGAGCCGCTCGACAACAATGGCGTATCCCTGTGGAACTATGCGGAATCCGAACATCGTGCGTCCTCCACAAATTCTGCAGTCATTGGGCGCCAAGCCCCTGCGCTTGGGCTAACCGCTTGTTCACCCACCGGGGGCGCAGCGGGCAGAGCGCACCAAAGTATCCTCAATTGCTCAAATTATACCCCGACTTCCGCGCCCTGTCAACGGTTTTTCGCGCCGGGCCGCTCAAATATACAAATGGTGCGGGTCTATCTCCTCGCGCAGGAGGCGCAGTTCCTCGTCCGTGGGCGGGGGCGTCTCCTCTATGCGGTCGGCCAGCAGGAGTTCAAACCCCGTGTTCTGGATGACCTGCTCCACGGTTACGCCCGGGTGCACCGCCAGGAGTTTCATCCGCTTGGTCTCGTCGTCAAAGCCCATCAGCGCCAGGCTGGACACGACGCGGTAGGGGCCGGTTCCGGGCGGGAGTCCCGCGGCCTCGCGCGCGCCCGGGCCGGTGAGGTAGCCCGGCGTGGTGATGAAGTCCACCTTGGGGACGAAGCGCCGCGCGTCGTGCTGCATGATGGCGATGGTGCGCCAGCAGTGGGAGCCGACGTCGTTGGCGCCACCGCTGCCCGGGAGGCGGGCCTTGGGCCGCGCGTGATCGCCGATGACCGTGGAGTTGAGGTTGCCGTAGGGGTCAATCTGCGCACCGCCCAGGAAGCCGTACTCTATGAAGCCGCGCTGGGCGGTCTCCATGGTGTCGCAGATGCCGGTGGCCGACAGCGCGCGGTGGAAGGTGCGCTCCTCGCCGACGGCGAGCGGGAGTTCCTCCAGGATGGCGCCGGTGCCGCCGAATTCAAACACGGTTACCAGGTTGGGCGCGTGGAGTTTCTGCGCCAGGGCCGCCGCCAGCATGGGGATGCCGGTGCCGATGAAGGCGGTGGTGCCGTCCTCCATGAGGCGCGCGGCCACGCAGATGAGGAGTTCGCGGGGATTGTACTCGGTGCTCATCGCTCCCCTCCTTTGCGGTATCGCAGGCTTTCCAGGCGGTCGCGGCCGATGAGGTCCATGTACTCGTCGTGGTTCTTGGGGCCGTACACGTACTTCTGGAGGTAGGCCTGGGCGGTGTCGGGCTGCTCCATCTCCTTGACCCACTCGCGGATGAGTTCCTCGTCGCGGCGGTAAACATAACACATCTCGCCCGGGTGGGAGCCGAAGGGGGCGTGAACGACGGCGTCCACCAGGTAGTAGGGGATGGCCGTGCGGTCGGGGCGCTTGCGAATCTCGTCGGTAGGGATGATCTCCTCGGCGCTGACGATGAGGCGCTTGCACGCGCGGGCCATCTCCACGGCGAACCCGGCGATGCCGTCAATCTGGCAGTTGCCGTAGCGGTCGGCGCGGTGCACGTGGATGAACCCCACGTCCAGGATGAGGGCGGGGAGCAGGGCCACCTTCTCGCCGGTGAACGGGCACTCCACCACCTTGGCCGCGCTGTACTTCAGCGTGTCGGTGCCCAGCATGGAGCGGACGGGGATGAAGGGGACGCCCATGGCTGCCGCCTTGAACCGCCAGGTGATGCCGCCGTTGGACCATTCCACGACCTGCTGCACGCGCCCGCTCTCCACCTCGCGGCGCAGGTTGGCCGAGATGCCGTACACCTCGTTGCCGATGTAGGTGATGTCCAGGGCGCGCACGCGGCCTGTCGCCAGGAGGATGTCCAGTTCCATCACGCCCTGGCCGGCGACGCGGAGGTCCTTGTACCCCTGGCGGATGACCTCGCGGATGAGGGACATGGGGCAGCGGACGGTGCCGTAGAGTTCGGTGCCGATGTACGCGCCGTCAAACATGAAGCGGGCGACGGCCTCCTGTTCGGACATCAGTTTGTCCACCAGGGCCTTCGTCTTGTGCTTCCGGTTCCACTCCCGGAAGGCGTTCATGTCGGGCGGCTGGATGAGGGGACCGATGCCAGATTCTACTACGTGCATGGTTTGCCTCCTTTGCTGAGGTGCCAGTTCGTCCTGGCAGTGCCGTTCATGCCAAGCAGTATGACCTGGTTGTTCGCGGGATGCGCCGCACGAGATGAGGTTGGTCGGTCGCGGTTTCACCGCAGAGCACGCAGAGGTCCCTTGGAGTTTCTCGCTGTGCGTCTCTGCAGTGAGAGTCAGCAGTGCCCTACAGGTGCTGCGCGAACCAGTTGGTGGATGCGGTGATCACCTCCTCTTCCCACGCTACGGATGAGAACGTGTGGTCGGCTCCGTTGACCAGGAGCAGCGACTTGGGGCCGGTCAGCGCATTCATGTACTCTTGGGCATCCTTGGGCGGCACGGACTGATCGGCCGTCCCGTGGACGACGAGGGTCGGCCCCGTGAAGTGGCGGATTTCGTCCAGCGGGCGCACGGTCATGACCTGGCGGATAAACTCGTGCCCGACGACCAGCCCGCCGATGTCCAGGCCCTTCGGCTGGGGGACCGGCGGGCGGGGGGCGGTCTCCGCGCCTTTGGACAGCACCTCGGCCAGGTTGGCGGGCGCGGCCCACAGGACGAGAGCGCGCACGCGGGGATCACGCCCGGCCAGGCACGCGGCGACAAGTCCCCCCAGGCTCAACCCCAGGACGCCGAGGCGCGCCTTGTCTATCTCCGGCTGGGCGCTCAGCCAGTCCAGGGCCGCCGCGGCGTCGGAAATCTCGCCCTCAATGGTCATGTCGGCGAAGTCGCCCTCGCTCTCGCCGGAGCCGCGGAAATCAAAGCGCAGCGCGGCGATGCCGTGCCGGGCCAGGTGTCGGGCCTGTTTGGTGAAGATGAAGTGGGATTCGCTGCGGTGGCCGGTGAAGCCGTGGAGCAACGCGACGGCGGGGTGGGGGCCGGGCCCCTGGGGAAGATGGAGCATGCCGTACAGGTTTTGCCCCTGGTTCTGGAAAGCGACGAGTCGTTCCATCTGCGCCCCTCGCTATTGAGATGTTCTGCCCTTGGTCAAGGGCGCGCCGACATGCACCGTCGGCCTGTCGTCAGACTTATCCTGCCTCGGGCGGCGCAGGAGTTCGCGCCTGGTACAGCACGATTTCCGCCCTCTCCAGCAGTTGCTCGGCCGAGTCGGCCTGGTCGGGGAAATGGGCAAGCCCGACCACCAACCGTCTGGGGGCCGCGTCGCCGGTTACTGCCTGGAAATCGGCCTGCACCTTGTCGGCGAGGGATTGAGCCGCATGCGGCGCGGTCATGGGCAGGATGGCGATGAGTTCGGCGGTGCTGTACCGGCCTAGGATGAGGTCCTCGTTGCCCTGCTGGCGCAAGAGTGCTGCGAGGGCACGGGCCTCCTTGTCCAGGGTCGCGAGGCGGCTGGACTGCGGGGCCTCGTGGGGTTCCACGCCGAGCAGCAACAGGGCCAGCGGGTAGTCGTGGTGGGCGGCCCGCGCGCATTCGCGCTGAAGCGCCTCAAGCATGTACTGCCGATTGTAGAGTTCGGTCCCCGGGTCGCGGGTGGCCAGCCAGTAGGCATCGTCGGATGCGGTCTGCTCGCCGAAGTCCATGTATCGGATGCGGAAGACAGTATCGCCGACGCGGAGCAGGTCGCCGTCCTTGAGTTCGGCGCGCTCCACCTGCTCGTCGTTGACGAACGTCCCGTTGCTGCTGTCCAGATCCACCACCACGGCGGCGTGCTCGGTCAGCAGGATTTTGCAGTGCTGGCGGGAGACCTTGCTGTCCCACAGGCGTAAGCCCGCGCCCATCTGCCGTCCCAGCACGGTTTCCGCCTCGCGGATGATGAAGGCGCGCGAAAGCCCACCGCCCACGAGGGGGATAAGCCACAGGGCGCGCACGGGCGGCGCTTTGGGGACATCGGAGCGGGTGATCATGACCGTCTGCTCCAGGGGCGGCGCGGTGAGTTTGGTGGGGCGTCGCGCGGCGGCAGCGTCCGCCTGCTTTCTGGGGTCGTATCCAATCAGCGCCATGTCTGCCTGCTCCTTGTCGCGGTGTCTGTCAGATTATAGCATGTTCCGCGCGGCGTGCAAAGGCGGGCGTATGGTGGGTGCATTTCAGTTTGGGGGCAAGGCTGCTGCAATGGGCCGCCTCTTTCGCTGCCTGACGTGGGGCGATGGGTCTGCTTGACCTCACCTAACCCCTCCCATACCCTCCGCTTTCCTCTCCGCCCGCGGAGAGGAAAGGGGAGGGCCGGGGTGGGGATAGGTGAGGTAGATTCTGCTCGGCAACCTAACGATGTTCGGTCATTGCGCCCCAAAATTGAAATGCACTCCGCATGGTGCAGGGCGATGGTTGCGTCCCCTTTGCGGTGAGAATCGGGCGGGCGTATGAGCGGCGGCATGAAACGCCGAGTAGGGCAGGTCCCCATTCCAGCCCCTGCCTGCGGAGGCGATGGGCCAAGGGCGCAGCGCCCCTGTTGACGCATTGGGCAGATGTCGGTAGAATGAGGCGCGTGGCATCCAAGAAGGGGTGCAATCATCTCGCCCCTGATTGTTACGGAGGGGCGTTGTTCCGCGCACGCAGCCTTACACCTGGGGGTATGCGATGGCAAAGGAAGTGATCTTTCTGGTTGAAGAGGCGCCGGAGGGGGGATACACGGCGCGGGCGCTAGGGTATCCCATCTTCACCGAAGCGGACACCTGGGATGAACTGAAGGCGGCGATTCGCGATGCCGTGAAGTGCCACTTTGACGAGCCCGATATGCCGGACCTGATCCGCATGCACATCGTGCGTGAAGAGGTCATGGTGGCATGAGGCTGCCACGGGATGTGAGCGGTGCGGAACTGGCCGCGCTTCTTGGGCGGTATGGCTACAGGGTAACTCGTCAGACCGGTAGCCACCTGCGGTTGACAACGCTAGAGGGCGGGGAGCACCACATCACGATCCCGCGCCACAAGCCTCTACGTGTGGGCACCCTGAGCGCGATCTTGAACGAAGTGGCGCGGCATGTTGGGGTAGACCGGCAAACGCTGGTGGAGGCGCTGTTCGGGGGCTAATATCAGGGATTCTTGATGGGGTGTCATTGCGAGGGCGCGGGGCGCCCGTAGGGACAATTCATGAATTGTCCCTACGGTTATTCTGAGGCGCAAAGCGCCGAAGAATCTCGTCAACCGAGATGCTTCGCTCAGCATGACAGATGAAGTGTGAGATTGCTTCGCTTCGCTCGCAATGACAGGTAACGATTGGCGGCGCGTGCGACGCACCTCCGAGGTGCGTCGCACGTGGGCCGACCGGCTGGCTTCGCTCGCCATGACGACGGGCAATTTCCCCTGTGGTCAAGTACCAGGGTACACTACGCCCTGAGCGAGCACCTGGCATCGCACGAGGTGAAGACGATGGGACTGGGAGCCCTGCCGTTTGAGGAGTTGTACACGCGGGTCTATGAAATTGTGGCGCTCATCCCGCGCGGGCGCGTGGCGACCTACGGCCAGATCGCGAGGATTGTGGGGCCGCCCTGCACGGCGCGGATGGCGGGCTGGGCACTGCGGGCGACGCCGTCGGGGTTGCAGATTCCCTGGCACCGGGTTATCAACGCGCGCGGCGAGATCAGCACCGAATTCCGAGAGCAGGAAGCGCTCCTCCAGCGCAGGCTGCTGGAAGCCGAGGGCGTGAAGTTTGACGCGCGGGGCCGCACCGATTTGCGCCGCTTTCAGTGGGCGGGGCCGGATCGGGACTGGCTGCTCGCGCACGGGTATCCGGTGGACGACGAGGGCGGGGAGCCGAAGCAGTTGGAGTTATTGTAGTTCGGGCGCACTTCGGAACAGCCAACACATGGTGGAGAGACAGGGTGGACACGCGCGAATTTGACATAAACGCTCACCTCGCGGGCAAGGTAGAGCGGCTGCGGGGGATACTGAGGGATATGGGGTCTGTGCTGGTGGCGTTTTCGGGCGGGACGGACAGCACGTATCTGCTGGCGGAGAGCCTGGGCGTGCTGGGGGCGGAGAACGTGCTGGCCGTTACGGCGGATGCGCCGATTCACCCCCGGCGCGAAGTGCGCGAGGCGGCGGCACTGGCGGAGCGCCTTGGGAGCCGCCATTTGGTGATTGAGTTGCCGGTGCTGGACGATGAAGCGTTCGTCGCCAACCCGCCGGAGCGGTGCTATCACTGCAAGCGGGGGTTGCTGGTGCGGCTGTCGCAGATGGCGCAGGCGCACGGGCTGGCCTGTGTGGTGCACGGGGGGAACGTGGACGATGCAGCGGACTACCGCCCCGGCCAGAGGGCAGCCGACGAGTTGGGTGCTCGCGCGCCGCTGGCAGAAGCGGGCCTCACGAAGGCCGAGATACGGGCGCTGTCGCGCGCGTTGGGCCTGCCGACATGGGACAAGCCGCCGCAGGCGTGCCTGGCGACGCGGATCCCCTACGGCGTGCGCATTCGCCCGGAGGATTTAGCGCGCGTGGAGCAGGCCGAGGAGTTCCTGCGCTCGGAGTTCGGCCTGCGGCAGGTGCGGGTGCGCCATTGGGGGACGCTGGCGAAGGTGGAATGCAGCCCCGACGACTGGGGGATTCTGCTCGCCGAACCGGCCAGGGAGCGAGTCCTGGCTGCGTTCCGGGACATCGGGTACGTCCACGTCGCGCTGGATTTGGCGGGCTATCGGAGTGGAAGCATGAATGAGGCGTTGCGCGCGCAGGGAGGGGAATCCCGTGGACAGGCTTGAGTTCGCGAACCCGGACATCTTCCGGGATGACCGCAAAGGTGCGCCCGAGGTCATCTTCGCGGCGACGAAGACGGTGGAGCAGTGCCTGGCCATCGCCCAGAAGTTCTTGCAACTGCGGGGCCGGGCCATCCTGAGCCGCGTCCCGCCGGAATTGGAAGCCCGCCTGCGTGCGGAGTTCCCGGCGGAGCCGAATCCGGATGACCCGCAGCAAGTGTGGCTGGAATGGGACGCCGAGGCGCGGGCCGCTGTGCTGCGCCGCGTGGGCGGGGAGGTGAAGCCGTCCGGCGGGCGCGTGGGCATCATCACGGCGGGCACATCGGACATCCCGGTGGCGGCGGAGGCGGCGCTGGTGTGCCGCGAGATGGGGTGCGAGGTGTTCAAGGCGCACGATGTGGGGGTCGCGGGGCTGCACCGACTGTTTGAGCCGCTGCGCGCCCTGCTTCGGGAAGCGCAGGTGGATGTCATCATCGTGGCGGCGGGGATGGACGGCGCGCTGCCGTCGGTGGTGGCAGGGCTGGTGGATGTGCCGGTCATCGGGTTGCCCACGTCGGTCGGGTACGGGTTCGGCGGGGGCGGCATCGGCGCGCTGACGTCCATGTTGCAGACGTGCGCGCCGGGCCTGGCCGTGGTGAACATTGACAACGGCGTGGGCGCGGGCGTCATGGCCGGCCTCATCGCCAATCGCGTTGCCGCCGCCCGCCGGCAAGGGGGTGGAAGATGAGCCGCGTCGTGTACTTTGACTGCTTCGCGGGGGCAAGCGGCGACATGCTGCTGGCCTCGCTGCTCCATGCGGGCGTGCCGCTGGACGGCCTGCGCGCGGCGTTGCAGGCGCTGCCGCTGGATGGCTATGCGATTGAGGCGACGGAAGTCGTGCGCCAGGGCATCGCGGGGGTTCGGTTTGAGGTTCGTGTGGACACCGAGCGCCAGCCCCACCGCCACCTGGCGGACATTGAGGCGCTGATTCAAGGTGCGGGCGATGCGCTGCCCGTGCGGGCGCGGGAGCGGGCGCTGGCAGTCTTCCGCAGGCTGGCCCGCGCCGAGGCGAAGGTTCACGGCACAACGCCCGATGAGGTGCACTTCCACGAGGTGGGCGCGGCGGACAGCATCGTGGACATCGTCGGGTTCGCGGTCGCCCTGGAGTTGGCCGGCGTGGAGGAGGTGTACGCTTCACCGCTTCCCCTGGGGCGGGGATTTGTACGCACGGCCCACGGGGTGCTGCCGTTGCCCGCGCCGGCGACCCTGGAGATTCTGGCCGAGTCGGGCGCTCCGACGGTCGCCGTGGACGTGGAGGGCGAGACGGTTACCCCCACAGGCGCGGCCATCCTGAGCGAGTTGGCGCATTTCAAGCGGCCCGAACTGCGCCTGAGCCGTGTGGGGTATGGATTCGGGAAGCACGAGGGCTTTCCCTGGCCCAACGCGGTGCGCGCGTGGCTGGGCGAGACACGGGTCGGCAATCACGGGCGGGTGGTGCTCTTGGAATGCAATCTGGACAACGTTACGGGCGAGGCGCTGGGCTACGCCATGGAGCGGCTCTTTGCGGCGGGCGCGCTGGATGTGTGGTTCACGCCGATTCAGATGAAGAAGAATCGCCCCGCGGTGGTGCTCTCTGCAATCGCGGCCCCGAACGAGGCCGACAGGCTGGCCGAAGCCGTGCTGCGCGAGACGCCGACGCTTGGCCTGCGCTGGTTGGAGGTGGAGCGCCGCACCGCCGAGCGACGCACGGAGATGGTGCGGACGCCGTGGGGCGAGGTCCGCGTGAAGGTCAAGGTGCTGGATGGCGAGGTTATCCTGCGGCGGCCCGAGTACGAGGACTGCGCCCGCATCGCCCGCCAGCACGGCGTCCCGTTGGAGGATGTCGTGCAGGCCGCGCTGGCGGCGACGTAGTGGGGGCCGGCTCTACAGCCGCAGGATCATCCGCGCGATGGTGAAGTAGATGAACAGGCCCGTGGCATCCACCAGGGTGCTCATCACGGGGCCGGACACCACCGTGGGGTCTATGCGCAGTCTGTGGGCGATGATGGGCAGGAGCGCGCCCAGGCTGTTGGCCCACAGGACGATGGTCCAGATGCTCACGGCCACGGCGATGGCCACCCAGACCGTGGTGCCCCATGTGAGCGCGCGGATGAACGCGACGACTGCCATCATGGCCCCTAGAAGCAAACCCACCCTGGATTCGTGCCAGTACACCCGGAAGATGTCCTTGGTATCCACGTCGCCGATGGCCAGCGCGCGGATGATGGTGCTGGTGGTCTGCGAGCCGGAGTTGCCGCCCGTGCCGATGAGCAGGGGGACGAAGAAGGCCAGCGACACGACCTGGCTCAGCGTGGACTCAAAATGCCGGAGCACGGAGCCGGTGAACGTCTCGGTGATGAACAGGAGCAGAAGCCAGCCGAGCCGCTTGCGGGCGACCCAACTTACCGCGGTGGACAGGTACGGTTTATCCAACGGCTCGGCACCACCGAACCGCTGGATGTCCTCGGTGGCCTCCTCTTCCAGGATGTCGGCGACCTCGTCGTAGGCGATGATGCCGAGCAGGTGGTTCTCGTGGTCCACGACGGGCAGGCCCAGGAGGTCGTAGCGTGTCATGAGGTGCGCGGCCTCTTCTTGGTCTGCGTCCACGCGGACGGAGATCACGTCGCGGTTCATGATGTCGCGGATGCGCGCCTGCGGATCGGCCACGATGAGTTCGCGCAGGCTCACGACGCCCACCAGGTGTTTCTCGTCGTCCACGACGAAGAGGTAGTACACCGTTTCGGAGTCGGGAGCGACCTTGCGCACGTGGCAGATGGCCTCTTCCGCCGTCATGCGCTCGTGCAAGACGACCTCGGGCGGAGTCATGAGGCCGCCTGCGGTGTCGTCCTCGTGGGCGAGCAACGGAAGGACTTCCTGCGCGTCCTCCATCTCCTTCAGTACGGCGGCGGTCGTCGCATCGGGGAGGTCGCCCAAGAGGTCGGCCGCCTCGTCCGGCTCCATTTCGTCCACGATGTCGGCCAGGGCGTCCACGGGCAACTTCTGCGCCAACTCGGCCGCGTCTTCGTCGGGCAGTTCCTCCAGGATGTCGGCGGAATCTTCGGTGTCCAACTGGGGAAGCAGTGTCTCCTGATACTCGGGCGACAGTTCCTCAAACACGTCGGCCTGGTCCGGCGCGTTGAGGGATTCCAGCACGCGGATGGCAGCCTGGATGTCGTTGGCTTCCAGGAGCGCGCGGACGGCGCGGAGCGCGGCATCTACGCGAGTCTCTTCCATTGGCTCACCTCCTTTCCTTCGTTCGGCGAAAAGAAAAGCCGAGACACCTGGCCCCAGGCGTGCTGGGCTATCAGTCGGATAGATGCCAAGCGTATCGGCTTGCTTATGCTAGCGCGGAAGATGTAGTTTGTCAAAAAGAGGCGGGGGCAATCGCTGCCCGCGCAGGGATCGCCTAGCGGGCGGCCCCGCGCCTCTTGGCTACGCCCTTCTGCCTGACCGAACGTATCTGCCGTATGGCACGTGCGACGCACCTCGGAGGTGCGTCGCACGTGGGCCGACTGGCTTCGCTCGCAATGACAACGGGCAGTTTTCTCTGTGGTCAAGTACTAGCGGGCGGCCCCGCGCCCCTTGGCCACGCCCTTCTGCCTGACCGAACGTATCTGCCGTATGAAGGAGAACGCAGCGCGGGCGATGGCCAGGCCCTCCACCAGCCCGATGCCCGCCAACAGCGATGGGCTTTCTTCCTCGCCGGGCTCCTTGGGCGGGGCGAGGAGATAGGCTACCGCTGCACCCAAGACTCCCCCGACGAGCGTGCCGAGGAAAATGACGCGTTCCCGCTTAGACATGCGAGTTCCTCCTTTCGGGGCGTTTCAGCGCACGCCAGGCTGCGCGGACGCGCGCGGCGCTCGCCCCGCCCCAGATGAAAGGCCCCACGGCCGAGGTGCCCGCGCGCCGCACGACCTGCTCCGTCCGCGTCAGGTAGTACCTGGCCGGGCGGGTTACGCGCGGGATGTGGGCCTTGAGCCAGAGCACGCCGCGGATGGCGAGATAGCAACCGGCCCCGGCGACAAGCACGCCCAAGAATGCCTCCAGGGCCAATAGCACGACCGCGATGTCCCTCCAGAATCCCAGGCTCATCCTGCCCTCCTCGTTGCACCGGCGCTACAGAATCTCAATCTCGTAGTCCAGGAGTTCCACATCCCAATGGCCGCGCTCCACCATCCGCACGACAGCGGTGAGCAGCCCGTGGGCATGGTCGGCGGCGGTGCTGACGGTTACGATGCCCAGGGTGGCCAGTTGCCACGAGTCCTGCGTGTCCACCTCCGCCACGGCCACGTTGAATTCCTTGCGGATGTGCGCCACGATGGATTGCACGGTCTGCCGCTTGCCCTTCAGCGAGCCGTTGGCCGGCAATCTCAATTGCAGGCGGCACGTCCCGACGATCACGGCACCGCTCCTACCGGGTGGCGATCCGCCTCGGCCCGGCGCGCGGCGGGCCACCGGACGTCGCCGTACTTCTCGCTCCGCAGGCGGCGGGCCAACTCCGCCTCTTGGGGCGACAGGTCGGCCTCCACAAGACGCACGTTGAGCGCTCGCGCCAGACCTTGCGCCAGGGCCTCGGCGGCTTCGGCGAACGAGACGGGCCGCCCAAGCGCCTGCTCCAGGGTGATGGCGGTGGCGCGCAGGCGCTGGCGTAGGGTTTCGCGTTCGGCCTCGGGAAGGGCCAGGAAATCCACGATGCCCGCGAGGTCGCCGCACAGGGGCAGCGAGCCGTGCTGGAGCAAAGCCTTGCTTGTTCGGAACTGGGCGCTGCCCATCAGTTTGCGCCCGCCGACGGTGATCTCGTATCCGGCCAGCGTCTCAAAGCAGGCGGGCGTGGCGTCGGTGGGGGACTTGGCGGGCGCGGCGCGCTCCACCGGGACTCCAAGCGCCCGCAGCCCTTCGGCCAGCCCCTCGCTGAGCCGCCTGTAGGATTCCGGGATGTCGCCTGCGGCGCGCGGGTCGTCCAGCGGGAGGGCGATGCTGTACGTCAGTTCGTCGCGGTGCAGGATGGCTCGGCCACCCGTGGGGCGGCGGACGGAGGTGATGCCTGCCGCGTCGCAGGCCGCCAGGTCCACGTCGTCTGCCGGCTGGGCGCGGCCCAGCGAAAGGCAGGGCGGCTCCCACCGGTAGAAGCGCAGCGTGGGCGGGCTATCCCCGCGGGCCACCGCCGTGAGGATGGCCTCGTCCGCCGCCATGTTCCAGGCGCCGTCGCGGGCGTCGTGTACGATTAGCCGCCAGGTGGTTGGCAGGTACAAGTCAATGACCTCGCCGTGCATGAGATGCTCGCATTATAGCCTGTGCCGAAGGGCGTGTCAATGCTGGCAAGTCGCCACGCCTTGGCTGCTGATAGGCGCTCCTCGGAATCGCCAACACCTGCTGATTTGCGGAATACGCATTGAGACCCCGAAAGAGGAATTGCCAAGTTGTATTTGCATCTGGGGCGCGCTCCTAGTATAATACGGCCAGCGTGGCAGCGTGGCCATGCGGTCCTCCCGCTACCGGTGAGGTGAAGTAGATGCTTGTGCTACGCTCTGGAAAGCCACTCGCGAACGCCTAGTCGTATTCCAAGAGGCGTAGCCTTTTTCTTGTGCCCAATGTAGGAGGAAACATGCCACACCGGGAGAAGATTGGCGCTGTACTAGTCGTCGGAGCAGGCGTAGGTGGCATGCGCGCCGCAGTGGATTTGGCCGAGGCGGGGCTCCAGGTGTACCTCGTAGAAGCCTCCTCTAGTTTGGGCGGAGTGGTCGCCCAGTTGGGATTCATGTTCCCGACCCACGACTGCGTGTTGTGTCGCGGCACATCGGATCACGGCTACGGGTGTACCCGCCCCTCCATCACGCCGGCCCTGCTGGATCACAGTGTTCATCCCAACATCCACGTGATGACGCTGTCCGAAGTCGTCGCGCTGGATGGCTTGCCGGGGGATTTTCGGGTTACCATCCTCCACAAGCCCCGCTACGTGGACGTGCGCAAGTGCATCAATTGCGGAGATTGTAGTGAAGTCTGCCCTGTTGACCTGCCGGATCGTTTCCAGACCGGCTTTACCACGCACAAGGCGGCGTTCAAGCCTGCGCCGCGCGCGATCCCCAATGCATACCTGATTGAGAAGGGGCACTATTGCATTGACTGCCGCAAGTGCGAGGAGGTCTGCCCGACCAAGGCGATCAACCTGGATGAGGCGGAGACCTACGAGGAGATTCGGGTGGGGGCCGTGATTCTGGCGCTTGGATACCGCCTGTACGACCCCAGCCGCGCCGCCGAGTACGGCTATGGTCGTTACCCCAACGTGATCACGAGCCTCCAATACGAGCGCCTTGCCAGCCGCTCCGGGCCAACGGAAGGCATCGTGCTGCGTCCCTCAGACAATCAATTCCCTAAGAGAATCGCGTGGCTTCAGTGTGTCGGGTCGCGCGACAAAGAGCACCCGTATTGCTCCTCCATCTGCTGCATGTACGCCACCAAGGAAGCACTGTTGGCCAAGCAGCGCGTGCCTGGCGTGGAATGCGAAATCTTCATGATGGATGAGCGTGCGTTCAGCAAGGAGTACAACGCGTACTACGAACGCGCCCGCGATGAGTTCGGCGTGAAGTACACTCGCTGCCGCGTCTCCGGAATCAAAGAAGATCCGAAGACTCACGACCTGATCCTTGACTATCAGACCGAAGACGGGAAGTTGCGCGAGTCTCGTTTCGGTCTGGTAGTGCTCTCGGTGGGGAGCGAGCCGCCACCGAAGGCGAAGGCCCTGGCGGAGAAACTTGGCGTTGACCTAAACACCTACGGGTTCTGCGAGACTGACAAATTTGAGCCGCTGGACACGACCCGCCCCGGCATCTTTGTTTGCGGCGCTTTCGCCACACCCAAGGAAATTGCGGAGACCGTGATTGATGCCAGCGGCGCTGCCGCACGGGTGATGGAACTCCTGTCCGGGGCGACGCGGGTTGCGCCGAGCGCGCGGCCCTTGCCGCCGGAGCGCGACATCACCAACGAGCCGCGCAAGGTTGCCGTGTACGTGTGCGAGTGTGGGCAAGAAGTGGCGGGCGTCGTGGACGTGCCGGCGGTGGTGGAACGGGCACGGACGCTGCCCGATGTGGTTTCCGCCGAGCACGTTCAGTACGCCTGCTTGCCGGAAGGTCTGGACCAGATTCGCGAGTCGCTGCGACAGAGCGGCGCGAACCGCGTGGTCGTGGCGGCTTGTACGCCCCGCACCCACGAGGCGCTGTTCCAACAGGTTCTGCGAGAGGTGGGGCTGAACCCCTACCTTCTGGAGTTCGTCAGCATTCGCGACCATTGTTCCTGGGTGCACCGTGAAGACCCGGCGGGCGCGACCCGCAAGGCTCACGAACTGATTCGGGTGGGGGTAGCCCGCGCGCGTACCTTGGAGCCTGTGCACAAGGTGCGCGGGGATTTCCGGCGATCTGCGGTCGTTCTCGGCGGTGGGCTTGCCGGGATGACGGCTGCGCTGGCGATTGCCGACGGCGGCTACGATGTCTATCTGGTAGAGAAGACGGACCAACTGGGTGGGAACCTTCGCCACCTGTATTTCACTGCCGAGGGGCCGGACCCGCAGCGCCTACTGCGCCAACTCGTCAAAGATGTGGAGTGCAACCCACGCATTGCGGTTCTCAAGTCGTCTGAACTGGTGGGCTTTGGTGGGCATGTGGGCAATTTCCGGTCGGTTATTGCGACGCGGAAGAACGGCGAGACGGTTACCCAGACGATCTCCCACGGCGTGCTCATCGTGGCGACGGGCGCCAAGGAGTACCGCGGGCAGCAGTACCTGTTTGGCCAGGATCCGCGCGTCATCACTCAGCTGGATTTGGAGAAGCAGATCGCGACCTCGCCGGACATGGCGCACTCGCTGAACAGCATCGTCATGATTCAGTGTGTGCGCGGCCCTGAGCCACAGGCCGACTATTGCAGCCGCACGTGTTGCACGAATACGTTGAAGAATGCGATTCGCATCAAGCAGATCAACCCAGATTGCCAGATTTACGTGCTGTACAAGGACCTGATCACATACGGGCATCGTGAGGAGTTCTACACGGAGGCGCGGCGCCGAGGTGTCATCTTCATGCGATATGACGAGAACGAACGCCCATCGGTGCGCGTTGTAAACGAGGAGTTGCAGGTCGTGGTGAGGGAGCCCATCCTGGGCGAGCGAGTGATCCTCAAGCCCGACGTGGTGGCCCTGAGCATGGCGACGGTGCCCGCCGATAGCAATCCCCAACTTGCGCGGCTGCTGGGCGTGCCGCTGTCGCGCGAGGGGTTCTTCATGGAAGCCCACCTGAAACTGCGCCCGATGGACTTCATCGGAGAGGGCATCTTCCTGTGCGGCCTGGCCCACTACCCGAAATTCATTGAGGAATCCATTTCTCACGCATTGGCGACGGCGGGCCGTGCGCTGTCCATCTTGTCCAAGCCGACACTGGAACTGGGTGGCGTGGTGGCCTCGGTGGACGAGAGCAAGTGTGTGGCGTGCCTGACGTGCGTGCGGACATGCCCGTTTGACGTGCCGGTTGTGGACCCGCAGCGCGTGGGCAACGGTGGAATCAAGGGCGCGGCCTACATTGACCCCGCACTCTGCCAGGGGTGCGGGACGTGTACGGCGGAGTGCCCGGCCAACGCAATACAACTGGCCCACTACCGCGACGACCAACTTGCACTTTGTGATATGGATATTCTCGGAAGGTGGCAAGTCGTATGACGCAAGAGACCGTGTCTGCTGTATCACCGGCCACGACCCAAGAAAACGCCGTTGAGCCATTTGAGCCGGACATCACCGCATTTACGTGCATCTACTGTGGCTTCATGTCGGCGGATACCGCAGGGGCGCTCCATTTTTCATACCCTGCCAATGTGAAACTCTTGAAACTCCCGTGTACCGGCAAGGTGGATGTAGAGTATATCCTGAAGGCATTTGAGAACGGCGCTGACGGCGTGTACGTCGTTGCTTGTCCTTTGGGGAACTGCCACCATTTGGAAGGGAACGTGCGGGCAACGAAGCGGGTTGCCTATGCCAAGAAATTGCTGGACGAGATCGGCCTCGGTGGCGAGCGGGTGGAGATTTTCTACATGTCCGGCGGGCAGGGCGGCGCATTCGCCGAGGCCGCTCGCACCATGACCGAGCGCATCCGCAAGATGGGGCCCAACCCGCTGCGGAAGATACTCAACCGCTGTTAGGGACGGGCCTTCGCTCGTTGCGGACGGGCGCACAGGCTCGCTGTTGGAT
Source organism: Chloroflexota bacterium (assembly GCA_014874485.1). Classification (GTDB taxonomy): domain Bacteria; phylum Chloroflexota; class Anaerolineae; order DTLA01; family DTLA01; genus DTLA01. The sequence goes on from JADBJK010000064.1 coordinate 16,895, forward strand.
AAGTTTCGTTATCAATAGGACATTTGCTCGGCAGATGGGCAAGGATGCCCCCACATACCCACAAAGGGGTGGCTGGCAAAGGATGTCCCAATGTCAGAGAATGCGAGTGCCCCGGTCGGTGCTGCCCTTGTTATCGGGGGCGGGATTGCGGGAGTCCAAGCCGCGATTGATTTGGCTAGCGCGGGGATCAAGGTTTACCTCGCGGAGCGTTCGCCTGCAATCGGTGGGAAGATGGCCCAGTTGGACAAGACGTTTCCCACCAATGACTGCGCCATCTGCATCATTTCGCCCAAACTCGCCGAGTGCGGCCGGCACCCGAACATTACCATCCTGACCAATGCCGAGGTAACGGGACTCCGTGGCGAGGCGGGGAACTTCGTTGCGACGGTTCGCCAGAAGCCGCGCTACGTGGACCTGGAGCGGTGCACCAGTTGCGACGACTGCGCAAAGGTCTGCCCGGTGCATCTGCCCGACGAGTACAACGAGCGGATGCGCGAGCGGACGGCCATCTATCGCCCGTATGCGCAGGCCATCCCCAGCGCGTATGCGATTACCAAGCGGGGCACCTCTCCGTGCAAGCATGCCTGCCCGGCGGATACGAGCGCGCAAGGGTACGTCGCCCTCATCGCCCAGCGACGGTACGCGGAAGCGTTTGAGGTGGTGCGAGAGTACAACCCCTTCCCGGCCACCGTGGGCAGGGTGTGCAATCACCCGTGCGAGAGCCAGTGCAACCGCGGGAAGGCGGACGCGCCGGTGGCGATATGCGCGCTCAAGCGGTTCGTCGCCGACTATGTCTATGAGCACGGCCTGGAGGGAACAGCGCCGAGCGTCTATGCGGTGAAGCCCGACCCTCAGGCTGCCAACCTTCCGGTAGCCGTTGTGGGCGCGGGGCCTGCTGGCTTGTCGGCGGCGTATTTCCTGGCGCGGATGGGGCATCCGGTTACGGTCTTTGAAGCATTGCCTGTCGCCGGCGGCATGATGCGCGTGGGCATACCTGCCTATCGCCTGCCGCGCGACGTTCTGGATAGAGAGATTCAGAATATCCTGAGGGCGGGCGTTGAGTTGAGACTCAACACGCCCATTCGGAACCTTAACAACCTGTTGACGCAGGGATTCAAGGCGGTGTTCCTGGCCATCGGAGCGCATCAGCCGCAGAAACTTGGAATTCCCGGCGAGGATGTGGAGGGTGTGTTCCACGGTGTTCCTTTTCTGCGGGCCGTGGCTCTGGGCGAGTCCCCTGCTATCGGTCGGCGCGTGGTGGTGGTAGGTGGCGGCAACACGGCCATCGACACCGCGCGCACGGCTCTGCGCCTGGGTGCAGAGCAGGTTACGATTCTGTACCGGCGAGACCGAGATGCGATGCCCGCCAATCCGTGGGAGGTGGAGGAGGCGGAGCGTGAGGGGATTCGCCTGCACCTGCTCACAGCGCCGGTGGAGGTGTTGAGCGACGACGGCCATGTTGTCGGCGTGCGGTGCGTGCGGATGCAACTGGGCGAGCCGGACAGCAGCGGACGCCCACGGCCCATACCCATCCCACGCAGCGACTTCACCATTCCATGCGACACGCTGGTGGCCGCCGTCGCCCAGGCTCCTGAAATCTCACTGTTGGATCCCGACCACGGCCTTGAGGTTACGCGGTTCGGCACATTCCGGGTGGATCCGAAGACGCTTGCAACCAATCGCCCTGGCATCTTTGCCGGCGGCGACGCGGCCCGTGGCCCAGGCGCGCTGATTGAGGCCATTGCGGCGGGCCGCCGGGGTGCGCTCTCCATTCACCGCTACCTCAAGGGCGAGCCGCTCCTGACGCCGCGCGAGGAAATCCCGCTGCCCGTGGCCGAATTGTCGACGGAAGAGGTGCGCGCGGAACTGGCTACAGGGGCTGCTGCTCCCCGCCCGAGGGCCATCATCCCGACCCTTCCCGTGGCGGAGCGCTTGCAAGGGTTCGCCGAGGTGGAACTGGCGCTGGACGAGGAGGCGGCGGTGCGCGAAGCCGAGCGGTGCCTGGGATGTGGCATCTGTTCGGAGTGCCATCGGTGCGTGGTGGCGTGCAAGGCCGAGGCGATAGACCACCAGCAGGCTCCGGTGGAGATGGAGATTCCCGTGGGCGCGGTGGTTCTGGCTACGGGGTACAACCTGTACGATGCCCGCCGGTCGCAGGAATATGGGTTCGGCCGGTATTCCAACGTCGTTACCGCTATGCAGTACGAGCGACTGCTCTCGGCATCGGGGCCGACGGCAGGGCATGTGCAACGCCCGTCGGACAACAGAGAAGCCAATCGCATCGCCTGGCTTCAGTGCGTCGGCTCGCGCGACACGGAGCACGACTACTGCAGTTCGGTCTGCTGCATGTACGCGACGAAGCAGGCCCTGTTGACGCTGGAGCATGTCCACGGGGCGGAATGCCACGTTTTCCTGATGGACATGCGGGCCTTCAGCAAGGGGTTTGACGCCTATTTTGCCAGGGCCAAAGAGCAAGGTATCCGCTATCATCGGTGCAGGGTTTCCAGCGTCAAAGAAGACCCCAAGACGCGGGATTTGCTCCTCACGTTCACGGATGGAGACGGGGCCCTGCATGAGGCGGCGTTTGACCTGGTGGTGCTCAGCGTTGGCATGGAGATTCCCCCGGAGACGCGCCAACTGGCGGAGAGTCTGGGTGTGGGCTTGCGACGGGAAGGATTCGCCAGGCCCAGGCCCTTCCATCCGGTGGAGACCGACCGCCCCGGCGTGTTTGTGTGCGGGGCAGTGGCCGATCCGAAAGATATTCCCGACAGCGTTGTGGAGGCAAGCGCGGCAGCGGCTGCGGCGCTGGAGATCATCGGCAAGGCTCGCGGTACCCAAATCGTTCCGAAGACCCTGCCGCCCGAAACGCCCGTGCAGCCTACGGACGAGCCGCGCATCGGGGTGTTCGTGTGCAGTTGTGGGAGCAACATCGCGGGGGTGGTGGACGTTGCCGAGGCCACACGCTACGCGGCCAGTTTGCCCGGGGTTGTCCATGCGGAGAACACCTTGTACACGTGCTCGCCGGACTCGCTCAAGATCATCAAAGAACGGATTCACGAGCACAATCTGAACCGCGTGATCGTGGCATCCTGCACGCCGCGGACCCATGAGCCGCTCTTCCGCGAGACCATCCGCGAGGCAGGGTTGAATCCCTACCTGTTTGAGATGGCGAACATCCGCGATCAGTGCTCGTGGGTTCACAGCAGCGAGCCGGAAAGGGCTACGCGGAAGAGCGAGGACTTGATCCGAATGGCGGTCTGGCGCGCGAGGACGTTGGAGCCGCTCTATAAGCAAGAGCAGACCCTGTTCCACAGCGCGCTGGTGGTCGGCGGGGGCGTCGCGGGGATGTCGGCGGCGTTGAGCCTGGCCGATCAAGGGTTCCCGGTGTACCTGGTGGAGCGGTCAGACCACCTGGGCGGGATGGCGCGGGACTGGGCGCGCGGGGTCAGCGGGTCCAGCCCCGCCGCCGAGGTCGCGGAACTGGTGGCCCGGATCGCCTCGCATCCCAAGATAGAAGTCCTGCTCGGTACCCGGATTGTCAAGACGCAAGGGTTCATCGGCAACTTCCGGACTACCGTGGCCAGTGTTCACGAGCCGACGCAGCGCCTTCTGGAGCACGGCGTTACCATCATCGCCACGGGTGGTCAGGAATATCGGGGGACGGTCTTCGGCTTGGGTTCTCGGCCGGAGGTAGTAACGCAAGGGGATTTGGAGCGGACGCTCGCCGAGTTGGAAGCAGGCTTGCACCCCGACCATCCGCTGCGAAGGCCGGGTGCCGTGGTGGCCGTTTTGCAATGCGTGGGCCCGTGGGATGAGGACCCGTCGCAATCGTTCTACTGTAGCCGCATTTGCTGCGCGGTCGCCATGAAGAATGCGCTCCGCATCAAGGCGCTGAATCCGCAGGCGACGGTTGTGGTGTTCCACGAAGACGTGCGGACCTACGCTTTCCATGAGGCGCTTTACACGCAGGCGCGGGACGCCGGAGTGCTGTTTGTTCGCTTGGAAGACCGACGACGGTTGGAGATTGCTCCTGCCGAAACGGGGGTGCGGATACAGGTTCCCGATGCCGGGCTGGGGCAAGATGTGGCGGTGCAGGCGGACATGCTGGTGTTGTCCAGTGCCATCATCCCCGCCGAGGGGAGCGTTGCGTTGGCCGAGACGTTCAAGTTCTCGTGCACGCTGGAGGGGTTCTTCGCCGAGGCGCACGTGAAGTTGCGGCCGGTGGACTTCGCTGCCGAAGGCCTGTTTCTGTGCGGCGCGGCCCACTACCCGAAAACGATTGAAGAAAGCATTGCCCAGGCTCGTGCTGCGGCTGCGCGAGCGGCGGCGATCTTGTCCAAGGATGTGTTGGAGGTGGGCGGCGTCGTCGCGGTGGTTACGGCAGAGCGGTGCACGGCCTGCCTCACGTGTGTGCGGATTTGTCCGTTCGGTGCGCCACGGATCAATCCCGATTTGATCGGGGCAGGCGGAATTCAAGGCGCTGCTGAAGTGAAGGCGGCGGCGTGCCAGGGGTGCGGCCTGTGCGTTGCCGAGTGCCCGGCCAAGGCCATCCAACTCATGCACTACAAGGATGAACAGTTGCTTGCGAAGGTTGAGGCGTTGCTCGTGGCAGAAGGAGGTGCGCGATGACCGAGTTTGAGCCGCAGATTCTGGCCTTCGCGTGCCATTATTGCGCCTACGCCGCGGCGGATTTGGCAGGCTCCATGCGCTTGCAGTATCCGCCGAATGTGAAGGTCGTGCATGTGCCGTGCAGTGGGAGGGTTGACATCATCCATATCCTGCGCGCCTTTGAGCGCGGGGTGGATGGCGTATTTGTGGCCGGCTGACTGAAGGGCACCTGTCATTACCTGGAAGGTAATTTCGGAGCGGAGCGCAGGGTCAACTACGTGAAGCACCTTCTAGACCAGATAGGGCTGGGCAGTGCGCGCTTGGAGATGTTCTTTCTTGCGTCCTCAGAGGGGGCGCGGTTCGCCGAGATTTGCCGAGAGATGACCGATCGTATCCGCCAGTTGGGACCGAACCCGCTGGGTCCCAGCGCGGAATCTTTTCCGCCGGACACCAAAGGAGGATGTTCAGAATGATAGTCGCAGAACAGAAGTCGCTGGATGAAATCAAGACCATGCTCGCGCCGTACCAGAAGGTGCTCATCGTCGGCTGCGGGACCTGCGTAACCGTGTGTTTCGCGGGAGGGGAGAAGGAAGTGGCCATCCTGGCCTCGGCACTCCGCATGGCCACTGGGCTGGAAGGCAACCCCAAGCAGATTATGGAGGCGACGGTCCAGCGGCAATGCGAATATGAGTACAACGAGGCCATCGCCGACAAACTCAAGGAAGTGGATGTGGTGCTGTCGCTGGCGTGCGGCATTGGCGTCCAGACCATGAACGAGCAATTCCCTGAGATGCTCACACTGCCCGGGCTGAATACCACGTTCCTGGGCCAGCCGACCGAGCAGGGGGTCTGGGTGGAGCGGTGCCAAGCCTGCGGGAACTGCGTGCTGGCCACCACCGGCGGTATCTGTCCGATTGCCCGCTGTTCCAAGAGCCTGCTGAACGGGCCGTGCGGCGGCTCGCAGGGCGGCAAGTGCGAGATTGACCCGGATGTGCCCTGCGCCTGGCAGCAAATCTACGATCGCATGAAGGCGCTGGGGCGGCTGGAGGCCCTGCTGGAGGTCGCGGAGGCCAAGGACTGGCGCACAAGCCGCGATGGGGGCCCGCGCAAAATCGTTCGCGAAGACCTTCGCCTTGAGAAATGATACTGCCTGCGAGAAGATGCGAAAGGAAGCCAGACTATGAAAGTAGGAAGCAATCTTGAGAAGATCCTCACCGCGGGGTATTTTGCGGCCACGGGCGAACTGGGGCCGCCGAAGAACGCAGACCCGGAGGTCATACGGCGCAAGGCGGAAATCCTGAAGGGTCATGTGGATGCGGTCAACATCACCGACAACCAGACCGCGGTGGTGCGCATGTCCAGCATCTCGGTGGGCATCATGCTGCTCAACATGGGCATTGAGCCGACGATCCAGATGACTTGCCGCGACCGCAACCGCATTGCCATCCAGAGCGATCTCCTGGGTGCGGCGGCCTTCGGCATCAAGAATCTCCTGTGCCTGTCGGGGGACCACCAACGGTTCGGCAACCACCCGATGGCGAAGAACGTGTTTGACCTGGATTCCATGGGCCTGTTGCGCATGGTCAGGGACATGCGCGATGCCAAGAAGTTCCAGTGCGGCGAAGAAATCAAGGGGCCGGCGCCGTGCTTCTTCATCGGTGCAGCGGCCAACCCGTTCGCCGACCCGTTTGAGTTCCGCCCGTACCGGCTCGCCAAGAAGGTAGCCGCAGGGGCCGACTTTGTGCAAACGCAGATCGTGTTCAATGTGCCGAAGTTCCGTGAGTACATGCAGCGGGTCGGCGATCTCGGGTTGCTGGACAAGGTGTACATCCTCGCGGGCGTGAGCCCCATTCGCACTGCTGGCGCGGCCAAGTACATGGCGACGCAAGTCCCCGGCATGGATGTCCCCGAAGAATACGTCCGTCGGATGGAGGACGCGGTCAAGGGCATCCCCAAAGAGGACAAGGCGGCGCGCAAGGCCGCATGGGAAGAGGAAGGGATTCGCATCTGCGTGGAGATCATCCAGAGGGTTCGCGAAATCCCCGGCGTTGCGGGCGTGCACATCATGGCCATTGAGTGGGAGGAGGCTGTGCCGGAGATCGTCAAACGCGCTGGTCTCCTGCCGCGCCCGCAAGTCTAGCAAACGCAAAGGAGCCGGTTATGCCCATCACGATCAGCAGCGACCTGGCCCAATTTGTCCTGCGTGAGACGGGCCAGAACGTGTACCTCTGCTACCAGTGCAAGCGGTGCACGGCCGGGTGTCCGGTGGCGCAGTTCTTTGACCTGACCCCCAACCAGATCATGCGCGCGGTGCAGTTGGGGCAACGCGATTTGGTGTTGCACTCTCGCACGATTTCCCTCTGCGCGGCCTGCATCACGTGCAGCACCCGCTGCCCCCAGGGATTGGACGTGGCGCGGATCATGGATGTGCTGGAGATTGAGGCACAGAAGGAGAAGATCAAGTCGCCTGTTCGCGCCGTGCCTCTCTTCTACAAGGCAGCCCTGCGCGGCATTCGCTGGTTCGGGCGCATGTACGAACTGGGGCTGATGGCCGAACTATACCTGCGGCTGCTGGTTCGGCGGGAACTGAACCTCCGCCAGTTGTTCAAGTACGACGCGCCGATGGCTATCAAGATGTTCCGCAGCGGCAAACTGAAACTGCTCCCGAGCATCGCCCGCAAGCCGAAGCGCGAGGTCGCGCCGCCCGCTCCGGAGCCAGACGCGATATCCTACTATCCCGGTTGTTCACTCCACTCCACGGGCATTGAGTATCAGATATCTACGGTGGCTGTGGCAGACGCGCTGGGGTTGAAACTCAAGGAGCCGGAGGGGTGGGTTTGCTGCGGCACGTCGCCTGCCCACTCCACAGATCATTACCTGTCCACGGTGCTGCCCCTGAAGACGCTCGCGGAGGTGGAGCGGGGTGGCCTTTCATACGTAACCGTGCCGTGTGCCTCGTGTTTCTCGCGCTTCCGCATCGCGCTCCATGACGTTCGGACGGACCCCGAACTTGCCGAGAAGGTGGCGCGTGAGATAGACTATCTGCCTTCGGGCGGGCTACAGGTGGATTCGCTCCTGACGACGATGACGGATCGGGTGGGGCTGACCCGCATCGGGGCTGCGGTCAAGCGACCCCTGAAGGGGCTGAAGGTCGTGTGCTACTATGGCTGCCTGCTGACCCGCCCGCCGGATGTTACGGGCGCGCCCGAACCCGAGTATCCGACCAACATGGACGAACTCATGCGGACACTTGGGGCGGAGGTCTTGGATTGGTCGTACAAGACGGATTGCTGCGGTGGCTCTCTGTCCATCAGCGTGCTGCCAGTGGCGCTGAACCTGACGCAGAAGATCTTGCGGAATGCAAAAGAGGTCGGCGCGGACGCCGTGATCGTGGCGTGTCCGCTCTGCCACGTGAACCTGGATACCCGCCAGGCCCAGATCGCCGCCGAGTTTGGCGAGGAGTACGACATTCCGATTCTCTACTTTACTCAGGCCATGGGATTGGCGTTCGGCCTTCCATCCAAAAGCCTGGGATTGGAAAAGCATCTTGTGCCGCCATTGCCCCTCTTGAAGGGGAAAGGCCTGGTTTAGCACTTTGCGCCGATGAGGTAGGAGCGGGCTACGTAGGCCCGCTCTTCTTGTTGTGGGCGCGCGTTGTGGGTTCTGGAGGTGCGAGATGATTGCGTTCGTCCTGAGCGGCGGGGGGAATCGCGGGGCGCTGGAGGTCGGGGCGCTGCAAGCCCTGTTCGCCCACGGCATCCAGCCGGACTTGCTGGTGGGCACGTCGGCGGGGGCGATGAATGCGGCGTTCATCGCCGCGGACCCCAGCCTGGTCGGGGCGCTGACGCTGGGCGGGCTGTGGAAGTCGCTGCGCCGCCGCGATGTGTTCCCCGGCAACGCCCTGACGATGGCGTGGCGCGTGCTCACCGGCCAGGACGGCCTCGTGTCCAGCGACCGCCTGCGCGACCTGGTGCTCCGCAACCTGCCGCCCGGGGTTACGCGGTTCGGCGACCTGCGCGTGCATCTGTACACGACGGCTGCCGACCTGAACACGGCCACGCTGTACCTCTTCGGCGATGATCCGTCCACGCTCATCGTGGACGCGGTGATGGCGAGCGCCTCGCTGCCCATCACGTTCCCGCCCTATGTGTACCACGGCGCGCAGTTGGTGGATGGCGGCATCGTGGCGAACGTTCCGATAGAGATCGCCATGGTGAAGGGGGCGACGGAAATCTACGCCATAGACCTGGGGTATTCCGGCGAGCCGGTGCCCGACGCGCACGGCGTGGTCGCGATCGCCCAGCGCATGCTGACGACGCTCATCTACCAGCAGTTGCTGGATGACCTGGAAGAGGCTGCACAAGACCCCGCCATCACTCTGCACCACATCCGCATCCCCGCGTTCCACGGCATCTCCATGTGGGATTTCGGCCAGGCAGAAGCGATGATCCAGGCGGGCAAGGCGATTACCGAGGAGTACCTGGCGAACCCGCAACCGCTGACGGTGGCGCTGTCGGAGTATCTGGCAGCGGTTCGGCCGCCCGCGCCCGCGCTCCCCGGCGCGACGGTGTACCGCCCCGGTCGCCGCATGCGCTCCTCGCGATGACGGCCGAGTGTCATTGCGAGCGGAGCGAAGCAATCCAGCCGGCCCATGTGCAACGCATTTCGGAGGTGGGTCGCACATGCCTTCTCCGTCATTGTGGGCGGAGCGAAGCCTCTCGGTTGACGAGATTCTTCGGCACTTCGCGCGTCAGAATAACCGTAGGGACAATTCATGAATTGTCCCTACGGGCGCTCCGCGCCCTCGCAATGACAATCGTTTGGCCGTCATTGCGAGCGAAGCGAAGCAATCCAGTCGGCCCATGTGCGACGCACCTCCGAGGTGCGTCGCACGTGCCTTCTCCGTCATTATGGGCGAAGCGAAGCATCTCGGTTGACGAGATTCTTCGGCGCTTCGCGCCCTACCGGGATTGTTTCGTCGCTGTGCTCCTCGCAATGACGGCGGGGAGGGGATTGCTTCGTCGCTGTGCCCCTCGCAACGGTGAGATTTGACACGGAGGCGCTGCACGGCGTATAATGGCGATACCCTTATGGGGTATTTGCTTATGGCGAAGATTCGGAAGGTCGTGAAAGAGAACGCGGGTTTGCTGATCCTGGCGGCCATCGTGGGCGCCATGTATCTCTACCTGCGCACGCCTGGGGATACGCTGGCGACGGAAGCCGAACTGGCGGCGGTTTTCTCGGCAGGGAGGCCCGTGCTTGTGGAGTTGTACTCCAACACCTGAAGCGCCTGCCTGATGTCCAAGCCCGCCGTTGACGGGTTTGAGCGGTCGCACCAGGGGCAGGTCGCCGTCGTGCGTCTGAACGTCGCGTCGGCGCTGGGCAACGCCCTGGCGTATCAGTTCCAGGTGCGCGCGGTGCCCACTTTTCTCCTGTTTACCCCCGACGGCGAACTCGCGGCGAAACATGTGGGAATCGCGACCGCCGGACGCCTGGCAAGTCTGTTGAGCGAAGGAACGGAGGGACGTTAGGTATGCCGATTTACGAGTACCGCTGTCCGCACTGCGGCAAGGAGTTTGAAAAACTGGTGCCGATGCACACGGACCCGCGAGAGGTGGAGTGTCCCCACTGCGGGAAGAAGGGCGTGGAGAAGAAGATGTCGCTCTTCGGGATGGGGGGCACCGGCCTGGGCGGCCTTTCGGTCTCCCAGGGCTCCTCGTGCGGCACGGGTGGCAGCACCTGAGGAATCTAGCGGGCGGGCCGTGGGCCTGCCTTTGCAGCGCACATTTCGCGAAAGGATGGTCGGATGGACACAAACGAGACAGAGCAAGTGGTGGTGTCGGTCTTCGGGAATGACCTGATGGAGAGTTGTTTCAGCGGAGGCTGAGGACCGCACTGGTCTTCGGAGGAGACCACGAGGATTGTCGCCGAGTACCTGCGGGAAGACTTCGGCGATCGGGTGAAAGTGGAATACTACGAACTGTCGGACCCGGAGATGCAGGCGAAGTTCGCGGATGTGGTGAAGGCCGTGGACGAGCATGGCCTGGCCTATCCGCTGACGGCGATCAACGGCGTCTTCCGCTTCGCGGGTGGCGTAAGTTACTACGCCATCCTGCGGGCTGTGCAAGAGGCGCTCGGCATCTCGGAGGGCGAATCATGAACCTCGGCGACGTGCTGTTGTTGGGGCTGTTTGCCCTGTTTGCGGTGCTGTGGGTTGTCGTCGGCCCGAAGGTCGGCGTGGGTGGCTGAGCGGTCAGGAACCCCAGCGCGCCGTCGGCGCGCGAAGACGATTGCCGGCCGGACGGCAAGTAGGACGAACCGACTGTTCCCGGCTTCCCGGTCGGAACAAAAGCCCGCCTCTGTGCGGGCTTTTTCGTTGTCTGTTGTCAAACCGTTACGTTATGCTCGCTGACAGAAAAGTTGACAAGTTTGCTTGATAGGCTATAATGATTGTGCAATGCGGTGCAAAGATCTCCGCTCGGCGAGGTGAGAAGAATGCGCAGCGAGTCCACCCCTCTGTACACCATTGGCACGGCGGCCGAACTTCTGCAGGTCCATCCACGCACCTTGCGCCTGTACGAACAGTTCGGCCTCATCCGTCCCGCCCGCAAGAACAACCGGCGCTTCTACTCGGAGAACGACCTGAAGTGGGTCCAATGCATCCGCTACCTGATCCACAAGAAGGGCCTCAACCAGGAGGGGCTGCGCCGGCTGTTGGGGCTGATCCCCTGCTGGGAGTTGAAAGGCTGCTCCGAGGAAGAAAGGGCCGCGTGCACGGCCTACGAGGATCGCGCAACGCCCTGCTGGGAGATTGCCAGCAGCACGTGCGCGAAGGCCGGGAAGTGCTACGAATGCGAGACGTACCTGGCGGCGCGGCATAGGCTCCTGAACCCCGATGAGTTGGCGGAGATCGGGGCGGTCTAGGCGCGCCGCCCGCGCAGGGTAGCATGCGAATCGCCTTGCTGGAGCCGTATTTCACAGGCTCGCACCGCGCCTGGGCCGAGGGCTACCAGGCGGCCAGCCAGCAGCACTCCCTTGAGATATGGGCGATGGAGGGCCGCTTCTGGAAGTGGCGGATGCACGGAGCGGCCCTTGAACTGGCCGACCGCTGCCGCGGCATGGAGCAGGATCCGGACCTGCTCCTCGTTACCGACATGGTGAACCTGCCGTACTTCCTCGGACTGACCCGCCCGCGTTTTGCCGACACGCCCATTGCCGCCTACTTCCACGAGACCCAGTTGGCGTATCCCCTCGCGCCGGGGGCCAGCCACGATTTGACCTACGGGTTCATGAACTTCATGACGGGTCTGTGCGCCGACTGGGTGTTTTTCAATTCCACATTCCACCGTGAGCAGTTCTTTGAGGAACTGCCGCGATTGCTGAAGCACTTCCCGGACTACAACCACCTGGAGACGGTTCCGCACCTGCGGGCGAAGTCCAGCGTGCTGCCCGTCGGGTGCGACCTGCGGCGGCTGGACGCTGCGCGTGAGAGCGCCCCGCCCCGGACTAGGCCGCCGCTGGTGCTGTGGAATCAGCGCTGGGAGTACGACAAGCAGCCTGACGTCTTCTTCAAGGCGCTGTCCATCCTCGCCGACGAGGGCGTGCCCTTCCGCCTGGCGCTTGCAGGCGAGAACTTCCGCCAGAAGCCGGAGGAGTTCCTGCGGGCGAAGGAGGTGTTCGCGGACCGCCTTGTGCACTACGGGCATGCGGACGCGGGCGAGTACGCGCGCCTGCTGTGGCAGGCCGACGTGGTAGTCAGCACGGCCATCCACGAGTTCTTCGGCATCGCCATCGTGGAGAGCATCTACTGCGGGGCGTGGCCGCTCCTGCCCAGGCGGCTGGTGTATCCGGAGTTGATTCCCCCGCCGCTGCACGAGGTGCACCTGTACGCGGACTTTGACGACCTGGTGCGGCGGCTGCGGGAGATTCTGCTGAACCCGCGGCCCCCCGCACCTGCGCTGCGCGAGGCCGTGTCGCGCTACGACTGGGCGCGGATGGCCCCGGAGTACGACCGCGCGCTGATGGCGGTGTACGAGATGCGGGCCTCGCGGCGCGGCTCGCGCTGACCGTTTCCCCTGCGCCCGCGCGGGCGGTGGGCTACTTGCCGGGCTTCTCGTCCGGTCGCTTCACGCTCCGCACGGGCTTCTTCTTCGCCGTGGGCCCCGCGCCGGAGGTCTTGGGCGTCTTCTTGGGGGGCTGGGCCGCCGGCTTGGGCTGGACCGCCGTGGTCGTCTTCTTGACGGCGGAGGGCTTGCGCTTCGGTGTGGCGGGCTTGGCCTCGGTCTCTTGGGCCTTCGGGGGCGCGGCGGGCTTGGGGGTGGCCTTGGCCGCTCCGGTTGTCTCCTTGGCTGCCGACGCCTTCCGCTTTGCTGCGGGCTTTGCGGTCTCGGTCTTGGCGGCGGCCTGGCGCTTGGCGGGCTTCTCCTCGGCGGCCTTCTTCGCAGCGGCGCGCCCTGTGGCTTGGGGTGCGCCCGCCTGTTTCTTGGCCTGCTTCTCGGCCGGCTTGGCGGCGGGGGCCTCGGCAGGCTGCGCCGCGCGCTTCTTGGCGGGCGCTTTCTCGGCCGGCGGCCGCGATGCGGCGGCAGCGGGCTTGGCTCTGCGCTTGCGTTCCGCCGGGGCGGCGACAGGGGCTTCGGCCAGCGCGACGATGCCCTCCACCTGTTCCGCCTTGCGCAGGGTCAGGACGGCCTTGCCCTGGGTGGCCCTCGCCATGAGGGGCAAGCCGGACGCGGCCAGCGGCTGGCCTTTGCCTGCCGACGTGCGCGCGAACAGCGACTCGCCGCCGCTCACGGGGAGCGCACAGGCCAGCGGGCCGGTCTTGGCGGTTATCTTGGCGATGACGACGCCCGTGCCGTACCGCTTCTGGGCGGGGAAGTCCTTCAGGGCGATGCGCTTGCCGTAGCCCAGGCGCGTGAGGATGGCTACCTGGCCGTCGGGCGCAGCGACCGGCATGGCGGCGATGACGGTATCGTCGTCGGCCAGTTTCATGGCGAGGACGCCGCCCGCCGGAAGCCCCATGGGCCGGACCTCATCCTCGCTGAAGCGAATGCCCTGGCCGTTGGCCGCGCAGACGACCACTTCCTGGGTGCCATCCGTCGGGAATGCGCTGACCACCTGGTCGCCCTCGTCCAGCCCGATGAGGATGCCGCTGCCGCGGATGCTCTTGATGTCCTCGGCGGCGATGCGTTTGATTTTGCCTCGGCGGGTAACCAGGGTCAGGAATCCCGGCCAGTTCCCTTCCTCGTCAGCCTTGGGGCACGTGAGCGCGACAATGGGTTCGGTCTTGGGCAGGCTGCAAAGGTCGGCCAGCGAGACCCATGCGGAACGCTCGCCGACGGGCAGCAGGTGCACGGGCAGCGCGTAGCCCTGGCCGTCCACGGTGCACACCAGCAGGTCGTCGCGGGTGTTGCCTTTGGCGACGGCTACGGGCAGTTCGTCGCCCAGTTGGCGGGCGAGGTCGGCGGGAGGCTCGGCGGCGAACGCGCGCAGCCGCCCCGAAGCCGACGCGACGATGAGGACGTCCTGCTCGGCCACCAGGTCGCGGGTGGTGAGGTCGCGCTTCTCCTGCTGGATGATTTGGGTGCGGCGCGGGTCGGCGTACTTCGCCTTCAGCGCCGCGAGTTCGGTCCGAATCACGCCCAGGATTTTCTTGGGATGCGCGAGGAGGTCTTCCAGGTAGGCAATGAGTTTCTTCTTCTCGGCGTACTCTTCCTCAATCTTCTTGCGTTCCAGGGCTGCCAAGCGCCGCAGTTGGGTGTCCAGAATCGCCTGGGCCTGGATTTCGGTGAGTTTGAACCGCTTGCGGAGGTTGGCCATGGCGGTCTCTGCCGTCTGGCTCCTGCGGATGATCGCGATGACCTCGTCCAGGTTGGCAAGGGCGATGAGGATGCCCTCCAGGATGTGGGCGCGGAGTTTGGCCTTCTCCAGGTCGTAGCGGCTGCGGCGGGTTACGATTTCCCGACGGTGTTCCAGGAACAGGTGCAGCGCCTTCTTCAGCGACAACATGCGCGGCTCGCCGTCCACCAGGGCCAACATGCTGACGCCGAAGGTGGCCTGCATGGGCGTGAGTTTGAACAGGGCCGACAGCACCTCGCGCGGGTCTGCGGTGCGGGTGAGTTCTATGACCACGCGCAGGCCCTGGCGGTCCGACTCGTCGCGCAGGTCGGAGATGCCCTCAATGCGCCCGTCGCGCACCAGTTCCGCGATGCGCTCCACCAGGTGCGCCTTGTTGACCTGGTAGGGGAGCTCGGTTACGACGATGCGGCTGCGGCCCCGCGTCATCTCTTCCACATGGGCCTTGGCCTGGACGGTGAAGCGGCCCTTGCCGACGGCGTAGGCGCTCTCCAGGGCGTCCACCCGCTCGCCCGTGGCGCGGTCCTCGGCGTAGCGGTACACGACGCCGCCGGTGGGGAAATCGGGCCCCTGGATGAATTGCAGCAGGTCTGCCGTGGAGATGTCCTCTATGTCCTTCCAGTGGTCAATCATGTAGATGAGGGCATCACAGACCTCGCCCAGGTTGTGGGGCGGGATGTTGGTGGCCATCCCCACGGCGATGCCCGATGCCCCGTTCACCAGCAGGTTGGGCAGGGCCGAAGGGAGCACGGCCGGCTCGGTGAGGGTGCCGTCAAAGTTGGGGACGAAATCTACGGTGTCCTTCTCAATGTCGGCGAGGAGTTCCTGGGCGATGACGGCCAGGCGGGCCTCGGTGTAGCGCATGGCCGCAGCGCCGTCGCCGTCAATGGAGCCGAAGTTGCCCTGGCCGTCCACGAGCACGGCCCGCATGGAGAAATCCTGGGCCATGCGCACCATGGCGTCGTACACGGCGGCGTCGCCGTGGGGGTGATACTTGCCCAGGACCTCGCCGACGATGCGGGCGCTCTTCTTGTAGGGCTTGTCGGGCTTGAGGCCCATGTCGTGCATGGCGTATAGGATGCGGCGCTGGACGGGCTTCAGGCCGTCGCGGACGTCGGGCAACGCCCTGGACACGATGACGCTCATGGCGTAGTCCAGGTACGCCTGCTGCATCTCGTGTTCAATGTCCACTTGTCGGACGGTGCCAATCTCCATGGGATGGTCCTCCTCGGCGTGCTATACGGACGGCGGCCCGACGGTGCGCCTGCGACACGCCCCCGCGGCTACAGGCGCATCACGGTCCCGCAGTACTCACACTGCACGCTCTGCATGCCTTTGACGATGGGAACGGTCAGGGTAGCCCCGCAGCCGCTGCACTTCATGACCCGCGGCTCGGCAGGTTCGGCGGATTCGGCCAGTTGCTCCCCCGTCGCGTCGGGGACGCGGTCTTTGTCGGCGTCGCCGGTGATGATGCGGGTGATGATGCCCTGCCACTCCTCTGCGTCGCCGCGCAGGCTGAGCATGGCCTGAGCGTAGGGCGCAGGCGGGGATGTGAAGGTAACCCTGACAACCTGCTTCTTGAACAGGCCGCCAACGCGCTCTACCGCGACCTTCTCCACCGAACCGATGGGGGCCTCCAGCAGCAGTTCCCGCACGAGTTTCTTCTCGGTGAAGACGAGGAGTTTGCGCTTGGTTACGACTTCTTCCTTGCGCTCAAACAGGAAGCGGTGGTCGGTAATGAACAGCAGGCCCTTGATTTCGTCGTCCTTGCCGCGGAGCCACTCGGCCTGGGTCATGGCCACGGGCGCTTCTGCTGGCAGCAGGCGGAACGAGGCAGCGTCCAGTTCGTCCAGCATGGCCTCGGCGTCGGCGATGATCTTGTCGGCCTTGCGGATTCCCTCGGACGCCGACGATAGCATGCCCCGCAGCGTGGTCTCGGCGGCGCGGATTTCGCTTCGGAAGTTCTCCAGTCGGGCCGCGGCAGTGTCCACGCGCTCGGAGACCTGCGCGACGGGAAAACTCATGACGGAGCGGGCCGCGGCGATTTCCTCTTGCGCCCTGGCCATGGAGACGGCAAGGCGCTGGTACTCGCGCTCAATGGCCGCCGCAATCTGGGGCTTGAAGGCCGCCCAGTCGCCGGCCAGCCGTTCCAGTTCCTGCTCCAGGGTGGCATGGTACCGGAATCCCCGCGCCCGAATGCGCCGCAGCCTGTCGGGCAGGGCGGCGAGTTGCGCGGAGACCCTCTCCACCTCGGTGCGGATGCTGGCCATGCGGGCGTCGTCGTGGAGACCGGCGAGGTCGCGCTCCAGTCCCGCCTGCTTGCTGGCGAGCGCCTTTCGGACATCGGCCTCGCTGGCGCCGGCAGAGGCCGAGGCAGACAGGCCGGCGCTGCTCTTTCCACCGCCTTGCGAATCCTTCTCTACGGGCATTTCTGTCGTCCTTTCTGCCTAGACTGGCTAGGCGGGTTCCTGGATGCTCTGCTTCAGGTACGCAATCATGAGGTCGGTGATGTCGCCGTCCAGGACGGCATCCACGTTGCCGACCTCAACTTCGGTGCGATGGTCCTTGACCATGTGGTAGGGATGGAGCACGTAGGAGCGGATTTGATTGCCCCAGCCGGCCTCCACGTGCTTGCCTTTGAGGCGCGCCTGCTCTTCTTCGCGCTTCTGCATTTCCAGGTCCCACAGGCGCGCGCGAAGGATGCGCATGGCGACCTCTTTGTTCTGCACCTGCGAGCGCTCGTTCTGGCAGGAGACCACGATGCCGGTGGGGATGTGGGTGATGCGCACGGCGGTGGAGTTCTTCTGCACGTTCTGCCCGCCCGCCCCCGACGACCGGAAGACGTCAATGCGCAGGTCGTCCGGGTTGATTTCCACCTCCACGTCTTCCTCCAGGTCTGGCATGACCTCCACCAGGGCGAACGAGGTGTGCCGTCGGTGGGCCGCGTCAAAGGGCGAGAGGCGCACCAGTCGGTGAACGCCCCGCTCGGCCTTCAGGTAGCCGTAGGCGTAGTCGCCGGACACCAGCACCGTGGCGCTCTTGATGCCCGCCTCTTCGCCGTGCATGAGGTCCAGGACTTCGGTCTTGAACCCCTGCCGCTCGGCCCAGCGCAGGTACATGCGCAGCAGCATCTGCGCCCAGTCCTGGGAATCCGTCCCGCCCGCACCCGCGTGCACCGACAGGAGCGCGTCCGAGTGGTCGTATTCACCGGAGAACAGCAGCAGGAACTCCTTGCGCTCCAGGGTCTGGGCGAGGCGTTCGGCCTCCTCGGCTATCTGCTGCAAGGTGGTTTCATCTTCGTCTTCGGCGGCCAGGTCGTACAGGCCCAGCAGGTCGGCGGCGTGGGATTCGGCGTAGCGCCACCAGGCGACCTCCTCGCGCAAGTCGTTCAGGCGCTGCATCTTCTTCCGGGCCACCGTGGGGTCGTCCCAGAAGTCCGGCGCTTCGGATTCCTTGGTCAGCCGGTCAATCTCCTTTTCCTTGCCTGGGATGTCAAAGACGCTCCATGAGTTCATGGATGCGCTGGGACATGTCGTTCAGTTTGGATTTCAGGTCTTCCATCGTTTCACTCACTCCTCATGCGCGCCGAGGGTGTCGCCCCTCGGCGGTCAAGTCTGCTATTCGGCGAACAGGCCGTCCACGAAACGCCGCGGGTCAAAGATGGCGAAGTCATCGGGCTTCTCGCCGAGGCCCACGAACCGCACGGGCAGCCCCAGTTCCTTGGCGATGCTGAGAACGACGCCGCCCTTGGCCGTGCCGTCCAGTTTGGCCACGATGACGCCGGTAACGTCCACGGCCTCCTTGAAGTGCTTGGCCTGGGCCAGGGCGTTCTGGCCGGTGGTGGCGTCCAGCACCAGAAGCGTCTCGTGGGGGGCCTGGTGCACCTGTTTGGCCGCCACGTTGCGTATCTTGCGCAGTTCGTCCATCAGGTTGTGCTTGGTGTGGAGCCGCCCCGCGGTGTCCACGATGAGCATGTCGGCCCCACGGGAGCGGCAGGCCTGGATGGCGTCAAACACCACGGCGCCCGGGTCACTGCCGGGCTGCTGCGCGATAACCTCCACACCGATGCGCTGCCCCCAGACCTTGAGTTGGTCAATGGCCGCAGCGCGGAACGTGTCGGCTGCCGCCAGCACCACCTTGCGCCCCTGCCGCTGGTAATGCCGGGCGAGTTTCGCAATGCTGGTCGTCTTGCCCGAACCGTTGACGCCCACGATGAGGATCACCGTGAGCAGGCGGCCGCCGTCGTCCAGGGGCGACGGGGCGCTCAGGCACCGGACCATCTCCTCCTTGAGCAGGCGCAGAACGTCCTGGCGCGACCGTGCGCCTTGCCCCTTGGCCTGCGAGTGCACGCGCGCCAGCAACTCCGACGTCGTGGGGAGGCCCACGTCGGCTTGAATCAGCAAGCCTTCCAGTTCGTCCCACAAGTCGGCGGTGATTTCGCCCCCGCGCAGCAGCGCACCAACACGGGTGAAGATGCTCTGTCGGGTCTTGGCTAACCCTTGCGTCCACAGCGTTTCGCCGGCCACACAAACCTCCGAGACCGATGTCTTTCCACAAACATTATACGGCAATCGGGTTGGCTGGCAAAGTCTGGGAAGGTAGTGCTTCACCGCAGAGAAAATCGCCTGTTGTCATTGCGAGCGAAGCGCAGCAATCTCGCGTTCCATCTGTCATGCTGAGCGAAGCGAAGCATCTCGGTTGACGAGATTCTTGGGCGCTTCGCGCCTCAGTAGGGACAATTCATGAATTGTCCCTACGGGCGCTGTCAAGAATCCCTGTGGCAAAGTGCACGTGCGACGCACCTCCAAGGTACGTCGCACGTGGGCCGACTAGGATGGCTTGGCTTCGCCCGCAATGACAACGAATAATCTTCTCTGTGGTCAAGCTGTAGGGGGCGCTACAGAGCGGAATCGGACAGCCGGAGGACGTGGAAGGGGTCCACAGCGCAGGCGGCGCGCTGGCGTCGCAGGAGGGCGCGAATCCGGGCCTGTAGTTCGCCGGGGTCGGTGCTCGGGGAGACCACCAAGTCCGCTCCCGCGCGCAGGCCCTCCACGACGGTTCGGCTTGATTCATCGTGGGCCAAGAGGACGATGGGGGCGTTTGTATGGGCGCGGGCCGCCGTACAGGCCTTCAGGGCGTCCCGCTTGCAGCCGGCGATGAAAACCACCTCGTCGTCTTGGGAAATCTGGTCGGCATCTGCCACCTCTCGCACAGCGAAGGCAGGGAGCAAGGATTCGGCCACTCCTGGTGTCGCCGAGTCGGGCGGTGTGAGCAGACAAATCGTGGCAATGGGCGATGACACGGGCATTATCCTCGTAGGAGTTCGGTACCATTATACGCGAAGCCGCTTGTCTTTCGGTTAGATTCCGGTTGGAGAATAATTTGAAAATGGTTAGAGTTTGTCCAAGAAGGCCCAAACCTATAGACAGGGCCACCTGTTCTGCTTACAATGGATGTATAAGGTAGGATTGCGGAGACCACTGATCCCCCCCAAGGAACAGAGGTGGTTCGGTTTGTGTTGTGTAGCACTTGCTCACAGGCCGGACTTCCCCAGACACAAATGTATGCCTGTCAATGCATGAGGAGGAGACGGCATGGTAAGCAAGAAGCGCCACATTTCCAGGGGAGTTCTTTTGTTTGTTGTGCTCGCGGCCATTGCGGCGATTACTGTGCCGATTGCCTTGCGGGCGTCCACGGCTAGCCCCACGGGCACCAAGACTGGCCAGTCGCTGTACGTGGATTGCCTGGGCGGGAACTACTGGACGGGCACCTTCAATGCGCTCATAGACGGCGCGGCCAGCGAGGTCTATTGCATTGATACCAACCACAGCATCTGTTACAACCAGACCTATCAGCAGGGGCCCAATCTGGTAGATGGACGCGTTGTGTGGATTCTCAACAACTTCTACCCGACGGTCCCAGGCCAGCCGAGCGATTTGTCCACGAGCAAAGATCGGGCGTCGGCCGTCCAGTTGGCGATCTGGTATTTCACGGACGGGTGCAGCTTCCCCGACACCGGCAACGGGACTATCAAGGGTGAGGCATGGGACATCATTGAGGCCGCGCAGAATCAGTCGGTCCCTCATACGCCTACTACCCTGACCCTGACGCCTACCTCTGCGACGAACTACCTTCCTCAGGCCACTACGCACACCATTACGGCTGAACTGAAAGACGAGTCCGGCGGATTGATGGATGGCTATGTCGTAACGTTTACGGTCAAACGCGACGGTGCTACCATAGATGGCGGCTCGGCCACGACGGGCTCCGCAGGCACGGGCAAAGCATCCTTCACCTACACGAACCCAGGCGGATCGGGCCAGGATACGATCACGGCCGAGGTGTCCTACACCATCCCCGCGGGCCTCAACTGGTTCCGCGAAGGATGCCAGCGGCTGATCATGGCGAAGCAGACGCCAGGAAAAGTAACCGCGCAGGCGACCAAGAACTGGTGGGATCGCAGCTCGCTGGTCTTCATTGACCAGGGCAAGGATTGCGAAGTGGTTTGGGCTACGATCAAGAACGATGGCAGCGGCGACATGCTGTCGTCCACGCAGTGGAAGCTGTACTACTCAGCGTCCGGCGACCCGAAGAGCGGGACAGTCGCCGCCAGCGGTACGCTGGGGCCTCTGGCCTCCGGGCAGTCCACGACCATCACGGTGCCGGTTTCCCAGGCTGGCAACTACATCTTCTGGGCCGCGCAGGTTCCAGGCCATCCCGGGACGGGCGTGTTGTGGTCGCAGCAGATTGTGTTCGTAATCTGCCCGCCGTGCAACGTAGAAGTTACCATCAACGGTGGGGAGTTGAACTGCAATGTCTCCTCTGTTTTGATCACGGCAAACGTTACGGGCGGCACTGCACCGTTCACCTATACCTGGTACAAGGATGGCGCGGTGATTCCAGGGGCCAGCGGCAGCACCTATACCGCGACGAGCGCAGGTACCTACAAAGTCAAGGTAGTGGACCAGTACGGCTGCGAGGACATGTCCAATGAGGGTCAGGTAACCTCCGTGCCGAACCCGGACGTGAGCGTAACGCCGACGAGCGGGACGCTTACGTGCACGGTGCGGCAGTTGCTGCTGACGGCAAGCGTAACGGGTGGCAAATCTCCGTTCACGTACCAGTGGTACAAGAACGGGGTTGCGATTGCCGGTGCCACGGGCAGCACGTACACGGTGAAGTCGGCGGGGACGTACAAGGTTGTGGTGAAGGACGCGAACAACTGCACGGATGCCTCCAACCTTGTGGAGATCGGGTACGACTACGGGGTGCAGGTTTCGGGTCACAAGTACGATGCGGACACGATGGAGCCGATTGCGGGGTGGAACATCTACATTCGCAAGACGGTGGGTGGCGCGAACCTGTACAGCACGACGACGGATGCGAACGGGTACTACTCGTTCAGCGGGATCACGGAGTGCAACCAGGCGCTGTGGGTGGTGGAGGAACAGCGTACTGGGTGGCAGTATGTGTCGTACTACTACAAGGAGATCAACCTGACGTGTCCGCCGAGCGGGACTGTGGCGGGGCAGGGGGTTGAGCCGGATCGTTTGGATCCGAACTGTCCGCCAGCGCAGTGCAGTTGGACGGTGGACTTCAAGAACCGGCGGGTTTGTCCGACGGTGAGCGTAACGCCGACGAGTGGGGAGTTGAACTGCAATGTGGCGTCGGTGTTGCTGACGGCGAATGTAACGGGCGGGGTTGGGCCGTTTACGTACCAGTGGTACAAGAACGGCGTGGCGATCAGCGGTGCGACAAGCAGCACGTACTTGGCGACGAGCGCGGGGACGTACTATGTTCGGGTTGGGGATGGTCCGTACTGCGACGTGAAATCCAACGACTCGGTGGTAACCTCTGTGCCTGACCCGGACGTGAGCGTAACGCCGACGGGTGGGGAGTTGAACTGCAACGTCTCCTCTGTGCTGCTGACCGCCAGCGTGAGCGGTGGTGAAGGGCCGTTCGCGTACCAGTGGTACAAGAACGGGGCTGCCATCACGGGTGCGACGTCCAGCACGTACAGCGCCACGAGCGCGGGCGTGTACAAGGTGGTGGTTACGGACCACAACGGGTGCACGGACACGTCCAACGAGGTAACGGTAACCTCTGTGCCTGACCCGGACGTGAGCGTAACGCCGACGTCGGGTGAACTGAACTGCAACGTGAGTTCGGTGCTGCTCACCGCATCCGTCAGTGGTGGTGAAGGGCCGTTCGCGTACCAGTGGTACAAGAACGGGGCTGCCATCACGGGTGCGACGTCCAACACGTACAGCGCCACGAGCGCGGGCGTGTACAAGGTGGTGGTTACAGACCACAACGGGTGCACGGACACGTCCAACGAGGTAACGGTAACCTCTGTGCCTGACCCGGACGTGAGCGTAACGCCGACGGGTGGGGAGTTGAACTGCAACGTCTCCTCTGTGCTGCTGACCGCCAGCGTGAGCGGTGGTGAAGGGCCGTTCGCGTACCAGTGGTACAAGAACGGGGCTGCCATCACGGGTGCGACGTCCAGCACGTACAGCGCCACGAGCGCGGGCGTGTACAAGGTGGTGGTTACGGACCACAACGGGTGCACGGACACGTCCAACGAGGTAACGGTAACCTCTGTGCCTGACCCGGACGTGAGCGTAACGCCGACGTCGGGTGAACTGAACTGCAACGTGAGTTCGGTGCTGCTCACCGCATCCGTCAGTGGTGGTGAAGGGCCGTTCACGTACCAGTGGTACAAGAACGGGGCTGCCATCACGGGTGCGACGTCCAACACGTACAGCGCCACGAGCGCGGGCGTGTACAAGGTGGTGGTAACGGACCACAACGGGTGCACGGACACGTCCAACGAGGTAACGGTAACCTCTGTGCCTGACCCGGACGTGAGCGTAACGCCGACGGGTGGGGAGTTGAACTGCAACGTCTCCTCTGTGCTGCTGACCGCCAGCGTGAGCGGTGGTGAAGGGCCGTTCGCGTACCAGTGGTACAAGGATGGGTCGGCCCTCACCGGCGCCACGAGCAGCACGTACAGTGCGACGTCGGCGGGCGTGTACAAGGTGGTGGTAACGGACCACAACGGGTGCACGGACACGTCCAACGAGGTAACGGTAACCTCTGTGCCTGACCCGGACGTGAGCGTAACGCCGACGTCGGGTGAACTGAACTGCAACGTGAGTTCGGTGCTGCTCACCGCATCCGTCAGTGGTGGTGAAGGGCCGTTCGCGTACCAGTGGTACAAGAACGGGGCTGCCATCACGGGTGCGACGTCCAGCACGTACAGCGCCACGAGCGCGGGCGTGTACAAGGTGGTGGTTACAGACCACAACGGGTGCGCGGACACGTCCAACGAGGTAACGGTAACCTCTGTGCCGGACCCGGACGTGAGCGTAACGCCGACGGGTGGGGAGTTGAACTGCAACGTGAGTTCGGTGCTGCTCACCGCATCCGTCAGTGGTGGTGAAGGGCCGTTCACGTACCAGTGGTACAAGAACGGGGCTGCCATCACGGGTGCGACGTCCAACACGTACAGCGCCACGAGCGCGGGCGTGTACAAGGTGGTGGTTACCGACCACAACGGGTGCGCGGACACGTCCAACGAGGTAACGGTAACCTCTGTGCCTGACCCGGACGTGAGCGTAACGCCGACGAGTGGGGAGTTGAACTGCAACGTGAGTTCGGTTCTCCTCACGGCGAGCGTGAGCGGAGGCGAATCGCCGTTCACGTACCAGTGGTACAAGGACGGGGTCGCCATCACAGGTGCCACGTCCAGCACGTACAGCGCCACGAGCGCGGGCGTGTACAAGGTGGTGGTTACAGACCACAACGGGTGCACGGACACGTCCAACGAGGTAACGGTAACCTCGGTGCCTGACCCGGACGTGAGCGTAACGCCGACGTCGGGTGAACTGAACTGCAACGTGAGTTCGGTGCTGCTCACCGCATCCGTCAGTGGTGGTGAAGGGCCGTTCGCGTACCAGTGGTACAAGAACGGGGCTGCCATCACGGGTGCGACGTCCAGCACGTACAGCGCCACGAGCGCGGGCGTGTACAAGGTGGTGGTTACAGACCACAACGGGTGCGCGGACACGTCCAACGAGGTAACGGTAACCTCGGTGCCGGACCCGGACGTGAGCGTAACGCCGACGAGTGGGGAGTTGAACTGCAACGTGAGTTCGGTTCTCCTCACGGCGAGCGTGAGCGGAGGCGAATCGCCGTTCACGTACCAGTGGTACAAGGACGGGGTCGCCATCACGGGTGCGACGTCCAGCACGTACAGCGCCACGAGCGCGGGCGTGTACAAGGTGGTGGTTACAGACCACAACGGGTGCACGGACACGTCCAACGAGGTAACGGTAACCTCGGTGCCTGACCCGGACGTGAGCGTAACGCCGACGTCGGGTGAACTGAACTGCAACGTGAGTTCGGTGCTGCTCACCGCATCCGTCAGTGGTGGTGAAGGGCCGTTCGCGTACCAGTGGTACAAGAACGGGGCTGCCATCACGGGTGCGACGTCCAACACGTACAGCGCCACGAGCGCGGGCGTGTACAAGGTGGTGGTTACCGACCACAACGGGTGCACGGACACGTCCAACGAGGTAACGGTAACCTCGGTGCCTGACCCGGACGTGAGCGTAACGCCGACGGGTGGGGAGTTGAACTGCAACGTGAGTTCGGTGTTGCTCACGGCGTCTGTAACGGGTGGTGAGGCCAACTTCACGTACTTCTGGTACAAGAACGGCGTGCTGGTGGCGACTCATGGCCCGACGTCGCTGACAACGGACACGTACCTTGCGACCGCCGCCGCTACCTACCATGTGGTCGTGGCGGACAACAATCTGTGCGAAGATGCCTCCCAGCCGGTGCCGGTGGTGTACGTGCCCCCGCCGCAGATTGTGCTGACCAAGAGCGTGGACCAATGCGAGGGGACGGCCACTTTCACGGCAACGCTGGTCGCCGGCGGCGAACCTCCGCTATACTTCGCGTGGGACACCGACGGCGATGGTGTGTACAACGAGTTCCCGCGGCAGACGGTGATCACCATCAGTGGGTACGGAAAGTCCGGCGTGGTTGCGGTGCGCGTCTTTGACAACAACAACTGCATGGATCAGGCGAGCACAACCTACGCCATCAACGAGGAACTGGCCGTAGAGGCGGAGATCGTCTCGCTGCCCGACTGCACCGGCGAGGCGTGCTTCACAGCGACGGCCAGCGGTGGCACGGCTCCGTACACCTACGAGTGGGATCTGGACAACGACGGCCAGTACGATGACTTCACCGGCCAGAGCCCGTGCCGGGTGTTCCCCGATGCGGGTTCGTACACGGTGCGCGTCAAGGTTACGGACAGCAGCGGCTGCACGGCCTACGATGTCCTGTCCTTTGAACTGCACGGGTGCGATGGCCAGTTGGACATTGACTTTGACGCAGATGTGGACGTCTGCGACCTGAACGCGACCTTCTTCCTGACGGTAACGAACACCGGCACATGCGGCAGTTTCCGGGACATCGTCATCACCATTGAGGCCGTTGAGGGTGCGGGCTACATCGCGGACATCCTGCCCTATGTCTGGAACGTGGGCGACCTGCCTGCGGGCGAATCGCGCTCTATCATGGTGGCGGTGAGTTTCAACTCGCTGTGGGATACGGTACCCGCCGGGACGGTTACCCGCCTGCGTGCCAGGGTTACGGCGGAGTCCTGCAACGGGCCGGTGAACATCGGTGTGGAGGACACGGTTACCGCCACGAGGCCGCCTGAGCCGCCGGATGCCTATGAGGTGGACAACACCAGCGGCCAGGCCAAGTTCATCTCCGTGGACGGGACGCCGCAACTGCACAGTTTCCACGACGCGCCGGACGTGGACTGGATCAAGTTCACGGCGACGGCAGGCAACGAGTACGTCATCACGACCTTTGACCTATCGCGGCTGGTGGACACGATCATAGAGTTGTACGGGCCTGATATGACGCTGCTGGCTACGAACGACGACTTTGGCGGCGGCAAAGGCTCGCGGATTGCCTGGGTCGCCGAGACGTCGGGCACGTACTACGTAAAGATTCGGCCCAAGTATCCGGAACTGTGCGGGTGCGAGAACCGGTATAAGGTCAAGGTTGAGGAGTTCAAGCAGCAGTTGGAGTGCCCGTGCCCGGACTGGGTCGTGTTCCATAGCGACCGCGACGGCAACTGGGAACTGTACCGTCTGGACGTTCCCGGCGGCACGCTGACGCGGCTGACGGATCATCCCGCCTTGGACATGGGCCCGACTCGCTCCTCTATGGCGGACTGGATCGCTTTCCAGACGAACCGCAACGGCCTGTGGGACATCTACAAGGTGGACGCGCTCGGGGAGAACCTGACGCAACTCACGGCCAACGCGGGGAACAATCTGGATCCGATGTGGTCCACGCCGTGCGGGAGCGACTACATCGCCTTCCAGTCGGACCGCGACGGCAACTGGGAAATCTACATCATGGACGGCAACGGGAACGGGCAGATGCGCCTGACGGACAATGCGGCGCCGGATGAGGATCCGTTCTGGTCGCCCGATGGCATGTACATCACGTTCCAGTCGCGGCGCAACGGCAACTGGGACATCTACGTGGTGGATGTAACCGGCACGGACCTGATCCAGTTGACCGATGATCCCGCGGACGATGTGGATCCGGTGTGGTCGCCGGACGGGCAGTACATCGCCTTCCGCTCCAACCGCGAGGGGACGTGGAACACCTACGTGATGCCGGCCGCTGGCGGCGAGGCTGTCAAGGTCAGCGGTGCGGGCAACAACCTGAACGCCGTCTGGTCGCCCGACAGCCAGTGGCTCGCGTACCAGTCGGACCGCGATGGGCAGAGCGAAATCTACGCCGTGAACGTGATCACCATGCTGGAGACGCGGGTTACGGACAACGCGGCGGCGGACGAAGCGCCCACCTGGTCCTGCGACAGCCAGCACATCGTGTTCCATACGGATCGCGATGGCAACTGGGAACTGTACATGACCGACATCCTGGACACGAGCGCGCTGGTGCGGCTGACCGATGAGCCGCGCATAGACGCCTACCCGATGTG
This sequence comes from Chloroflexota bacterium, assembly GCA_014874485.1. Classification (GTDB taxonomy): domain Bacteria; phylum Chloroflexota; class Anaerolineae; order DTLA01; family DTLA01; genus DTLA01. Next base: position 44,400 of record JADBJK010000064.1, read on the forward strand.
GAACCCGCCGTCGGAAGACGGGAGCCGCATGGGCGTCGGGCGGCTGTACAGGAACCGCGTGCACCTTCCCATCGGGCACTAGCCCGCTCAGAACCTGGTTTCCCCCAACACGGGGCTCTGCGAAGGGCCCCGTGTTTTTCTTTGCGGCAGACCCTTGCTCATCCAACGCGCGGCTCCGCAGGCTTCCCTCGCCAACGAGTATGCGAAAACATGACACACATCATATCCCTAAATTTTGAAATGGGTTATTGTATAGTTGACTGGATCAGATGATGCGATTCAGAATTCGCTGGCATCACCAGAGGGAGTATCAAAATGGCAAAGAAGAGTTACACTCACATCGCAGGTGTAGGACTGCTAGTCCTCGCTTTGCTGCTCCCGTTGGGCATCGCGAACGTCCCGCAGGTCGCGGAGGCTTCCGTGATCGCCTTCGGTGTCTCCGACACGAAGGTGATCTCGGCGAAGGCTCTGACCGGTTACGAATGCGACGATACCGAGTGGCACTTCGTGATCACGCAGGTGGCGGACGAGGCAAGCGCCCCCGCTTCCATTGAGGTGCGGTGGGCGGACGGTTCGGTTGAGGTCGTGCCCCTGTGGAAGTTCACTGGCGGCACCGCGCACTATGCGACGACCCTGCACCTGGACTCGCCGGTGGTGTCCGCGACGGCCACCATCTACGCGAGTTGGTCTGGGCAGTTCAACCTGAGCCATGGGCCTTGCTTCCAGACGGCGACACCGACGGCCACGGCCACTGCCACGAACACGCCCACGGCGACACCGACGGCCACGGCCACTGCCACGAACACGCCCACGGCGACACCGACGGCCACGGCCACTGCCACGAACACGCCCACGGCGACACC
>JADBJK010000012.1 GCA_014874485.1 Chloroflexota bacterium
TGTCATTGCGAGCGAAGCGAAGCAATCTCACGCTCCATCTGTCATGCTGAGCGAAGCGAAGCATCTCGGTTGACGAGATTCTTCGGCGCTCCGCGCCTCAGAATGACAGCCTCCGGAGATTGCTTCGGGCGCTGCGCGCCCTCGCAATGACAATGGGGGCACATGTCATTGCGAGCGAAACGGGGCACCAGCGAAGCGGAGCATCCCTGCTGCCGACAGCCTCGTGGTCTCCCGGCCAGGCGTGGGTCTCCCGTGGGGGTTCCGGCGAGGGGCACGCCCAGAGGATCGGCGGCCGACGCATGCGGCCAACGCACGCCCCAGACCGGCCGGCAGCGTCCCCGCCAAACACGCCGCGGCCGAGGCGGGATTCCCCCAACCTCGGCCGCGGGTTGAAATGCGCGTGCGGTTACAGGTCGCGCAACTGGGCCGTCAGTTCGCGGACATCGGGCACCTCGTCAAAATGCCACATCATCTCCACCAGGCGGTCGGTGCGCTTGTCCCCTAGCATGGGCGAAACCAGCCAGCGGAATTTCTCCTCAATCCGCGCCTCGTCCCAGCCGGTCTGCGGGTAGTTGATGTTGCCTTCCACGATGCCCGAGTAGAACTCGCGCCCGTCGTGCGTCCGGATGGCGACGGCGCAGGCGTACTTGCCGCTGAGGTCGCCCGTCTCGGCCAGGCGGTACAGGCGGTTCAACTCGTCCGTCTCCACCAGCTCTATCTTCTCCACCAGCGCGCGAATCGCGGGATCGGCGTAGCGGTGCTCCAGAATCTGCTCCGGTCCCACCTCGCCGTCCACGAGAATGGCAGCCAGCGGCCACGCCATGTTGAACTGCGCCTCCTCGGTGGTGGTCGGCAGGCGCGTCCCCAGCCGCACGCCCACCCATGGCGACTCCACGCGGATGTGCGCGATGTCCGCGACGCGAATGCCGTGCTCCTGCACCAGGTCGGTGGCGGCCTTCAGCGCCGCGTGGGTCCAGGCGCAGCAGGCGTACCCTTTCCAGGCGATGCCGTGCGTCATGATGTAGTTCTGGCCGATGTCCTGCACCCAGTCGGCATATTCCGCCATCTCCAGGACGCTTGGGATGCCCGTGAAGCCCTCCTCGGCCAGTTGCGCCGAGATGATGCCGTTCATCGCGCCCCAGCCGATGCCGTGCTTCACCATCGCCGGATGGTCAATGTCGCGCATCATCGGCAGGTTGGGCGCGTGGTACTCGGCGATGCCCAGCGCGTGGCGCACGGTCTGCACCGTCAACCCCATGAGGTGCGAAGCCACCGCCGCGCACGCCACCGACCCCCACGACCCGCACGCCTGGTACACCTCGTGCGTCGCGTGCCAGATGCGCGCCGTGCGGTGGGCCACCTCGTACCCCACCACCAGGCCGGTCAGCATCTCCGCGCCGCTGCGCCCCAGCGACTCCGCCACCGCCAGCGCCGTCGGGAACAGTTGCGCGCCCGGGTGCCCTTTGGTGAACAGGCCGCAGTCGTCAATGTCAATCCCGTTGGCCGCGTAGCCGTTGGCGAAGGCCGCCCCGATGGCCGAAGCCCGGCCCCCGTACAGCAGAATCGTCGCCGAGTCGCCGGGCCATGTCTTCGCGGCGTAGCGGGCGGTGATGCGGCTCACAGGCGTGCGCGTCCCGGGAATTGTCGCGCCGAGGGTGTCCATCGCGGCCATGCGGGCCATCCGCTGCACGGCGGGCGGCAAATCCTGCCACCGTGTGCCCACAACGAACCTGGCGGCTGCGTCCGAGCCATCCCAAGCCATGTCAAGCCTCCTTATAGTTTTGCGAGCGCCTGCTCCAAATCGCGGATGATGTCATCGGGGTCTTCAAGCCCCACCGACAGGCGGATGAGGCCGTCGTCAATGCCAGCCGCCGCCCGCTCCTCAGGCGTCATGTGCTCGTGCGTGATGGTGGGCGGGTGCATGCAGATCGTGCGGCTCGTGCCGAAAGTAACGGCGTGCGTGATGAGTTGGAATGCGTCTATCACCGTCGCCGCGCCCTTCATCCCACCGCGCACCACGAAGGACAGCAACCCGCCGCCCGCCTTCATCTGCCTCCGCGCCAGGTCGTACTGGGGATGGGTGCGCAGCCCCGGATAGTTGACCCGTTCCACCTTCGGGTGCGCGGCCAGGAACTCGGCCACCTTCTGGGCGTTCGCGCTGTGCCGCTCCATCCGCAGCGACAGCGTCTCCAGGAATTGCAGCGTCATCCACGAGTCAAACGGCTGCATGATGGCGCCGACGAACTCGGTGGTGTTCCACCGGATGTCCTCCACCAGCGCCTCGGGCCCCACGATGGCCCCGCCCAGCACGGTGGCATTCCCGGCGAGGAACTTGGTGATGGACAGCAGCACGATGTCCGCACCGAGTTCCATCGGCTTCTGGAGCGCCGCGGTCGCCGTCGTGTTGTCCACCAGGAGCGGCACGCCGTGCGCGTGCGCCACCTCGGCCACCGCCGCGATGTCCGTTACGAACAGGCAGGGGTTGCTGGGCGTCTCCACCCACACCAGGCGCGTCCGGCGGTCAATCTCCCGATCCCAGGATTCGGGGCTGGCCGGGTCCTTGACGAAGCGGAACTCCACGTTGCACCGCTCCGGGAAGATGGCCGCCGCCTGCTTGTACCCCTCGCCGAAGATGTGGAGGCTGGTAACCACGTTGTCGCCGGGCCGCGCGATGGTGAAGATGAGGTTAAACAGCGCCTGCGAACCCGACGCCGCCGTAACCGCCGCCTCGCCGCCCTCCAGCGACGCCAGGCGCTCCTCCAGCACGGCGGCGGTCGGCGTCTTGGTGCGCCCATAGACCGGATACGGAATCTTGTCAAACCGCTCGTAGGGGTAAGTCATGGACTGGACGATGGGCGGCACAAACGAGCGGAACTTCTCCAGGTCCTTGCCGGGCTTGAAGCCCGCATGGAGCGCGCGGGTATTGAACCCCAGGTCGGCATCCGCGCGACGGGGTGGCTTGCGACTCGGGTCATAGACCCAGGGCTTGCGCATGAAAAAGCGGTCGTCTTCGTGGGTCATCGGCTTCTCCTTTCTGTTGCCATGGGCCTAGTAGGGGCAATTCATGAATTGCCCCAGGGACTTGATCAGAGAAAACTGCCCGTTGTCATTGCGAGCGAAGCGAAGCAATCTCCACTTGCGGCGCACCTCGGTTGACGAGATTCTTCGGCGCTGCGCGCCCTCGCAATGACACTCATCCGTGAATCCCTGCAACAATCATGTTAGCCCCTTGTGTTGATCCGTTCCTGCTCGCGCTCCACGATGCGGCGAATGGCACGCTGCACGTCTTCGGGCAGGGGTTCGGGCTTGTGCTCGGCCAGAATCTTGTCCACCTGCTGGGCGGCACGCTGCTCCATGGTCGTCGCGCCCATCTCCACCCACTGCGAGTACACGCGCTTGTCGGCCAGGCGCGAGTAGTACGCCTTCTTGAAATTGCGCAGCGTGTGCTTGTGCTCCAGGTAGTTGCCGGTCGGCCCCAGTTCGTCCACCACGTCCAGGGCCAGCGTCTCATCGTTGACCGGCACGCCCGCCGTCGCCGCACGCAGGAACCCGATGAGGTCATTGCAGATGGCCATGAGTTGCAGCGAGCCTTGAAGCCCCGCGTCCATGAACCCTACATCGTGCACGATGTTCGCCCCGTGCAAGAGCGCGGTGAACAGGCTGATGGTGGCCTCGGCGGCACACTGCTGGTCCAGCACTTTGGAATCGGTGGAGCCGCCGAGGCCGAAGACCGGCAGCCCGTAGAACTTGCCCATCTCGGTGGGCACGCCCTGCTCCTCGGCCAGCACGTAGTTGCCCACCATCGTCTGCAAATTGTACGGGCCGCCGTTCCACCCGGGCACGGCCACCGGCGACCCCTCGCGCACCAGTTGCGCCAGCACGATGCCGAGCAGGGTGCCCGCGTTCATGGTCGCCGTGCAGCCCGCGGTCGTTACGGGCGAGTTGACGCCGCCCGCGTTCAGCGGGATGTACAGTTGGGGCAAGCCCTTCTCGGCGAAGTACATGCACTTCTGAAGGGCCTCGGCGTTGGCGATGAGGCCCGTCGTAACGTTGATGTAGCACACGGCGAAGGGCCGCCGCTGGAAGGCTTCGGCCCCGCCCGCCACCGCCTCGCACATCTCCACCGCCGCCACGCACCCCTCAAAGTCCGGCGTAACGAACACGATGGGCTTGGTGGTGTTGTTCAGCATCACCTCCATCTGGTAGCGGTCGTAGACGCGCTGATCCACGTCCTCCGGCAGGAACATGGACATGACGAAGTCTATCTCCGACAGCGCGTCCTGCACCACGGCGGCATCCCGCACGTCGGCGAGCGTGGGCCTGCGGCGCTGGCCCGTCCGGTGATCCAGGATATTCAGGCAGTCCGAGCCGCCGCCGTAGTACGTGTTGTAGTCGCGGGCGCGGATGGCCACCTTGCCGTTGCGGTCGTAGAGCGTGATCTGCTTGGGCGTAACGGCCAGCGCCTTCATCACCATGTGCTCGGGGATGCGGACGCGGATGCCGTCGGCCTTGGCCCCGCCCTTCACCAGCAGGGCGCGGGCCTTCTCGTCGTGAACGTCCACGCCGACGCGCTCCAGAATCTCCAGGCTGGCCGCGTGGATTTTCTCGCGCTCCTGTTGCCCCAGGCGCTGGTAATGCGCGCTGGTCATGCTCATCCCATGCGTTTGCAGCATCTTCTCCCTCCCATCCTGTGATATATCACATTATAGGAGATAACACATTTGGTGTCAAAGTTGGTGCGTCTGTACGCGACCCGCCCCCCGTACGGGCGAACCGTTGTGTTCGCCCGCGAACCTTTGTGTTCGCCCGCGAAACCCCCGTACGGGCGAACCTTTGTGTTCGCCCTTTGTGTTCGCCCCATGTGTTCGCCCGCGAACCCCCCGTACGGGCGAACCTTTGTGTTCGCCCTTTGTGTTCGCCCCACGTGTTCGCCCGCGAACCCCCCGTACGGGCGAACCTTTGTGTTCGCCCCATGTGTTCGCCCCATGTGTTCGCCCGCGAACCCCCCGTACGGGCGAACCTTTGTGTTCGCCCCACGTGTTCGCCCGCGAAACCCCCGTACGGGCGAACCGTTGTGTTCGCCCGCGAACCTTTGTGTTCGCCCGCGAAACCCCCGTACGGGCGAACCTTTGTGTTCGCCCTTTGTGTTCGCCCCACGTGTTCGCCCCATGTGTTCGCCCTTACGCGCTCTTCAGAATGTACTCCACCTCCGCCCGCACCGAATCGGGCAGCGGCTGCGGCTTGTGCTCCTCCAGGATGGCCAGCGTGCGCTCCTTCAGGCGCTGCCCAAGCCGCTTGCTCCCCTGCGCCACCCAGTCCTCCATCCGCTGGCGGCTGAACAGGGCCGGCTCCCACAGGTCGCGGAAGTGCTTCAACGTGTGCTTCTGCGTCAGGAAGTCACCGCCCGGCCCCACCTTGTGGATCACGTCCACCGCCAGCGACTCGGCGTCCAGCGCCACGCCGCCCATGAACTTGCGCATCATGGAGATGACCTCGGCCGTGAACACGATCATCTCCGGCGACGTGGTCAGGCCCGCCTCCAGGTAGCCCACGTCGTGCACCAGGTTGTTGCCCGCGAGGAGCGCCACCAGGACGGAGAACGTCGCGTCGGCGGCCGCCTGCTCGTCCATGGCGCAACTGTCCGAGTGGCCCGCGTAGCCCCACGTCGGCAGGCCGTAGAAGCGCCCCATCTCGGCCACGGCCACGCGAGCCAACTGGAACTCCGGCGCGCCGTACACGCTGATGGTCGTCTTCATGTCCATGTGGTGCAGGCCGCTGCCGTACACGAACGGCGCGCCCGGCCGCCTCAACTGGTGCATGACCAGGCTGGACAGCGTCTCGGCGTTGCCCAGGGCCAGCCCGCCCGCCAGGGTTACCGGCGCAGTCCCGCCCATCATCGGCGCGGGCGAGTGCACGATGGGCAGCATGTTCTCGGCCATGAACAGCAATTTGCCCGTCGCCGTCTCCGAATGCTTGAGCGGCGTGGACGGCTCGGAGTACAGGAGCAGCGTCGGGTTCAGCCGCAGTTGCTCCATCCCGCCCGCCGCCGCAGCCGCCATCGCCGAGATCGCCTCGCAGTCGGCGCGGTCGTCGCAGACGAACACGATGGGCTTCGTCGTGTGCTCCAGCATGAGGGCAAACTGGTGGCGGTAGGCATTGGCCGTCTTCAGGTCCGACGGGATGCCCATGGACATGCAGAACTGCAACTCGGGGAGCGCGTCCACCACGTGGATGGCGTCCACCACATCCGCCACCGTGAACGGGCGAATCTGGCCGGTGCGCGGGTCTAGGTAGTTGGGGCAATCGGAGCCGGTGCCAAAGTTCACGTTGCGCCCTTCCAGCGCAGCGCCGACTTCACTCGTCCCCCGCTTGCACAGCGCGATGCGCGAAGGAGCCTGGGCCAGCGCCCACTCCACCAGCCCCGGCTGGAAGCGCACCAGGTTGCCGTCGCTGATGCTCGCGCCGGCCTCGCGCAACAGGGCCAGCGCCTCCTCGTGGTACACGCGCACGCCCGTCCGCCGCAGAATCTCCAGCGACGCGCGGTGGATGATCTCGCACTGCTCCTTCGTGAGCATCTCCAATCTCGGAAATGCCTGGGTACTGACGGTCATGACCAATTCCTCCTAGTTGTGTTATGTCAAATATCCGAAGTTCCGAAGCAATTCTAGGCGCGAGATTGCTTCGCTTCGCTCGCAATGACACGCGGCGGGTACGCCTCGCTTCGCTCGCAATGGCGGGCGCGAGATTGCTTCGCTCCGCTCGCAATGACACGCGGCGGGCAAGCCTCACCACCCACCGACAGCGCCGAATCAACGTACAGCCGCTTCCACCGATGGTTGGGCGCGGCGCGTGGCCACTTCCAGCGCCTGGGCCACCATCTCCGGAATCAGGGCCAGGCGATACTCGCGCGATGCCCGCGCCGGGCTGGTGCGCGGATTGCAGTCGCCGGTGATGATGCAGCCCGCCTCGGCGAACGCGGCGGCGTCGGGCGTCTTCCCGCGCAGGAATGCCTCCGCGTCCCTCGCGCGGTACGGTGTCGGCGCGACCGGCCCCAACGCGATGACGGCCTCCGCGACGGTGCCGTCCTCGTGCAGGCGCAGGCTCACGCCGCAATTGAGCGTGGGCAGCACCAGCGACTCGCGGCGGCCCGCCCGTGTCCACGCGCTCCCCCACAGGCCCGACGGCACGCGGAAGCGGATGTGGGTGATCACCTGGCGGCATGGATTCACCGCCGACACCCCCGGCCGCACGAATAGCGTCTCCACGGGCTTCCACCGCGCACCCTCTGCGTCCGCGATGCGGGCCTCGGCCTGCAGAGCCAGCGCGGCGATAGCGCCATCGGCGGCGGGCATCGCCTGCACGATGTTGCCCGCCCACGTGGCCGCGGTCTGGATGGGCAGCGCCCCCACCGAGCGCGCCGCTTCGGCCAGCACGTGCACGCGCTGCGCGATGAACGGGTGCCGGTGGATTTCGGCGAAGGTTACCGCCGCACCAACCTGCACCCACTCGCCCTCCACCGAAATCGCCCGCAATTCCGGAATGCGCGTGATGTCCACCAGGCAGCGCGGCGCGATTCTCCCCTTGTGCATGTCCACCATCACATCGGTACCGCCCGCCATGATGCGCGCCTCGCCCCCGTGCTCCTCCAGAATCTCCAGGGCTTCCTCAACCGATGCGGCCATGCGGTAGTGCGTCATCGTAGCCCTCCTTGCCGTGCCGCCGCAAGGATTCGTTCGGGCGTGGCGGGAATCTCCCGAATGCGCGCCCCCACCGCCCGCGAGATGGCGTTGATGATGGCGGGGGCCGTGGGGAGAATGGGCGCTTCGCCCAGGCCCTTCGCGCCGAAAGGCCCCTGGTAACTCGGCACCTCCACGAAGATAACCTCTATGTCGGGCATCGTCTTGGCGGTGGGGATGTAGTAGTTGGAGAAGCCCGTGGTAACGCCCGGCACGAACTCCTCCATCAGCGCCGCGCCCAGGCCCATGACGATGGCCCCCTCCACCTGCCCCCGTGCATCGCGCGGGTTGATGGCCCGGCCCACGTCGTGCGCGGCCACCACGTGGGTTACCCGCGCCTGACCGGTGGCAGTGTTCACCAGCACCTCCGCCACCTGTGCACCGGTAACGAAGTGGGGCGTGTACACCTCCCGCTCGTAGTTCGGGAACTGGGCGCGCAGATCCAGCACGCCCATAACCTTGCGCGACTGCCCCAGCCGCTCCATCTCGGCGGCGACCTCGCTCAGCCGCAAGGAGCGGTGCGCGTCGCCCCCCGCCATCACGCGGTCATCCGCCAGGACGACGGCCGACGGCGGGCAGTCCAGCATCTCCGACGCCACCTCCGCCACCACCTCACGCAGCGCCGTTACCGCGCGGCACACGGCCCCGCCGACCCAGTACGTGGCCCGCGAGGCTCCGGGCACGCTGCTGTCCAGCGTCGTCGCCGTGTCCGCGTTCACCAGGCGGATGGCGTCGCGCGAAACGCCCAGCGTCTCGGCGGCCAGTTGCACGATAACCGTCGCGATGCCCTGCCCGTAGTCCGGCGCAGAGCAGTACACGATGAACCGCCCGTCCAGCCCCAGTTCCGCCTCCGCCGCCACGCGCGGAATCCCGTACTTGCCGAAGCGATACCACATCCCCGCCAGGCCCACGCCCTTGCGCCACGGGGTGTTGCGCTCGCCCTCGTTGAACGCGCGCGCGGCGGCCTCAAGCGCCTGGTAGCGCGGGCGGATGGCCTCCAGCACCTGCCGGTAGCCCAGCGACTCGGCCACGGGATAGCCCAGCCAGGTGGTCTCGTGCTGGGCAATCGCATTGCGCAGGCGAAACTCCACCGGGTCGTCGCCCAGGCGCTGGATCATCTCGTCCAGCGTGCACTCCAGCGCGAAGTTGGACTGGGGCGTGCCGTAGCCGCGCATCTGGCCCGCCTTCGGGCCGTTGGTGTACACGCTCTGCGCGAAAGCGTCCACGCCCCGCCAGCGGTACGCCCCGCCGCCCGCGACGATGGCGTAGTTGGGGATGTAGTACCCGCCGGAGTCATACGCGCCGGTGTTCGCCGTAACGCGCAGGCGCAGGCCCGTCAGCATGCCATCCCGCATGGCCCCGACCGTGTAGTGGCAGACGTAGGGGTGGCGTTTCGGCGACGCGTCAAAGGATTCGCGGCGGGTGTAGGCAATCCTCACCGGCCGCCGCATGTGGTACACCGCCAACGCCGTCGCCGCCACCAGCCACGGGTCCTGCCGCTTGCCGAAGGACCCGCCGGTGGGCGGCATGATGACCCGCACCTGCGACGGCTCCAGCCCCAGCACCGGCGCGGCGAAATCCCGATGCCAGTGGGGTTCGTGCGTCCCGCTGACGACGGTGATTCGGCCCTCTTCGTCTATGTATCCCAGCGCCGCCTCGCGCTCTATCGTGGCGTGCTCCAGATACGACGTGCGGTACGTTGCGTCCACGACCGCGTCGCTGGCCGCCAGGGCCGCATCGGCGTCGCCGTGGGTTATGGCGAAGGTGCTCAACACGTTGCCGTCGGCGTGGATGGGCACGGCGTCGGGGGCAAGGGCCTCTTCGGGGTCCAGCACCGCAGGCAGCGGCTCGTAGGCCACTTCCACCGCCGCCACGCCCGCCTGGGCCGCTTCGGGCGTCGCCGCGATGACCAGCGCGACCGCGTCGCCCACCATCTTGACGGTGCCGCCCACGGGCACGAGCACCGTTTCGTCTTTGCTGTACCCCTCAATGCTGTTCTCGCCGGGGATGTCGGCAGCCGTCAGGACGCGGAGCACACCCGACACTTCTAGTGCCTTCTGCGTGTCTACGGCAACCACGCGGGCGTGGGGATGGGGGCTGCGCACGACCCTCATGTGGAGCGCGTCGGGCATGGGCATGTCTTCCACGTACCGCGTGCGGCCGGTAACGCGCTCGGCGATGTCCACGCGCAGCAGGTCGCCGCCGATGGGCCTGGCCTGGGCCGCCGCGCCATCGGGCGACGCCTCGCCCCGCATCTGCGCCGCCGCCAGTTCCACGGCAGTGATAATCCGCGCGTAGCCGGTGCAGCGGCACAGGTTGCCCTCCAGCGCCTCAATGATGTCCTGGCGGCTGGGGTTGGGATTGCGTGCCAGCAGGGCCGCCGACGACATGAGCATCCCAGGCGTGCAGTAGCCGCACTGGACGGCCCCGGTCTCGGCGAACGCCTTTTGGAGCGGGTGCAGGCGGTCGGGGTCGCCAAGCCCCTCCACGGTCAGCACTTCGCGCCCCTCCACCTTGCCCGCGGGCGTCAGGCACGAGCGCACCGGCACCCCGTCCAGCAGCACCGTGCAGGCCCCGCATTCGCCCTCCAGGTCGCACCCCTGCTTGGTCCCCGTCAGGCCCAGATCGTTGCGGAGCACCTCCAGCAGCGTGCGCATGGGGTCGGTGCGAACCGTTACGGCCTTCCCGTTCAGCGTGAAGGAGATGGTCGCCTCCATGGTCGCCTACTTGCCCCTCCGCTCCCGCGCCTCGGCCGTCTCCAGGATGGCGTGGATGCGCGACTCGGTCTCCGCAGGCAGCGGCGGCACGCGGTGATTCGCCAGGATGTCCCGCAGTTTCGCGCGGATGCGCTCCAGCGTCGTCAGCGAACCGCCCTTCTCCCAGTTGACCCAGGGGTCGCGGTCAAAGATGGTGGGCATCCAGATTTCCGAGCGGCAGAGTTTGGCCGTCTCCTTGGTGGACAGGAACTCGCCGCCGGGGCCGACGCGGTCAATGACGTCCAGCATCATCGTCGCATCACTGACCTCAATCCCGCGCAGGATGCGCCGCGTCATGGCGATGATCTCGTCGTTCATGACCACGGATTCCAGCGAGCCAATGTCGGCGCAGTCCAGGAAGCCGATGTCGTGAACCAGGCTGGCCCCGCTCAAACCGGACAGGATCACCTGCACGGTGCTCTCTATCGCCGCCTGCAGGTCCAGCACTTTCGCCTCGGACGCGCCCGCCGTGCCCATGAACGGCACGCCCAGATAGCGCGAGATGTCCGACATGGCCGCGCTGTACAGGCTCATCTCCGGGCCGCCGTAGGCCGGGCGGCCGGTGCGCAAATCTGTCGGCTCGGGCACGCCCCCGATGCAGATAGGCGCACCGCGCGCCTTCAGTTGCACCGCCACCAGGCCGGTCAGCGCCCCGGCCAGGTAGGACACCAGAAGCCCGGCGCCCGTGATGGGAGCCGTGCTGCCCGCCGCGCCCCCTCCCAGGTAGATGATCGGAACCCCGCGCTCGGCCATCCACAGCACGTTGCCCATGTCGTGGTCCGTCGCCATCAGCGGGGCCTGGAACGTGGCAAAAAACGCCAGGAACGGCCGCCGACGCAGGGCCTCCTCGCTGCCCGCCACCGCCACGGCCATGTCGTAGATGTCCCGCACGTTGTCCAGGTTGTAGGCCCAGGCCATGACGGGCTTGGTGGTGTTCATCACCATCTCGGCGAACTCGTACACGGGGGCCAGGTTGGGCGTTACGTCGCCGATAAGCCCCAGCCCCATCACGTAGTCAATGTTGGGCAGGGCATCGCACACCTTGGCGGTCAGGCCAGGGTCGCCCTGCCGGGTCTTGCGCCGCTCGCCGGTCTCGGGGTCCACGAAGTTGGTGCTCGTCAGTCCGGGGCCGAAATGCACGCGGTCGGGCACCACCTGGATGCGCGGCTTGCCGTCGCGGCTCCAGAGCGTGAACGTGCGCGGCGTCGCGGCCACCGCGTCCTGCACGATGTGTGGCGGGATGCGCACCCGCACGCCGTCCACGCGCGCGCCGGCCCGCGCGAAGAGTTCTCGCCCCTCGGCGTTGTGCACGTCCACCCCCGTGCGGTTCAGGACCTCCAGCGCGGCGTAGTAGATGGTCCGCGCCTGCGCATCCGAAAGCACGCGGAACTGGGGTGTCTGATGAGCGCTGTAATTCGTATCCACTTGAACCCTCTTTTCCTTCGTATCAGAGTATGCGCCGCTCTATTGGGCGCTGGACACAATCTCCCACACGCGCTGCTTCACATCGGGCGGCAGCGGCTTGGGTTGGTGGTCGCGCAGGATGTCCCGCACCTTGGCCGCGAGCCGCTGGCCCAGGGTCGTGGCCCCCGCCTCCAGCCACTGGGGCCGCGTCCGCCGGTCCAGCAGGCTCGGGAACCAGAACTCGCGGAACCGCTTGAGCGTGGCGCGAGTGGCAAGGAAATTGCCGCCCGGCCCGACCTCGTCCAGTTCGTCCACCATGAGCGTGGCGTCGCTGACCTCAATGCCCTTCATCAGGTGGTCGGTCATCGCCACGAGTTCATCCGTGAGCACGATCATCTCAAACGAGGTCGTCAGGCCGCTCTCCATGTAGCCCACGTCGTGAATCAGGTTCGCGCCGCTGAGTTTCGCCATGAGCACCGACAGCATGGCTTCCAGCGCCGCCTGCTCGTCCATCACCTTCGCGTCGGAGCACCCCGCGTATCCCCACGTCGGCAGGCCGTACCAGCGCCCCATCTCGGCCACCGCCGCCTTGGTCAACTGGAACTCGGGCGAGGCGTAGCAAATCTGCATGGCGCCCATGTCCATGTGGTGCAGCCCCGCGCCGAATACGAAGGGCGCGCCGGGCTTGCGCAACTGATGCACGACCAGACTGCTCAGAATCTCCGCCAGGGACATGACGAGGCCGCCCGCCATGGTAATCGGCGCGGTCGCGCCCATCTGCGGCCCCGGCGAGTGCACCACGGGCAATTCGTGCTCAGCCATCAGCAGCAACTTGTCCACCGCCGTCTCCGATTGCTGGAGCGGCGACGACGGCTCGGAGTACAGTAGGATGTGCTGCTGCGCGCGCAGGGCCTCGTGCCCGCCCGCCACCGCTGCCGCCATGTCAATCGCCCGCCGACAACTGGCCCCGTCGTTGGTAACGAACACGATGGGCTTGGTCGTGTGCTCCAGCATCAGCGCCATCTGCACGTCGTAGGTGAGCGCCGGATCCACGTCCGACGGGATGCCGATGGACATGACGAAGTGGATGTTCGGCAGCGCGTCGCACAGGCGGTAGCCGTTCACGATGTCGGCCTGGGTGAACGGGCGATGCGCGCCCGTTTCGGAATCCAGCAGGTTGAGACAGTCGGAGCCGGTGCCGAAGTGCGTCTTCGTCCCTTCCAGCAGCATGGCCGGCGCGCCGTCCCGGTCGCACATGACGATGCGGCTCGGCGGCGACGCCAGCGCCTCGTCCACCAGTCGCGCGGGGAACTTCACCAGGTTGCCATCGGACACGAAGGCCCCGGCCTTCTTGAGCATCTCCAGCGCCCCTCGGTGATGGAAGCGGATGCCCGTGCGGCGCAGGACTTCCAGCGCGGCCAGGTGCAGGTCTTCCTTCTGGGTGTCCGACAGGAGCGCGAACTGCGGCGATGTGAATTCAATGCGGTCTGCGGATCTCATGACGTTCTCCCCGTTGAGTTTGTATGGCATCTCTGACCGATCTCGGCCAGGGCGCGGCCCATCTCGTTCTGCGCCAGCATGACGGCCTCGTCCACGCCCATCCCCGGCTTCGCCATCACGATGTCCGGGCGGGCGGCCAGCGCCACGTGGACGCTCACGCGGGCCGAGATGTCCGTCTCGGCGCAACTGCCGCCCAGGAACGCGCCCACCCCGCTCTGCTTGCACACGAGCACGGCGTCCACCGTGTTGTGAACGCTGCCCAGGTCGGGCATCTTGATTTGAATCATGTCGGCGGCTTGGGCGTCCACGAAGGCGCGGATGTCGTCCAGCGTGTTGGCCCACTCGTCGGCCACCAGGTGCACGCCCATTCCCCGCGCCCGCACATACTGCCGGAGCGTGCGCATGGCGTCTATCTGCGCGTCGCGGCTATCCATCATCACCGGGCATTCCACGCGCAACGCATACGGCCGAACTGCCGTCTCCAGCGCGTACAGGACGCCCAGCACCTTGCCCAGGTTGTTGTCAAAGACCTGCCCCAGCGCCCCGTGCACGTCCAGGTGGATGGTGGGCCGATAGTCCGACCCCGCCAGTGCCTGGATGCGCTCCTTGACCCAGCGGGCGTACTGCACCAGTCCCGAACCGTCGCGGCCCAGTTGCTCCGGGATGTTGTCCACCAGCGCATGGGGAAGCGACGCCACGCGCCGGGCGATCATCTTGTCCACGTTCGCATACCGGTCGCCGCCCGACTGGGCGTGGATGGGCACCGGCTCGGACGGGAGCGGGAGTTCCCACTCTTCGGCGATGACCTCGGCCATGGTCAGGCCACGCGCCAGGGCCGTAGCCTGGAGCAGCGCCTGGCTCACGCCGTACCGCACCGCCGTGTGCAGCGGCCGCGTTACCGCAACCCGCTCCATCCGCGGTGACTCGCCGCCATCGCCCCGCAGGAAGCGGCCCGTGAGCAGGTCGCGGCGGGACACGCCACCCGCGCGCCGATCATGTGGCGCTTCGGCGGGCCGCTCCACGACGGCGGTCTCCACCAGGCCGTCTATCTTCGCGGCCAGCGTGCGGAACTCGGCCACCGACTGCCCTGCAAGCGCCGGAGCCACAACCTGCCGCACCGCTGCGATGCCCTCGTCGGCGCGGAACACCGGCCAGCGCCCCGCCTTCCCGCTGTAGGCCACCGCCACGCAATCGCCCCACGCCACGCGCCCGTTGTCCAGCACCAGTCCCACCGAGACCGCCTCGGCCACCTCGCGCACCCGCCGGAACCCGGGCGTAACGCCAGGCGCGGCGTATCGCTCGGCGACGGGCATGGGGCGCGACTGAAGGGCAGCCAGGTCTTCGCAGTAGTAGCCGCCCACCGAGGGCACGGCGAGGAGATGCGCAATCGTGGGCATAGTCCGTCTCACGGCATCCTGTCGGGGGCGGGGTCGAGCGGGCGCATGGCAATGGCCCCGGTCGGGCAGGAGTTGGCGCACAGCCCGCAGCCCCAGCACTTGGCGGGGTCAAACTGCACGTTGCGCAGGGCGATGCCTTTGCGGGTAACTTCTGCGCCATCGTGGTAGAACGCCCCGAAATGGCATCGTTTCACGCAAAGCCCGCAGAAAGAGCACGCATCGCGGTCGTAGGCTGCCACGTAGCGGCTGCGGGGCCAGACCCCCTTGCTGCCGATTTCGCGGGCGGCGTTGAACGGGTAGCAATCGCACGCGCAGCAGTTGCAGATGGGCGACAGGCCGTGCGTCCGCCATTCGCTGTCGCCCGTGTGCATCAGGCCCTTCCGGTCGGCATGGCGCACCAGGGCCTTCGCCTCGCCGACGGTCAACCGCCGGCCGTGCCCCCTGTCCAACGCCTCGCGCGCCGACTTGTCCAGCCAGATGCACGTCTCCACCGGGCGGTCGCAGTTCTGGCCCAGGCGGCGGCAGTCGCACGGCTGAACCACGATGTCGGTGGCCGCGTCCAGCATCTCCTCCACCTCGTGCAGAAGGAGCACGTCGTTGTTGTGAAGCCCTTCCGCCGAGGGCGCGCCCGCCATCAACTGCTCCACCTTGGGCCGCACATGCGCGATGTACTCGTCCAGGTAGCGCCGATTGATGGCCTTGCGGGCCTCGGGCGGGATGTCGTCCCAGTTCTCAAACTTGGCGAAGACGTCCAGGCGGGAGTAGAAATCGGCCGCCGCGTAGGTCACAGCGTCGCCATCGCCCGACCGGTTCACGATTCCCCGACGGTAGGCACGCTCAAGCAGGGCGCGCGCCTGCTCCTCGGGCAGCGCCAGTCGGCGGGCCACCTCGGCGGCGGTGAGCGCCTCGCCGTCCATCGCCACCACCAGCGCCATCTCCGCCTCGTCCACCATCATGGACAGGTAGGGCCGTGCCGGCTCCCAAACGTCAAAGATGCGGATGAATTCCTCTACAAGCGCCATGATGCCGTCCCCGGTGCGGGCTAGGTTTCCCGTATGTCCACAATCTGCTGGCCTTCCACCTGCGACAGGGCCGCAGCCACCTGTTCCTTCGCAACGTAGCGAATCTTGACCACCGCGTCCCACTTGCCGGGCTCGCGCGGGGCGGGCGCGCCACCCAGGGCCAGGATGCCCCACCCCTGCGCGGCGATGGCCCCCACCAGTTTCGCCAGTTCCCCGCGCACGTCGGGCATGCGCACCGTAACGCGCACCGCGGGCGTGGTGGCCGCCATCATCTGCATCAGGTGCGCCATCATGTCCACGTCGGTCAGGATTCCCACGACGAACTCGCCTTCCAGCACGGGCAGGCAGCCTACCTTGCGCTCCACCATCACACGGGCGGCGTCCTCTATCGTCGCGTCGGGGTGAATCGTGATCACGTCCCGCGCCTTGATCATCACGTCCCGCACGGTGAGCCCCGACAGGTAGCGGGCGATCTCCCACACGTCCAGGCTGCTCAGGCGGCGCGGGTCCACCAGCAGCGAACTCCGCGTAACCAGCCCCAGCAGCCGCTTGCCCTCGCCGACGACCGGCAGGTGGCGGATGCTGTTCTCGCCCATCAGCCGCTGAGCCTCCACGATGGACATGGACGGCTCGGCCAAAAACGGGTGGCGGGTCATGTAATCCTTGACTAACATGCGCCTCCTTCCGCAGGACTAGCCCCTGCCCTCCAGGGCCTCCTCCACTGCCCTGGCCAACGCGCCGCTTGCCACGAGCGCGACAACCGATTCTATGTACGGGTACATCACGTCATCCCGCTCCAGGAACGGGACATGCCGACGAATCAGCGCATAGGCGGCCTGAGTGCCCTTGCCCAACCGCGCCGACGGGCCCAGAACATCGCGGCGGAAGTCAATCCCCTGCGCCGCCGCCATCAGTTCCAGCGCCAGAATCCGCTCCACGTTGGCGGCGATTCGCCGCGCGTGCCGTGCCGCCGTCGGCCCCATGCTCACGTGGTCCTCTATGTTCGCCGACGTGGGGATGGTGTCCGCGCTGGCCGGATGGGCCAGGACTTTGTTTTCCGACGCCAGCGCCGCCGCCGTGTACTGCGTCAGCATGAAGCCGGAGTTCAGCCCGCCCTCGCGGGTCAGGAACGCGGGCAGCGTCTCCGCGTTGCTGGACTCATCGGTGAGGCGCGCCAGCCGCCGCTCGGAGATGTTGCCCAGTTCGGTCAGCGCCAGGCTCAGGTAGTCCATGGCGATGGCCAGCGGCTCGCCGTGGAAGTTCCCGCCCGAAAGCACCGTCGCCTCGCCCGTGGCCTCGTCAAAGAAGATAAGCGGGTTGTCCGTCGCCGAGTTGAGTTCTATGCTCAGCACCCAACGGGCATAGGCGATGGCGTCGCGCACCGCGCCGTGCACCTGCGGGATGCACCGCAGGGTATAGGCGTCCTGGACGTTCAGCGGGTCGTCGGGGCGGGTGAACGTGCTGCCCTCAATCAGGCGGCGCAGGTAGGCGGCGCACTCCACCTGGCGGGGGTGCGGCCTCACGGCGTGGATGCGCGCGTCAAAGGCCCGCGGCGTCCCGTAGGTGGCCTCCAGGGTCAGGCACCCCGCGATGTCGGCCACGCGCGACAGGTTCTCCGCCTGCCACGTGGTCAGCGCCCCGATGGCGGCCATGAGCGCCGTGCCGTTGGTCAGGGCCAGGCCTTCCTTCGCCTCCAGCGTCGCAGGCTGAAGCCCGGCGCGCGCCAGGGCCTCGGCCCCAGGCAGCCGCTCGCCCTGGTACACCGCCTCGCCCAGGCCGATGATGGGCAGCGCCATGTGCGCCAGGGGAGCCAAATCCCCGCTGGCCCCCAGCGACCCCTGCGACGGCACCACCGGATGCACGC
Source organism: Chloroflexota bacterium (assembly GCA_014874485.1). Classification (GTDB taxonomy): domain Bacteria; phylum Chloroflexota; class Anaerolineae; order DTLA01; family DTLA01; genus DTLA01. Next base: position 17,680 of record JADBJK010000012.1, read on the forward strand.
CGCGGTTCAGCATGTCCAGCAGCAGTTGCAGCGTCTCCAGGCGGATGCCCGAATGCCCCTTGGCGAGGGCGTTGGCGCGGATGAGCATCATGGCGCGGACCGTCGGCTCGTCCAACGGCTCGCCCACCCCCACCGCGTGGCTCATGAGGATGTTGCGCTGGAGTTGGCGAACCTGGTCGGGCGGGATGATGCGCCCCTTGAACGCCCCGAACCCCGTGGTAACGCCGTACACCACCTCGCCGCGGGCGATGAACTCCTGCACTGCCCGTTCGGCCCGCCGTACCCGCGCGCGGCTTTCCTCGGACAACGTAACTTCTATGTGCTCGCCCCTGGAAGGCGCGTAGGCCACCGCCACCACGTCTTCCAGGGTGAGGCTATTTCCGTCAATCACCAGCCGAGAACTCACGGCCAAACGCTCCACCGTTATGTGTACTTCTGGATTCGGTTCTGTCCCTTGTCGGTGAACTACCCGCACATTCTCTTCAAGTGCGACGCACCTGCGAGGTGCGTCGCACTTGACTGGTACCGCTCCGCAGTTATGTCTACTTCAGCATGGGAATCTTGATGCCGCGCTCTTTGGCCACCTGGATGGCGCGCTCGTATCCGGCGTCCGCATGGCGCACCACGCCCATGCCCGGGTCGGTGGTGAGCACGCGCTCCAGCCGCCGAGCGGCTTCGGGCGTGCCGTCGGCCACGATGACCATCCCCGCGTGCTGGCTGTAGCCGATGCCCACGCCGCCGCCGTGATGGAAACTCACCCACGTCGCGCCGTTCACCGCATTGATGAGCGCGTTGAGGATGGCCCAGTCCGAGATGGCGTCGGAGCCGTCCTTCATCCCCTCGGTCTCGCGGCGCGGCGACGCCACCGAGCCGGCGTCCAGGTGGTCGCGCCCGATGACGATGGGCGCCTTCACCCGGCCGCTCGCCACCAGGTCGTTGAACGCCAGGCCGGCCTTGGCGCGCTCGCCGTACCCCAGCCAGCAGATGCGCGACGGCAGCCCCTGGAACTTGACCTTCTTCTGCGCCATCTTGATCCACCGCACCAGGTGCTCGTCGTGCGGGAACAGGTCCATGATGACCTGGTCGGTTACGTAGATGTCTCCCGGATCGCCCGAAAGCGCCACCCAGCGGAACGGCCCCTTGCCCTCGCAGAACAGCGGGCGGATGTACAGCGGCACGAATCCCTGGAAGTCAAAGGCGTTCTTTACGCCCATGTCGTAGGCGCGCTGGCGGATGTTGTTGCCGTAGTCAAAGACTACGCTCCCCTTCTTCTGGAAGTCCAGCATGGCCTGCACGTGGGCCGCCATGGATTCCATCGCGCGGCGCTTGAACTCCTCCGGGTCGCGCTCGCGGAGGGCCTTGGCCTCCTCAAAGGTCATCCCGCGCGGGAAGTAGCGCAGTGGGTCGTGGGCGCTCGTCTGGTCGGTTACCACGTCGGGCACGACGCCGCGCTCCACCAGTTCGGGCAGCACCTCCGCGGCGTTGCCGATGAGGCCCACCGAAAGCGGCTGCTCGGCCCTGACGGCCTCCTCAACCCACGTCATTGCCTCCTCTATGTTCTCGGCGATGCGGTCCAGGTAGCCGGTGCGGAGCCGCCGCTCGGCGCGCCATCGGTCAATCTCCACCACCAGCGCCACGCCCTCGTTCATGGTAACCGCCAGAGGTTGTGCGCCGCCCATCTCGCCCAGGCCCGCGGTCAGGACAAACTTGCCCTTCAGGCTCGGCCAGCCCTGGGCCTTGGCGCAGGCGGCCAGGGTCTCATACGTGCCCTGGAGAATGCCCTGCGTGCCGATGTAAATCCAACTGCCCGCCGTCATCTGCCCGTACATGATGAGGCCCTTGCGCTCCAGTTCGTCAAAGTAGTCCTGCGTGGCCCAGGCGGGCACCAGGTTGGAGTTGGCGATGAGGACGCGCGGGGCGTCGGGGTGGGTCTTGAACACGGCGACGGGCTTGCCGCTCTGGACCAGGAGCGTCTCGTCGGGTTCCAGGTTGCGCAAACTCTCCAGAATCGCGTCAAAGCACTCCCAGTTGCGCGCCGCCTTGCCGCTCCCCCCGTACACGATGAGGTTATCGGGGTCAAAGGCCACGTCGGGGTCCAGGTTGTGCTGAATCATGCGGTAAGCAGCTTCAATGAGCCAGTTCTTGCAGGTCAATTGAGTACCCGTAGGCGGATGAATCACTCGCTTGGCCATATCCAACTCCCTCTAGTTGTCAGTTTTCTTCGGAACGGTAACGACCGCCTCCACCTTCCGCAATTCCTCCAGCGGAATGTGGCAGAAAATCCGATGTCCGTTGCCCGCATCCTGCCAGGGCGGGATCTCGCGCTCGCAAATCTCGCCGAGTTTGCGCGGGCAGCGCGTGTGGAATCGGCAACCGCTGGGCGGGTTCAGCGCGCTGGGGACCGAGCCGCTCAGACGGATGCTCTTCTGCTGCACCGTCGGGTCGGGGAACGGCACCGCCGACAGGAGCGCCTCGGTGTACGGGTGGTACGGCGGCGCGTAGATGGCTTCCGCGGGGCCCGACTCTACCACGTGACCCAGGTACATGACGGCGATGTAGTCGCAGAAGAACCGCACCACGCTCAGGTCGTGGGCGATGAACACCATCGTCGTGCCCAGTTCGGCCTGAATCTCCAGCAGCAGGTTGAGCACCGCCGCCTGCACCGAAACATCCAGCGCCGACACCGGCTCGTCGCACAGCACCATGGCCGGCAGGCCCGCGATGGCCCGCGCGATGCCCACGCGCTGCTTCTCGCCGCCGCTCAACTGCCGCGGCAGGCGGTCGTAGTACCGCTCGCCCAACTTCATCATCTCCAGCAGGCGGACGACTTCGCCGCGCACCTGATTGCGCGGGACCTTCCGGAAGCGGCGCAACGGCCAGGCGATCTGCTGCCCCACGCTGAACGACGGGTTGAGCGTGGAATCGGGGTTCTGGAACACCATTTGCAGGTTGCGGATGACCTCCAGGCTGCGTTTGGAGACCGGCACAGAGATGTCCACGCCCATAAACTCGAACTCGCCGCCCGTCGCCTTCTCCATGCCCACGATGGTCTTGACGAGGGTCGTCTTCCCGCAGCCTGACTCGCCCACGATGCCCAGCGTCTGCCCGCGCTTCACCTCCACGCTCACGCCATCCACAGCCTTCACCAGTTGCTTGCGGCCCATGAGTTGCCTGGACGGCACCTCGTAGTAGGTCCTGGCATCCCGCACGCGGAGCAGGGGCTTCTCGTCGGCGGCAGCGACGTGCGTGGCCGGCAGGCGGGTGGGCACCTCGTCGGACGGCGCCCAGACCGACTGCGCTACCTCCTCGGCGAACAGGCACCGCGCCCAATGGCCCGATGCCACCTCGCGCAGTTCGGGACGGGTCATGGAACACTCGGGACGCGCATAGGGGCACCGCGGCTCAAAGACGCACCCAGGCGGCAGGTTGTCTGGCGGCGGCACTCGCCCCTTGATGGGGTACAGGTAACTGCTGGCCTTGTCCATGCCCAGCCTCGGCACGCACCGCATCAGCCCCTGGGTGTAGGGGTGGTGCGGCCGCAGGAACACCTTCTCCACCGATGCGCGCTCCACCAACTCGCCCGCGTACATCACGCCCACCGTGTCGGACACGCGCGCGATGACGCCCAGGTTGTGGCTGATGTACATGATGGCGGTGTCAAAGTCCTTCTGCAGTTCCTCCACCAGGTCCAGCACCGCCGCCTCCACCGTAACGTCCAGAGCGGTGGTCGGCTCGTCCATGATGAGGAGTGCGGGGTCGTTGAGCAGCGCCATGGCGATGACCACGCGCTGCTGCTGCCCGCCCGACAGTTGGTGGGGGTAGCGCCGCATGACGCTGGCAGGGTCGGGCATGTACACGCGCTGGAGCATCTGGATGCACCGCTCCTCGGCCTCCTTGCGCTTCATTCCTCGGTGCACCACCAGCACTTCGCTCAATTGCTCGCCGATGCGCAGCGAGGGGTTGAGCGCCTGCATGGGGTCCTGGTACACCATGGCGATGCGGTCGCCACGCAACCGACGCAGTTCCTCCTCGGAGCGGCCCACCAGGTCCTGCCCCTGGAACAGGATGCGCCCGTTGGTGATGCGCCCGTTCCGTCCCAGGAAGTTGACGATGCCAAAGGCGACGGTGCTCTTGCCGCAGCCCGACTCGCCCACGATGCCCAGCGTCTCGCCGCGGCGTATCTCAAACGACACGTTGCGCACCGCCGTTACGTCGCCCTTGCGCGTCTCGTAGGCGATGGCCAGGTCGTGCACCTTCAGGATGGGAGCACTACGCGCTTGTTGCATGTCCCTTTGCCTTTCCCCGAATCTGTCGCACTACTGATAACGAGTGGTCTCTTCGCGCAGGCCATCGGCGAACAGGTTCAGCCCGACGACCAGGCTGGATATGGCGATGGCCGGCCACAGCACACCCAGCGGGTTGGTCCAGATGTACTTGCGCGCCTCGTTGATCATGCCGCCCCAGTCTGGCGTCGGGGGCGGTAGGCCCAGGCCCAGGAAGCCCAGCGTGCCGATGGCGAAGATGGCGTAGCCCACGCGCAGCATGGCGTCAATGATGAGCGGGCCGCGCGCGTTCGGCAGAATCTCCACGAACATGATGCGCCAGTTGCTGTCGCCGCGCAGTTTGGCCGCCGCGACGAAGTCCCGCACGCGGATGTCCAGCGTCAGGCTGCGCACCAGCCGCGCGATGCCCGGCGCGCCCACGAACGTGATCGCCAGCACCACGTTGAACGCCGACGGGCCGATGGCCGAGATGATGATGAGGTACAACAGAATCGTCGGGAACGCCATGATGGCATCCAGAATGCGCATCACCACTTCGTCAATCAGCCCGCCATAGTAGCCGCCGATGAGTCCGAGGAGCGTCCCCAGCGCCACCGAGCACAGCACCGAGATGGGGGCCAACAGCAAAATCGTGCGGCTCCCGTAGATCAGGCGCGAAAGGATGTCGCGGCCCAGGTGGTCGGTGCCCAGGGGGTGCGTGGGGTTAGGCGGCTTGTTGATCGCCGCCGAGTCCTGTGCGAAGGGGCTATGCGGGGCGAGCAGGGGCGCGAAGATGGCCACGAGCACCCAGAAGATGACGATGCTCAGCCCCACCACGGCAACCCGCGAGCGGAAGATGACGGACACCGACTCCCAAGCCCGCCGCCACTTCCGCTTGCCCGTGCCAAGGCTCTTTTCCAGGTCCGCTGCAACGGTCATGTGCGCCTCTCCTCGCGTCTTGCCCACTCCGACGGTCCCCGATTACGTGTAACGAATGCGTGGGTTGAGGAATGTATAGATAATATCGGCCACCAGTTGCGTCCCGACGGCGAGGGCCACCATGACCATTGCCCCCGCCTCAATGGCGTTGATGTCCTTGAACAGCGCCGAGTCCAGCGTGTACATCCCCAGGCCAGGATAGCCAAACACCGACTCCACGACCACGATGCCGCCGATAAGCCAGTTCACATGGAGCATAATCACAGTGATGGGGGCCATGAGGGCGTTGCGAACGGCGTGCTTGAACACGATGCGCCAGTAGGGCAAGCCCTTGAGGAACGCCGTGCGGATGTAGGGCGCGTTCATGACCTCTATCATGCTGGCGCGCGTCATGCGGGTAACGTAGCCCACCTCCACCAGCGTCAGCGTGAGCACGGGCAGGATGAGCAGCTTGGGCTGCATGAACGGCGCCACGTCGCTCACGAACACCGCCGCGCCTGGCAAGACCTTCAGCCAGAACGCGAACAGCAGGATGAGGAACACGCCGCTGGCAAACTCAGGCACCGAGGTGGTGATCAGGCTGAACAGCGAGATGGTGCGGTCCGCGGCGCGCCCCTCCTTCAGGCCCGCCAGGATGCCCAAGAGGAGCGCGATGGGCATGATGATGACGAAGGCGATGCCCGCCAAGACGAACGAGTTGCGCAGCCGTCGCACCAGCGTAGGCCCCACCGGCTTGTTGGTGCGGAGGGAGATGCCTGGGTCGCCCCGCAGCAGCCCCTTGCGGAGCGGGTAGTACTCCACGCCGCTGGCTTCGGTCATCGTGCGGCCTGCCGAGGCGGGGCCGACCTTCTGCGTCTCCTCGCCCTTGCGCCACAGAACCACGTGGTCGGCGGTGTCCACGCCCCAGAAGATTTCGCTCCCGTCCTCGGCCACCTTCCAGTCCTCAAACAGGACCTCCTCGCGGGTCCCATCGGGGCTGAAGCGAATCTCCACGAGGCCCGTGCCCTTCTTCATGCGCCACTGCTTCAGCGTGCCGTCGGGCTCCACCGCGTACCAAGACGGGCTATCGTACTGCCCCACCTGCGTGTAGCGCAGGGGCTTGCCCACCAGCCGCCACAAGCGCCAGTCGTTGCCCACCAGCCAGTCCAGGTAGCGCACCACCACGCTCTGGTCCAGCCCCATCTGGTCGCGCAGCAACTCCACCTGCTCCGGCGTCGCGAACTGGCCCAGGATGTGCCGGGCCACATCCCCGGGCGCCACCTCCGAGATGAGGAAGATGGCGATGGACACGAGGAGCATCGTCAGGAGCATGAATCCGATTCGGCGCAGGATGTACTTGGCCATGCTACTCCCCTAACTGGACGGAACCGCGTCTTCTAGACAATGCCCAACAGGTTGCAAGGGCGGCATGGGTTTGGGCTGTGTTGTCGCTCCAAGTTCGGCTCCCATGCCCGGCGAGCGAGCATGGGAGCCGGGTGTGCATTGTTACCGATGACCCAGGTGCTGCACGGGTCGCTCCCAGGGCGGAGACGGACGAACCGCGCTAGGCCTCCGGGTCGTACCAAGCGTTGTACAGGATGTCGTAGTTGGTCGGGTGCGCGCCCACGTTCTTGAACTTCTTGTTGGCAATGTACCAGACATTGGTCCAGAACGCAATTCCGACCGAGCCGCGCTCCATCTGGATGTCCTCCAGTTTGCACATGATGGCGCGGCGCTTCTCCACATCCAGCGTCCGCTCGGCTTCCTTGAGCAGCGTGGTGAACTCGGGATCCACCCAGTAGGTCTCGTTCCAGGGCACGGGCTTGCCGGTGTCGTCGGCGGTGTAGGCTAGCGCCAGCACCATGGTGCCCAGCGGGCGGTGCGCCCAGATGGTGATGCCCAGCGGGACCTCGGTCCAGATGTCCCAGTACTGCGCCGACGGCAGGATGTTGAGTTTGATGTCAAACCCGCCCGCGGCAGCCGACTCACGCAGGGCCTGCGCCATGGCCGGTTCGGCGCGCGCCTGCTGCGTGGACAGTTCCACCGACAGGCCATTGGGGTAGCCGGCCTCGGCCAGCAGTTTCTTGGCCCCTTCCGGATCGTAGGGCGGGATGTCCTTCGGGCAGTACTCGGGGTGAATCGGCGCGACGTGCGCGTCGTGGCCCAGGACGCCCTCGCCGAACCAGGCCAGGTCCAGCATCTTCTGGCGGTCAATGCACTTCTTGAGCGCCAGGCGCACCCGATTGTCGTTCCAGGGCTCCTTGTCCACACGCATGCGGATGACGAAGGTCTGGGCTGTGGCCGTGGAGTACACCTTGACGGTGGGCAGGTCCTTCACCGCCTGCCAGATTTCCGCGGACGGGTTGAAGATGTTGTCCACCTGGCCGCTCTGCATGGCCGCGATGCGGGCCGCGTCGTCCTGGCCCAGGTCCAGGTACACCAGTTTGTCCAGGTACGGGTAGGGCTTGCCGTCGTCGGCCATCAGCCAGTAGTCCTCGCGGCGGCGGAACACGGCGCGCTCGGTCTCGCGGAACTCCTCCAGCAGGAACGGCCCCGTGCCGATGGGCTGCTTCGTGATGTCGCCCTCAAAGGTGCGCGGGACGATCATCGCGGGATAGTGGAACAGGTGCTCGGGCACGGCGATCTGCGGCGAGTCCAGGTGCAGTTTGATGGTGTAATCGTCCACCTTCTCAATGCCGGTCGGCTGGAGGTAACTCAGCAGGCCCAGCATGGACGAGCCCACGTCCTTGTCCAGCCACTGCTGGAAGTTGAAGATGACGTCATCGGCGGTCAGTTCCTGGCCGTTGTTGAACTTGATGCCCTTGCGGATGTACAGCGTCCACTCCTTGACCTCGGCGTCGGCCTCCCACTTCTCCAGCAGCCAGGGGTGCGTGATGTTGTCATAGTCGGTATAGGTCAGGTACTCGCAGACCTGGCGGAACTGGTTCACGCCTTCAATCCACGACAGGCGGGCGGGATGGTCCACGCGGGGCACGCGGGTTGCGATGGTCATGGTGCCACCGCGCTTGGGGCCGGCCGGCTTCGGGGTCGCGGTCGGCGGAACGGGTGTCGGCTGTACGGCGGGTGGATTCGTGGGTGCGGTGGTCGGGGTCGCTTTGGTGCCGCATGCGGACAGGAAAGCGGTCGCACTGGCCAGGGACATGCCCAGCAACGTGGCGTTGCGAAGGAACTCGCGTCGGGTGATCCGCCCCTTCTTGTAGAGTTCCTTCAACTCGGGGATGTACGGGTGCTCGTGCTGGTTCTCATCCTTCTTGATGATCTCCATCGGATACTCCTCCTCTTGTGTAGAGAATCTGCCCACTCACGTGGGGTTCGGAAACCTCCTTTGGCTCCGAAATCCGAGTCATCGCAGGAATCTGTCCGAGAGCACCTCCTTTCTACCCGCTGATGGGGATGTGAAACCGGGATGTCTTCGGCTACGCTATGAGAGTGGTCCCTAGGATTGCCGCCTCATTCCGTTGCCTGCCTGTCCGCAGTCCGCCGACGGAGATATGGAACGGGCAGTTCTGATATATCAATTATAGCACATGCTGTGCTACCTGTCAAGAGAGATACGCGCGTATTGCCAAATAGCAATTTTTGTGGTATAATGTATGCGCAAACTCGTTGCGGAATCGGGCATGTCCCTGCAGAACCGTATTCGGACAGGAGGTTCTCATGGCGACCACACAACCCGGCGAAACGTCCAAATCGGTCATCTACAAGCAGTTGCGCCGCGCCATCATCATGGGCCACCTCAAGCCCGGCCTGAAACTGGACGTGGACGAACTGGCCCGCAAGTACGGCACCAGCGTTACGCCCGTCCGCGACGCCCTGCAGATGCTGGGACAGGAAGGGCTTGTAACCATCAAGTCCCGCTCCGGGTACTTCGTTACCTATACCACCCTCAAGGAACTGCGCGACCTGCTGGACCTGCGCGAGATTCTGGAAGTTGCCGCCGTGGAGCGCGCCATCGGCCGCATCACCGAAGAGCAGTTGGAGCAACTGGCCCACGTCCACGCCCCCTACACGGGCGACGATGACGAGTCCTACGACCGTTACACCGACGAGAACCGCCGCTTCCACTATCTTCTGGCCAAAGCGTCGGGCAATGACCAATTGGCCGAAACCCTGGGCCGCCTCCACGACCGCCTGGCCCGCTTCATGGTGCTGCGCCACGCCGGGCGCATCCAGCCCGAAAGCCACGCCCGCATTCTGGAAGCCATCCGCCAGCGCGACAGGGACCGGGCCGTTGAACTGACCCGCCAGGAACTCAACGCCACCCGCGACGCCATACTGGAGCGCGTCATGCAGGAAGAGGCCGCCAACTGGCCCGTCGGCGCCATCCGCTGACCGTTTTCCACACTACTGCTTCACCACATCCCTTTGACTGTATGTCATTGCGAGGGCGCGCAGCGCCCGAAGTAGGGACAATTCATGAATTGCCCCTACGGTCATTCTGAGGCGCGAAGCGCCGACGAATCTCCCAACCGAGAGACTTCGCTCCGCTCGCAATGACAAGGAACAAACTTCTCTGCGGTCAGGACTACTCCAGCCAAATGCGGAACTCGCGGCGGATGGCCGCGTCCACATCCACAGGCCATGCGGGCGGCTGATGCGCCGCCAGAACCGCCGCCACCCGCTCGCACGCCCGCGCGCGGGCATCCCGCTTGCCGTCCTCCTCCCACATGGCGCGGGTCTGGCGGTCGGCCACGCGCGGGTAGAAGAACTCCCGCCGCATGTGCCGCACCGTGTGCGCGTCCATGAGGTAGTGCCCGCCAGGCCCCACCCGACCGATGGCCTCCTGCGCCATCGTCTCCTCGGTTATGTCAATCCCACGCAGCACCCGCATCGCCATGCCCACGATCTCGTCGTCCATCACGGCCTGCTCCATGGAGACCGCGCTCATGTTGGTAACCATGCCGATGGCGTGGTGGATGTAGTTGCACCCGCCCATGGCCGCCAGCAGGAACGTCGCCATCTTCTCGTAGCCCGCCTGGGCGTCGGGAATCTTGGCGTCGCTCATCCCGCCGGAGCCGTAGATGGGCACCCCGTAGAAGTGCGCCAACTGCGCGGCCGCCGCCTGCATCATCCCGAACTCCACGGCCCCGCCCAGGTATCCGCCGGTCTTCATGTCGGCCACGCCGGGGATGTACCCCGCGAGAACCGGCGTGCCGGGCCGCGCCAACTGGGTGAGCACGATGCCGCTCAACTGCTCCGCGTTCAGTTGCACCAGCGTCCCGGCCAGCGTTACCGGCGACGTGGAGCCGGCCATGGGCGCCGACGACAGCGCCACCGGAAGCCCGTGCCCGCACCATTCCAGCAGGATGTCCGTAACCTCGGTGTCCAGGCGCAGCGGGCTGACCATCCAACTGGTGATGGCCGAAATAAAAGGGCGCGCCCGCAGGCGGTCTTCTCCACCCGCCAGGAGCGCGCCCAGACGAATCACCTGCCGCGCGCCCGCCACCGAATCCACGCCGCCCATGACGTGCTTGCCCGTGTTGCGCAGGCAGGTGTAGAATCGGTTGACCGGCACGTCTTCTCTCGGTACGTCCGTGGGGTACAGGGGCGCGACCACGAAGTCGCAGTGCGCCAGCGCGTCCGCCAGCCGCGCCATCATCGCCAGGTCCTGCAGCGTGCCGGGGCGCGGCGTGTCGGCCCCGGCGTCCAGAATCATGGTGGGCGAGCCGCCCGTGCCCGCGTACACGCGCCGGCCCTCCAGCACGATGTCGTCCGCCTCCGACCGCCCGGCCAGCAGCACCCGGTGCGGCACGGTCTTCAGCGCGGCCTGCACCATGGCGGGCGGGATGCGCACCCGATGGCCGTCCACCAATGCGCCGCCCTCGCGGTACAAGCGCAGCGCCGTCTCGTTCTCCACCAGGACGCCCGTCGTCTCCAGGACCGCCAGCGAGGCCCGGTGAATCTCCCGCACCTGCTCATCGGTCAGCGGACGATACTGCCCGCCCTCAGGACCCGGACGCGCCATGCCTTGCCCCCTGTTATTTGCCCGCGCGACGCCGCAGCACGGCCCTGATCTCCTCCTCCGCCGCCTCGGGCAGCGGCGGGACGTCGTGCTCGGCCAGGATGCGGCGCGCCCGTTCGTTGGCGCGGGCCGCCATGTCCTTGGCGCCCCTCTCGGCCCACTCGTCGTAGCGCGAGCGGTCCATCACGCGAGGGCGGAACTGCGCCCACTTCCAGTTGCGCAGCGTGTGCTCGTCGGCCAGGAACCCGCCGCCGGGCGTCGCCCGATGGATGGCCTCCCGCGCCAGAGTCCGCTCGCTCACCTCCACGCCGTTCATAATGAACCGAACGTCGCGGATGATCTCGTCGGCGATGACCAGCATCTCCATGGACGACGTGGAGCCGTACTCAATGTACCCCACGTCGTGCACCAGGTTGCAGCGGGTCAGGAAAGCCGTCATGATGCTGATGGCGGCTTCCAGGCCCGCCTGGGCGTCCACCACCTTGCTATCGGTGGCCCCCGCCGCGCCCCACACCGGCAGACCGTAGTACCGCGCGATGTCGCACCAGGCCGCCATGCCCGTGGGCCACTCGGGCGCGCCGTAACTCACGATGGCCGAGCGCATGTCCAGCGCCGCCGTGTTCATCCCGTACAGGAACGGCGTCCCGGGGCGCACCAACTGCGTGAGCACAAGCCCCACCAGGCACTCGGCGTTGCCCAGCGCCAGCGCCCCCGCCAGCGTGATCGGCCCACCGCCGCCCGTGTTCGGCGAGGGCGGGTACGTTACCGGAATCCCCTTCTCGGCGCAGAACAGCAACTTGTCCACCGACTCGTCGGGGTACAGCAGGGGCGAGATGGATTCGGCGTACAGCATGAGGAAGGGCCGCTCGCGCAGGCGCTGCTCGCTGCCCGCCACGGCGCACGCGATGCGGTAGATGTCCTCCATGTCGCCCCGATGGTTGGCCGTGTACACGTTGGGCTTGACCGACCCGCGGATCATGCCGACAAACCCGTGGATGTACACATCCATCGGCGGGACGTCCGACGGGTTGCTCATGGACATGACGAAATCCATCTCGTCCAGGCCATCGGTCAGGCGTGCGATGCGGTACACGTCGTCGTAGGTGGCCTTGCGCCGCCGGCCGGTCTCCACGTCAATCGTGAACACGCAGTCGGAGCCGCTGCCGAAAAACACGTTCCCGCCTTCCAGCGGCATGGTCAGTTCGCCCAGGCGGTTGTACATGGGGATGCGCGACGGGGCCGACCCGATAGCCGACATCACCAGGTGTTCCGGTATCTTGATGCGGCCGTCGGATTCCCAGGCCCCGGCGTCCAGAAGCAAGCGCCGCGCCTTCTCGTTCTTCATGACGATGCCGGTGCGGGACAGGATGTCCAGGCTGGTGTTGTGAATCGCCTGTATCTGCTCGTCCGACAGCATGCGGATGGTGGGGTGCAGCGTTTCAATCGGTACCTGTTCGGACACAGGACACTCCTCAATATATAGTTTGACCACCGAGTTGCGTACTCGTAAGCCGGGCATCCTGCCCGACCGAACGTGGCCAGGCCACGGAACCCGCGCGAGCGGCAGCCCGTCCTCGCCCGCGCCGATTCGCGTCCAATCGCGGCAGATTCAGGTGCGACGCACCCGCGAGATGCGCCGCACCTGACCACACTCTCCAACAGACTTTGGAGCCGAGCGCAGTTCCCGCCTACGCCAACTTGCGGGCCACGTCCACGGCGGTAGCCGCGTCGGGCGCGTAGGCGTCGGCCCCGATCTGCTGGGCGAAGGCCGCCGTAACGGGCGCGCCGCCCACCATGATCTTGACCGAATCGCGCAGGCCCGCCTCTTGCAGCGCGTCAATGGTGGACTTCATGTTCACCATCGTCGTCGTCAGCAGGGCGCTCATGCCCACGATGCGCGGCTTGTGCTCCTGCACGGCCCGCACGAAGGCCTCGGGCGCTACGTCCGTGCCCAGGTCCACCGTCTCAAACCCCGCGCCTTCCAGCATCATCTTCACCAGGTTCTTGCCGATGTCGTGCAGGTCGCCCTTCACCGTGCCGATGACGTACTTGCCCACCGTCGGCGAATCGCTTGCCGCCAGCAGCGGGCGCAGGACGTTCATCCCCGCGTGCATGGCGCGGGCCGCGATGAGCACCTCGGGCACGAACAGGTCGCCGGCCTTGAAATCCTTGCCCACCTGGTCCATGCCGGCGATGAGGCCGTCCTGGAGGATTTCCTTCGGCGTCAGGCCCGAATCCAGCGCCTGCTGCACCAGTTCGGCGACCTCTTCGTCCTCGCCCTCGTACAGTTTGCTCGCGATCTTCTGTAGAATGTCTGCCATGTTCTCTGTCCTCCTTTATTGTGTTTGTGGTCTATGCTCACACTCACCGCGCCGGACTTGGCCGCCCGGCAGCCGTGAACGTAAGTTCCGTGCAAAGGTAGATTTCCTGTCCCCATCCCGCCTGGGCCACGGCGACGCGGTCTTCGCGCGCCACGTGCACCTCCACGTGTGCCGCGCCCGCCCGACGCACCGCCGCCTCCAGCACTGCGGGAACCGTCCGCTCGGCGTAGGCGACCGCGTCCTCCACGGTGGGGAAATCGCGCACGCCATCGGGCAGGTGCGCCCGAAACGCCTCGCCCCCCGGCAGCGGCTGCACCATGACGCGCCACCGCTGGACAACCCCGCCCGCGACCGCGCCGACCGCATTGGCCACGTCCGCGTGCCGCGGGATGATCAGGTCCGTGTGCAGGAGTTCGGCCACGCGGGGCATGTACGCTTCCGCCGGCGCGCCGATGCCCACGACCGGCTCGCGCAGGTAGAGCCGGCAGCCCAGGCTGGAGTCCCCGTCGTTGCCCGCGGCCCGCGCGAACAGGGCGTCCACCGCGGGGGCCGTCCAGTCCACGGCGATGCCCTCGTCGCCCATGACCTTCGCCACCAGTTCCCGCGCGACCCGTTCGGACACCTCGGCCACCACCCGCTCGCAGAACGCCTCGGGGCTGCACCCCAGCCGCGCCGCGAGAATCCGCGCACCCGCCAGCGACGCCCGCCCGTCCCAGCGGCGGAACCGCCCCAGCGCGTGGAGCGCGTCAGTCGGTGTGAACCCGGCCCGCATGACCAGGCGCATCGCTTCCAGCCGCTCCAGCCGCCGCAGCGCCACCAGCGGGTACGCCCCCTCGCGGAGCAGCGCGGTCAGCGGCCTCGGCCCGCGCTCCAGGCTCCGCAGCAGCGACGCCTCCTCGTCCGACAGCGCGTTCCCTGCCCGCCCGTGCGCCAGGGCAAACTGCCCAACCCACGGCTCCTCGCGGTCGGCCGCCGCGTCGCGCTCCAATTCGGCCAGGACTTCCGGGTGTTGCGACGCCAGCAGGCACAGCGGCACCACGCGGCCCGGCCCGATGTGCAGCCGCCGCTCGCCGTCCAGGCGCACCAGACTGTCGCCGCCCAGGCCCGTCGTGCGGACGTCCACGGCTTCCACCATCGTCTGCCACTGGCCCACGCGCGCGCCTTCGGGGTTCAGGTGCGGGCGACCGCCGCGCAGCGCAGCGATGTCGGTCGTCGTGCCGCCCACGTCCACCACCCACACGTCCTGGCGGCCCGCCAGATGCCACGCGCCCACCGCGCTGGCCGCCGGGCCCGACAGAATCGTCTCCACCGGGCGGCGCATGGCCCACTCGGCGCGCACCAGCGACCCGTCGCCCTTCACCACCATCAGCGGCGCGGAAACCCCGTGCTCCGCCAGCGTCCGCTGCACCGTCGCGATGAGGTCCTGCAGCAGGGGGATGAGCCGCGCGTTCAGCGCCGCCGTCGTCGCCCGCCGCACGGCGTTCAGCCGCACCGACAGTTCGTGCCCGCAGGTTACGGGCAGCGGACGGCCATCCTCCGACGCCCGCGCCGTCATCCCCTCAATGATGGCCCGCGCCCGCAGTTCGTGCGTCGGGTTGCGCGCCGCGAAGTAGCCCGACACGGCGAAGGCCGCCACCCGCCCGATGCGCGACGCGACCGCCTCGCGCAGGGCCTCCTCATCCAGCGGCTCCACCTCGTCGCCCACGGCGTTGTGCCCGCCCCGCACGTACACCACGTCAGGCGTTACCAGCGCGCCCTCAAACCCGAACTCGCGCATCAGGTCGCGGTCGTAGCCGATGAGGACTAGGCACACGGGGCTGCCCTGCCCCTCCACGATGGCGTTGGTGGCCAGCGTCGTGGACAGGGCGACCAGGCTCACGTCCGAGGGCGAGGCCGTCCCCGAACCCAGCACCGCCGAAATCGCCTCGCCGATGCCGATGGCCAGGTCCCAGCGGGTGGTCAGCGCCTTGGCCGAATGGAGCACCTCGCCCGTGTCCTCGCGCACCAGCACGGCGTCGGTGTACGTCCCGCCCGTGTCAATGCCCAGCGCGATGGTCATTCGGCGTCCTCCCGCCTGCGCCAGCAGGTGTCGGCCAGGGAGCAATAGCGGCACAGCGCGCCCACGTGCGCCGACGCGAACCCAGGCCCGCTGCCAATGAGCGCCGAACACGACTTGAACGGCCGCAGGATGTTGTAGGGCGTCAGGGTTACGCCCACCGAATCCAGCGGCAGGAGCGCGCACAACTCGCGCTGCCCGTCCACCGGCCACCCTGCCAGCGACCCTGGGCTGAGCGCGGGCGACACGCCCCAGTGCTCTACCGCCGCACGCTCCTCGGCGATCCGCCGCACCGCCTCGCCCACCGCCCCCAGGACGAGCACCCCCGCCGTGTCCAGCATGTAGGACAGCAGGGCGTCTCCCCCCTGGTACAGTTCGGTGGCCCGCGCCTCCAGGTCAGGCCCGATGGTCCACACGGCCACGAAGGCGCGGCGCGCCTCGCGCAGAAGCGAGACCCCGTGTCCCATCTTCAGGCTGCGCGTGCCGTCGGCGGTGTGCAGGGTCAGCATCTCATCTGACACGCCCGCGACCGCAAACTCGTCCCAGACCGCCGCGGGGCGCGCCAAATCCAGCGCCATAGCCGCGGCCTGCTCAGCCGCCTGGCGTGCCATGGCGCTCTGGGGCGCGCGGCGACCTTTGCGCACCTGGGACTCCAGGATTGCGTCGGCGGTCAGCGTGATGGGAATGTCGCGCACGACGGTGGGCATCGGCTTCCTCGTGAGAACCGCCTGCGGGCCGCTACTTGGCCTGCGCGGCCTTCAGGCGCTTCTTGTAGTCCTTCAGGTAGCGCATGGCGTACTCATCGCGGCCCAACAGCAGGTCGGTCGCCAAGACGGCGGGCCGCACCTTCGCCACGTCCACAATCGGGCAGTTCACGCCGCGCTGAATGGCCATGGCGAGGAACGCCCAGTTGATGGTCTCGCGCTCGGGCAGGCCAAAGGAGACGTTGCTGGCCCCCAGGGTCATGTTCACGCCCAACTCCTCGCGCACCATGCGGATGGCGTCCAGCGTAACGAGGCCCGCGCGCGAATCGGCCCCCACGGTCAGCGCCAGGCAGTCAATGACCACGTCCTCGCGGGGGATGCCCATGGCCTCGGCGCGCTCCACGATGCGACGGGCGACGGCCAGGCGGCCTTCCGCCGTGGGCGGGATGCCCTGCTCGTCCATCGCCAGGCCGATGACCGCCGTGTGGAACTCGGCGACCAGGGGCAGGACGCGCTCCATGCTGGCCGCCTCGCCGTTGACCGAGTTGACCAGCGGCTTGCCGTTGGGGACCAACTCGCGGTACAGGGCGAGGGCGGCGCGCAGGGCGTTGGGGTTGGCGCTGTCCACGCACAGGGGAACGTCCACCGTCTCGGCCACCAGTTTCACGGCCTTGGGCAGCAAGTCCACCTCGTCAATGCCGGCGGCACCCACGTTAACATCCAGCACGTCGGCGCCGGCTTCCACCTGCGCTTCGGCCTCCTGGCGCACGATGTCCAGGTTGCCCTCGGCCAGCGCGGCAGCCAGGCGCTTCTTGCCGGTGGGGTTGATGCGCTCGCCGATGAGGACCGTCGGCTTGTCCGGGCCGATGACGACGGTTTTGCGGGCACTCCTCAGAACAGTCTCCATAAGCGTCTCCTATGACAGAAGAATCTGCCGGGCAGTCCCGTCAAGGGGACCCGACGCCCGGTCTATACCCCAGCTCAGCAGAGATTTTGCCGCAGGTCTCCACCAGCAACGTCGCCAGGTGCGGGAACAGGGCAGGCGGAATGCGGAACGCCGGCCCTGCCAGACTCGCCGCGGCGCGCACCGCACCCGTGTGGTCGTAGATGGGCGCGGCCAGGGCGTTCAGGCCGTCCTCCAACTCCTCCTCCGCGGTGGCGTACCCCTGGGCGCGCACGCGCTCCAGTTCTTCGCGCAGGCGGTCAGGGTCGGTGATGGTGCGGGGGGTCAGGCGCTCCAGCCGCGACTGCAGGAACCGCTCCAGTTTGTCCGGTGGCAGATGGGCCAGCAGCACCTTGCCCGCCGCCGTGCAGTGGGGCGGCATCCGTCGGCCCACCCAGCCGATGTTCTTGACGCTTCGCACGGGCGGCGCGAACTGCTCCAGGTCCATCACCTGGCCTTCGTGCAGGATGGCGAGGTTCACCGTCTCTTGGCAACGTTCGGAAAGGTCGCGCAGGTGGGGACGGGCGATCTCGCGCACGTCCATGTGCTCCACCACCTGCGCCGCGAGGACGATCAGGTCCAGCCCCAGGCGATACCGTTCGGTCTCGGGGTTGCGGGCCACCAGGCCGTGGCGCTCCAGCGTCGCCAGAAGGCGGTACACGGTGCTCTTGTGGATGCCGAGTTCGCGGGCGAGTTCGCTCACGCCGCGCTCGGGCCGTTCGCGGGAGAAGGAGCGCAGGATTGCGACCGCCCGCTCCACGGATTGCACGCTGGGGTCTCGGCGGTTGGCCATTGGGACCGTCCTTGCTGGGCCGCATGTTGCGCAATGCGGCACGCCGTTACACGTCGCGCAACGATTATACGCGCCCCGCACGCGCTGTCAAATCGCACCCGCGGGGAAAAGCGGTAGGTACGATTCGCGCACAACCCGCAGCGCACCGCCGCGCGTTGAACATAAACCGTAGGGGCAATTCATCAATTTCCAGGCGCGACTCGCGGACGAACGTGCGATGCCCCGCCGTGCGTTGAATATAAACCGTAGGGGCAATTCACGAATTGCCCCTACGGTTTCGCGCCTTTCGCGCCCGTTCGCGCCTTTCGCGATCCAAACGCCCCGCGCCGAATCCGAACCCAGAACGGATGAGCGCAATCGCCAAACCTGTGGTATAATGGGCGCAGGACAACCGTCCCTTGTCTGTTCGGGAGCGTGTCATGGACCCAATCCGAGCCTATCTTCAAACCCTGGAGGCCAACCTGCGGGCGGGCGACGCCACCGAGCACACCCACCGCCCGGCGCTGAAAGCCCTGCTGGAATCCATGGCGCCCGGCACCCTCGCCGTCAACGAACCCAAGCGCGTGGAGTGCGGCGCGCCCGACTTCTCCGTTGCCCGCGTCCCAGGCCCCGTTACCGTCGGCTACGTGGAGACCAAGGACGTGGGCCACTCGCTGGACGAGGCCGAGCGCTCCGAGCAGTTGGGCCGCTACCTGCGCTCGCTCCCCAACCTCATCCTCACCGACTACCTGGAGTTCCGCTGGTATGTGGACGGGGAGTTCCGCAGTTCGGTACGGGTCGCGCGGGTTGGGGCAGGGGGAAAGTTGCTCCGCGACAAATACGGCGCAAAGGCGCTGCCCGAACTCCTCAAGGACTTCCTGTCCCACAAGCCCGCGCCCATCGCCACGCCCAGGGAATTGGCCGAGCGCATGGCCCGCCTCGCCTTCCTCATCCGCGACGTCATCATGGAAGCGTTTGCCCTGGACATGGCGTCGCCCATGCTGCGAGACCTGCGCCACGCCTTCGCCCTCACCCTGCTCCCCGACCTGGACGAACCCGAGAAAACGGGCGAGTTCGCCGACATGTACGCCCAGACTTTGGCCTATGGCCTGTTCTCGGCGCGGGCCATGGACACCGCCAAGGGCTTCACCCGCCAGGATGCCCAGAATCTGATTCCAAAGACCAATCCCTTCCTTCGCAACTTCTTCTACCAGATCACCGGCCCCGACATGGACGAGGAGCCTCACGCGGGATTCGTGGACGACCTGGCGCACCTCTTGGAAAACGCCGACATGGCCGCGATTTTGGCCGACTTCGGCAAGCGCACACGCCAGGAGGACCCCGTCGTTCACTTCTACGAGACGTTCCTGGCCGCCTACGATCCGCAACTGCGCGAGACGCGCGGGGTGTACTACACGCCCGAGCCGGTGGTGTCGTACATCGTGCGCTCGGTGGACGCGCTGCTCAGGAGCCGCTTCGGGTGCCCGTGGGGACTGGCCGAGATGCAGAAGGACGTGTACATCCTGGACCCCGCCACGGGCACGGCCACGTTCCTGTACTTCGTCATCCAGCGAATCCACGACGCGCTGGTGGAACTGGGGCAGGGCGGACTGTGGCCCGGCTACGTGGAGGACAACCTGCTGGACCGCGTCTTCGGGTTTGAACTCCTGATGGCCCCCTACACCGTGGCCCACATGAAACTCAGCGTCCTGCTGCGCGAGTTGGGCTACCAGCCCAGCGGCAAGAAGCGCCTGGGCATCTACCTGACCAACACCCTGGAGGAAGCCGAGCGGCACGTGGAGACCCTGTTCGGCCCACTGCGAGCCATCAGCGAGGAGGCCCAGGAAGCCGCCGCGGTCAAGCGTGAAAAGCCCATCATGGTCGTCCTGGGCAACCCGCCCTACTCCGGCCACTCGGCCAACCGCAGTTGGCAGATCAAGGACGGCAAGCGCGTCCCCACCTTCATCGGCAACCTGCTGCGCGACTACTACTTCGTGGACGGCAAGCCGCTGGGCGAGCGCAACCCCAAATGGCTGCAAGATGATTATGTAAAGTTCATCCGCTGGGGACAGTGGCGCATTGAACAGACCGGCGCCGGCGTCCTCGCCTTCATCACCAACCACGGCTACCTGGACAACCCCACCTTCCGCGGGATGCGCCAGCGGTTGATGCAGGCGTTCACCGACATCTACATCCTGGACCTGCACGGCAACGTGAAGAAGCGGGAGACCGCGCCCGACGGCTCCAAGGACGAGAACGTGTTTGACATCCAGCAGGGCGTCGCCATCGGCATCTTCGTCAAGGAGCGCGGCAAGTCCGGCCCTGCCCGCGTCCACCACGCCGACCTGTGGGGCCTGCGCGACGGCAAGTACCGCGCGCTGTTTGAGATGGACGTGAACACCACGCCGTGGCAGGAGTTGTCGCCGCGCTCCCCCTTCTACCTGTTCGTGCCGCGAGATGTGGACTTGCTCGCAGAGTACGAGCGCGGATGGAAGGTAACCGACGTTTTCCCGGTGAACTCGGTGGGGATCGTAACAGGTCAAGACGCCAACACCATAGCGTTTGACCGGAAATCGGCAGAGGACCTTGCCCGTGGTCTTGGCATTCCAAAAGACACTGTTGCACCAATCCTTTACCGGCCATTTGACAGCCGCTTCGTCGTCTACGACCCCGCAGTGGTAACGAGGCCCCGCCCCGAGGTCATGCGCCACATGCTGGCGGGCAAGAACCTGGGGCTTTGCGTGGGTCGGCAAGGGCAAGTTGTTGGCGGAGATGAGTGGAACCTTGTGTTCTGTTCGCATGGAATCATTGATTTCAATCTATTCTACCGTGGTGGCAACGTAAACTTCTCTCTCTACCTCTACACCGAGAGCAAGCAGGAGAAGCCACTGCGCGGGGGCGGCAAGGTCATCATGATGACGCTGCTGGAGCCTGGGGCCGGGTACGCCACCCGCCGCGCCAACCTGTCGCGCGAGTTCGTCGCCGCCCTAGCCGAGAAGTTGGGCCTGGAGTACGTGCCCGACGGCAAGGGCGACCTGCAGGCCACCTTCGGCCCCGAGGACGTGTTCCACTACATCTACGCGGTCTTCCACTCGCCCACCTACCGCGACCGCTACGCCGAGTTCCTGAAGACCGACTTCCCTCGCGTGCCGCTCACGTCGGACGTGGCCCTTTTCCGCACGCTGGCGGCGAAGGGCGAGGCGCTGGTGGCGCTCCACCTGATGGAGTCACCCACGCTGGACGCCCTCATCACCCAGTTCCCCGTGGAAGGCGACAACGAGGTTACGAAGGTCCGGTACCAGGAGCCGCTGGACTACGTGCCGGGCCGCGTGTACATCAACAACGCGCAGTACTTTGAGGGCGTGCCGCCGGAGGTGTGGGAGTTCCAGGTAGGCGGGTATCAGGTCTGCGAGAAGTGGCTCAAGGACCGCAAGGGCCGCCGTCTGACCGGGCAGGAGGTGCTGCACTACCAGCGCATCGTGGTGGCCCTGCACGAGACCATCCGCCTCATGGGGGAGATTGACGAGGCCATCCCCGACTGGCCGCTTCCGTGAAAACAAACCGCAGGCGCGATTCGTGAACAACCCGCGCCGCACCGCCGCGGGAGACAGGCGACATGTTATGAAAACAAACCGTAGGGGCAATTCATGAATTGCCCCTACGATTTCGCACCTTTCGCGCCCTTTCGCGGATCTCGCGATCCGAACGCTCCCTCACCCCGTGCGGAATGCACCTGCGACGCACCTCGGAGGTGCGTCGCAGGTTTACCCCTCACCCTAACCCTCTCCCGACGGGCGAGGGAATGGGCGGCCGGCCCCCGCGTCCCAGCCTGACCAAGGCCCCCTACCGCCCGGCCAGGATTCTCTCCACGGCCTCACGGATGTTCAGAATCTCAATCCCGTATTTGGCCGCGATGTCTTTGAGCGGAGCCTTGACGTCCACATCGGCGGGCAGCCCCGCTTCCGCAATGATCTGCTCCACCGGTATCCCGTACATGCTGGCAACCTCGGCCAGCGTGTTCTTGCCCTTGATCTCCTCTGTGGACAGCGAGCCACTCGCAGGGGTCTCGCTCGGCGCCTGCGTCGGCTGCTCTGGCGCGGTGGCGGTACCCTGTGGCTCCGGGGCCCCGCCGGAGAGTTCCGCACGGTACGCTGCCACGGCGTCGCGCACCGCGCTCACCTCAAATCCGCCCACCAGCGCCTCTATGTCCTTGAGGGCCGTATCGGCGGGCAGGTCCGCAGGCAAGTTCAGGCGCGACCAGAGTTCCGCTTCTGGAATCCCGTAGATTTCGCTGACATCGGCCAGCGTCATCCACCCCTTGATGCCTTCCGGATCGGCCACGCCCGACGCATCCAGCGCCACCTTCGTCCGTCCGCTCGTGGACCAGTAGCCGGTCGCCTTCGCAACCAGGACGCTCCCCAGCAGGCTTGCGATGAGCACCAGCGGCAACACATAGCGATGCACTTTCATGCGATTCCCTCCTTCGGCGCCGATGTCGTGCCTGCCGGCTCCACGATCAGCCCCACGTACAGCGTGTCCTTGACCGGGCATGTCTCCACGCACTTCAGGCACGAGATGCAACCGGCCGTTACGCTCTTCTTCTGCGAAACCTGAATCCCGACGGGACACACCTTGTCGCACTTCTTGCAGTGGATGCAGGTCGCGGGGGTGCGGCGGATGCGGAACAGGCTCACCCGCTGCACCAGGCTGATGACCCCGCCGAGCGGACACAGGTACCGGCACCAGAGCCGCGGCACGAAGAACGCGCCCACGATAACGGCCAGGCTGACCACGTAGGCAGGCCACGCCTCGGCCCAGTTGAACTCAAACAGCCAGCCCAGGCTGAAGATGGTTCGGTACGGATCGTAGTCCGCGAACCACATTTTGCCGGTCTGAACCGTGGCGTAGAGGATGCCCCCCAGCACCACGTAGCGCCCGAACCCCAGCACCCTGTCCACGCGGGCCGGCACCTTGAGTTCGGGAAGGTGCAGCCTCTGCCGGACCCAGGTCAGCAGGTCTTGCAGCCCACCGAACGGGCAGACCCAGCCGCAGAATGCGCCCCCGACCAGCACCGTGCCTACCAGCAGGCCCAACGCGAGGACGATGTTGGAAGGATGCGTCTTGGAGATAAACGTGCCCTGGGTTGCCAGTTTCCAGAGCGTCTCCAGCCCGCCGAACGGGCAATAGGCGTCTGTGGACGGCAGCGCGCCGTCGGTGCTTGCCAGGGCGTGGCGGATGCTTGCCACTAGGATGAAGACCCCGAACGCCAGTTGACTCAGACGCTGAAGCAGCGGCGTCCACGATTTGTCTTTGCGCTTGGTCATTCGTACCTCCGCTCCCATGTTTGAATGCGTCCGTAATCATAGCGCCGCCTTGTGAAGGGAGGTTGAACGACCTGTGTAGATGTTGTGAAGATGCCCGTGAGGGCCTGGACCCAATGGACGTTGGGGAAACAAACCGCAGGGGCAATCCATGGACAACCCGCAACGCCCCACCGCGGGAGATAGGCGAAATGTTATGAAAACAAACCGTAGGGGCAATTCGTGAATTGCCCCTACGGTTTCGCGCCTTTCGCGCCTTTCGCGATCCGAACGCCCTGCCCCCGCCCGAGGCTGAAGCCGTCGGGCTGAACGGGCAAAGCCCTGCGGGCTGCCCGTAGAGGGCCCAGCATGCTGGCCCAGCCCCAACGGGGCTTCGCTCCTTCAGCGCGGGGGTTCAGCCCCGCGCAGCCCGCGCCTTTCGCGATCCAAACGCCCCGCCCCGCCCGAGGCTGAAGCCGTCGGGCTGAACGGGCAAAGCCCTGCGGGCTGCCCGTAGAGGGCCCAGCATGCTGGCCCAGCCCCAACGGGGCTTCGCTCCTTCAGCGCGGGGGTTCAGCCCCGCGCAGCCCGCGCCTTTCGCGATCCAAACGCCCCGCCCCGCCCGAGGCTGAAGCCGTCGGGCTGAACGGGCAAAGCCCTGCGGGCTGCCCGTAGAGGGCCCAGCATGCTGGCCCAGCCCCGAAGGGGCTTCGCTCCTTCAGCGCGGGGGTTCAGCCCCGCGCCGCCCGAGGCCCAAGCCGTCGGGCCGATTCTAGGCGCACCACACGCTGCATCCAGCCCCAACGGGGCTTCGCTCCTTCAGCGCGGGGGTTCAGCCCCGCGCAGCCCGCGCCTTTCGCGATCCAAACCCCAAACCCTACGCGCCGCCCTCGGCGGTCTTCGGCTCCCGCGGCTTCGCCCCCAATTTCGCCAGCCACCCCCACCCCTTGCGGGGCATGTAGGGCGACTTGCTCAGCAGGTACAGCCGCACGATGGGCCGAAACAGCCGTATGAGGTACCGACGGAACCCCAGCAGCGCCGTCAACTCCTGCACGTAGTCGCCGAAGTCGTAACGCTGGTACTGGAGAATCTTCTGGCTCTCCGTCGTGTCCAGCCAGTCGGTAGCGAACGGCTGCTTGGCGAACGCCTCTTCGGGGAGCATCCCGATGCCCATCGCCTCCAGCAGGCGCGACGCCATCTCGCGGAAGTAGAACTGGCAGCGGGGGCCGCCTCCGATGTGCAGCGTCTTACCCCACACCTTGTCGGAACTCACCGCGTTGGCGATGGCCAGCCCCACGTCGCGCGTGTGGACAAACTCCATGCGGTTGTCCAGCGGCACGTCAAACATCCCAGGGTCCGGCCGCAGCGACAGCGGAAACGCCGCCCCGAACCGCAGGATGCTCCACTTCAGGCCAGATTTGCGAATCATCTGCTCGCACTCTATCTTGTGGCGCGTGTAGTGGTCAATGCCCTGCGTGGGGTCCGACACCTTTCGCGGCGGGCGCTTGTGCTGCGTGAGGCCGTACACATGCAGCGACGAGGAGAAAATCAGCCGCGGGGGCTTGGGCTGGGCCTTCATCGCCTCAATCAGGTTCCGCGTCCCGCCCACGTTGATCTCCCACGCCCAGTCCGGCCGGTCCTCGCAGCCCACGCCCGTGGCCGACAGTTTCGGGATGACGAAAGCCAGGTGCACCACCACATCCTGGTCGCGCACCGCCTTCGCAACATCTTCGGGCCGCCGCAAATCGCCCCAGATGACCTCGGCTCGCCCCTTGTACCGCTTCGCGGCCTTCTGGTTCGTCTTCGTCTTCACGTCAAAGCACGTTACCTCGTGGCCCTGGGCCACCAGTTTCTCCAGCGCGCTGGTGCCGATGTTCCCGAACGCGCCTGTGAGCAACACCTTCATCGTGTCGCACCTCCCATCCTTCTCATGTTGCCTGCAAACTCTCCAGAATCATCTCTATTCCCTGGAGCAGCGAGTGGCTCCAGTCTGCGCCGCTTGAATCCAACAGCCCCTGCAGGATCGTGCCGACAGCCAGCGACACGATGACCTGCGCGGCGACCTCCGCATCCACCGGACGGAGCGACCCCTCGGCCACGCCCGCCTGCACCAACTGCACGAAGAACTCGCGGTACCTGCGGTATGGCGCGATGGTCGCGGCCCACACGTCCGGGTCGCGCGATGCCTGCGTCCAGAACTCCAGGAACATGGGCAGGCGCTCGCCCGCGGAACTCAGCACAAACCCCACCATCCCCGCCATGTCCCTCAGCGCCTGGGGCACGTTGGCCGCCTGGGCCTGGACCGACCGAAGCCCTGCGTCCAGCCCCTCCAGCCAGTCGTTCAACAGCGCCATGAACAGGTCCTGCTTGCTGGGGAAGTGGTGGTAGAACGCGCCCTTGCTCACGCCCGCCCGCTCGCAGATTTCCGCGACGCTGGCGGCTTCGTACCCATGCTGGGCGAAGCAATCGGCCGCGGCGTTCAGAATCCGCGCGCGGGTCTCCTCGGCTCGCTGCTGTACGGGCATGTCGCCTCCTTGTGAAATCAAACCGACCAGTCGGTATGATTTTACACCAACCCGCGCCCCGCGTCAAATCGCGTCCGCGCGGTGAGGGGTTTCACCGCAGAGACGCGGAGTTCGCAGACAAATCTAGGTTTTCCTCTGCGTTCTCTGCGTCTCCGCGGTGAAACAGGAATATGCAGCGCCGCGCCGCCTGTGGTACAATAGCGCACCGTCGCACAACCTCAAGGAGCACGCCATGCGGCACACCGAAGCCACATCGCCGTCGCAATCCACCGCCCGCCTCATCGGCGTGGGGCTGGGCACCCGCCTGCTGGTGGACACCGCCAAGCAGATGTTCGGCCCGTTCCTGGCCATCTTCGCCGCGGGCATGGGCATGGACATCGTCGCGCTGGGGAAACTCCTGGGCGCGCGCAACGCCGTGGGCATCACCGCGCCCGTCTTCGGCGCGCTGGCCGACCGCCTCGGCTACCGCCCCATCCTGCAGGCCGAACTCCTCATCTCCGGCGCGGGGATGCTCCTCATCGGCGCGTCGGCGTCGCTGCCCGCGCTCACGCTGGGCATGCTCATCGTCGGCATCGGCACCGCGGCGTTCGTCCCCTCGCTTCAGGCGTACCTGAGCGCCCGCCTGCCCTACGACCGGCGCGCGCGGGGCCTGGGCATCGTGGAGTACGCCTGGGCGCTGTCCAACCTTGTCGGCCTGTCGGCCATGGGGTACCTGATCCAGCGCACCGACTGGCGCGCGCCGTTCTACATCCTGGGCGCGGGGCTTATCGCGTCGGCGCTGGCGTTCCAGGGCGCGCCGCCCGTAGCACCCCCGCCGGACGCCGGGCCAGGGGCAGGGGATGACCACCGATCTCTCGCGGCCCGACTGCGCGGCGCCGTCGCCTTCCGGGCCAACGGCACGTCGGCATGGGCCACCATCGCCGTCATGGGGCTTCTCGTCCTGGCCGGGATGAACGTCTCCATCGTGTACGGCGCGTGGCTTCAGGGGCGGTACGGCCTGGACGCGGCGGCCCTGGGCGCGACCGCCATCGTCGTCGGCGCGGCGGACCTGGTAGGCAGCGTCCTGGTGAGCATCGCCGCCGACCATCTGGGCAAGCGGCGCAGCGTGCTGGGCGGGCTGGGCCTGTCGCTGGCCGCTTATGCGCTGCTGCCGGTGCTGAACCGCGGGCTGGCCCCCGCCCTGGCGGGCATCGCCCTGATGCGCTTCGCCTTTGAGTTCTCCATCGTCAGCCTGATTCCCCTGTTGAGCGAGCAAGCGCCCACGGAGCGCGGCAAGGCGCTGGGGCTGGGCGCGGTGTCGGGCCTGGCGGGCGCGAGCGTGGCCGCCGTCTCGGGGCCGTGGGCGCTCACGCACCTGGGCGTGGCGGGACTCGCGGCCATCTCCCTCGGCGCGGCGGTCGCGTGCGTGGCGGTCGTCGCCGCCTGGGTACGGGAGTAGCGCGACGCCCCCGCGCGGTTGCGACACGCCTCAAGGTGCGCCCAAGGTGCGACGCACCGATAACCCAACCGCGCCCGTGCGCTAGGCGCATTTCCGTTTTGGGGTGAGAACGACCGAATGTCGTTAGGTCGTCGCGCAGAATCCACCTCACCTATCCCCACCCCGGCCCTCCCCTTTCCTCTCCGCGGGCGGAGAGGAAAGGGGAGGGTGTGGGAGGGGT
>JADBJK010000096.1 GCA_014874485.1 Chloroflexota bacterium
GGCGCGCCTGGTGTTGGACACGGTAGCCAAGACCTTCGAGGCCCAAGGGGCTGCCCTTTGGCTCCTGGACGAGACTTCCGAAGGTTCTGAGACTTCGGAAGTCCGGAGCCTCGCTAACTGGCTGGTCCAAGAGCGACGGCCTTTGCTGCTGCACCCCGACGATCGCTCCCCTCAGGCCGAGGACTTGCGCCGGGTCGGGGCGACGCTGGCCGTGCCCCTTCTGACTGCTGTAAGGGTAAGTAGCCATTCGCCTCCCCTGTTAGGCATCCTGACTCTGGGGGCGAAATGCTCTGGTGACCTCTACACCCAGGAGGACCTTGAACTCCTCACTACTTTGGCCCACAGTGCCGCTCTGGCCCTGGAGAACGCCCGCCTGCACGAGGAGCGGATGGCCATCATGCGCCAGCACTTAGCCCAAGTGACGGCTGCCCAGGAAGAGGAGCGACGGCGCATTGCCCGGGAACTGCATGACGGAGTGGGACCCACCCTGGCCAGCATGAACGTCCGTCTGCGCACAGCGCGCAAACTCCTGGAGCATGATCAGCAACTGGCTGCCGAGGAGATGGAGGAGTTGGCCGACTTGGCCCAGACCCATATCCAGGACATCCGCCGCCTGATCTACGACCTGCGGCCCGCGGCGCTGGACGAACTGGGACTTGTGCCCGCCCTGCGCGAGCACCTGGCTCGCTGCCAGCGGGAGTACGGCCTGGCTATTGAGTTCACCGCGGATGAAGGCGAGCGGCTGCCCACCGCAATGGAGACCGCTCTCTTCCGCATCGTCCAAGAGGCGCTGGCCAATGTGGTCAGGCACGCCCAGGCCCATCGGGTTGAGGTAGCCCTGAGGCGGGATGAGGCTGGCGTAACCATGCGGGTTGCTGACGATGGGCTGGGTTTCGATCCCCTGGCTCCTCGAACAGGGACGCATCTGGGGCTGTGGAGCATGCGCGAGCGGGTGGAACAGTTGGGCGGTCGGTTCGAGGTGGAGAGCACGCCGGGGCGAGGGACGACGGTGAATGTAGTCATCCCATATTCTGGCTGAGCGGCAAAGAGCAAGCCTCGCAGAGCAGTGTGGGAAGACGCTCTTCTCAAAAGGAGCAAGATGGACAAAATCAGCGTTTTGATCGCTGACGACCACACCCTCTTCCGCAAGGGCGTGCGCAAGATGTTAGAGGCGGAGGAGGATATGGAGGTGGTGGGGGAGGCCGCCACAGGCCGCGAGGCGCTGGAGCAGGCCCGAGCACTCGTGCCCGACATCATCATCATGGACATCCAAATGCCTGATTTAAACGGCATCGAGGCCACTCGCACCATCCACCGCGAAATGCCCCACATAGGCATCATTTTCGTCACCATGTTCGAGGATGACGAGTTTGTCTTTCAGGGCCTGCAAGCGGGCGGCCGGGGCTACATACTGAAAGACGCTGATCCGGAGACTATGCTGCGGGCCATCCGCGCTGTCGCCCATGGCGAATCGCTCCTGGGTCCCACCATCGCCCAGAAGGCACTCCGCCAGTTCGCCGCCCTGCCCGGCAAGCAGACCCCTCTCGTGGATGATCTCACCCCTCGCGAGCAAGAGGTGCTTCGGCTAATCGCCGAGGGCCGCAGCAATAAGGAAATCGCCGCGGCACTCTGCCTCAGCGAGAAGACGGTGAAGAATCACATCAACAACATCTTCTCCAAACTCCACGTTTACGATCGCACCCAAGCCATGCTCTACGCCATCCGCAAAGGATTGGTGAAGATAGGGTAATCCACCTCACCCCACTCTCCCAACCCCTCTATCCTCTTCCTCAAGGGAGAGGATAGAGGGGTCAAGGGGGTGAGAGGTGAGGGGGAAGTAGGTCCCCAGGCCCATCATCAGATGGGCCTTTTTTACTGCCCCAAAATAGGCTTGCCGACCCTTCCTCGCCCGACCTCCTGGTGATATCCTGGAAGCAGAAAGGAGGTAAGGTGGCATGATGACGGTAAACGTGCTGCTATCGGGCAGGCTGAGATTGGCAGGCTACGGGCGGGGAAAGCCCGAGAACGGCGATGGCACATTCTCTCTGGCTTTACCGGAAGGGAGCACGGTGCGGCGGGTCATTCGGGACATGGGCGTCCCCTCGAAGAAGGTGGCCCTGAGCATGATCAACGGCCGCAAGTGTGATGTGGAAGCCACGGTGAAAGCGGGCGACCGCGTCATCCTGATCCCCGAGGATGTGGCTGCTCTCTGGCGATACCTGGGCGTGATGAACATGAACACGGAGAGCGTTCTCGACTTCTGAGGAGGTAACTGTGAATCATCTGGATCCACAAACGGACGAATATCTCTGGCGCTGTCCCCAATGTGGGGAGTCCATTCGCTTCCCCAACTGGTTGGCGCTGCGCTTGGCTAAACGGGCCGGAACCTGCCAAGGCTGCCGCGCCAAGGCGACTTTCGAGCGCAACCCAGGGCTCGTCGGCCTCTTCATGGACTTCTGGGCCCGCACAGATACCTGGCCTCAGAGCAACTCTTGGATGGAGGCTGTATCCAGGCCCGTCGCCCTTTTCCTCATCCAATAGGAGGGAGACGATGCTGACCACTTATGAAGTACGCTATGCCCGCCAAACTGCTCTCCCCCAGATCGGCTGGCTAGGGCAGGAGAAGTTGGCTACTGCCAGCGTGGTGATCGTGGGCTGCGGCGGATTGGGGACGGTGGCCGCCGAATTGCTTGCCCGGGCAGGGGTGGGCTATCTGTACCTCGTAGACCACGACATTGTGGAAGTCGGCAATCTGCATCGGCAGGTCCTCTTCGACGAGCATGATTTAGGGCACCGTAAGGCCATTGCCGCGGCAAAGGAGTTGCGCGCTATCAACAGCGAGATCGTGGTGGAGCCGGTGGTAGCGCGACTGAACAGCAGCAACGCCTCAACCCTCTTGGCCGGCAGCGACCTGGTGCTGGACGGCACGGATAACGATGCGACACGCTACTTGATCAACGAGGTCTGCGTGAAGCAGGACATCCCCTGGGTCTTCGCCGCCGTGGACGAAAACTACGGGCTGGTCATGGCCATCGTGCCGGGCCAGACGCCTTGCTTCTCCTGCATCTTCGGCGAGCCGCTTTCTCTGCCCGCAGTGCCTCGCAGCAACAAGGGTCTATTGGGAACCATCACATATATGGTGGCCGCAATCCAGGTTGGTCTGGCAGTGAGGCTTCTCCTGGGCGACGACGAGTACGCCGGAGGGCTACTGTACGTTGATGCCTGGGACTACCGGATGGAGAGTATGCCACTCACCAGATCGCCTGGTGGCTGTGGCGTTTGCGGTGAAACAAAAACCTCCCGCAGGTCCTAAAACCTGCGGGAGGCTTGGTGCTTACAGTTCCGCGTAGACCGAATCCAGCGCGCTATCGGGCACGTCATAGACTTGGTTGTGCGGCGGCAGTGGCTCGTACTTCATGAATTCGGGGATGCGGTCAGCCTCTTTGCCGATGCCCGCCGCCTCGTTGAAGGCCCGCTCCTTCTTCAGGATTTCGGCGCCCAGTTTGGCGGCATCGTCGGATTTCCAGTTCGTGCCCAGGACGCCATTGCACTCCTCCATCATGCCCTCGAAGCCGCTGGCGATATCGAGGATGGCGAAGGCGATGAAGAGACAGTGGCCCGTGGAATCAATGAAGGCGGTGGTGGCCTGGAAGGCGCGGCTGAGCGCGGCCTTGCCCTCAGGGCTCAAGGGATCTGCCTTGCCGCCCACGCTCAGGATCTCGGGGGCGATGGTGTAGCCAGAGGTGTGGTCAGCGCCCATCGTGCTGGTGGCGTAGGTGATGCCGATGCCCTTGACGGCGCGGGGCTCGTAGGCCGGCATGCCCTGGCCTTTCACTGCCGGCACGCGCACCACGCCGAAGGCCTTGCCGGTGAACGCCATGCCGCCACCCAGAATGCGACCCAAGGGCGTCCCCTTGCCCATCTCATGGATCAAGTTGATGGCCCCTTTGCTGTCGCCAAACTCGATCACGCCCGCCTCCATGGCTACGGCCAAAGTGCCACCCGTCTCGATGGTGTCCAGACCGTAGGCATTGCACAGCTGGTTCATCTCGGCGATGTCATCTAGGTTGTCAATACCGCAGTTGGCTCCCAGCGCCCAGTCCGACTCGTACTCCAGGCACGAGGTATGCTCCGAGCCATCCGGATTGTGTATGGTATTAGAGCACTGGATGATGCAGCCGGGGCTACAGGCATGGTTGTACAGTTCCTTACCCAGACGCTGCTTGTTGGTTTCAAAGATGGCCTCGCCAGCGATCTTGGCCGCACCCTCGAAGCGGCCGCTGGAGAAGTTGCGGGTGGGCAGGCCGCCGGCCTCGTTCATGATGTTGATCAGCACCGCCGTGCCGTAGGTGTTCAGGCCACCTTGTTGCTTGGTGATGGCATGGGTGCGCAGTGCCTCGGTCAGTTTCTTGCGTCCTTCCTCAAACAGTGCTTTGTCAGCGATCGTCACGCCCGGGGCATCTGTCTGGTCTGCCACAATGAACTTGAGCCCCTTGCTGGCCATCACTGCCCCTAACCCGCCACGACCGGCATAACGGCTGGGGCGCTTGGCCTGGTCGTTGAACACCAGGCCAGAGTTGGCATAGCCGTATTCGGCTACCATGCCGCAGCCCGCAATCGCAACCCTCTCGCCGAACCGCTCGAACAGTTTAGGGAAGACCTCGTACAGGTTCTTGCCCGCGTACTCGTCGGCGGGGAAGAACTCCACCTTGGGCTTACCGGCCTGGGCATCCCAGGATACGTGGGCCATCCAATACTTGCCCTTCTCC
>JADBJK010000116.1 GCA_014874485.1 Chloroflexota bacterium
ATCCAGGACGGAGTGGTAGAGGTCTGACGCGAGTTTATGGTAGGCGTAAGACTGGCGCACGACGTCGTAGAGTTCGTTTGCCTCCCAGTCCTGCACAGAGACTGCGGCCACGATCTGCTGGGCCAGCACATCCAGGCAATTTTGCGGGGTGTACGTCGGTTCCACATCGCCATCTAACATAGCGCGGGTTACTGCCGCCGCTTCCACCAAATCTTCACGGTGCGTGGCGAAGATGCGGCCCACGCTGGTCTGACCCACCAGGTGCCCAGAGCGCCCGATGCGCTGCAAGCCCCGGGCGACACCCTTGGGCGATTGCAGTTGCACCACCAAGTCCACCGAGCCGATATCTATCCCCAGTTCCAGGCTACTCGTGCCCACCAGTGCAGGTAAATTGCCTTCCTTCAGCGCGTGTTCCATCTCCAGGCGTGCCGTCTTGGAGATGCTGCCGTGGTGTGCGCGGAATGGCCCACCCACTGCCCCCGTGCCGAAGAACCCTGCCCCTTTGGGCACGCCGCTTGGAGCCAGCGCTTCGGTTGTGCCGGGGGGCAGTTCCTCTCGTTCCTCGACAGCATATTGCTCATTCAGTCGGTCGGCGGTGCGTTCGGCTTGGCGGCGACTGTTCGCGAAAATCAGCGTAGTGCGGTGGCGACGTATTAAATCCAACACTCGGGGAATGGCGGCTGCCCACAGCGACCCACCGGGCAAGTCGCGGAAATCGCGAGCCACGGTGATCACCTGGAGATCGAGCGGCTTGCTCAGTCCGGCGTCCACGATAGTGACGGGGCGCGGCTCCAGCCGCCGTTCACCATCCGCGGATGTAACCCACTCCTGACCGCCCAGGAAGCGCGCCACCTCTTCCAGGGGTCGTTGCGTGGCCGAGAGGCCAATGCGTTGGATGGGATGGCCTGCCAAGTGGGCCAACAACTCCACGCTCAGGGAAAGGTGCACCCCACGCTTGTTGCCGCAAAGGGTGTGGATCTCATCCACGATGAGGGTACGCACCTGACGCAGCATCCCTCGCGCTTGGGGGCTGGTGAGGATGAGGTACAACGACTCGGGTGTGGTGATGAGGATGTGGGGTGGCTGCCGGACCATACGCATCCGCGCCGATGCTGGCGTGTCGCCAGTTCGTACTGCCACCCGCAGCGGAGGCAGGGGCGTGCCTATCTCCTTCGCCACT
Source organism: Chloroflexota bacterium (assembly GCA_014874485.1). Lineage (GTDB taxonomy): Bacteria > Chloroflexota > Anaerolineae > DTLA01 > DTLA01 > DTLA01. The sequence goes on from JADBJK010000116.1 coordinate 1,181, forward strand.
CGGCGGATGCCCGCTAACGGTGCACGCAGGTTACGCTCGATGTCATTGTTCAGCGCCTTGAGCGGCGAGACATAGAGCAGTTCGACTCCCTCTGGCTCTTCTGCAGCAGCCATCTTCTCGTAGAGAGCATTGATGCCCCACAAGAAAGCGGCCAGGGTCTTGCCTGAGCCAGTGGGTGAGAGGATCAAAGTGTGCTCACCACGCTGGATGGGCGGCCAACCCAGCGCTTGGGGCGGCGTGGGTTGGCGGAAGGTCTCCGTGAACCATGCCTGGACAGCGGGCATGAAAGCCCTCAGCGGATCAGACATAGTCTCCCTGTTAGCACACATGTTCGGATAGTATTATAGCACACCTTTACGTAGGCGCAAAAGGGCGCCATAGCCAAAGCGTTAACAGACTCGGCTTTGAACTCGCGAACGACCGGCTGTTATTATTAGTATTAATATGCTGCTGCTGTTGCTGTGCGTACTTAGATCTATGCACCAGCAGCAGCAATAATAATCAATACTCAGACACCGGCGTCGTCATCCGTGTCGTCACGGATGTCCACGAACCCCGGTCATTCGTGTCCGGCCTGTAGAATAATGGTCTGAAAGGTCCCCGATTGGGGCGTGCGACTGGGATTCCCTTTGCGAAGGGCTGCAAATCGGGCCCAATGAAGAGTCGGGGCTACAAAATATCCTCTGCAGAATGTCAGGGCAGTGGGTCTCCCGACTGGAGTGCATCGGGATCGCAAAAGGCGTCCCCATGGGCACTGCAGGGCGAACCCGGGGACTGTGGGGTCTGCCAGGTGTGGGGATCAGGCCGCTGGATGGGCGCGATGTCCTCTGCGCTGTAGGCAGCGAAATCCCGCTCCGGGCCCCACAAGTAAAGTGCCGGGCCGATGATGGCCATCTGCTCCCCATGATTGGCGCCGAGCGGCACTTCATCTGCCTTTGCGCCGTCGCGCACATCCACTGCTACCAGCATTGCTCCCTCGGCTGTTTCGGCAATCGTGAAGACAAGGCCGTTGGCTACCGCCAGGCGTGGACTGGAGGTGGGCAGTGGCCATTGAACCTCCCAACGCGGCACCCCACTGGCCGCATCAAAGGCCTGGAGGTGATCTGCGGTGCGCACGAAGATCATCCCATAAGCAGCAGCCATCCCCGTGTTGGCAGAGGGTGACGGTGGCGAGTATTTGTACGCCTCTTGGGTCCAGGAGACCTCGCCTGTCACCTTGTCCAGCGCCATCAGGCCGTTCGCTGTTGCCAGGTAGAGTCGCTCGGCGTCCTGTGCGGCGAAGGCAAGCCCCCAATCGGTGGACTCAACAGCGGGCGGGAGGTCGCGCTCCCATTGCAGCATGCCCATCACCGGGTCCACCACCTTGATATACGTCCCGCCGGAGGGCTGGCACTTTAGCAGGTAGATGCGCATTTCGTCTTGTAGGAGATAGAAGGGATACTCGTCTTTGCCGGTGTCCCACATCCAGTAGGACCTGCCGGAGCGTATCTCCAGGCTGGCAGTCAGGTTGCGGTCCAACAGTATCATGGTCCCCTGGGCCAGGGAGGTGAAGTAACTGCGGTCGTCGAGACTGGGTAGGAGCCAAAGTACTGCACCATTCACCGCATCGTACACGCGCAACTGGGAGGTCGTTGTGCCGGGCGCGTCGTGGGCGTACGTGAAATTCACGGCCAACATGTCCTTCGAGAGGGCTAAAGATCCGGTTACCGTTCCCAAATTGGGTATTTCCAGATCGAACACGCTTTGTTCCCAGAGGATGTCCCCTGTGCTCTGGTCTGCACAGTACACTTTGCCCTGGTCGGTCAGGAGGTACAACTTTCCGTTTGCGCCGGCAAAGGCTGCGACCTGCGACTTGTTCTCTTCGCACAGCCAAGCCCAGACCTGGCGTAGCGGGACGCGGATAAGCGACCCCGGGTTGAAATGATTTGTCTGTCCCAGGCCATCGCTGTTCGGCCAGGCATCGGCGCTGAGGTCCGGTGGGGCTATGGTTGGGGTGGGCACAGAAGTGGACGTCGGAGGTGGAGTAGGCGTGGGTGGCGGGGCTGGGGCGCACCCCCAGGCCAGCATGGCTATCGCCAGGAGCGTGAGCAAAGTCAGGACAAGTGATGGATACTTGGACATTGTGTAGGTTAACCCTCCAGCGCGAAGTGAGTTTATTTTATGCACGAGGCGGGTTTTCGGCAAGCGAGAAGGACACTGCGGTCACCGCCGCCGTGGGCTGAACTACCCGGCATCGGTTTGGCAGCGGGGAGGCTAAGTGGACGGTCGGAGGATACTAAGGACTTCCGCAGCCAAAGCCTTGACCCTGGCGGCCTCGCCATCCGTCCAGCCGATCTTGCCGCCCCCGGCGATTTCAGGCCTGAAGCGTGCCCCTGGGACAGCGCGGGTCAATGGAGTGGCGGATTGTATTGCCTCCAGTGCGGCGATGAGTTCTGGAGTAGAGGGCAACCTCTTGGCCATGGCGATGGCAGGGCCGATGCCATCGGATCGGCATCGGAGCATCTCATTCAGCAGGCTCGCCAAGGCCCGGCTACCTTCTTCTCCATGTCCCTTGAGATCATCCACGGCCTGATTCCACATGCTGGATGTGTCAAGGAGATCGTCCCTGGTACAGATCTCGATTAGCAGGTCTATCCCTTTCATTAACGTCTCCTTTCCCACAAGCCCCAACGGACGCCGTTTGGGTCGGCAACGATGGCGTAGATGCCGAACGCCTCGTTGGTGGGTGGCACCAGAACCGTACCACCCATCTCTGTGACTACCTCGACCGAACTCGCTATGTCCGCCACCTTGACATAGAACGTCGGCGCTGGCGCCTTTATTTACGGAACTGCCTGCACAGCACCGTGCGGTGGCTGCGACGCTTTGATATCGAGCCAGCCGGACATCACGTCGCCTGTCAATACCCAGCCGAAAAGACTCTCATAAAATGCTTTTGCCCGCGCGACGTCCGTCGCCGGGATGCAAAACCAACATATCTCGTTCACATATCCTACTTTGCCCAACGGCCGGGTTCAGCCGCCGTGTGGCTTTCGCAGTGATGCCAAACGTGCACCAAAACGCTTCAAACGCGATGCAAACCTCAAGAGGATTCTTGACAGCACGGTCGGCTGCAGTGATGTGTTAGGTGGCCGACGGTTGAATAAGCTGCTTTCCCTTCAAGAATCGGACAAGCACGTCGTTGAACGCTTCAGGTTGGTCAAGAAAGGGGACGTGACCTGCATCGGGAATGATGTGGAGCCGAGCGTGCGGTATCGCCTTCGCGGCGCTTTCGGCCTGGCTCGCAGGGAAATACCTGTCCTCCTTGCCCCAGACGATCAGCGTTTCCTGGCGAATCTGGCCCAGCTGGTCGGCCGGAATGCGTGTGCTCGCTCGACCACGACCCTGCCAGAAGGCGCGCGTGCCACCTGGCATCTTCTTGACTTCCTTTGAGTATTGTGCCATGGCTTCGTCAACGCTCTGTGGATTGAGGAGCGCATAGCGGCTTAGCCACAGACTTGCCCAACGGGACGGAAACACGTTGTGGCAGAGCGTGGCAAGGAAGACACCGGGGGTACCCGGCGCAACTCGA
>JADBJK010000121.1 GCA_014874485.1 Chloroflexota bacterium
AAGACCGATATTCAGCCCAAAGGTTTCAGGGTGATCGGATTAGGCGACTTCATCACGGAGGACACTATTCGCCAGGCCCGCGCAGTGCTGAGCGATGCGGATCTGGTGGCCGAGATGACCGAGCACAATTACGAACTCGGCCGCCTATACTACTCGTATCGCACGCTGGAAACCCGTCTGAGCACCCTCATATCCGCGCGCCTCCGAGTGCTACAGCAGGCTGGCGGGTATGGGGGATATAAGCGATTGTGAAGAGCAGCCCTGAGGATCGGATTCGCGAGCATCTGACGTTTCTCTACGGTGCCGAGCAAGGTGCTAGACTCTGGCCGTTGCTCGCTGCGCGCCTGGAGACGTTCCGGCGGCGCAATCCGCAACTGCAGGCGCGTGTCTCTCCCGCAAAAGAATGGCTGGACGAGCGTGATGTCTTCTTGATCACCTATGGCGATCAGATTCAGGAGCCGGATAGACCTCCTCTGCAGGCCCTGGACGAAGTGTTGACCGCACTGGCCAGCGATTTTTTGCGCGGTCTCCATATCTTGCCTTTCTATCCCTACTCCTCCGACGATGGTTTCTCGGTCATAGATTACAGGGCGGTGGACCCCCGTCTCGGCAGTTGGGAAGATGTTCGCCGTCTGAGTCGACATTTTCGTCTGATGTTCGACGCAGTTATCAACCACATCTCCCGGCACAGTGCCTGGTTCCAAGGCTTCCTCAACGACGAGCCGCCATACACGGACTACTTCATCAAGGTGGACCCCTCGGCCGACCTATCGCTGGTGGTGCGCCCACGCGCCCTGCCCTTGTTGACGGCAGTGGAGACAGCCCACGGCACGGAGTACGTGTGGACTACCTTCAGCGAGGACCAGATTGACCTCAACTACGCCAATCCCCAGGTGCTGCTGGAGATGATCGAAGTGTTACTGTTCTACATGGAGCAAGGGGCAGAGTTGATTCGCCTGGATGCCATTGCTTTCCTGTGGAAAGAGAATGGCACCCCCTGCATTCACCTCCCCCAGACCCACCGGGTGGTGAAGTTGTTCCGAGCCGTGCTGGATGCGGTAGCGCCCGGAGTGCTCCTCGTCACCGAGACCAACGTTCCTCACGCCGAGAACATCAGTTACTTCGGCGATGGTACCGATGAGGCCCAGTTGGTCTACCAGTTCCCATTGCCGCCGCTCACGTGGCACGCGTTTCACACCGCCGATGCCACTTACCTGCAGCGTTGGGCTGCCGGGCTGAAGACGCCTTCGCCCCGCACCACGTTCTTCAACTTCTTGGCCTCTCACGATGGGATCGGCGTGCGTCCTGTCGAAGGTATCTTGAGCGAGGAGCACATCGCTGAGTTGGTCGCGCTGACCGAAACCCACGGTGGCTACGTCTCCTATCGGACCAATCCTGATGGCAGCCGAAGCCCTTACGAGTTGAACATCGTCTACTTCGATGCCCTGAATGACCCCAACGCCGATGAGCCCCAGTCTGTGCAGGTGGACCGCTTCATGGCCTCCCAGGCTATTCTACTCAGCCTGGCCGGGGTACCAGGGATCTACGTTCACAGTCTCTTCGGTAGTCGCAATTGGCGGGAGGGGGTGGCCCAAACGGGCCGTTATCGCACCATCAATCGTCAGAAGTTCCAGAAGTTCGCGTTGGGGGCCGAGTTGAGGGATCCATCATCCATCCGTTACCAAGTTTTTCACCGCTATCGGGCGCTGATCAAGGCCCGGAGCAGTGAGTTGGCCTTTCACCCCAACGGTGTCCAGCGCGTTCTGGCTGTCCATCCGGCCTTGTTCAGCCTCGTGCGCACTGCACCGGATGGGTCCAGCCGGGTGTTATGTATTCACAACGTTTCCCCTGTGTCGCAGACGTTCCATGCAGATCTCGCCGACGCGGGGTTCCGGGCCAATACAGCATTAGTGGACCTCGTTTCCGGAAGGGAGTACTGGACCACAGCCAGTGTCGGCTTGACCATGACTGTGCCTGGCTATGGAGTGCTGTGGCTGCGGGAGAGCCAGTCGTCTTAAAGCATAGATCGCTTTGAGTTTGTGCCCTGTTCGGGTAAAGTAATTGGAGGTGCAAAGGACATGAGTGCGGTAGAACTCGCAGTGGCTTGCTTCCGCGAGGGTTTCAGCTGTGCCCAAGCGGTATTTTCCACTTACGCCACCGAATTTGGTCTGGATCGCGAGAAAGCCCTGGCGATAGCAGGAGCATTTGGAGGTGGAATGGGTCGCCTCGGCGAAGTATGCGGGGCGGTCACCGGTGCCTTTATGCTCATCGGGCTCAAACATGGCAAGATAAGGGCAGAAGATGATCAGGCAAGGGACACAACATACGCTTTGGTGAGGGAATTTGCGGATAAGTTTAAGTCCCGCAATGGCTCGATCAGATGCAAAGAGTTACTTGGCTATGATATCAGTACTCCGGAGGGGCTGGCGCTGGCCGAGGAGAGGGAGCTCTTCAGTACTGTCTGTCCGAAATTGGTCCGAGATGCGGCGGAGATCATCGAGCAAATGTTAGCGACCGCCGATGCAGAAGGAGGTTAACCGTGGAAACTCGACCGTTTGGCAAAACTGGGGTGAACCTGCCCATCCTCAGTTTTGGCGCCCAGCGCATCGTGGATGAGGAAGGTTGCAATGAGGAGCAGGCCGTTGAGATCCTGAACACCGCGCTGGACCGAGGCATCCGCTACTTTGACACCGCCTGGATCTATTCCCAGGGCCAGAGCGAGCAGCGGGTAGGTCTGGTGGCCAAACATCGCCGCAAGGAGATGTGGATTGCCACCAAAGCCTGGGATGAAACCCGTGACGGTGCCCGGCGTCAACTGGAGGAGAGCCTGACCCGCCTGCAGACCGACTATGTGGACGAGTGGCGCTTGCACAATGTATCGCGTATGGAGCGACTGGATGCTGTAACTGCGCCAGGTGGTGCGCTGGAAGCGGCCATCCAGGCGCGGGAGGAGGGGCTGGTGCGTTTTATCAGCATCTCCGGACACGGCGACCCCCACGTGCAGATCGAAGCGCTGCGCCGTTTCCCGTTTGATACGCTCCTGGTGGCCACGTCAGTGTTGGACCATTTCATCTACAGTTTCGCCGAGGAGTTCCTACCGGTAGCGCAACGGCTCGGCGTAGGGGTGGTGGGAATGAAAGTGTTCGCCTACAAAGTGCTGTCCCATGTAGCCGACCGCGCCTTGCGCTATGCGCTGGCTCTGCCGCTGACCACAGTCATCGTGGGCTGCTCCACGCTGGCGCAGTTGGAGGCTGACCTGGAGGTGGCCGAGTCCTTTACGCCGATGACCGGCCCGGAACGGTTGGCGTTCTTCCGCGAGGTTGTGCCGCTGGTGCGCCCTGAAAATATGCCCTGGAAAGCAGCCGATTGGGACAACCCGGTCGAGTGGAGGAGCCGGCAGGAGCCGGCGGGGTTCACTGAATGAAAAGAGCAGATTCCCATTGAGGAGAAAAATATGCGACGACGATACCCCATCTTGGAGTTTGATGCCGCGTCGGAAGCGATTATCGAGCCCAAGCGGGTGATCGAGCCCCTCGACGTGCCCGAGCACTGCGTGGTCTGCTTTTTCCAGGAGGTCATCACTCACCTGTGCCAGGAAGGCAAAGCCAGAGGGATTGCCTGTCAGAGGAGCGAGATGGGAACGCATCCGGTGTACGAGATCGAGGTGGATGGGAGGCGTTTGGCGGTCTTTCACCCCGGGGTAGGTGCTCCCCTGGCGGCGGCCCTGTTGGAGGAGGTGATCGCCCGCGGCTGCAAGAAGTTCATCGCCTGCGGGGGAGCGGGTGTCCTGGATAGAGCCATCGCGGCAGGGCACATCATCGTGCCTCGGGCCGCCGTCCGCGATGAAGGCACCTCTTATCATTACCTGCCGCCAGGCCGGGAAGTCAACGCCAGTCCGGAAGGCGTGGTGGCCATTGAGAAAGTACTACAAGAACACCGTTGCCCGTACATTCTGGCCAAGACCTGGACTACCGATGCTTTCTATCGGGAAACACCGGCGAAAGTCCAGGCGCGCAGGGCGGAGGGGTGCCTAACCGTGGAGATGGAGGCCGCAGCCCTCTTCGCCGTTGCGCAGTTCCGGGGTGTGGTGTTCGCACAAATGCTTTACGGGGGCGATGATGTCAGCGGCAGCGAATGGGACTCTCGACACTGGGATGAACGAGCCTCCGTGCGTGAGAAATTGTTCTGGTTGGCGGCGGAGGCCTGTCTTGCTTTGTAGGAGATGTTCGGATACCGTCGGTAGGGGGCAGGAAGATACGCCCTAGCCGGCGAGGAGGGAGTTGCTATGCACAAGCGCATTCAGTCCATTGTTTACATAATCCTATTTCTGGCTCTAAGCGTGCCCTCTTGCCGACCTGTGCCGACGCCCTCCGTAGCGCATTTCACCTACACCCCTCCCGCCTTTACGTCGACTCCGTCTGTTCCAACAATAACGCCCCCTCCCTCGCCTACCGCCACGGCCTCCCCTACTTTTACGCCCCCACCCTTTGACCGCCCCACCATTCTGGACACCATCTCGTTGCGCCACCTGCCCGCTCAGGGCCGCAGCCCGAGCGACTTGGCGGGGGTGAACGGCCGGGTGTACGTGACC
>JADBJK010000034.1 GCA_014874485.1 Chloroflexota bacterium
GCCGTAGTATGTCGGGCATTGATATTTCCTGCATAGCGCCTCCCATGCGACAGTCTCACAACGAGGGCGCATTTTAGCAGGCCCACCAATATAAATGCAATTGCCCTGAGGACACCCCACCTGTCATTGCGAGCGACGCCATCCCCACGTGCGACGCACCTCCGAGGTGCGTCGCACGTGCATTCTCACGTCACGGTTCACGAGGTTCTTCGCCGCTTCGCCGCCCAGAATGACACCCTGACTGGGATTGCTTCGGGCGCCCCGAGTGCCGCGGCAGGCCCCCACCCGGGCCGTCCCCCAATGGGCCACGGGGGATTCCACCGACATGTGTAGGCGGCGGCCCGTGTCTCCCGCACGGCTTCTTTGCAGTTACCGCCCCACTGAAGTATAATGCCCCTGTCGTTTCGCGGGCAGCAATGCCCCGCCGCTGGAGGACGTGTTGAAGGCGCTCATCACAGGCATATCCGGCTTTGTCGGCAGCCACCTGGCCGAACACCTGCTCCAAACCCGGCCCTGGAAGGTCGCCGGCACCGTGTACGGCCCTACGGACAACATCGCGCATATCCAGGGCCAACTGGAACTGCACCCGCTGGAACTGTCGGACCTGGACGCGGTGGTGCGGCTGCTGGAGCAGAGCAGGCCCGACTACATCTTCCACCTGGCTGCCCAGCCGGTGGTGCACTTGTCGCGCAAGGACCCGTGGTTCACGCTGGCCAACAACATCCGCGCGCAGTTGAACATCCTGGAGGCGGTGCTGCGCGCGAAGGTCAAGGCCCGCGTGCTCGTCATCGGCTCCAGCGAGGAATACGGCCTGGTGTACCCCGACGAGGTGCCGGTTCGGGAGACCAATCCCTTCCGCCCCATGAGTCCCTACGCGGTCAGCAAGATCGCACAGGACATGTTGGGGTTCCAGTACTTCCTGAGTGAAGGGGTGGACGTGGTGCGGGTGCGGCCGTTCAACCACATCGGCCCGCGGCAGGGGCTGGGGTTTGTGGCGCCCGACTTCGCCAAGCAGGTCGCCGAGGCCGAGGCAGGGCTACGCGCCCCCGTCATCAAGGTCGGCAACCTGCGGGCCAAGCGCGATTTCAGCGACGTGCGCGACGTGGTGCGCGCCTACGCCCTGCTCATGGAGAAGGGCGAGTCGGGCGAGGTGTACAACGTCGGTTCGGGGCAGGCCCGCGAGGTGCAGGAACTGCTGGACGTGCTGCTGTCGCTGGCGCGCGTGCGGATTCGCGTGGAGCAGGATCCGGAGCGGATGCGTCCGTCGGACATCCCGGCCGTCGTGGCCGACTGCACCCGCCTGCGGGAATGCACCGGCTGGGCGCCGGAGATTCCCTTTGAGCAGAGCCTGCTGGATGTGTTGGAATATTGGAGACAGAAGGTTGCTAGCCTTTAGCCGTCAGCGGTCAGCCATCAGCGGGGGCTGACTGCAGATCGCTGACCGCTGAATGCTTCACTCAGCATAGGGAGATAAGTCATGCCAACCGCTTTGATTACCGGAATCACGGGCCAGGACGGGTCGTACCTGGCCGAGTTCTTGCTGGAGAAGGGGTATCATGTCGTGGGCATGGTGCGGCGCACCAGCACGGTGAACTTTGACCGCATCAAGCACATCCAGGACAAGATCACCCTCGTCCCAGGCGACCTGCTGGACCAGATGTCGCTGGTGGACCTGCTGCAGGAGTACCGCCCGCAAGAGGTGTACAACCTGGCGGCGCAGTCGTTCGTGCCCACGTCGTGGAAGCAGCCGGTCTTCACGGGCGAGGTTACCGCGCTGGGCGTTACGCGCATGCTGGAAGCCATCCGCATCGTGGACCCCAAGATTCGCTTCTACCAGGCGTCGTCCAGCGAGATGTTCGGCAAGGTGCGGGAAGTGCCGCAGAACGAGCACACGCCCTTCTACCCGCGCAGCCCCTACGGCGTGGCCAAGGTGTACGGCCACTGGATCACGGTGAACTACCGCGAGAGTTACAACCTGCACGCCACGTCGGGCATCCTGTTCAACCACGGGTCGCCGCGGCGCGGGCTGGAGTTCGTGGAGCGGAAAGTGGCCCACGGCGCGGCCCGCATCAAGTTGGGCCTGGACAAGGAACTGCGCCTGGGCAACCTGGACGCGCGGCGCGACTGGGGCTTCGCCGGCGACTACGTCCGCGCCATGTGGATGATGCTCCAGCAGGACACCCCCGACGACTACGTCATCGCCAGCGGCACGACGCACTCCATCCGCGAACTGTGCGAGGTGGCCTTCGGCTACCTGGACTTGGACTGGCGCGAGTACGTGGTGCAGGACCCGCGGTTCTACCGTCCCGCCGAGGTGGACCTGCTGGTCGGCGATGCGTCCAAGGCGCGGCGGGTCCTGGGCTGGGAGCCGCAGGTCTCGTTTGAGGAACTGGTCAAGATGATGGTGGACGCGGACCTGGCACTCCTGCGCCGCGAGAACGGGCTGTAGGCCACCGGCCGGTCCGCCGCACCATGACACCGCATAACGAGGTGCACAGCATGACGACGATCAAATTCGGCACGGACGGATGGCGAGCGCTCATCGCCGAGGACTACACCTTTGACAACGTCCGCATCTGCGCCCAGTCGGTGGCGCGCTACCTGCTGGACCGCAACGTGGCCGACCAGGGGCTGGTGGTCGGCTACGACACGCGGTTCCTGTCCGAGGATTTCGCGGCGGCGGTGGCCGAGGTGGCCGCAGCCAATGGCGTCCGCACCTACCTGTGCGACCGATTTGCCCCCACGCCGGTGGTCTCCTGGGGCATCCTGGACCGCAAGGCGGCGGGCGCTGTTGTCATCACCGCGAGCCACAACCCGGGCGTCTGGAACGGGTTCAAGTACAAGCCGGAGTACGCCGGCTCGGCCTCGCCCGAAGTCGTGGCCGCCCTGGAGGAGCGCATCGCGGCCATCCAGGCGGGGCGCGATGCGGTGCGGCGGATGCCCCTGGACGAGGCGCGGCGCAAGGGGCTGGTGCAGATGTTTGACCCCACGCCGGCCTACTTCGCCCAGGTGGCCCGCATGGTGGACTTGGAGCCCATCAAGGCCGCGGGCCTGAACGTCGTTGTGGATGCCATGTACGGCGCCGGGATGGACTACTTCCCGCGCCTGCTGGAGGGCGGCAACACCCGCGTGTTCCAGATTCACGGCGAGCGCAACCCGCTGTTCCCCGGCCTGGACCACCCGGAGCCTATCGGCCACAACCTGCGTGCCCTGTCCGACGCCATCCGCGACCGGGGGGCCGACGTGGGCCTGGCCAACGACGGCGACGCCGACCGCATCGGCGTGATGGACGAGAACGGGACGTTCGTCAACCAGTTGCAGGTGTACGCGCTCCTGCTGCTGTACCTGCTGGAGGTGCGCGGGTGGCGCGGGCCGGTGGTGCGCTCCATCACCACCACCGTGATGGCCGACAAACTGGCCGCCCGCTACGGCCTGGAGGTCATCCGCACGCCCGTTGGGTTCAAGTACGTGGGCCCGGCCATGATTGAGAAGGACGCCATCCTCGGCGGCGAGGAAAGCGGCGGGTTCGGGTTCCGCGGGCACATCCCCGAGCGCGATGGCATCGTCGCCGGGCTGTTCATCCTGGACCTGATGGTGCAGACGGGGAAGAAGCCGTCGGAACTGATTGATTACCTGTACTCGCTGGTCGGGCCGCACTTCTACGACCGCATAGATGCGTCCTTCCCCGCCGAGCAGAAAGAGGCCATCATCGCGCGGGTGCGGGACCATATCCCCAAGACCCTGGCTGGGATGAAGGTGGTGGGGCTGGACACGCGCGACGGGTTCAAAATGGACCTGGAGGACGGCGGCTGGGCGCTCATTCGCTTCTCGGGCACCGAGCCGATTCTGCGCGTGTACTGCGAGACGACCCGCGCCGACAAGGTGCAGGAACTGCTGAACGAGGGGCTGCGCCTCACGGGCCTGAAGCGGTAGGGAGGCGGCGTGAACGCGGGACCGACTCCAGCGCTGGTGGACACCCACGCCCACCTGGACTTTGCGCAGTTTGACGCGGACCGCGAGCAGGTTCTGGCGCGGGCGTGGGCGGCGGGCCTCGTGGCAATTGTGAACGCGGGCGCGGATTTGCCGTCCAGCCGCGCTGGGGTAGAATTGTCGGCGCGGCATGAGCGTGTGTTCGCGGCGGTGGGCGTGCACCCGCACGACGCCAAGGCCCTGACGGCGGAGGCGCTGGCCGAGTTGGAGACGCTGGCGCGCGCGCCCAAGGTCGTGGCCATCGGCGAGATCGGGCTGGACTTCTACCGCGACCTGTCGCCCAGGCCCGCCCAGCGTGCTGCCTTGGAGGCCCAACTGGCGTTGGCGGCGCGGCTGCCCAAGCCGATCATCGTGCACGACAGGGACGCCCACGGCGAGGTCATGGGCATCCTGCGCGAATGGTCGCCGACCTCGCCCCTGGCCGAGAAGGGCGTGCTGCACTGCTTCTCGGGCAGCCTGGACATGGCGGAGCAGGCGGTGGAGTTGGGGTTCCTCATCTCCATCGCGGGGCCGATTACCTATACGAACGCGCGCAAACTGCCCGAAATCGCGGCAGCGCTGCCGCTGGACAAACTGCTGATTGAAACCGATTGCCCATACCTTGCGCCGCACCCGCATCGGGGCCAGCGCAACGAGCCTGCGTATGTGGCGCTGGTGGCCGAGGCGGTGGCCCGTGCGCGGGGCGTCCCTGTGGCCGAGGTCGCCCGTGCCACGACCGCCAACGCGGCGCGGCTGTTTGGATTAGGAAAATGGCCTTTGGCCGTTCGCCATTAGCCTTTGGCCCTCGCTGATGGGCGAAGGGCTGATGGCCGTAGGCCAATGGCCTTGGAGAGGACGTCCTGTGAACCTTCTGCCCTTCCTGGAACCCATCCGAGCGCACATGGAGAGGGTGGAGCAGCGGCTGCTCCGCGCCTCTGACGTGGAGTTTCCCCTGTTGCGGGCAGCCGTGCAGAACCTGCTGCGCGCGGGCGGCAAGCGGATTCGCCCCGCGGTGGCCATCCTGGCGTCGCAGTTCTACGAGGCCGACGCCGACAAGGTCATCTCGGCCGCCGCCGCCATTGAGATGCTCCACACCGCCACCCTGGTGCACGACGACATGATTGACCGCGCCAGCACCCGCCGCGGCTACCCCACCCTCAACAGCCAGTGGAGCGGCGAGGCTACCGTCCTCACGGGCGACTACATGTTCGCGGTATCGGCTTCGCTGGCCGCGGAGACCGACAGCGTGCCCGTGGTGCAGATTTTCTCGCGGGCACTGATGACCATCTGCAACGGCGAACTGCGCCAGTTGTTGGCCGACCGCCAGTGGCCGCCCACGCGCGAAGCCTACGAGAAACGCATCTACAGCAAGACCGCCTCGCTCTTTGCCGCGTCGGCAGAGGTGGGCGCGGTGCTCAGCGCGGCCCCGACCGACAAGGTGGCCCTCATCCGCAGTTACGGGCACAACCTGGGGATGGCGTTCCAGATCGTGGACGACGTGCTGGACTACGTGGGCGACCCGTCGGAGTTGGGCAAGCCTGTGGGCAGCGACCTGAGCCAGGGCATCGTTACGCTGCCTGCCCTGCGCTACCTGGAGCAGGCGCAAGGCCCCGACGCCGAGGACTTGGTGAAGCGCGCGGTCCAGGGCGAGAACGCTGCCGTGCAGGACGCCGTCGCCCGCATCATCGCCTCGGGGGCCGTGGACGGCGCGCTGGAGGAGGCCGCCGAGTACGTCCGCAAATCCCACGCGGCGCTGGACCGATTGCCCGCGTGCCAATCCCGCGACATCCTCGCCCAACTGGCGGATTATGTCGTTGCGCGCCGAACGTGATAGCGGTCAGCAAATCGCTCTCGGCGTAATCGCACGGCGCTCGGCCTTTGGTCGGTGGCTGACGGCTGACCGCTGATTGCTGACCGCTGATTGCTGACGGTTATCGGCTGCTACCTACCATGAGCGAAGTTGTGGACCTATCCGTAGTCATCGTGAGTTGGAACGTGAAGGCGCTGCTGGAGAAGTGCCTTCGCTCGCTCCTTTCTGCCCCTGGTTGGACGCTCGTTGCCCCCGATGACGAACCCGCAGGCGCGCGTACCCTGGAGGTCTGGGTGGTGGACAGCGCGTCTTCCGACGGCAGCGCCGACATGGTGCGGGAGACGTTCCCGCACGTGGGCCTCATCGCCAACGCCGAGAACGTGGGCTTCACACGGGGGAACAATCAGGGGCTGGCCCGATGCCGAGGGCGCGCCGTCCTGCTGCTGAACCCCGACACCGAAATCGTGAGCGATGCCCTCACCGTCATGGCCGACTACCTGGACGCGCACCCCGACGTGGGCATCGTCGGCCCGCGCATCCTCACGCCCGACGGAGGCGTGCAGCCCTCACGCCGCCGCTTCCCCACCTACGCCACGGCCTTCGTGGAGAGCACATGTCTGCAGCGATGGTTCCCGCGCCACCGCCTGCTGGCCCGCTACTACCTGTGGGACGTGCCCGACGACCGCGAGCAGGATGTGGACTGGCTGGAGGGGGCGTGCCTCATGGCGCGGGCCGAAGTCGTGCGCGGGATCGGCGGGCTGGACGAGCGCTTCTTCATGTACTCCGAGGAGATGGACTGGTGCCTGCGGGCCAAGCGGGCGGGCTGGCGCGTGGTGTACCTGCCCCAGGCGGCCATTGTCCACTACGGCGGCAAGAGCAGCGAGCAAGTGGTGGCCGCCAAGCACATTCACTTCCAGCGGAGCAAGGTGGCCTACTTCGCCAAGCACTTTGGCGCGTTTCGGGGCGAGGTGCTGCGGCTGTTTCTCCTGGGCACGTATGCCTGGATGCTGGCCGAGGAGGGGGCCAAGTGGCTGGTGGGGCATCGCCGCCCCCTGCGCGCCGAGCGCATCGCCGCCTACACGAAGGTGTTGAGGTCGGGGCTGCGATGAAGGTGCTGTTCGTTACGGGCGAATTCCCACCCATGCAAGGCGGGGTGGGGGACTACACGGCGGTTCTGGCGCGCGCCCTGGCCGATTTGGGCGCTTCGGTCGCCGTGGTTACGTCGGCGCAGGCCGCCGCGCTGGACGATTCGCGCGTGGCGGTGTACCCCGTGGTGCGTCGCTGGGGATGGGCCAGCCTGGGGACGGTGGCGGGCCTGGCGGCGTCGTGGGGCGCGGACATCGTCCACATCCAGTATCAGGCGGCGGCCTACGGGATGCGCCTGCCGATTCACCTGCTGCCCGCCTACCTGCGAATGGGCCGCCCTGGCATCCGCCGCGCTGTTACCTTCCACGACCTGAAACTCCCGTACCTGTTCCCCAAGGCGGGGCGCGCGCGCCGCTGGGCCGTGGCACGGCTGGCACGCGATTGCGACGCCGCCATCGTTACCAACCGCGAGGACGAACTGGGGTTCGCCAACCTGGGCGTGCCCCGTCCGCCGCGCGTGATTCCCATCGGCAGCAATATCGCGCCGCGCCTGCCCCAGGGGTTTGAGCGCACGGCCTGGCGGGCCAAGTGGAGCATTGCCCCCGACGATTTGGTGCTGGCCTACTTCGGCTTCCTGAACGCCACCAAAGGCGGCGACACCCTCATTACCGCCGTGGGCCACCTGGCCAAGCAGGGGCGGCCCGTGCGCCTGCTGATGATCGGCGGCAAGGTGGGGGCCAGCGACCCCACCAACCGCGAGTTCGCCCGCCACGTGGAGAGCGTCATCGCCCGCGAGGGGGTGAGTGACCGCGTCGTCTGGACGGGGTTCCTGCCGCCCGAAGAGGTCTCCGCCGCCTTCGCCGTGGCCGATATGGCTGTGCTCCCGTATGCCGATGGCATCTCGTTCCGCCGCGGGAGCCTGATGGCGGCGCTGGCGCACGGGGTGCCCATCATCAGCACGGTGCCCCGCGTCCACCTGCCCGAACTGGTGCCCGAGGAGAATGTCATCCTGGTGCCGCCTGAGCAGCCCGCGGACTTGGCCGAGGCCATCGCGCGCGTGGCCGACCACGCGGGACTTCGTGCGCGCCTGGGCGAGGGGGCGCGGCGGCTGTCGCGGCTGTTCGCATGGGAACGCATCGCCCGCGACTCGCTGGCCCTGTACGAGTCGCTCGTCGGAGGGGAGCGGCCATGACCCCATCCCCCGCCAAGCGAACAACTCAGTCCCAAAGTCTTCGGGCTGCCTCCAGGTGCGACGCACCTGAAACCGTTGCCGATATTGCAGCGCCACTCCTGTTCGCGGCGATTGCCCTGGGCATCGGCTGGGCGCTGCGCGGCATGGCCCTGGACGACCCGTTCATCACCTACCGCTACGCCGAGAACCTGGCAGCGGGGCGCGGGTTCGTGTACAACGAGGGCGAGCGCGTGCTGAGCACGACCACGCCGCTGTATGCCCTGCTCCTGGCTGTGGGGTGGCTCCTCACGCCCGACCTGCCCGCGTTGAGCAACGGCATCGGCGTCCTGTCCATCTGGGCGGGCGCGTGGCTCCTGTACCGCATGGCGCGGCAATTTGGGCGGCCAGCGGCGGGTCTCGTCGCAGGGGCGCTCTATGCTGCGTTCCCGCTGCTGTGGCTCAGCCTGGGGTTTGAGGTTCCGCTCTACCTGCTCCTGGCGCTGCTGGGGTTCCACCTGCATTTTCGCGGGCGCACGACGCTGGCGGCGATTCCACTGGGGCTTGCCACGCTCACGCGGTTTGACGGTGCGATCCCCGCGGGCGTGGTGTTTCTTCTGGCAGGCGTCCAGGCGCTCCGCGGGGGGCAGTGCAGCGCCACACGGCGGCTGTGGTCGGGACTGGGGCGGCCTGTGCTGGTGTACCTGGCCGTGATGGCACCCGTCCTGCTGTGGCTCACGTGGTACTTCGGCTCGCCCGTGCCCGTTACACTGGGGGCGAAGAGCGCGCAGACGGCGCTGGGCGTTACGGGATTCTACGCAGGCACGACGTTCGTCCAGGGGGCGCTGATTCTGGCGAAGGCGTGGTTCTCGCAGACGCCGCTGTACGCGCTGCTGGCCGCGGCGGCGCTGGTGGGGCTGGCAGTAGCGTTGTGGCGCGACCGCTGGGCGTTGGCGCTGGTGCTGTGGGCCGCGCTGTACGGGGTTGGGTACCACGTGCTGCGCGTCGCGCCGTACCACTGGTACTACGCGCCGTTCGTGCCCGCGGGCGTGCTCTTGGCGGGGCTTGGCGTCGCGTGGGTAGGCGGGACGCGCGGGCGCGGGGCGGCAGTGCGATGGGGCGCTGGGGCGATCCTCGCGGCGGCGACGCTGCTGGCGCTGGGCATATCCGACTATCGCATCGCCGAGGCTCTGCGGAGCGACGCGCCCATCTCGCCCGACCGCCCCGATTACAAGGCGCTGCCCGAGGCCAAGACCGCCGTCTATCAGCAGGTGGGCGAATGGCTGGACGCCAACACCCCCGCCGACGCCGACGTGGGCGTAACCGAGGTCGGCGTCATGGGCTACTACGCCAAGCGCCGCATGGTGGACTTCCTGGGGCTTCTGCGGCCGCCAGTGGCCCAGGCGTTGGCCCGTGGCGATGTCGCCTGGGCGCTGTTCCACTATCAGCCCGATTACCTGGCCCTGACCGAGGTCAACCCCCTGTACTCCTACGACATCCGCCGCGATGAGTGGTTTCGCGCGGCCTACGCGCCGGTGCAGCAGTTCCCGGACGCCCGCTTCTGGGGCGGGCCGGTTACGGTCTATCGGCGCGTCGTCCCGCGCAGCGCCGCGCAGACGGTGGGCGCTCTCCCCGCGTCGGCGACGCCGCTCCGTGTGCGGTTCGGCCCTGCCATCCAACTCCTGGGCTACGAGACGGCCGCCGAAGCGGTGCGCCCAGGTCAGCCTCTGACGATCACCTTGTACTGGCAGGCATCTGCGCCTGTGGGCGACGATGTGTACGCCTTCGTCCACCTGCTGGGCGAGCACGACATCGTCATCGCCCAGCGGGATGGCGTGCCGTGCATGGGCGGCTGCCCCACACGCGGCTGGCAGGCGGGCCAAATCTACGCCGACCGCGTGCTCCTGGCCCTGCCGCAGACGGCCTACGCGCCCGACCGCGCTGTGTGGGAAGTGGGGTTCTTCTCGCCCGCCGACGGGCATCGGCTGCCTGCCTACGCCGAGAGCGGCGCGGCGCTGGGCGACCACATCCGCTTCGGCTCGGTGAGCGTCCTGCCCAACGCGGGCGACGTGCCCAACCCGCAGGACATCCGCTTTGAGGGCAAGATCGCGCTGGTGGGCTACGACATAGACCGGCGGGCGGCGACCCCAGGCGAGACGCTGCGCATTACGCTGTATTGGAAGGCCCTCGCGTCGGTGGACAAGGATTACACCGTGTTCGTGCACCTGCTGGGCGAGGGGGCCGACATCTGGGGCCAGCGGGACAGCATGCCGCAGGGGGGCCTTGCGCCCACATCCGCGTGGCAGGTGGGGCAGATTGTCCGCGACGAGTACGAAGTGCGGGTGAAGGACGAGGCCCCGCCGCTGGTGTGCACGCTGGAAGTGGGCCTGTACGATGCGGCGACGGGCACCCGCCTGAACGTGGTGGACCCCGACGGGCACGTGCGCGACAACCGCGCCCTGCTGGCGAAGGTGAGGATCGTGCGATGAGGGCGCGCTGGCTTCTCGCCGCGATTCTGATTGCGTATCTGGCTGTGGCCGTAACGTTCAGCGTGGCGACGCCTGTGTTTGAAGCCCCCGACGAGCCGCAGCATTTCTTCTACGCGCGCTACCTGGCCCAGACGGGCCGCCTGCCCGTGGCCGAGAAGGGGACACTGTGGGCCCAGGAAGCCACTCAGCCGCCGCTGTACTATGCCCTGACCGCCGTCGTCATCGCGGCAGTGGACACGTCGGACGCCGAGGCGCTAGCCCAGCGCAACCCCCACGCGGCCATCGGCGTGCCCCTGTACCCCGACAACAAGAACGCCTACGTGCACACCGACGCGGAGCGGTTCCCATGGCGCGGGACGGTGCTGGCGGTGCACCTGGCGCGGCTGGTCTCCGTCCTGCTGGGTGCAATCACGGTCTGGATGACGTATCTGGTGGGCACGGAAGCGGGCATCGGGGCAGCGGCGTCGCTGACCGCGGCGGCAGTGGCGGCGTTCCTGCCCCAGTTCGGCTTCGTCAGCGGCGCGGTGAACAACGACAACCTGGTAACCGCGCTGTGCGCCGTTGGGTTGTGGGCGCTCTTGCGGCATCTGCGGCTGGGGCCTTCGCCGCGGCGTGCCGTGGTGTTGGGCGTCCTGGCGGGCCTGGCAACGCTGTCCAAACTGTCGGGCGCGGGGCTGCTCGGCCTGCTCGTGGTGGCCTGCACCTGGCAGGCGTTGCGTCGCCGAGAACCTGCCTGGCTTCGGGATGTGGGCATCGTCGTCGCCGTGTGGGCGGCCCTCACGGGGTGGTGGTTCGCGCGGAACGCAGCCGTGTACGGCGACCTCACCGCCACTGCGCGCATGGTGGAGATGATGGGGCGGCGTGCAGGCGAGGTCTCGTTCGCCACCCTGTGGGGCGAACTGCGCGGCCTCGTGGGGTCGTTTTGGGGGCTGTTCGGCTGGTTCAACGTCCCCGCGCCCGACGCCATGTACCGCATGTTCAACCTGGTGGCGCTGGCAGCCGTGGCGGGATGGGGAGTGCGCCTCGTGCGGCGTCAGCAGTTGCCCACGCCCCGCGCCGTCGTCTGGCTGGCAGTCTGGGCGCTGATTGTGCTGGCCGCGCTGCTGCAGTGGACGGCACGGACGCCGGCGTCGCAGGGGCGGCTGATGTTCCCTGCGCTGCCTGCGCTGGCGGTGCTGCTGGCCGCAGGATGGGAGGGGATTTGGCCGCGGCGGGCGCGTGGCGCGGGGATGGCGGCGCTTGCGCTGGCGTTCCTGTTCTGGGCGGCCCGCGCGCCCGTGTTCACCATCCGCCCGACCTACGCGCCGCCGCCGACCGTCCCCGAACGTGCCATGCCCGCTTCGCTGGTGCCGTTGGACGCGCGCATCGGCGATGTGGCCTACCTGCTGGGTTACCAGGCCCGGCCCGACACGGTGCGGCCGGGCGAGTGGCTCACCGTAACGCTGTGCTGGCGGCCGCTCCGCCGCACGGAAGTGAACTACAGCGTGTACATCCACCTGCTGGGGCGTGGCAGGAAGATTGTGGGGCAGCGCGACACGTACCCCGCCGGCGGGCGGCTCGCCACGTCGGCCTGGAATGCGAGCGGCGCTTTCTGCAACGACGTGCGGGTTCCCATCGCCCCCGACGCCGAGGGGCCGGCAGTCCTGCGTCTCACGGCGGGCCTGTACGACCTCCGGACGGGCGACCGCCTGCCGGTGTACGATGGCTGGAACCGGCCCACGGTCATCATGGAGGAGGTGGCTCGCCTGGTCGCCGCCTCGCCCGACGCCCGCGAAACCGCCCCCGCCCTGGCCCGCCTGGGCGGCTTGGTGGAACTGGTGGACTGGCGGGCGGAGCCCCTGCCCGACGCGCCCGGACGGGTTGTGGTGCGCCTCTGGTGGCGGGCCGTTGCTGCGCCGTCGGCCGACTACGCCGCCTTCGTGCACCTGGTGGACGGGGAGGGGAACATCGTCGCCCAGCACGACGGTGTTCCCGCGTCGGGGGATTATCCCGCGCGCTGGTGGCTGCCGGGGCAGGTGGTGGAGGACGCGCACATCCTGGGGCAGGATTCGCCAATTTCGCCCGGCGCGTATATGATACGGGCGGGGCTGTACCGCACCGACACTCATGAGCCGCTGCTGGTGGAGGACGGCGCGGGCGCAGCCGACGGCTACATCCTGTTGGGGGCGTTCACCGCGCCCTAGCAGGAACGCACAGGTTGAGGGAGATGGATCACCGCATCGCGCAACCCAAGTGGTACGAAGAGTGGTTCGCCGCCGACTCGCGTGCAGGCGTCGTGGCGGTCGTCCTGCTGTGCGTGGCGGTCGGCGGGGTGGTGGGCGCGCTCATCGGCCTGCTGGGGCCGCTGTACGCGGTCGCGGCGATTGTGGCGGTGGCCGCGGGCCTGCTCATGCTCCGCAGCGTCCACGTGGGGATGTTCGCCGCCATCGCCATCATCTGCCTGTTGCCCTTCGCGGCCATCCCGCTGCCCATCGGCTTCTCGCCTACATTCCTGGATGTGGCGCTGGTGGCCGTGTACGTGGTGTGGCTTCTGCGCGTGGCCCAGCGGAAACAGCGCGATTTCATCACAACGCCAGTGGCCTTCCCGCTGCTCCTGTTCATCATCCTGGCGGTTGTGGCCTTCCTGGCGGGCCTGGCTCACGCGCGACCCACCGCCAGCATCCTGCGCCGTTTCGCCGAGGTCATCATGGCGCTGGGCCTGTTCTACGTGGTGGTCAACATTGTGCGGACGAAGTCCCAACTGGACTGGATGCTGCGGGTCATCATCCTGGCGGGGTTTGCGTCGGCGTTCCTGGGTGTTGTGCTCTACTACCTCCCCGAGGGAACGACCATTCGGCTGCTGTCGGCGTTGGGGCGCTTCAATTACCCAACAGGTGCGGACATCATCCAGTACGTGGAGGACAACCCCGAACTGCCCATGCGGGCCATCTCCACGTCGGTGAACCCCAACCTGCTGGGCAGCCTGATGATCCTCATCACGGCGGTAACCGTGGCGCAGTTGTTCGCCGAGAAGCCCGTCCTGCCGCGCTGGATGCTGTGGGGGATGGTTCCGTTCATGGGGCTGTGCCTGTACCTCACGTACTCGCGGGGGTCGCTGGTGGGGCTGGCCGTGGGGCTAGGGGTCATTGCGCTCGTGCGGTATCGCAAGTTGCTCGTGCTCATGGCGATTGTGGGCATCGTGTTTCTGCTCCTGCCCAGCACCCAGGCGTACATCGCGCATTTCATAGAGGGCGTGCGAGGCGAAGACCTGGCGACCCAGATGCGCTTCGGGGAGTACAAGGACGCGCTGATCCTGATCTCGCGCTACCCGTGGCTAGGGGTCGGGTTCGCGGGCACGCCCGACATTGACCTGTACATCGGCGTGTCCAACGTGTACCTAATGATCGCCGAGCAGACGGGACTCATCGGACTGGCGCTGTTCCTCGCGGTCATGGGGACGGTGTTCGCGTATGTCTGGCGCGGGTGGCGCGCCCGCATGGGCCGCACGCACGAGGCGGCGCTGCTGGGGTTTGTGGCGGCGCTCGTGGGCATCATGACGGGCGGCTTGTTTGACCACTACTTCTTCAACCTGGACTTCCCTCATTCGGTGTCGTTCTTCTGGATTTACGTTGGGCTGGCGGTGGTCAGCGCGCGGTTAGGCCGCGAGGCTCCCGTCCGCGATTAGGGCTTGACGACAGAGAAGATTGCCCATTGTCATTGCGAGCGAAGCGAAGCAATCTCCACTTGCGACGCACCTCCGAGGTGCGTCGCAAGTGCCTTCTCACGTCATTGCGAGCGAAGCGAAGCAAATCCACGAATCGCACGAATCTACACGAATTCAAGGGTGCCACTTGTGTTCGTTCGCGCGGATTGGCGGTTTCTCAACATTGTCATGCTGGGCGAAGCGAAGCATCTCGGCTGACGAGATTCTTCGCGGCTTCGCGCCTCAGTAGGGACAATTCATGAATTGTCCCTACGGGCGCTGCGCGCCCTCGCAATGACACACCATCAAGAACCCTGTGGCAGAGTACCAGGGGCACGGACGCGCTGCGGCGCATGGGCGTTGGACGCCGTTCGTCGTCTGCGTCCGCCTGGCTACACGACCGCCACCGTCCCGTCGCCGTCCACCACCTCGCCCACGACCCAGTAGGGCTGGTTCGCGTTCCGCAATTCCGCCTCCAGCGCCGCCAGCCGCTCGCGGGCGACGGCGATGAGCAGCCCGCCCGACGTTTCGGGGTCGTACAGCAGCAGTTGTGTTTCGTCGGGGATGCCCGCCGCGAAGGACACGTGGGGCGCGTAGAACCGCTCGTTGTTGTATGCGCCGCCGGGGAAAATCCACTTGGCCGCGTACTCGTGCGCGCCGGGCAGGAAAGGCAGCGCCTCCAGCACAAACCGCAGCCCCACGCCGCTGTTGGCGGCCATCTCCTGCGCGTGGCCCAGCAAGCCGAAGCCGGTGATGTCGGTGGCGGCGTGGACGCCCGCGGCCTGCATGGCGCGAGCGGCGGCCTGGTTCAGGCGCAACATGCTGGCGGTGGCGGCATCCACGTGGGCCGGGTCGGCAAGGCCCTGCTTCAGCGCCGTCGTGATGACGCCGACACCCAGCGGCTTGGTCAGCACCAGGACGTCGCCGACCTGGGCGGCACTCTTGGTAATCACCTTGTCGGGGTGCACCGTGCCGGTTACGCAGAGGCCGAACTTGGGCTCCTTGTCCTCCATGGTGTGGCCGCCCGCCAGCACCGCGCCCGCTTCGGCCACCTTGTCGCCCGCGCCGCGCAGGATGTCCTGGGCGATTTCGGGCGGCAGATTGGGCGGGAATGCGGCGATGCTCAGCGCCAGCAGCACCTCGCCGCCCATGGCCCACACGTCGCTCATGGAATTGACGGCGGCGATAGCCCCGTAGGTGTACCCGTCGTCCACCACCGGCGCGAAGAAGTCCAGCGTCTGGACGATGGCCAAATCGGGCGCCAGGCGGTACACGGCGGCGTCGTCGGCCTTGCCCAGGCCCACCAGCAAATCGGGAAACTGGGCTTCCCGGAACGTGTCTTTGAGTGGCTGCAGAACCTGCGCCAGGGCCTCAGGCCCCATCTTGCCCGCTCAGCCCGCGCACGAGGCTAGGGCCGTCAGGCGAATCTTCTCGCGTTCGCTCATCTTCGTTCTCCCAAATCAGGTGCTCCGGCGGGGGATTGTACCCCGCGCGAGGTGGCGGTGCCCACCGGCGCGGCGGACAACACGGCGTGCGTTGCCCCCGTCCCGTTAGATGTCGCGGATGTCCTCAATCTCCAGCCCCGCGGCTTCCAGTGCACGGCGGGCCGCATCCACGTCGGCGCGCCCGACCCGCACGCACACGCCGCAGTCGGAACTGATGTGGCGCGGCACCGGAATCATCTTACACGGGATGCCCGCGGCGCGCAAGACCTTCTCGGCGCGGATGGCGTGGCTGGTGCTGTGCACCAGGATGACGGAATAGGTCTCGCTCATCGCCGCGCCTCCCGCGCCAGGGCTTCCACCGCGGCCACAGCGGCGTCCACCTCGTCTGCCGTGTTGAACACGCCCATCCCGAAGCGCACCGTGCCCACCGGGAACGTGCCCAGCGTCTTGTGGGCCGCCGGCGCGCAGTGCAACCCCACCCGGCACAAGATGCCATGCTCCTCGTCCAGGCGCAGGCCCGCCTCCGATGGCTCCATGCCGGCGATGTTGAAGGAGACGGTGGCCGTCTGCCGCGCCGCATCCAGCGGGCCGTACACCGTAACGCCGGGAATCGCCCGCAGGCCGTCTATGGCCCGCTGCGCCAGGGCCATCTCGTGGGCGCGGATGGCCTCCACGCCCCGCTCCAGCACCCAGCGGATGCCCGCCTCTAGCCCCGCGATGCCCACGGCGTTGGGCGTGCCGCTCTCCAGCATGTCGGGCAGGAAGTCGGGCTGCTCTTCGCGCTCCGAGCGGCTGCCTGTGCCCCCGCGGATGAGCGGCTCCATCCGCGACACGTCCACCCGCGGCCCCAGGACCAGCCCGCCCGTGCCCATCGGCCCCAGCAGCGACTTGTGGCCGGTGAAGGCGAGCAGGTCTATGCCGTCGGCCTGCACGTCAATGGGGTAGGCCCCCGCCGTCTGCGCCGCGTCCACCAGGAGCAGCAGGTTGTGGGCGTGGGCGATGTGGCCCACCTCGCGCACGGGCAGGATCGTTCCCGCCACATTGGAAGCGTGGTTCAGCACGATCATGCGGGTATTGGGGCGGATGGCCGCTTGCACGTCGGCGGGGTTCAGGAAACCCTCCGGCGAGCACCGCACCACGGTCAGTTCCACGCCCTTGCGTTCCAGCGCGCGCAGCGGGCGCATGACCGAGTTGTGCTCCATGGAACTGGTGATGACGTGGTCGCCTGGGCGCAGCAGCCCCCACAGGGCCATGTTCAGCGCGACGGTAACGTTGGCGGTGAAGGCTACGCGCAGGGGGTCGGGCGCGTTGACCAGTTCGCAGACGGCCTCGCGGGCGGCGTACACAATGCGGCCAGATTCTACCGCGGTGCGATGGGCCGAACGCCCTGGGTTCGCGCCCACGTCGCGCAGGAAGTGCATCATGGCTTCGGCCACTTGGGGCGGCTTGGGCCACGAGGTGGCAGCGTTGTCAAAGTAGATCATCTCCCGTCCTTTCGCGGCACGGTTCGTTCTGGGCACCTCCGAGGCCCCAAAGGACCTCGGAGGTCTGCTGCGTGTCGCCTACTTGTCCAGCGTAACTTTGAAGCCATCGCCGGAGGGTTCTGCCTGGACCTTGAGACCAAGGCGCTGGGCGAGCCGTCGCACGTTCTCGCGCGAGGTTACGGTGTCCACCAGGACCTCAATGGGGAACTCGCCCTTGTCAATGGCCTGCTTGGCCAGCATGACCGGCTGCGGGCACGAAAGCCCGCGTGCGTCCACAGTAACCATGTTACACCTCCCCTGCCTTCTTGGAGCGCATGGTGAAGCCGATGAGCAGGCAGAGCACCAGGCCGATGATGACTGCCCACTGGCCGTAGGTGGTGAGGCCGCCGACCTTGATCACGCCATCCACCACGGAATCGGGCGTGCCTGCCAGCGCGAAGTTGTGCGAGAAGCCCGCGCCGACGATCATGCCGATGACGAACACGCCCGCGTCGCCGTCGCCCTCGCCGGCGAGGAACAACTGCCGCCCAGGGCACCCGCCCGCCAGGGCGAACGCCAGCCCGGCCAGCGACATGCCCAGGAAGTTCCACAGGTGGCTGGAGTGGGCCACGGGCTGCGGCGAGAAGCCGAGTTTGAACTGCCCCAAGGCCAAATTGGTGAGGAACGCCACCACGAGCAGCGCACCAACGCCGCTGATGAGGTGGGTGTCGCCCATGAGAATCACGTCGCGGATGGAACCCATGGTGCAGAAGCGGGTGCGCTGGGCCAGGAAGCCGATCACCAGGCCCACGGCCAGGGAGATGAGGATGGGCGCATGGAGCGAGCCCGGGCCGGTCTTGCTGAAGAAGATGGCGCCATCCTTCGTGAACTGCGGCCGCAGGATGAGGAGCACCAGCAGGCTCACCATGAACAGCGGCATGACCCAGCCGACGGCGGTGTGAGTCCTCTGCGCGCGGCCCAGGTTGTAGCCTGCCTTCAGGAACAGGACGCCCACGGCGATGCCGGTTACCAGCCCCGCCAACCCCAGGATGGCGTTGAGGTCGCCGCCCGCCAGCCGCAGGAGCGCCCGCCACGGGCAGCCGAGGAACGCCAGCGCGCCGATCATGGCGAACATCCCCAGGAAGAAGCGGACGATGGGGGCCGAGCCTGCGCGGGGCTTGAACTCCTTGAAAAGGAGCGCGGCGATGAGCGAGCCCAGCACGAAGGCGATGATCTCTGGGCGGATGTACTGCACGACCGCAGCCCGGTGGAGCCCAAGAGCGCCTGCGATGTCCCGCTCAAAGCAGGCCACGCAGATGCCCATGTTGGGCGGGTTCCCGGCCTTCTGGAGCAACGGGGCCAGAAGGCCGATGGCTGCCCCGGCTAGGATGATCCCCCAGCGCGAGGCAAAGAAGCGGGTGAGACGTTCGGACATGGCGCATACCTCCTGTTGATGTATTCTCCACGCGGTTGGATGCTGCTCCGCTGTGGGCAACAAAGAACCGCTGCCATCACGCGCTGGCAGCGGTCCAGGAGGTCGCGGCTAGGGTACCTAGGGTGCGGTTCCGACGCCGCACCCCAGCGCGTGACGGCCGGCTGCTGGGCGCCAACTGGCACCCAGGGCCATCGCTCATGTGCGGCGACGAACCACCTTGTACACTTTCGCTCTCCTTTCCGAATGTCCCGATGGGCTTCCTCAAGCCTGTGATAATTATAGCAAGCCGCGCGGCGAAATGCAAATACTGCGCGGCTGGGCGGTTAGTGTTTTACCCCACAGGGATTCTTGATGGTTTGTCATTGCGAGGGGCGCAGCGCCCGTAGGGACAATCCATGAATTGTCCCTACTGAGGCTCGTCAACCGAGATGCTTCGCCTCGTTCGCAATGACACATGGGATGTCATTGCGAGGGGCGAAGCCCCGAAGCAATCCCCGCGGGGTGCGAGATTGCTTCGCTTCGCTCGCAATGACACAGGGGATGTCATTGCGAGGGTGCAGAGCGCCCGAAGCAATCCCACGGGGTGCGAGATTGCTTCGCTTCGCTCGCAATGACACAGGGGATGTCATTGCGAGGGGCGAAGCCCCGAAGCAATCCCCGCGGCGTGAGATTGCTTCGCTTCGCTCGCAATGACACAAGGGATGTCATTGCGAGGGCGCGCAGCGCCCGAAGCAATCCCCGCGGCGTGAGATTGCTTCGCTTCGCTCGCAATGACACAAGGGATGTCATTGCGAGGGCGCGCAGCGCCCGAAGCAATCCCAGCAGACTGTCATTCTGAGCGGCGAAGCCGCGAAGAATCTCGCCAACCGAGATGCTGAGCGAAGCATGACAAGTGGGGAGCGACCGCAAGTCCGCGCGAATGAACACGAATGCCCCTTTGAATTCGTGCAATTCGTGGATTTGCTTCGCTTCGCTCGCAATGACATTGTGGAGAAACCGCCAGTCCGCGCGAATGAGCACGAAGGGCACCCTTATGCATTCGTGTAGATTCGTGCGATTCGTGGATGGAACCTTTCGCTCGCCATGACAACGGGCAATTCCCCCTGAGGTCAACTACGAGTAATGCTCCTCGTGCGCGCGCACCTTGCCGCGGAAGATGTGGTACACGTAGGCCGTGTACGCCACCACCAGGGGCATGCCCACCAGCGCGATGATGAACATGGTCTGCAGGCTCTTCTGCGAGGCCGAGGCGTTGAAGATGCTCAGCCCGTATGCGGCCACGTTCCGCGCCGGCAGGAGATAGGGATAATTGGCCACGCCCCAGATGCCCATGATGGCCGCGATGGACAGGCTGGACAGGAGGAACGACCGGCCCGCGGCTCCCTTGTGCAGGCTCATGCGGGTGAGCGCGAGCAGCACGAAGGCCGCCACCGGCACGGCGAACGCAATCGGGGCGCGCGTGTAGTTGTCCAGGCGCTCGGGCGAGTCGGCGATGACCACGAGGCCCGCCACGGCGAGCAAGACGACCAGCGCCGCCCAGGCCCACTTGGCGGCGTTCCGCGCCCGATGCGCCAGTTCGCCGTTGGTCTTGACGGTGAGGTACGCGGCCCCCTGCATGACGAACATGGCCAGCCCCGCCAGCCCCACCACCAGCGCGAAAGGATTGAGCAGCGTGAAGAAGTCGCCGGCGAACTCCATGCGGGCGTCCAGCGGCACGCCGCGCATCACGTTGCCCACGGCCACGCCGGTGAGCAGGGCCGGAATCAGGCTGCCGGCGAAGAAGACCCAGTCCCACACCCGCCGCCATTTCGCGCTCTCCACCCGATGCCCGAACTCAAAGGACACGGCGCGCAGGATGAGCGCGTAGAGCACCAGCATCAGCGCCAGGTAGAACCCGCTGAACACCGTGGCGTACACGTGCGGGAAGGCCGCGAACAGCGCCCCACCCGCCGTGAGCAGCCAAACCTCGTTGCCATCCCAGAACGGCCCGATGGCCCCGACGAGCGCCCGCCGCTCCTCGTCCCGCTTGGCGATGAACGGCGACAGCACGCCCACGCCCAGGTCAAACCCGTCCAGAATGGCATATCCGACCAGCAGAACCCCGATCAGCAGGTACCATGCGTTTTGCAGAAAAGCGTGGCTCATCGCATCCCTCCCGTAGATCAGCCATTCGCCGCGCCCGAAAGCGACGCAGGCCCGCGTTTTACCTCGCGCATGATGAGGAACACCAGCAGCGCCAGGAGCAGGCTGTAGATGCCCACGAACATGATGATGGTGAACAGGATTTGACCCGCCGGAACGACGACGGATGCCGCGTCCACCGTTTTGAGCAGGCCGTACACCACCCACGGCTGCCGGCCCATCTCCGCGGCAATCCAGCCGGACTCCAGCGCCAGGATGGGCAGCAGCATGGACGCCAGCATCGCCTTCAGGTAGGCCTTGCTCCCGAACAGTTGCTTGCGCCACAGCAGGTACACGCCCAGCCACGACAGCGCGATGAAGTAGAACCCCAGGAGCATCATCACGTGGTACGAATAGAACGTGATCTCTACCGGCGGCCAGTGGTCGCGCGGGAACTGATCCAGGCCCGCGACCGTGGCGTTGGGGTCAAACGAGATGAGGAAACTCAGCAGTTTGGGCACGGCGATGCGCAGCCGAATGACCTGATTGCCCACGTCCGGTATGCCGAAGAAGACCATGGCCGCGCCGCTCTCGGTCCGGAACACGCCCTCAAAGGCGGCCATCTTCGCCGGCTGGGTCTGGGCCACCTGCACGGCGTGGAAGTGCCCCACTCCCAGCACGCCCAGCGAGAACGCCGCCGCCGCAACGACCGCCACCGACAGCGTCCGCCGCGCGAACTCCACATGGCGGCCCTTCAGCAAATACCAGGCGCTGATGCCCGCCATGAAGAACGCGCCCGACAGGACGCTCGCGACGACCGTGTGGCCGTAGCGGGGCAGCGTGGACGGGTTGAACACCGCCGCCCAGAAGTCCGTGAGCACCGCCCGCCCGTCCACGATGGTGTACGCGGTGGGCGTCTGCTGCCACGAGTTGGCGACGATGATCCAGAACGCCGAAAGGGTGGAGCCGATGGCCACCATCAGCGCCGAGACCCAGTACACCCGCTTGGACACGCGGTTGCGGCCCAGGACGAGCACGCCCATGAACGTGGATTCCAGGAAGAAAGCGAAGACCCCCTCGGCCGCCAGCGGTGAGCCGAAGATGTCGCCCACAAACCGCGAGTAGGTGGACCAGTTGGTGCCGAACTGAAACTCCATGGCGATGCCGGTGGCCACGCCCACGGCGAAGACGAGCGCCAGGATGCGCACCCAGAAGCGGGTCATCTCGTCATAGACCGCCTCGCCAGTGCGCAGGTAGCGCCAACCGATGTACACGATGAGCCAGGCCAGGCCGATGGAGATGGGCGGATACAGGAAGTGGAACGCAGCGGTAAGGCCAAACTGAATGCGAGCCAATAGGACTGGATCCATAAACACACCTCCCACTCGTTTACTGATGTGTCGCGGACCAAACCCCTGGACGCGGGCGGGCAAAGGGCTACAGGGCCCGTGGCGCGCCCTCGGCCAATCGGGCGAACGTCGTGTCGCGCAGGAAATCCATCAACTGACTGCTGGCCTGAACCCAAGCCAGGTGGACTGTGCATTGCTCCATCAGGGGGCATTCCTGCGGTTCGGCCACGCAAAGGTTGAGGATGGGCGGCCCCTCCATTGCTGCCACCACGTCCAGGAGCGAAATCTCGGCGGGTGGGCGGGCCAGGGAGATGCCCCCGCCGACGCCGCGAGTGCTGGCGAGAATGCCCGCGCTGCTCAGTCGTGTAACGACGCGCCGCACGATCGCGCGGGGGACGTGGCACTGCTGCGCCACCTCCTGGGCGGTCGTTCGCGTTCCCGGCGGCCTCTGCGCCAGAAACAGCACGATGCGCGCAGCGTAATCCGTCTCGCGGTTGATGACGAGCATAGCGCGCTCTCCTTCTGCCGCAGGGTAAATGATACGTTTTCAGTGTTATTTATACACCCGAAATGCGATTTTGTCAAGGGGTTTTATCCACGAATAGCACGAATCTGCGCGAAAAGACGGACGCAAGGTGTTATCCACGAATCACACGAATATGCGCGAAACGATGTTGCTGGGGGCCCACGATCCCTGGTGCTTTGCCGCAGGGATTCTTGATAGTTTGTCGTTGCGAGGGTGCGCAGCGCCCGAAGCAATCCCCGAGTGCGAGATTGCTTCGCTTCGCTCGCAATGACAGGTGGTGATGTCATTGCGAGGGCGCGCAGCGCCCGAAGCAATCCCCGAGCGCGAGATTGCTTCGCTTCGCTCGCAATGACAGGTGGTGATGTCGTTGCGAGGGTGCGCAGCGCCCGAAGCAATCCCCGAGTGCGAGATTGCTTCGCTTCGCTCGCAATGACAGATGACCCTGTCATTCTGAGCGGCGAAGCCGCGAAGAATCTCGCCGTCGGAGATGCTTCGCTTCGCTCAGCATGACCAATGTGGAGAAACCGCCGATCCGCGCGAATGAACACGAACGGCACCTTTGCATTCGTGTAGATTCGTGCGATTCGTGGATTTGCTTCGCTTCGGAAATTGGCCCGCCTTGTGCAAGCACACAGGCGAGGTTATAATACGGCCAACTCGGCGAGGAGGACTGCCGTGGACGGGAGACAATTCGCGGTGGGCGCCATTGTGTTCGCCCTCATCTGCTGGCTGACCCTGGCCGCGCTGGTTACAGGGTTCTCGCCCACAGAACCCCTCATCTACCTGTTCTACGCGCTGCTGGCGCTCGGCGTCAGCGGCACGCTAATGCCGGTCGTGTACTACCTGCACGTCCGATTTGGCGGCGACCGGGACAACCCCCGCTGGTTCCGCTACATCCGCCAGAGCCTGTGGATCGGCGCGCTGGTGGCGTTCTACCTGTGGCTCAACAGCCTGCGCGCGCTCAGCGTGCCGGCGCTCCTGCTGGGCATCTGCATCGCCGCCCTGGTAGAACTCGTCATCCTGCGCCCGTCTAGCACGGAGGGATAACATGGCTGACGAGAGCGCGTTGGAAGCACGCCTGCGCCAACTCCCCAGCGTGTACCGCCTGCTGCAGACACCCGAAGCGCAGGGGTGGGTGGAGACATTCGGGCACGAGTTGACCACCGAGGCGATTCGCGAGGCCCTGGACGAGGCGCGCGATCGCGTGTTGGCCGGGGAGGAGACACCCTCGGCGGCGTCGGTGCTGGCATCGGCGCAAGCGCGGCTGGAACGATTGGTAGCGCCGACGCTGCGGCGCGCCATCAACGCCACTGGCGTCATCATCCACACGAACCTGGGCCGCGCGCCGTTGAGCCGCGCCGCCCGCGAAGCGATGGAACTGGCCGCGCGGGGGTACACCAACCTGGAGTACGACCTGGCGGCTGGCGTCCGCGGGTCGCGCTACGTCCATGCCGTCGGGCTGCTCAAGCGGCTGACGGGGGCGGAGGATGCCCTCGTGGTCAACAACAACGCAGGCGCGGTGTTGCTGGCCCTGAGTACGCTGGCTGCGGGGCGAGAGGTCATCATCTCGCGGGGGCAGTTGGTGGAAATCGGGGGCGGGTTCCGCATCCCCGACGTGATGCGGCAAAGCGGCGCACGCCTGGTGGAAGTCGGCACGACGAACCGCACGACCCTCAAGGACTACGCCGCGGCCATCTCGGACGAGACGGCCCTGCTCCTTCGTGTGCACACCAGTAACTTCCGCATCATCGGGTTCACCCACCAGCCCAGCCTGGCAGAACTCGTGGAACTGGGCCGCAGCCATAGCCTGCTGATCATGGACGACCTGGGGAGCGGCACGTTGCTGGACACGGCGCAGTATGGCCTGGCCCACGAGCCGACGGTGCAGGAGAGCGTGGCAGCAGGGGCCGACGTGGTTACTTTCAGCGGCGACAAACTGATGGGCGGGCCGCAGGCGGGGTACATCGTCGGGCGGCGGGAACTCATCGCCCGCATGAGGACGCACCCGCTCACCCGAGCGCTCCGTGTGGACAAAGTGGCCATCGCAGGGATTGAGGCCACGCTGCGGCACTATCTGCTCAACGAGGCGACCCGCGAGATTCCCGTCTGGCGCATGATCGCGACGCCCGCCGAAGCGCTGCGAAAGCGGGCGCGTGCCTGGGCGCGACGGCTGAGGGCCGCGGGCGTGGACGCGACTGTGGTGGAAGGGCAATCCACCGTCGGCGGTGGCTCCCTGCCAGGCGAGACGCTGCCCTCATGGCTGCTGGCCCTGGCCGTGCCTTCGCCCGATGGGTTCGCGCGCGCGCTGCGCATGGGCAAGCCCGCCATCGTCCCGCGCATTGAGGAAGACCGCGTGCTGTTTGACCCGCGGACGGTCCTGCCCGACGAGGACGAGGCGCTGGTCAAGGGCATCCTGGCGGCGTGGAGCGCGGCATAGGCTACGGCTTGGCGAGCGAATCCAGCCACGCGCGGATTTCGGGATCGTCGGCGAAGTCCGCGCCCAGCGTGATGGTCTTGCCGCTGTGCGAGACGACCTTCCCGGCCTCGTTGATTTGGAGAATCAACTGGCCGATCCACTCGCCCTGATACCCCGCCTGGACGAGAATCGTGCCATACGTCGGCTCGCGGAACGGCTCGGGCAGCAGGACGCCGGGGTTGCCGCCCACGATGGCCGCGATGCCCGGAACGCTCGCCGCGAGTTGCTGGTCCTGCTGGAAGCCCAGGTTGGAGCAGACGATGACGACATCGGCCTTGCCTGCCAGGTCCGACATCACGCGGCGCACGGCCTCTATGGGGTCGGCGACGAGCACCGGCACGCGGTTGTCCGGCGGGAGGAAGGCCAGCAGGTTCTTGCTCGTAACGCCGATGATGGCGATTCGGTGTCCGGCCATCTCCTTGATGACGTAGGGCTGCGCGAACAGGGCGTTGGTGCCGCCCGCGTACACGTTCGCCGAGAGCACCGCGAACCTGGCCTCGGCCATGCGCGCCTGGATGACCTCAGGCCCCCAGCGGAAGTCTTGGTCCCCCAGGGTCATGGCATCGTAGCCCAGGCGGTTCATGCCCTCAATCATCACTGCGCCTTTG
Source organism: Chloroflexota bacterium (assembly GCA_014874485.1). Taxonomy (GTDB): domain Bacteria; phylum Chloroflexota; class Anaerolineae; order DTLA01; family DTLA01; genus DTLA01. The sequence goes on from JADBJK010000034.1 coordinate 25,628, forward strand.
GTGGAAGCGGTGAGCGCCTGGTCGGTCGTGAGGGCGTTGCCGGCGTCCAGCAGCAGGACGTGCGGATACTGCTCCCGCACCTCACGGATGAAGGTGGCCCGACGGGCCAACCCGCCTTTCGGTGGCCTTCAGCCGCAGGGCTCGGTGAAGCCGCGCACGTCGTTGGTGTGCAGGATGACGAGGTCAAACGCCTGCGGGGCCTGGGTAGCCGTCGGGCTAGGGGCCAGGGTCGGGGCACTGCCCCCGCACCCGGACAGCAGCACAGCAGCGGCTACAAGCAGCGCGATGGCACGGAGTATCGTTCTACGCACGTTGGCTCCCCCTCGCCGGGATTCTATGGGGCGAATCATACGCCAGCGCGGCGGGGATGTCAACAACGCGCCATTCGCCGCGAGTTTCGGACAGGAGCCGGCCCGCCACCCGCGAGTGAGCGCGAAGGTTGTATCCACGAATAGCGCGAATGGACACGAATGAGAGGGCACGTGCGACGCACCTCGGAGTGCGTTGCACGTGGGCCGATACTTGTAAGCGAGTGCTGCTCCAAACCCTCATGAGTTGCGTTTTTTCCGCACTCTGTTATAATATGCACAAATGGATCTATATAAGCGAGAGGTTCTATGCTGGACATCCACCGCATTGCGATCTTTCTGAGCGCCGTTGAGGAGCGCAGTTTCTCCGCTGCTGCGAAGCGCCTCAAAATGAGCCAGCCCGCTGTGAGCCTCCAGATTCAGGCGCTGGAGCAACAGTTGGGCGTGGAACTGTTCCGGCGCACCGGACGCGCGGTCGTCCTCACCGAAGCGGGGCGCGCGCTTGTCCCCCTGGCCCGCCAGATGATGGGCCTGTCCAAGCACATAGAGGAGACCATGTGCGCGCTGAGGGGCAAACTGGTGGGCCAACTCCTCATCGGCTGCGCGGCCACCCCCGGCCAGTACATCCTGCCGCGCCTCATCCTCCTGTTCAAGCAGCAGCACCCGGAAGTCATCATCCAGATGAAGACCATGGACGCCGAAACCGCCATTCAGCGCGTGCTGAACCAGGAGATTCACATGGGCGTGGTGGCCTACGAGCCGCACCATCGCAACTTCTACGTGCGCGAGTTCATGGAGGACGAGACGGTGCTCCTGGTGCCGTCCGGGCATCCCTGGGCCGACTGCCCGCAGGTCTCGCTCGCCGAACTCGCCGACCCCAGCATCCCGCTGCTCCGCGAGCACAACCACCCGCCCACCGACCCGCTGTGGCGCGCGCTGGAGCGAGCCGTGAAATCGCCGGAGCGGATGCAATCCATCGTGGACATCGGATGCACGGAATCTGCAATCTCTGCCGTGGAGGCGGGCCTGGGCGTTGCGATTCTCTCCAAGGTCGCGGCACAACAGGCGGCCAGGCGAGGCCACTCCCGTGTGATTCCCTTCGCCGAAGGCCCGTTCAAGCGCACGCTGTACTTCTTCAGCAACACCGAAAACCCCGAAGTGTGCGCGCGGGTGGGGTTCTGCGACTTCGTGCACACGGCGGAGGCGATGGCGCTGGTAGAGGAATGGATCGCCTGACGGTGCGGATGGACGGGAGGGAAGCCCCTCCCGTTTTTGTTGGGTAGGTGAGTTTTTGGCCTCGCGCACAGATGCACATATAATCATGCGGCCCGCGAGTGGCCCGCATGTCAGGTTCACGGTGCGCAAGCGGACGAAGGAATGCACATCACAAGGGGGTGATATGGTGGCCTTCGCCGACATCCGAGAGGCAATGCACTTCGTGCAACAGAAGGGCATTCGCCTGGTGGATTTGAAATTCTCGGACCTTTGGGGACAGTGGCGGCACGTAACCATCTCTGCCCGCGAGTTCAACGAGCGCCTCATGCAGGAGGGCGTCGGGTTTGACGGCTCCAGCGTAGGGTTCAAGCGCGTGGAGGCGGGCGACATGGTCCTCGTGCCCGACCTGGCGACCGGCTGGGTGGACGTCTTCTGCGAGGTCCCGACGCTGAGTTTCATCTGCCACATCGTGGACGCGACGACGCGCGAAGCGTTTCGCTGGGACCCGCGCAGCATCGCCGCGAAGGCCGAGGAGCACCTCAAGCACACCGGCATCGCCGACGAGAGCCGCTGGGGGCCTGAACTGGAGTTCTACGTCTTTGACCGGGTGAACATTTACAACGAGCCGCATCGGAGCGGGTTTGAGGTGGACGCCGAAGAGGCCCACTGGCGCATGGGGCGCGACGGGACGGGGCTGGAACTGCCCAAGCACGGCGGGTACCACGCCGCGCCGCCTCGGGACGCGCTCAACGACCTGCGCTCCGAGGTCTGCGTCCTGCTGGAGGACGCGGGCGTGCCGGTCAAGTACCATCACCACGAGGTGGGCGGCGCAGGCCAGTGCGAGATTGAGGTCCCCATGGACGGACTGGTGCGCAGCGGCGACGTGGTCATGATGGTCAAGTACTTCGTCCGCAACGTGGCGCGCAGGCGCGGCAAGACCGTAACGTTCATGCCCAAGCCGCTGGTGGGCGAGGCGGGCAACGGAATGCACTTTCACCAGCACCTTTTCAAGGGCGGCCGGCCGCTGTTCTACGACGAACGCGGGTATGCGGGGTTGAGCCGCCTGGCGCTGTCGTACATCGGGGGGCTGTTGAGCCACGGCGCGGCGCTGTCGGGGCTGGTCAACCCCAGCAGCAACTCGTACCGCCGCCTGACGCCGGGGTACGAGGCGCCGGTCTCGCTGTTCTTCTCGCTGGGCAACCGCAGCGCGGCCATCCGCGTGCCGGAGTACGCCACGACGCCCGAGACCAAGCGGATTGAATACCGCCCGCCCGATGCCACGTGCAACGTGTACCTGGCCCTGGCGGCGCAACTCATGGCGGGCATCAGCGGCATCCGCAGGAACGTGGACCCGACCGCCGAGGGGTTCGGCCCCTACGAGGACAACTTCTTCTCGCTCGCCGACGCGGAGAAGGAGCGCATCCGGGCGTTGCCTACCAGTCTGGAGGAGGCGCTGGATGCCCTGGACGCGGGGCACGACTTCCTGTTGGAGGGCGACGTGTTCCCGAGAGACCTACTCGCCTTCTGGACGCGACACAAGCGCGAGACGGACGTTCGGGAGATTCAGAAACGTCCGCATCCATACGAAATGGTGCTATACTATAATACGTGAGGCAGCGACGCCGAAGCAGACGCTTCGGCGTTTTTGTGAGGTCGGAATGGGCAAACGCATCCAACTGCCGGCGGGGATAGACCCGCACGTACATCTGCGCGACCCGGGCGGCACGCACAAGGAGACGTTCCTGACGGGCACGGCGGCGGCGCTGGCCGGCGGCTACTCCTGCGTCCTGGACATGCCGAACAACCAGCCGCCCATCGCCGACCTAGAGGCCCTGTCTGCCAAGGAGCGAGCGGCTGCGGCAGCGGTCTGCGACTACGGGTTCTGGTGGGGTGGCACGGCGGCCAACGCCGACCTCGCGCCCCAGGCGGCGGCGCGATGCGTGGGGATGAAGGTGTACATGACCCACACCTACGGCCCGCTGCTGGTGGACGACGCGCCCGCGCTGGTGAGGTTGTTCCAGGCGTGGCCCGCGGGCCGTCCCATCGCCGTCCACGCCGAAGGCTCGGCGACGTTGGCGGCCATCCTGCTGGGGCAACTGTACGGCAAGTGGGTGCACATCTGCCACGTGTCCGAAGCCTGGCAGATTGCGGCCATACGGCGGGCGAAGGAGCAGGGGTTCCGCGTAACCTGCGAGGTAACGCCACACCACCTGTTCCTCACCGAAGACGACGCGCGGGCGCTGGGCAGCCTTGGGCAGATGCGCCCGCCGCTGGGCACGGCCGCCGACCGCCAGGCGCTGTGGGACAACCTGGACGTGATAGACGTGCTGGCCACCGACCACGCGCCGCACACGCTGGAGGAGAAGCGCAGCGCCAACCCGCCCCCCGGCGTGCCCGGCCTGGAGACGGCGCTGCCGCTCATGCTGACCGCCGTCGCAGAGGGGCGGCTCACGCTGGAACGGCTGGTGGCGTTGTACCACGACGCGCCCGCCCGCCTGTTCGGGATTTCGGCGCCGGACTCGTTCGTCGTGGTGGAGACCGGCGTGCGCGCGGCGATTCGCGGCGACACCTTGCAGACCAAGTGCCGCTGGACCCCCTTTGAGGGGATGGCCGTGGGCGCGCGGGTGCTGGAGACGTGGGTGCGCGGCACACGGGCCTGGGGCGATGGGCGTATCCTCGTCGCGCCTGGGTTCGGGCAGCGGGTGAGGCGGGGAGAGTAGGGGATCGCGCGTCGGGCGCACGGAGGAATCTCAATGATCTCCGCGCGCCCTCGCATGAACTCATAAGTTTGTGTTAGGAGGGAAAGGTATGGCTCCAAAACCGATCAAGGGAATCAATCCGTTTCGCGGGCAGGACATCTTGTCGGTCAAGCAGTTTGACCGCGAGAACCTGCGCTACCTCTTCGGGCTGGCCGAGGAGATGCGCATCATCGTGGAGCGCGTCGGCCACTCCAACCTGCTGCAGGGCAAGGTGATGGCGTCGCTGTTCTACGAGCCGAGCACCCGCACCAGTTCATCGTTCATCGCGGCCATGTCGCGGCTGGGCGGGGCGGTCATCCCCATCAACGAGGTGGTGTACTCGTCGGTTACCAAGGGCGAGTCGCTGCCCGACACCGTGCGCACGCTGGAATCCTACGCCGACGTCATCGTGCTGCGCCATCCAGAAGTCGGGTCGGCCGCCGTCGCCGCGCATTACTGCGAGAAGCCCATCATCAACGCGGGCGACGGGGTGGGCGAACACCCCACCCAGGCGCTGCTGGATCTGTTCACCATTGAGGAAGACCACAACCGCGTGGACGGGCTTTCGGTGGCGATGGTGGGCGACCTGAAATACGGCCGCACGGTGCACTCCCTCACCCGCCTGCTCAGCCTGTACAACGTGAAGTTCTACTTCGTCTCGCCCGAAATCCTGCGGATGCCGCCCGAACTGATTGAGGAGGTCAAGCAGAAGGGCCTGGAGTACGAAGAACTGGAAGACGTCTCCCAGGTGATTGACAAGGCGGACGTGCTGTACGTAACCCGCGTGCAGAAGGAGCGGTTCACCGACCTGGCCCAGTACGATGCGGTCAAGGACTACTACGTCATCACGCCAGAAATCATGAAGCGGGCCAAGCAGACGATGACGGTGATGCACCCGCTGCCGCGCGTGGGCGAGATCAGTTACGCCGTGGACGCCGACCCGCGCGCGTCCTACTTCCGCCAGATGAAGAACGGCATGTACGTGCGCATGGCGCTGCTCACGGCGGTGCTGGGCCGCGCGTAGGCCGCGCCCGAGTGGCAAGGAGCGCACCGTTGGGCCAGCAAGGCCGTTTTGACAGCGTCGCGCCGCACTACGACAGGGTCTTTGAGCGGCTGGAGCGCCGCATCATGCGCCCCTGGCGCAGCCGCGTGTGGGCCGAGGTCGCGGGTTGCAACGTGCTGGAGGTGGGCGTGGGTACGGGGTTCAACGCGCCGTACTACGCGCCCGCCTTGCGCGTTACGGCCGTGGACGTGAGCATGAAGATGCTCCTGCGCACGCGGGCGAAACTGGCGGGCAAGGGCGTGCCCGTGCCGCCATTGGCCCAGATGGACGTCCAGCACCTAGCCTTCGCCGACGGGGCGTTTGACTGCGCGGTGGCGACGCTGGTCTTCTGCGGGGTGCCCGACCCCATCCAGGGGCTGCGCGAGTTGGCGCGCGTGGTCAAGCCTGGCGGGCGCATCGTCCTGCTGGAGCACATGCGCGCCCGTTCGCCCTGGGTCGCCAGGATCATGGACGCGCTGAACCCGCTGGCGTGGAAGATCATCGGCGAGGACATCAACCGCGACACCGTGGCCAACGTGCGCGCCGCGGGCCTGCGCGTGGTGAAGGACGAGCCGCTCTGGGCCAATGGCATCGTGCGGCTCATCGTGGCGGAGCGTGCCGCGGAGTAAGACGATCAGGGCATATCTTGTAGAATCTTCTGCATCTGGGCCTTGACCTGCGGCAACCGCTTTTTCACGGTTGTCCACACCAGTCTATAGTCCACGCCGAAGTAAGCGTGGATCAGCCTGTCGCGCATGCCAGCCATTTCCTTCCAGGGGACTTGCGGATAGGCTGTTCGGACCTCATCGGGCACCTGTTTGGCGGCCTCGCCGATGACCTCCAGTTTCCTGATGACGGCGCTGGCGGTTTTGTCATCGGCTTTGAACGCTTTCAGCGTCATTCCTTCGGTGAAGGCCTCTATGCTCTCCATCGCGGCCAGGATATCCTTGATGTAGAGCCGATGGTCTCTCATAGAGGCACGACCTCTTCAAGCACCGACTTGCGTATCTCTGCCCGCAGCGCCCGCTTGGGCACCACATCTATCGGCCTGTGGAACTGCTCTTCCAGAAACTGGGCAAGCCCCACGAGGTCCAGGAGATCGGCCCCCTCCTCAAAGTCCACAAGCACGTCAATGTCGCTGGCTTCTCCGTGCTCATGCCGCGAGAAGGAGCCGAACACGCCGATCTCGCGAACGCGATACCGCGCCGCCATCTCTGGCTTGAGCGCACGCATCTTTTCCAAAACCGACTCCAGGTCGTCGCGGGACATTTGCCTGTCTCCTCGGTGTCTCACACAGCGAACCGATGCCGTTAGTATACCGCAGGGCATTGCGCAGGTCAAGCGAGGTAACCGGCCGATTCCGTTCCAGCGTTGCTTGGTCTCGCCACGTAGGGGCAGGTCTGGCAGGGGCAGGTCTGGTAGGGGCAGGTCCGGTAGGGGTAGGTCTCAGACCTGCCCCTACGGCTGCCCCCTACGCCTACGGCGACTTCAGGTACGCGGCGCGCCGGATGTCCTGGATTTCCACGGAGAGTTGGACGGCGGGGCCCCCGTCCACCGGCGGGTAGTGGGCCTTCAGCACGTCCATCACCGCCGCGAGCATCGCCTGCTTCAGTTCGTCCGGCCGCCCCTCAAACATGCGGATGTCCAGGTGCACGAAGGCCTGGTCCGGGCTGCCGTCGGCGATGCGGTAGGCGTCCAGCCGATAGGCGCGGCTCTTGAAGTTGGCCATGGGGATGCCGCCCACGCGGGCCAGCGCCCCTTGCAGATCGGCGAACAACGCCTGGAAATCCACTTTCTGCGGGACGTTCGCGGTGTACTCTAGCCTCAAATGTGGCATCGCGCCCTCCTGTCAGCGTTGAAATTCAGCCCCATTCCCATTCTAGCCGATGAACAGCCCGATGGCAAGCAGGACTGGCGTCAGGATGTTGATGAGCACGTTCTGCGCCAGGTGCGGCCCCAACTTGGGCAAATCGTCGGCGTAGCGGTACGCGCCCATGCCCGCCTGCACGGCCAGGGGTACGGTGAGCAGGCCCAGGAGCGCCCACGCGGGCAGCAGGTTCAGTACGACGCCCGCGATGATGGACAGGTACGCCGCCGCGTTGAAGGCGTTGTAGATGATGCTGCTCTTGCGCCGCCCGATGAGGATGGGGAAGTGGCGGCGGCCCACGCTGCGGTCGGCCTCCACGTCAGGGAACTGATTCAGCAGGAGGAGGTTGTTCACCAGGAAGAACGGAACGAGCGAGGCGACGAACGCGGTCCACGAGTAGCGCCCCGTGAGGACGAAATCCGTGCCCATGACCATCAGCGTCCCGAACCCCAGGCCGGGCCCGATGAGGCAGATAACCGGGTTGTAGGTGAACACCGGGGTGTAGGCCACCACGACGAAGAGGCCCAACAGGCCCAGGGGCACGATGGCCCATCCCCACACGAACAGGAAGTACACGCCGATGACCGCGACGATGGCGGCGGTTACGATGGCGGTTGCCAGGGCCTGGGGAGCCAGTTCGGGGTGCGCCTGGAGCGTGCCGCTGCCGCCGCTGAAGGGCGTGCGCACGGTGCGGGAGTCCACGCCGCTCTTGAAGTCAAAGTACTCGTTGAAGGCGTTGACGCTGATGTGGGCGCACAGCCCGCCGATGAACGCCAGCACCGCGTGCCAGGCGTTCACCGCGCCCTGGGACCAGATGGCCGTCCCCAGGCCGACGATAACGCATGCCGGGGCCAGGACAAGGAACGGCACGCGCATGGGACCCAACAGCAGTTTCACTTTGCTCATGCTCCTCCTCCGAGTGGATGTTGGGGATTCCTGCGCAGGATAGAACACAGCGCGGCGGGCGGGGTTGCGGGGGAGGCTTGTCCAACGCAACTTCGGATTCTATACAGCGGCGCGCGCCATCGCGTTGAGGCAGGCCAGCCAGGAGCGCATGGCTTGCCAAGCCTCCTGCTCGTCGGTCAGAGGCTCTTCTACATGCGCGATGCGTGTGTTGCGGAATTTGTTGACCTCTCCCAAGCGGGCATGGAGTTCGCCAAAAGTTGGCGAGGAGAATGCGCGTTGCACGACCTGCCAAACGCCACCTGCGCCTTTCCCTCCAGTTTGTGCATAGTCCAGACAGAATAGCAATGTTCCCAATCGCTGGATGGAGCGGCCGTACACGAGATTATCTCGCAAGTAGCGCTGGTTCTTCTCTAACAACGAGCGGTCGCGGTTGAGGAGAACGTCGTCTAGATCTGGAGCGAAGAATCCTTCAATCTCGTCTGGCCTGGCAGGAATGGCCGGCTTGACGTATTTCTCCAGAATACGCAAGGCGTATTCATCAAGCGGGCCCAGCAACGGCTGGAACGCGTGGGCCAGCGTTGGGTATCTTGAGCGAATGGCGTGGTCCAACAACAGCACCGCTTGGCGCATCAGATCTTCAATATCAGGCGGTGGCTGTGCGATACCGGCTTCGCGTAAAGCGCGCTGGAACACCTTCTCGGCCTGCGATTTGGCCTCGGCCTCCTCCAGCGGCAAAGCCAATTGTTTGGTTTTCCATTCTTCTAACAAGTCCTTCAGGCTCGGTTCGCAGGCGCGGGCCAGTTCCGCGACGGTGCCAGCCGCCCCCTGCTGGAAGAGGTGGTACGGCACGTAGAGATAGTGCCAGTGCGTTTTTTTGTCTGAAGCGACCCTACACCATTCCACCGCGGCGCTGGCCTTGAGCGGGACCAATTCGTCTTGCCGTCCCTTGAGTTCCACCAGGTAATGATCGCCATCTCGTGTCCGCACGAAAAAGTCAGGCACGTAGAACGCACGCTGACCGTCTGGTTTGAGATAGTCAATCATCAGTTTCTGAGGCCCGGCGTTCTTGGCGAAAGCCACAACGTCTTGGGCCGTATCCAGAAAGGTAGCAAACTCTTGCTCAAAGTCATTCTCGCAAGGCACGAGGTTGAACATGGTGCGCTGCGCCGCAATTGCTGGGCGTTTGTCGTGGCTTGTAGCCTGATAAGGCTTCCACGTGGAAAGACGTTGCACGCGGCTGGTGCGCTCGCGTTTCTCTTGGCGCACCGTCTTTGCCAGAATCAGGGGCGCGAAAGTGGCGCGGATGTGCTCCATGACATCCATGTCGCGCATGCGGTGATCCACTTCGCCGCTGTACAGGTCCACCGGGCGCTCGAACAGCACTTCGGCAATAAAACGCTCGACCAGCGGGGCCAGCACCTGATGCGGGTTACTGATGCGACAGGCGCGCCCCAGCATCTGGGCAAAATAGGCCGGCGCCGACCAGGCGTTGTTCAACAGCCCGGCATCCAGCTTCATCGTGGCCACGATCTCATCGGTGAACAGGTGTCGCTCTTTGTACTCTATGGCTCCTTCCTTCTTCCTCCCGATTGGCAAGGGCCGGAATTGAGCCAGGAAGGCGTCGCGCACCTCGTCAAAAGTCAAGCCCTGCAATTCCTGCGTCGTTTCAACCGCGTCGGAAACCAGGGGAATCTCAATCTCCAACGCATCAACGTTCTTCTTCTCATGATCCACGAAGATGGTAACCGTTTGCTTGAAGACCTCGCGCACTGGCAGGACGGCGATGTCCAGCCCTTCCTGCGCCAGTTCATCCTCGTAGAGTTTGCGAAAGGCAGGATGTTCAATGACGGTTACAATCTCCGGCGTCTCGCCCAGGGGGAACATGCGCCGCAAGCCGCGCCCCAGGGTCTGTTCCGGCAAGATGCCCGACTTTGCAGAATAGGGGCGCAGCGGGACGATGGTGGTTACGTTGCGCACGTCCCAACCCTCGCGCAGCATCATCACCGAAACCACGCAGCGGAACTTGCTATCGGGGCTGTCCAATTCGCGGGACATCTCACGCAGGGCGCGCAGGTCCTCCGGCTTCATCGCCGTTTCATTTTCCACAAACTCTTTGTACGTTTTCCCGCCGCGCTTAACCGTCTTGATATGCCCTTTCAGCCGGGTGTGGATATTCAACACGCGGCCTTTGATCAAGGGGAAGGCATCGCTATCCAGATAATCAGCGACCTGGTTGGCAGCAGCGGCATCCTCGGTCATCACGAAGAGTACGGGCTTACGGACCTTGCTCAATTCCTCGTAGGTCATGGCGTAGCGCTGGTAGCCCAGTTGCAGGTGCATGGAATAGCGCTCGTGGGCCGGCGTCTTCTTGTCGCCGCGCACGACGAGTTCATCCGACTCGCCCAGAACGGGCACTTTGACAATGCCGGCATCCACCGCCTCGCCCAGAGGGAAGTCCACCACGATGTGGCGGAAGAGGGAGCCATCGTTGTGCTTGGGCGTGGCGGTAAAGTCCAGTTGCGCACACAGGCCGCGGTTGCCCCGTTTCAGGCTTTCCTCGTGCAAGGCATCAATGGCCCGGTTCCAGGCCAGGTCGGGATCGTGCAGGTGGTGGGCCTCATCGTTGAGCGCCATCAGGCGCGGATGGGCGGTGATGCGCGCCCGCAGGCTTTCGCCGGTATCCAGCGCCCGGCCGCGCACCACCGGCGGCCCGAATATGGAGCTTTCTGCGGAAGTTTGACTTCCGCAGTCCACATCCCGACTTGGGTAAAGACGATGAATATTGGTCAGATAGAGCGCACCGGTCGTGGTCGCGCCGCCGGGTTCATCCTGCAGCACCACCTGCATCTGAAAGTCGGGCCGCCATTCTTCCGGGATGAGCGGGTCCTGATAGAAGATGGCGCAATTCTCAAAGTCATCCTTCAAGCGCTCATAGACGGTCAGGTTGGGCGCGATGACGACGAAGTGCCGCGCCAGGTCGGACCCTGGTTCATAGAGGCTGTGAAAGTAACTCCAGACGATGGCCAGGCTCATGATCTTGGTCTTGCCGGCGCCGGTCGCGATCTTAGCGCAGTATTTGGCCCAGCGATCCTGCTCTGGCAGGATGCCCAACGCCAGGTTGGCCAGTTGTTCATCGCCAAATTCAAAGAGCAATTCGGCCACGTTGCGCACGCGGCGCAGTTCGTAGAGATAAATGAAAGTCTCAATGGCTTCCCGCTGCGCCCAGTGATAGCGGAAGGGGATGAGGTCGCCGGTTTCGTTCTTGACCAGATGCTCGCTGTTGAACCAATGATTCAGCAGGGTACGCGAAGTCTCGCTGACGCCGGCATAGCCCCCGCGCCGCCAGACATCCACCTCGGCGCGGATGGCCCGCACCAGCGGCACCTTGCTGGGACGGCGCCCCGGCGCGATGATGGCCGGCTGCCCCGGCTGCGGGTTGGGCAGGCGGTGCTTGATCGGCTCTTCCCAGGGCTTGAAGAGCGGCTCCAGGGCAGAAGCGTTCCTTGCGGTGACTTCAAAGGGCATGATTACACCTCTCTCTGCTGAAGCCTGGCTTCAGCAGTCCAAATCAGGCACATTCACCCGGTCGTAAGGGAAGGACTCCACTCTCTCACAAAAGTCTTGCGGTGCGTTGGCCTTGAACCAGGCGGCAGAGCAGAACGGGTATCGCTCGGCTACGGCGACAAGACCATGCTTGACCGGGTTATTGTGCACGTAGTTCAGACGGGCATAGTAACTTTTCTCGTAGGTCAGGCAGGTATCCCAATATTGAAACCAGACGCGCCGGCCAGCGGTGCGATCTATCTCATTGACCAGGCGGGCCGACTGGGAATGCAGGCGCTGAATCAGGCGCTTGAGCGATGCGCCGTCTTCGGGCGCACGAGCGATGAAATGGTAATGATTGACGAACAACGCCCAGGCCTGCAATTCCCACCCATATGCCTGCATCACTTCAAAGAGGGTATTCTGAAGCAATGCGAGTTTCGCCGAGGTATCAAAAATGCGCTGCTTGTAGAGAGTTGAAGCAGTAACGATGTAGAAGGCGTTCGGCACGAAAATATGGAGTGGAGCGTGCTGCCACGCGCTGATGTGTACCTCTTCGGCCATTCCCGCCTCCTTTATGGACTGCGTGTGGGCTGTGTGGACTGCGGCAGTTTGACTTCCGCAGTCCAAAGTCAAACTTCCACATCCAGTACAATCGTGGTATCCACACCAAAGACATCAATCACCTTGACCGCGATGCGATGTTCGCCGGGCGTCTCGTACTTCCAGCCCAGATCGGTGCGCGTCTTCAGCGAGCGGTCTTTGCGGGTGCGGAAGTCCTGCCAGTGGTGCTCAAAGGGCTTGTCCGGCGAGTAGTCAAAGTCCACCGCCCAGAAGTCAATGAAGTCAAATGGCGACCTGACCGCCCGTTCGCGCAGAGCGGCCAGTTCGGCCTCGGGCGCTTCGGCCAACGCCGGCATGAAGCGCACCAGTTCCACATCCACCCTTTTGGACTGCTGAAGCCCTGCTTTGGATTGCTGAAGCGGGGCTTCAATCCATATTACCCGCGCCTCCAGCGCGCCGGCCTCAAAGAACTGCACCTCGGTGCGGTTCGGCTCCATGACCTCGCGCGGAATGTACTTCAGGCGGATGGTGACGCCGGTCTCGGCTTCCAGCGCCTCCTTCTTGCGGCTGAGTTCCATCTCGAACTCCCACGCCAGGCAGTGGACCTCGCGGCCACCGGCCTGACGCACCGCCTCGGCTACGGCGCGCAGTTTGTCGTAGGAGAAGATGCTGTCAATCTGATCTACATGGACATAGGCCGCGCCTTTCTTGCCGTGCAGCAGGGGATTTATGGATTGCGGAAGCCCGGCTTCCGCAGTCCATAAGGGAGTGGCCTTGTAAAACTGCAGGACGATGCGGCGGTGTTCGCCGTCGGCGCCCTTCAGGCGATCCAGTTGCCACCATTGCCGCTCGTAGCGCCCCAGGTTATAGACGTCAAAGGAGCGGTAGGGTTTGCCCGCGGCGTGCAGTTCGCGCTGGACCTGGATGAGTCGCTTGCGCGTGGTGTGAATGGCATAGCGTCCCAAGTCTACGCCGATCCAGCGCCGGCCCAGCTTCTCCGCCACCGCCAGCGTCGTGCCGGAGCCGCAGAAGAAATCAGCCACTAGATCCCCTTCGTTGGAAGAGGCTTTGATGATGCGCTCTAATAGGGCTTCGGGTTTTTGAGTCGGGAATGCGAGTATCTCGGACGTGGTTCCGGTCTTGTATGCACGCGGGTCAGCATAGACTTGCTGAATATCCGTCCACACAGTGGACAAGGGTGTTCCCTTGCTCTCATCAAGATACTGCTTCTCCCACACAATCGCCCCACTTTCATCCCTACCCCGCATCCGACGTTGGTATCTGCGGCCATCGGCGTCTTGCCACTTGAACCAATCAGCGATGTACCTCTCGGAGTAAGGAAGAAAGATTTTGTTGTAGATGTGCTGACCGTAGGAACGGGCGTAAGCGATGAGGTATTCGTGGGCTTTGATTATCTTGTTTGCTGCGGCTCGGCCTCCTGACGGACTGCCGTATGACCATACAATCTCATCGATCTCGTTCTCCTTCCCGAAGACCTCCTCAAGGAGAAGCCTCATCATATGGTTCACTTGTACTCCTGCGTGCACATAAATACTCCCCCGCTCACTGAGCAGGTCGCGCATCAGGGTCAGGCGCTCGTACATCATGTGCAGGTAGGAATCGGTGCCCCTGCCCCAGGTGTCGCGGTAGGCCACCGCTTCCAGGATAGACTGCTCCTTCTGCACCGCGTCGCCCTCTTCGCCGATCTGCACCTGCATAGTGAAATCGGCGCCCACGTCGAAGGGCGGGTCAATGTAAATCAGGTCAATCTTGCCGCGGAACTGCCCCAGCAGGGCGGCCATCACCAGTTTGTTGTCGCCCCAGATGAGCATGTTGCGCCAGTCGTCGCGGTGGGCTTTCTGGTGGAAGGCGTCCTCATTGAACAGGCTGAGTTGTCGCGCCTTTTCGCGATCGCGCGGCTCATCGATTGTCTCGATGCGCTGGAGCGGGAGCGGCGAGTCGGGCAGGCGCACGGGGCGGCGGTTGCCGTACTCGTCGTACTTGCCCTCCCAGACCAGTTCGGTCTTCATGCGGGAAAGGGGGTGAGGGTTATCAGGGCCATACACCGTCATCTCCATCCCTCCAGCAACCACTTGTTCTGGGCGACAGACCGGCAGGCGGTTGTGCACGCACCTGTGCCCACTATATCACAAATCGGCTCGCGAATCAACGCGACGCCGCCTCGCGCAGGGCTGCGACGATCATCTCGCGCGGGGGCATGCCCGATGCCCCGTACCTCCGTCAGGTGAAGCCGAACGCGGTCTGATTCCGCATGGCGGGGTCCAAATCCAGGCCGTTGACCAGCACCGTGGGGCTTCCGAGGAAGTGGTGCGCCTCGGCCTCCTCCTCGGTGTTCACGAGCACCTGCGTGAGTTCAATCGGGATGCCCAGTTCCGCCGCCACCTCGCGAATCCGCTGGATCGTGGGCGGCGTGTTGGCGCACCCCTCGGTGTACACGACTTTGATCTGCACGACGTCCCGAGTCATCGTATGCAATCCCCCCGTAACTCCGTCAACAGGCGGTCGCGCGGGACGACCGCCACGTCCTTCTCGCCGCGCCGCTTGACCTCCACGCCGCCCTGCTTGAGCGCGCGCCGACTGACGGTTACCCGCACGGGCACGCCGATGAGGTCCGCGTCGGCGAACTTGACGCCCGGGCTCTCGGCGCGGTCGTCGTACAGCACCTCCAGCCCCGCGTCCTGGAGTTCGCGGTACACGTCCTCGGCGGCGCGGCGCACCTCGTCGTCCTCCAGGTTCAGCCCCACCACGTGGACATCAAACGGCGCGACCGACGCGGGCCACACGATGCCCCAGTCGTCGTGGTGCTGCTCTACGATGACCGCCATCAGCCGCCCTAGCCCGATGCCGTAGGACCCCATGACGATGGGCCGCTCCGCGCCGTCGGCGTCCAGGTACGTTGCGCCCAGCGCCTGGCTGTAGCGCGTGCCCAGTTTGAACAGGTGGCCGACCTCAATGGCCCGCGTGGAGCGCAGGGGCGCGCCGCACCGAGCGCAGGGCGCGCCGTCGTAGGCGGCGGCGATGTCGGCGAAGAGGTCGGCCTGGAAGTCGCGCGGGTAGTTGGCGTTGCGGACGTGGTAGCCCGCGCGATTGGCCCCCGCCACGAAATTCGCGCCCGTCGTGATGCTGGGGTCGGCCACCACCGTAACGCCGCGCACGCCGATGGGCGAGGCGTACCCCGCCGCGATGCCCGCCCCCGAAAGCGCCGCCTCGTCCGCAGGCGCGATGCTGCTCACCCCCAGCACGCGGCGCAGTTTCGCCTCGTTCACCTCCAGGTCCCCGCGGATGACGGCGAAGATGAGCCGCTCGCCCGCGGTGTAGAACACAGCCTTCATGGTCTTGCTGGTGGGCACGCCCAGGAAATCGGCCACGGCCTGGATGGTCTTGCAGCCCGGCGTGGCGACCTCCTCCAGCGGCAGTGGCTCCTCGGCCGGCAGCGGCGGCACGGTGAACTCGGCGACCTCCTCGTTGGCGGCGTACCCGCAGGCGTCGCACAGGAACAACGTGTCCTCGCCGTGGGGGCTTTCGGCCATCCACTCGTGGGACGCCGCGCCGCCCATCATGCCGGTGGACGCCAGCACGGGGATGGCCCGCACCCCGCAGCGGGCGAAGATGCGGGCATAGGCGTCGTAGTGCGCCTGGTACTGGACATCCAGCCCCGCCTCGTCCACGTCCAGCGAGTACGAGTCCTTCATGACGAATTCGCGCACGCGGACAAGGCCCCCGCGCGGGCGAGGCTCGTCACGGAACTTGGTCTGGAAGTGGTAGATGAGCGCGGGCAGGTGGCGGTACGAGCGAATCTCGCCGGCGGCCAGCATGGTGGCGACCTCCTCGTGGGTCATCGCCAGCACCATGTCGCGCCCGGCCCGGTCCTGGAACCGCACCAGTTCGGGGCCGACGGAGTCGTAGCGGCCCGTGGCGCGCCAGATGTCCGCCGGGTTGACCAGCGGCATGAGCATCTCTTGCCCGCCGATGCGGTTCATCTCCTCGCGGATGATGGCCTGGATTTTGGCGAACACGCGCCAGCCCAGCGGCAGGAACGCGAAGACGCCGCTGCTGACGGGGCGGATCATCCCCGCCCGCACCAGCAGGCGGTGGCTGGGCAGTTCCGCGTCCGATGGCGCGTCGCGCAGCGTGTTGCCGAACAGTTGCGAGAGTCGCATGGGCTGCCTCCTCCGGAACTAAGATGCGTTGAGCGATATTGCACATTGAATTCGGTCTTGTCAAACTGGCTGCTGGGGTGTCTGTAACATACACGGCGGGTGAGTTTGAGCGCCTCGCTAGACGCACGCATATCGCATCAGAAATGGACTTGACCACCCACTCGTGGGCCACAACCGGCCTGAGAACTGCCATGTTCGCCGCACCGTGCGGCCAATCAACCGCCTATTCGCAGACAAGCTGATCAGGTTGCCCACCAACTCAGTCTGACTCTGACTACCCACACGAGGTTGACTCCCCGACTCGCTATTGCTAGAATACATATACGTGGAGATGGTCAATCCCATTGTGGGACAGAAGAGAAGTGTAGGGAGCAATCTGATGCTTCGTGAGGGAAAAGCAGAAGCAGACTCATGGGCAAGAACATACCGATATGCGTTGTCCCTCACAAGCCAATTCTACTTCTGCGGTGTGCCTTTCAGGCTCGATGCGACGCCAAAATGTGCTCTAAACTGCCTATATTGTTTTGCGAGAGCTCGCGGAGGTAGGCGTACGTCTCTGAACCTGGTGGCTAGTGCCGCGGCGATTCGGAGAAAGGTCAGAGGGGCGCTGAAAGGCCGACTGGACAGGTACGATGTCAACGTCGAGCTCCTGCAAAGGCGGGTCCCATTGCATTTCGGGGGTATTAGTGAACCAATGGTGCTACTTCACAAACTGAACTCGGCGATGGACAGCCTCACAAAGCCGTCCTTGTCTGGCTGGAGACCG
>JADBJK010000083.1 GCA_014874485.1 Chloroflexota bacterium
GTAGCGGCTCGTCGCCTCCTCGTCGTCCCCCTGTCGGTCGGCAAGGTTCCCCAGTTGGTGCAGGGTAGAGGCGATCCCCCTCTGGTCGCCCAGCCTCCTTGCTATCTCCAGGCTCTCCCCATATAGGCTCTTCGCCTCCTCGTAGTCCCCTCGGCTTTGGTAGGTTACGGCCGTGTTGTGACTGAACCGAGCCAGACCCCGTTCATCACCCACTCGCCGCGCCGCCTCCACCGCCTGCTCCCCGCGCCGGATCGCCTCGTCCCAGTAGCCGCGCATATCCAGGAACTCCTCCAGTGCACTTCTTATCCGCATCACGTTGTGCCAATCCTCAGCGGCGTAGGCGTAGTCCATGGCCGCCAGGATGTTCTCCCGCTCCTCCTCCAGGGCGTCGAAGTCCTCCGGAGTGGGCTGGGCGTGGGACTCGGCGTAGGCCAGGAAATGGGAGACGAAGCGGCGCACCACCTCCCCTGCCCGTTTATCCTTGGCCAGCCGGGCCCGCGCCAGGCGACGGGTCAGGCCCGCCAGCCCCACCCGCTCATCGGCAGTCTCCACTAACGCCAGCCCCGCCATCTCCGCGATCGCTTTGTTGGTCCGCCCCAGGTCCCCCTCGAAGCCGGAGACGGCAGCCAGTGCCTGGCGGCTGGCATCGGGGACGAAGAGGGAGAGGGACAGGAGCGCCACCTGTCCGTGCTCGCCCAGGAGATCGAAGGAGCGCCCGAAGACCCGCTCCGCCGCCTCCCCCACCCCCCGCGCCAGGTCGGCGAAGACATCCTGGGGACGCATTGCTCGCTCCAACCGGGCCACCACCCAGCGCATCACCATCGGATTCCGCCCCGCCACGCCGGCGACCTCGTCCAGGTCCACCTTCTCCAATTTATCCCGGTGAGGCGAGCCCTCCACCAGGGAACGCAGGAACTCCCGCGCCTCCTCTACAGACATCTCCATGATTTCGATGTTCTGCAGGGGCTCCAGGTGCTGGCGTCCGGTCACCAGGACGCGGCAAGGGACGTCGCCCAGGAAGGTCAGGATGGCCGCTTGTTCCTTGGCCGCTTCGAAGTTATCCACTGCCAGGAGGCAGCGCCTCTCCCCTAAGAGGGAGCAAGCCAGGGATGCCTTGGCCTCGGGCGACTCCTTGCGGGCGTCCTCCCGTCCCAGCCTGGTCAGGATCTCGTCGAGGAGCGCCGCCAGGTTGAAGTCCGCCCGCGCATCAACATCGGCCCAGATGACGCCGCCGGGGAAGGAGGGGAGGAGGCGGTGGGCGATCTCGATGGCCAGCGTGGTCTTCCCCACCCTGCCGGAGCCCCACAGGTTGACCGCGCCGTCGCCCTCCAGCGCCACCGTGACCACCTCCACCAGGTCTCGCCCTTCCTGGTCGTGCCGGGCGACGAAGCCCACCGGCCCCGGCCTGTGCGGCGGCCGAGGGATGGGGCGTTCACCCGAAGGTGGGGTCGGCGCTTCCACCCGCACCGTGATGGGTTGAGGGGGCGTCGGTTGCTCGGCTTGCGGCGTGGGGACCCGTGATACTCGCTGTACTATCCAGCGTAGCAGCCTCCATAGAGCGCCAACCACAGCGCCAATGGCGGCTACAATCAGCCCTTCCACCACCCCATCTTGCGCCCCAGGGGTAAGGGAGTTCCACCAATTCTCAAGCCAGCTTAACAATTGTCTCATCTCGCCCTCCCCTTCGCCTCCATCGAGAGCGATGCTCGAATCCCTCACCCCCTCGCGCCCTGGACGCTCCTCCGCCCGGCCGCGCCACTCGGGATGAGAGGAAGACAAAGTGAAGGGAAGACAGGGAGGGAGGGTGACAAAGAGAAGGGACGATCGCAATGCGTCCTTACCTTTTCCCCCATCCTCCCCGTCCCCTTGTCCCCCCATCTCCCCATCTCCCCGTCTCCTTGTCCCCCCATCTCCCCGTCTCCCGTTATCCCCACCCCTTGTCGTCAGGGAAGACGTTGGTGTACTTCACGCTGGTGCGCGGCTCGGCCATCATTTTCTCCACCGCGTCGCGCCATTTCTGGTAATGGGCGGTTTCCTTATGCCTGGCGGGGTCCTCCGGGGTGCGATAGACTTCCACCAACACGAAGCGGGTGGGGTCATCCATCTGCTGGATCACGTCGAAGCGGGCGATGCCGGGCTCCTGCACGCTGTGGCGGGCGTTCTCCACAGTGGCCTGGCGAAAGGCCTCCACGAACTCGGGTTTGACATGCACATACACGTGGACGACAAGCATCTCAGACTCCCCCTTCCGCCAGCCTACCGCATCCGGTCGAAGGCGAGTTGACCGCCCCAGCGGGCCACAATCTCGTCGTCGAACCTATCGGCAGTCATCAGCACCGCCATCACCGACGCTTTGAGTTCATCCTTGTCACAACTGGAGCCGACGATGGTGTGCTCGAAGAATATGTCGTCGTCCTCGTCCATTCCAAATGCGCCGAAACGCATCGTGTCGTTTTTCTGTAGTAGATAGTGCATCAAATCTTGCGTCGGTTCTGCGCCAGTGACCACATACGCCCGCACGGTGATGGTGGCATCGTCGTCGCCCCACGGAGCCACCGACACATACGCAATGGCCGAACCGCTCATGACGGCGAACACGGGTGCATCCTCGCGCGCCATCGAGAACGCCCCAAACAACTCCTTCACCCATGGCCCGACTTTCTCGTAGCAGGCTTTCTGTGCTGCTGTCTTGAACTCCATGATTACTCGCTCCTTTCCTCTGGTTTGACTAAAATAGTGTCCCCCTTGCCTTTGACAATGCGCAATGTCACCTCCTTCTCGCCGGCGGATGGCAAGTATGGAACGAGAAGAGGGCTGAGGCGTTCATCAACCAGTCGCTCCCAGTCGCGCTGACTGGCATAAGCGCTCTGCTGAGTCAAGAGCCAATCAATGAGGCTCTCCTCCCAGTGTAGATGCACCCCTTGTTTGCGATAGCGAGTAGAGAGATCTGCGAGGAAATGTTTCTCCAGCCAGCGCCGTCGCGCTACGTCCGAGGCCATCACTTCGGCGCACACGAGGTCGCACTGGGCGACCAATTCCGTGCCCAGGAGCCCCTCGGCTATCTCGCGGATGTTCCCTGCACCCATCTCTCGTCTCTGCTGAAACCCCAGCGCGCGCTGCTCCTTCAGTTCGCCCTGAGCAGTCAAAAGCACTACGGTGTCGCTCAGGTAGATCCTCTTGCCGCGTCCATCGGTCAAGAAGCCATCTGCGAGCGCTTGCTTGAGCACTTCGCGTATCTGGGGGTGACAGAGGTGGATGTTCTCACAGCGCACCACACACCACGGCATTTGCGCCACGCGGTGAATTGGCAAGGCATCACTGTAGCCCACGTAGCCCGGTGGCGCGCCAACCAATAAGGTCACGTCGGCAGGGTGCACGAAGTGACTGAAGTCTATCGCTACCACGCGCTCTGCCGCGCCGAACAGCGTCTCGGCGATGGTCTCTGCCAGCGCCTCGCTGCTCGCGGTGGCGTCTCCGATGAGCAGCACCACTGCGTTCGGACGCGCTGGGCGCACGTCCACACCCCGCATTGTAACCTCAAGACGGTTCAGGAACATATCCGCATCCTCTTCCGTCAGCAGGGCGCGTTCAGACAATTGCGTTCGCAGCGCACCCAGTCCTGCCCCCACTGCCAGCGGCATCCCCACCATCCGCTTCGCCACCGTCTCGGCGTCTGCCTTTTCCACTGTGCTTTTGCCCTGCGTGACGGCATGGGCTACGCACTGCTCCAACAGATCTATTGCCTTATCGGGGAAATAGCGATTGCGCAGGAACTTCTGGGCAAAGTCCACCAACCACGAGAGCACCTCATCGCGGACTTGAATCCCGGGCAGTCGGGTGAACTCCTGGCTTAGGGTGGTCAGTACTTCCATCGTCTGCTCAGGGGTCAGTTCCTGCACTCGTATAGGCTGAAAACGCCGCTCCAATGCAGTGTCAGGTTCAATGAAACGGCGATATTCATCGTCGGTAGTGGCGGCAATGCAGGCCAGGTCGCCACGGGCCAGGGCGGGCTTCAACAGGCTGGCGACATCGCCAGTGCCGACCATCCCGCCGATACCGATCATGGTATGCACTTCGTCAATGAACAGGATGATGCCTTCCTGGCGGGCTTCGTCTAACAGCGCCCTCACCCGCTTCTCCAACTCGCCCACTACATGGGCTCCAGCCACTAGGATAGACGGCTGCACCGCCAGCACTCGCATCCCGCGTAGTACCTCGGGCACCTCGCCCTTCACAATCCGCTGTGCCAGCCCCTCCACAATCGCCGTCTTGCCGACCCCAGCAGGCCCGACGAGAACGGGGTTGCGCTTCGTGCGCCGACAGAGCGTCTCGATGACCAGTTGGATCTCTTCCTGACGTCCTACCACGGGGTTTAATTTGCCTTCCTGAGCCGCACGAGTCAGGTCGCGCCCGAACTGCTCTAACGTCGGCGTAGGGTGGGTGGCACGGGGTCGGTAAGCCGTGGATTCGGGGCTTGGTGGAGTGGGGGTAATGCTCGGCTGTTCGACACACGTGTAGCCGGCGGCAGTGAGGATTACGGCGGCGAGATCA
>JADBJK010000098.1 GCA_014874485.1 Chloroflexota bacterium
AGTGGCCCGGGCGTGGTCGGCGATGACGCGATAAGAGACGTATTTGCGGGCCCGCTCCGCGTCGCTATCGCCCAGCAGTTCCTGCACCCGGTCCATGATGGGCAAGAAGAGGTCGGTGTCGTAGTTGCTGTCTGCGCCCTGGAGAATAGCCGTCAGGCGCTCCATACCCATGCCCGTGTCAATGCTGGGCTTGGGTAGATCGCGGGTCGTGCCATCGGGCAGAGTCTCGTATTGCATGAAGACCAGGTTCCAGAGTTCCCACCAGCGCTCGCAATCGTGAGCCGGAGAGCAATCGGCGCGACCACAGGTACAATATTGCTTCCCCCGGTCGTAGATGATCTCCGAGCAAGGACCGTTCGGGCCGGTATCGCCCATGGCCCAGAAGTTGCTGTCCTTGCCCATTCGCGTGATCCGCTCCGGCGAGAGATGAGCGACTTCCTGCCACAGGGCTGCAGCCTCGTCGTCCTGCTCGTAGATGGTGGCGTAGAGGCGATCTGGCGAGAGTCCATACACCTGAGTGAGGCATTCCCAGGCGTAGGCGATGGCCTCGCGCTTGAAATAGTCCCCGAAGGAGAAATTGCCCAACATTTCGAAGAAGGTGTGGTGGCGGGGCGAGGGGCCGACGTTCTCCAGGTCGTTGTGTTTGCCGCTCACGCGCATGCACTTCTGGGCCGTGGTAGCGCGCGAGTACTCCCGCTTTTCCACCCCGGTGAAAATATCCTTGAATTGCACCATCCCCGCGTTGGTGAAGAGGAGGGTGGGATCATTGGCGGGAACGAGAGAAGAACTGGGGACCACGGCGTGGCCCCTGCCGGCAAAGTAATCCAGAAATGCCTTTCGGATCTCGGTGCTGGTCTTCATTGTGGTGCTCCCTACTCAGGACAGTTAGCAAATGGCCTGGCTTAGAACATCTATCCAAGCCGCAGAGAGCGCTGAGCCTGCTGAGTTAATCATGAAATCTCTGCGAACTCCGCGCTCTCAGCGGTGAATCTTGTTAGGCCTTAGGCGGTCTCCTCCAATTGCCAATCCGTAGCATCCGCGGGCTTCAGGCTCGTCACCTGGCGCTGGCGGATGGTCTCGGCGTCAATCACACATTCCTTCACATCGTGGCGTGATGGGATCTCGTACATCACATCCAACAGGGTCTCCTCGATGATCGTGCGCAGGCCGCGCGCACCCATCTTGTAGGTCATTGCTTCGCGGGCGGCCTCTCGTAGCGCATCCTCTGTGAACACCAGTTTCACCCCGTCGAGGGCGAAGAGAGCCTGGAACTGTCGAACAATGGAGTTCTTCGGCTCGGTGAGGATGCGGATCATCTTCTCTTCATCCAAGGGCTCGACGCTCACTACCACGGGCAGCCGCCCCACGAATTCGGGGATCAGACCGAACTGGAGTAAATCTTCGGATGTAACGCGGTGCAAAAGTTCCGTCGCTGTCCACTCGGTTTTCTCTCCAGCGGCACCGCGGAAGCCCAAGGGACGCCGCGTGCCCACGCGCTTCGCTACGATGTCCTCCAGGCCGTGGAATGCACCCCCGCACACGAACAGGATGTCGGTGGTATCGAGTTGGATGAACTCTTGGTGCGGATGCTTCCGCCCGCCCTGTGGCGGGACATTGGCAACCGTGCCCTCCAGGATCTTGAGCAGCGCCTGCTGTACGCCCTCACCAGAGACATCGCGGGTGATGGAGGGGCTATCACCGGACTTGCGGGCGATCTTGTCTATCTCATCAATGTAAACGATGCCCTTGGCTGCCCGGGCCAGGTTGTAGTCAGCAGCCTGGATGAGCCGCAGGAGGATGTTCTCCACGTCTTCGCCCACATAGCCCGCTTCGGTCAGGGTAGTGGCGTCGGCGATGCAGAACGGCACGTCTAAGATGCGGGCTAACGTCTGGGCCAGGAGGGTCTTGCCGCACCCAGTGGGGCCGATGAGCAGGATGTTGCTCTTCTGCAATTCCACGTCGCCCAGTCGTCGTCCTGCCACCACCCGCTTGTAGTGGTTATAGACGGCTACCGAGAGCACCTTTTTGGCTCGCTCCTGACCCACTACGTATTCGTTCAGTTGGTCGTAGATTTCCTTCGGCGGGGGGATGCGGGCGAATGGGGTCTCGCCCAGCACCGGCTTTTCCATGGCATCCTCTTCCAGGATTTCTTTGCACAGGGACACGCACTCCTCGCAGATGAACACGGATTTCGGGCCAACGACGAGGCGTCCCACCTCATATTCCGGGCGGTTGCAAAACGAGCAATAGCGAACACCGCTGTTTTTCTGCGCCATGTTAGGACTCCTTTTTCTCCGACCTGGTGAGCACAGCGTCTATGATGCCGTACTCCACCGCACCCTGGGCATCCATATAGTAATCGCGGTCGAAGTCGTGGCTGATCTTCTCCACGCTCTGGCCGGTGTGCAGGGCCATGATCTCCTGCAATTTCTTCTGCATACGCATGACCTCTTTGGCCTGGATCTCGATGTCCGGGGCATAACCCTGCATCCCACCTCCGGCGGGGTGCATGTGAATGGTGGCATTGGGCAGGGCGTAGCGCCGACCCTTGGTCCCCGCCGCTAGGAGTACAGTGCCCATACTGGCCGTCGCGCCCACGGCGATGGTGGAGATCGGCGGGCGGACGAGTTGCATAGTATCGTAGATGGCCAGGCCGGCGTAGATGATGCCACCTGGGCAGTGGATGTAGAGGGAGATCTCTTTCTCCGGGTCCTCCCGCTCCAGGAAAAGGAGTTGCGCCACCACCAAGTTGGCTACGTTGAAATCAATGGGACTGCCCAGGAAGATGATGCGCTCCTTGAGCAGAAGGGAATAGATATCATAGGCGCGCTCGCCGCGCCCAGTGGATTCAATCACCATTGGAATCAATTCATACATCTCGCTCATCATTTTACATAACTCCTATTCGGTCTTTCTCTTTCGTTTCTTTCGTACTGGTTTGACGTCTGCTGGGGCTTGGGCCGGCAATTCGGGGGCCTCGCCCTTGGCGATCTGAATCAGCCGTTCGATGGTCTTGCGTGTGAACAGGTCGCTGCGGATCAAAGGGAGGAGCGATTCGCTGCGGAGCAATTTACTCATGCGGTCGGCGTTTTCCCCGAATGGTTCAGCGCGCTGGTTGATTTCCACGTCCACATCCTCATCGGTTACTTCGATGCCTTCGGCCTCGGCGATTTTCCCCAGCACTAGAGCACGCTGTAACCGCCGTTCGGCCGTCTCGCGCAGGCTCTCCCGCAGGCCCTCCTCAGTCTGTTTGATGAGGCCCAGGTAGTTTTCCCAGAGCAGCCCCTGGCGAACAACCCGCCCCTTATAGTCCTCAATCATGTGGTCGAGTTCGCGTTCCACTGCCAAGCCAGGGTATTCCAACTGCGCCTGGTTCACCGCCGCATCAAGCACGTTCAGTTCGAACTGGCGCTCGGCCTCTGCCTCTAACTGCGCTTGGAGTCTCGATCGCAGCGCCTCTCGCAACTGTTCCAGAGTCTCGTGTTCCCCGACTGCTTTGGCGAAATCATCGTCCAGCGGGGGCAAGCGTTTCTCTTTCACAGCCTGGACTCGGATGTGGAGACGTATCTCCTGTCCCGCCAGGTCCGGGTTGTCGAAGTCTTCCGGGTACTGAACAGTGATGTCCTTCTCATCGCCGGCGGCCAGGCCGATCAATCCGTCTCGAAGAGTAGCCGGCGACAGTCCTTCCGAGAGGATGATCTCCTCACTCTCTCGGCTCACCGCTATGCCATCGGCTTTCTGCCCTTGCATGTCTATGACGATCAGGTCGCCGTCTGCCGCTCGGCGCTCCACAGGCACCCACTCCGCCTGCTCCTCTTGGAGATCGGCCAGCGCTTGGGCCACTTGTTCGGGCTGCACCACCACTTTCTCCGATGTCATGCGGATGCTACGATAGTCGCCCAGGGTGACGACCGGTTGGACAGCCACCGTAGCCTTCAGGATCAGCGGCTCGATGTTCTCCAATTCCAGGCGCGGGAGGGCATACGGCTCCAGACCACTCTGCTGGATGGCCTCCTCGTAGAGATCAGGCGCGATGGCATCCAGCGCGGCGTCGTAGATGGCCTCTTTGCCATAAATGCGCGCCACGACCTCGTAGGGGGCCTTGCCGGGGCGGAAGCCCGGTATGGGCCGGCGCTGGGTGATTTGGCGCGCCGCCTGGCGAAGCGGCTCCTGCAGGCGCTCCGGCTCCACCTCGATGGTTAAACGTTATTCACATGGGCCGACTTTCTCGGATGTAACTTTCAAGAAGCACCTCTTTTAATTGCGTCTCAGAAATTATCTAGCCTTTTGGAGATCACTTTATATTCTACAGACGGTTCGCGGACAACAGTTGCGAATAGTTCAAGTTGGCTTTGTGCTTCCATCAGCCGCTTGTAAGCGATTCTGCAATACTCTTCAGATATATCGATATGGATAAACTTGCGACCGGTTTTGTAGGCAACAACTGCAACGGTGCCTGTCCCACCAAACATATCCAAGACAGTATTCCCTCTGTAAGAATAGAATTTTATCAAACGGTAAATAAGTTCTTCCGGAAATGGTGC